>JBGUXY010000044.1:0-45762 GCA_045118335.1 Eggerthellaceae bacterium
CTGGAACTGGACAACCCTGCAGCTCTCGCAGCAATTGGCTTCGATGCGCACTCGGTGGCTGGGCTTGACCGGCGTTATCTCGACAAATCCCGGCGCTGTCTTCGCGTTGCGCACTATGCTTGGCACTTCGTCTGCGAAGCTGAAGGCTCCGTCCTTGGTCGTGAACAGAAAGCCTTGTCGCATCTCCTGACCGCAATTCGGGCATTTCATCTGCATTCCTTTCCTCTAACGAGCTGACTGTGCTGGCTGGAATCCAACAACCATGTCAAAGAACGTCGATGTGGGTTTGACCGCATCCGCGCCTTTGCCTAGTCCCTGTAAGCATATACGAAATGTTTAGCAAAATGCATCAGTTTTTAGCAGCAGCTGCCCCTCAGGAAGCACAAAAGATGCCGGGAGACAACCCCCGGCGCTTGGAGGTAGCCCTTTCGGACCACCAATGAATTCATACCATGCAGAAGCAGTCTTGGGAATCAATTTCTTGACGTTGTGTCCCAGTCGTCAACAACTTCCCGTAAATCAAAGAGGCGGAGAAAAGCGCGTAATCCCGTGCAAATATCCCCGAAAATATCCCCGGTTTTCACCAGGCATGAAAAAAGGCCACAAGCGCAAGGTTGTGACCTGATGTTATTGGTGGAGCATAGGGGGTTCGAACCCCTGACCTCATGGCTGCCAGCCATGCGCTCTCCCAGCTGAGCTAATGCCCCGAAAAAGTGCAAGTGGAATAATATCAGAGCAGGGGCGTGCGTCAAGCATCAATTTGGCTTGCGTTCACCAGGAACACACATTTGAGAAGCCCATTTGAGAAGCCATGCGTTCGTGCCCTCGTACACTCGTCGTGCGCTCGCTTGCTTCGACAAGAAGCATGTGGCATTCTCATTGCAAATCCGACGATTCTCGATACACGTACAGCAGGAGGCGCTCATGGCCAGCACCAGCGAACCCATCCACGGCTTTATCACCGTATCCGTCGAGCCAGTTCCCGACTACAATGGCGATGCATATCTTATGCGCCATGAGCTATCGGGAGCAGAGCTGCTGTTTTTGGCCAACGACGACGCTGAAAAGGCCTTCGCAATCGCGTTCAAGACGTTGCCGCAAGACGATACAGGCGTGTTTCACATCATCGAGCACTCGACGTTGTGCGGGTCGCGCAAGTACCCAGTGAAGGACCCGTTCGTTCACTTGCTGAAGACCTCCATGAAGACCTACCTGAACGCGGCCACAGGGCAGACTTACACGTATTATCCCGTTGCCACCACCAACGAGAAGGACCTGTTCAATTTGGCTGACGTGTACCTGGATGCGGTGTTTCATCCCGCATTGCTGTACGACGAGGCAATCTTTTTGCAAGAAGGCTGGCACTACGAGGTGTCGGGCGAGGACATCGCGACGACTGGCGTGGTGCTCAACGAGATGCGCGGCTACACCAGCCCGGAAGGCGATTTGGGCATAGCACTCAAGCGCGCCCTGTTTGCCGGCACACCTTACGAGTATGTTTCCGGTGGCGAACCCGGTAGCATCGAGCAGCTCACGTATCGGCAGTTCGTGGAAACGCACCAGCGATGCTATCGGCCGGACAACTGCCGCATCACCGTCTACGGCGACGTGGACAAGGACCGCATGCTCGCGTTCCTCGATGCCCACCTGCGTGGTGCCATTCCGGAGGCCGCCCCTGGCGATGGGGGTGGGATAGGCGTTGCGCCCATCGCGGATGGACAGCTCGAGCAAAGCCGGTCTGCGGGAAGCCGACTCGCCGACATGCGCGACTACGCGCTCTCGCCTGCAGCTGAAGGGAATGTCGTGGTGGAAGGCGACATCACCCCGGAGCGCTGCATGTGCCAGTACTGGAGCGTGGTGAGCGATTCCAGCGACCCCGACCGGACCGTTGCCTGCATGGTGCTGGCGGATCAGCTTTTCATGAGCGATGAGGCACCGGTCAAGCGCCGCGTGCTGGAGTCGGGCGTATGTAACCAGATGGTGGGCATGGTCTCGGCAGATGCGTTTCATCCCACGTTGCGCGTGGCAATGCTGGGCACTCAGCCGGGGTCGGCGCAGGCGTGTCGCGATGCTTTGCTAGAAGCGGTACGCGAGGTGCTCGACGAGGGTCTGTCGCAAGAGCTTGTGGAAGCTGGCATCGCACAGATGGAATTCCGGCTGAAGAGCCATGATTTCGGGACGACGCCCGATGGCATCATGTTCATACAGGATTCGATGGCGGGGTGGCTGGCCTTCGAGGATAGACCCACGGGCTTCGCCCAGTACACGCGCTGCATCGATTTCCTGCGCAGCAAGCTGGGCACCGATTATTTCCAGAACCTGCTCGAGGGGATGTTCTTCGGCAACGATCACGTCGTGTTCGGTGAGCTTCGACCACCCGCTCCATCTGAGGAAGCGCCTGCGGCCGACGAAGCCGCGCAGCCAGTCGAAGCCGAGTGCGCACGCGAGCTGGCGAAAAGAGCGACCGACCTGCTGGATGCACGTGCCCAGGCGATGGAGAAGGCCCCGCTCGACGTCTTGCCTCGTCTGACGCGCGACGACCTCGGAAGCGAGAGAACGCTCATTGAGCCCACCATGCACCAGATGGACGATCGACAGTATCTGGTCCACCATGTGAATTCCAACGGCATTGTCTATGTGACCAGGGTTTTCGATATTTCCGACTTGCCGACGGACGAGGTGTTCTACTTGAGCTTGCTCTGCTCGCTCCTGGACAAGGTGGCTACGAAGAGCTTCACGGCCGAGCAGATGGAAATCCAGCGAAAGAAAACGCTGGGAAAGCTTGGCCTCGACCTGGGGTTCAAGGACCCATATGAGGGAGGGCATCCCGTCGCAGTGCTGCAGTTGAGCGCGAGCATGCTCTCGGAAAAGGTGGAGGATGCGGTACGTTTGATCGGCGAGCTGCTCTTCGAGGCTGATTACTCCGACCTCAATAAGCTACGTTTGACCGTAGAGCAGACCTTGCAGGCTTTGCGACTCTCGTTTGCCCACGGCCGCATGGCCATGCCGACGATCAGGGAATACGCCGCAGCCCACCTGTCTGCCGCATCGAGGCTTTCCGATATGACGGATGGGGTCGAGTTCTACCAGCGCCTCGAGGGTCTTGCAGGGCGCCTCGGAGACGAATCGGCGCTTGCCGATCTAGCCGAGCGGATTGCCAAGTTGGCGAAACGCGTATTCGGCTCCTGCCCCGAGATCACAAGCTTCACGGGTACCGAAGAGGATCTTGTCCGCTACCATGCCTGCGAAGGGGAGTGGCGCCGCTTCCGCGAAGGCCAACTCGCCTGGGGCGCCTTGGTGCATGACGATGACGACGGGGAAGTGCTGCGCGTGCGCGATGTTGCCAGCCTTCCGCTCGGCGACGTGGCGTTGGCCTTGCCAGTCGAGGTTGCATGCAATGTGGTCGTTGGCGATTTGGGCAGGCAGAAGCCGATGGATATGGGTGCATGGATGCTGGCCGACGAGCTCGTGAATCTGAACTACCTGTGGCCTGTGGTGCGCGAGAAGGGAGGCGCGTATGGGTCGCGCATGTCGGCACAGATTTCGGGAGTCACCATGCTGCTCTCGCATGACGACCCGCGTATTGACGACACGTTCGAAGCTTTCGCCGATGTGGCGAACTGGCTGCAGACGGCTTCCATTTCAGAGGAGGACTTCGAGGGTGCCGTCATCAGCTCCACAGCGAAGATTGACAAAGTTCATCGAGTACCCATCCGCGTATCCGCACAGCTGAGCCGCTTCCTTTCCGGCGTGCCGTACGACATCAACCAGCAAGCCCGCCGCATGCTGCTGAAATGCACGCGCGATGACATAGCCGCTTGCGGGCGTGAGCTGGAGCAGGCGCTTTCGCGGGTCGTGCGCTGCGCTTGCGCCTCGCCGGCGCAGCTTGCGACATCCTCCATCGCCTTCGAGACGACGGATTTGCTGCACATCACAGAGGCGAAGGCGTAGCTTCGTCTTGCCCGTCGTCGCGCCGTTGCGCCTTCTGCCGCATGAGCTGCTCGCAGCGGGCGTCCTCTTCGGCGGCGATGGCGGCGATGGCCTGGTCGACCGAGCTGGGAATGCCAAACAGCGTGCGCTTGCTCACCACGGGCTGCGGGCTTTTGCCTGCGGCTTCGGCGGCAAGCACCTGCTGCATCAGCTCCCATTGCTTCTCTTGCCGGGTCTTCATGCGCTCGTTTGGGACCGCGTTCCTATGCCAGCTTCGAGCCGACCAGCTTGGCGGCTTCGGCCTTGTCCATGTTGCCGCCCGTTGCGGCGGTGAGCGCCTTCATGACGCGGCCCATGTCGCGCTTGGTTTCCGCTCCCAGATCGGCGATGGTTTGTTCCACCAGCTCGAGCAGGGCATCGCCGGAAAGCTGCTCGGGCAGCAGGTCTTCCAGGATCTGTACCTGACGGCGCAGGTTTTCGGTCCGCTCTTCGTCGTTTGCCGCCTTGATGCTTCCCTCGAGCGTCTCGCTCGTCTGTTTGATCAGGCGCTTTACCATGGCATCCACGTCGGCATCGACGATTTCGCGCCGTTCGTTCACCTCGATGTTCTTGATTTCGCCGTGCACCTGGCGCAGGATGGACAGGCGAACCTTGTCCTTCGCCTTCATGGCATCCTTTATCTGTTCTTTCAGCTCGTCATACGTCATGAGCCATCCCTTCTCCCGATTCGTCCTGCAAGTATAACGTATGTGGGTGGCGTTGCGAAAAGTTGCACAACGGCACAACCATGGTGCGCGATATCGTGTAGCAAACCAGAGATGGAGGTCCAAGGGCAAGCGGCTGCGCGGAGTGCAGCTGTGCGGGCGTTTCTACCGATGGGTGCTTTCTTTTGGGTGTAATTTGCGAAAAGCGCTTCTAGTGGCATTGGCCATTGGTGGCGTGACCGTGTTTCGTTTTTATCTGCGAGTGCCGCTTTGCGGGCTGGAAAGGGTATAATGCCTGTTTCAAGAAGGAAATCGCATTCTATTCCCACCAGTCCTTTGGAAGCTCTCGTACAAGCGAAGGACTGCGTGATTTTATGCATCCGGTGAACAAGGTGGCGCGACTGCCACGCATCTTGCCTATGCGTTTAGCTGGATTGACGATGGCGTTTGCCATCATGGCCATTGCGGTCATGGCACTTCTGCCAGCTTACGCCTATGCATCTCCCGAAGATGGCACGTCGTCTCGTGCCCTGGCCATTGCCTACGACAATTCTGGCAGCATGGTCACGGATTCGGACAAGTGGTGCGGTGCAAAGTACAGCCTGGAAGTGCTGGCCGCCATGCTCGACGAGGGAGACGAAATGGTCGTCTACACCATGGAGAGCGAGGGTCAAAAGCTTCTCGTGTCGGGCTCCACCGAAGTTGCCGAGCGCGTGCGGCAAGTGCACGACGCCGACCTGCAAATTTCCTACCATACCGAGCCGCATGCGGCATCTGAAGCCTGCGAGTACCTGAAAGCTTCTTCGGCCGACGAGAAATACCTGATAATCACCACCGATGGCGCCTTCACTACCGGCGGCAAGCTCGATGAGGTGAAAGAGATTGTCAAAGACGCCTCCGATCAGGGCATCACGGTCATCTTCCTCGCCATTGGCGATGACGCCGAAACCATCGACTCGGATGTGGACCACAACATCTACGTGAAGCTCGCACCTTCTTCCGAAAGCATCTTGAGCGACATGGTTGAGATCGCCAACCAGGTGTTCGGTCGCGATTCCCTGCCCGAATCTTGCGTGAACGGCAATAAGCTGAACTTCAATGTGCCCATGAGCGAGCTGGTGGTCTTCGCCCAAGGCGATGACGTCCAGGTGGGTGATTTGACCACCTCAGACGGGCAGACCATCCAAGGCGAGCAGGCCTTGGTGAGCTATTGCGAGCGTCCTTCAGCCGACACCGCCGATTACGAGCCGTTTTTGGTGGACGACACCCTTCAGGGCACGGTGTGCGCATTCCGGGGCCAGATTCCCAAGGGAGAGGCAAGCCTAGACATTCAGGGCGCTTCGAACGTGGAAATCTACTATACGCCCTATGTGGGCATCGCTCTTGATTTAAAGGAAAGCGAGACAGGCATCGCCTACCGGCTCCAGCCTGGCGAGGCCAACGAACTGTCTGCAGGCACGTACAGCGCCAACCCCTATTTCGTCGACCCGCTGACCGGCGAGAGCATAACATCGGACCTGTTGAAGGATCCGGTCTTCGAGTTGCAGCTGGAAAACGGTGGAAACGTGCAGCAGGTGGATCCAGGTGGTCAGCTGACCATCGAGCCGGGAGAGCTCACCATCTTGGCCACGGCGGTAACCAATGGGACCGTGCGCGTGAGCCAGGAATACGAAAACGTCAACGTTTCGCCTGCGGTAAGCCTGATGACTATCGATGCAAGCAAGGTTCCAGGTATCTTGGCGGTGCCTGATTTCGACCAGAAGTCGTACCCCATCACCGTCGCGAAGGTCAATGGCGAGCCCATAACCGAGGAAGAATGGGCGCAAATGGAATTCACGGTGCAAGACGATGCCGGCGTGACCTGGACGGTGGAAAAAAGCGACGAGGTTGGAAGCGCTTCCGTGCAGCCGCAATGGACCGATGGCGATGTCTGGAAAACGCAGCGCCAGCTGGTAGGCACGTTCCCGTTGGGGGCGAAGGGGTCTACGCTTCATTTCACCGCGCAGACCGAGTCGGCCAACGAGGTCTTTCGGGGCAGCGAAGATAAGCAGGTTTCCTACACGGGCGATTGGCTCAACGTGCTACGCCATCTGTGGTTGCCGTTGCTCTTGCTGCTGTTCCTGCTGTTTTTGCTGTTCAAGTACCTGACCAAGCCGCGTCTTCCGCGTAAGCTGAGCCCGCATATCGTCATCCAGGGAATGGACGAGCCGGTGGCGTTAAGCTACAGCGAAAAAAGGATAACCAACCGCCATTCGCCGTTTGGCCCCGAACGCGTCGTGTTCAACGCGCATACGCCCAAAGACGCGATGATGGCCAGCTATCTGGCGTTGGACAACCGCTACGAGCTGGGCAGGATCGGTTTGGTGGCGGCCAAGAAGGAAGGCAAGAACCGTCGCTTCCGCTTCGACGAGCAAACACTTGCCGAGATGCGGCGCCATATCAAGGAGGCCGAGGAGCGAAATGGCGACGTTTTCGGCTTCCCGAATCCTGATTATCAGCCCAAGCCAGCCAAGTCGTTCAAAGACCAGAAGTCCACGCGCGGCATAGGGTCGACCATAGGCTTCACGGGCTACAACATACCTCCGTTGGGGCAACGCAGGTCAGAAGAGCGCTACACGCTCTACTTCAGGAAGCCCCGCTAGGACAGGGCGACCGGGAAAGGCAAGCCTTGCCCACGCGAAGGCGGGAAAACGACGAAACCGACCCGATTTAGAGGAAACTTAAGGCAAAACAAGAAAACCCAAGCCAGCAGAACCATTAAGGAGGATTCGATGGGAGCACCGACGCTTATCGTAGGATTAGGCGGCATCGGCGGCAACGTGGTGCAACGCCTTTCCAAACGCATCAAGAAGGAGGAGGTCACCGACGTCGAGCTGGTGGTAATGGACACCGATGTAAACGACTTGCGCCGGATCAATGAGGAGTATCCCCACATCTACACCGTCCAGACCTCTCCCAAAGGAACCGTGGGCAAGGCGCTTGATCACAACCAGTTCGCGCTTGAGCGGTGGTTTCCGGTCAACGACGGCCTGGTGGGCAAGCCGTTTACCGAAGGCGCCGGTCAGGTGCGTGCCGTCTCGCGCCTGGCGTTTGACTATGCCGTGGAGCAAGGTCTGATGGAAAACCTGGAAAAGGCCATCGCTAAGCTTCATGGCCTTACCGGCAACGTGATGCGTCAGGAGATGCGCATTGTCATCGTGGGCTCCATCGCTGGTGGTACGGGTTCTGGCCTCGTCGTTCCCGCGGCTATGTACATCCGCAACTTCCTGATTACGCGCTACCAGGACAGTTCGGCCATCATCCGCGGTTTCTTCTTGGAGCCCGACGTGGTGTTCGGCCGCCTTCCCGACGAAAAGGAGCGCAACTACCAGCGCGCAAACGCCTATGCAGCCCTGCGCGAGCTCAACGCGTTCTTCCGCAAGGAGCATGCGGGCGATGGCGGACGCTACAAGCACGTGGTGTTCAACGCCCCGCAGCCGGGCTTGGGCGTGCGTGTCGACTATCCCAACATCCTCCCTTACAACTACGTGTTTTTGATGGACGCCCTCAACGAAAAGGGCGACAGTCTTACCGACTCGCAGGGCCGCTATGACCTGGAGGCTTACAAGCAGCATGCGGCTGACTGCATTTTCGCGATGTCGCTAAGCCCGCTTTCGTCGCGAACCAACTCCAGCGAGGACAACATGGTGCGCGCCGTAGCGGCAAGCGAAGGCCTGAGCCGATACTGCGGTGCCGGATCGTCGCGTTTGGAATACCCCAAGGCCGAAGTACAGCGCTACGTGGCGCTGAACTGGGCAACCCGAACCATTTCCGGCGAGTGGCTGGAAATCGACGACGACTACGAGCGCATGGTGCGCGAAGACCCCGAGCTGGAGCTTTCGCAATTCTACCGCACCGAGTACGACGGCAAACGCACGTCGAACAGCCCCTTCTACAAGACCATCGTCGCCCGCACCGAGGTCCGCGGTCAAGACGGCGTAGTGATCGACCGTGTGTCCGACTTCATCACCGCGCTTGAAAACCATGCAAAGAACTGGGCGGGAGAGCAACTCTACCGCCAGAGCACGACGCTGTACAACACGCGTTTCGACGACCGCCGTGGCGAGAGGCTCGTGATGCTCACCACCGATGCCGACGCCATCTTGGACGAATGCCGCGAGCAAGACGACGCCGCCGGCTTGATGCGTGCTCGCCTGACCCGCTTCTTCGACAACGCGCGCCTGTTCAGCCGTGCGGCACAAGAAGAGGTGGGCGACATCGCGAAAGGTGCCGCTCGCAGTGCATTCCAGGTGGGCGAATACGAAGACCGCCCACTCGAGCACCGCGACAAGGACTGGCAGCTCGAACACATATTCCGTGCTACCAACCAAGATGGAAGCATCGGCTCCTACCATCCCGCCTATGTACGCTATGCGCTCTACCGCACCATCGAGCTTTTGGAAATCAAGAGCAAGATCGCCGAGGAAAACGCCCGCAAGGCGAAGCAGAACATGGCGCACGCCGAAGTGGACGACTACTACGACGGCAACGAGGGCAAAGACGATGTGAACGCCGCCGTGAACCTGATCTTTGCTTCCGACGACTCGAGCCGCAAGAAGCTTTCGCTGCCGTTCTTGAGCGGCAAGTCGGGCTCGATTGGCAACGAGGAGGCCGAGCAGCTGGCGACCATTTCCAGCAAGCTCATGAACTACCGCAACGAGATCTTGAAGTACATCGACGCTACCGTGAGCCAGGCGTTCTTCGAAAATGCGTTGAACTATGCCCGCGGGCTTTCCCACGCCTACGAGACCTTCTACAAGCTGCTGCGCAAGGAAATCGAGGACATGCGTGGACACGTGAGCACCATCGAGAACAAGCGTGCCTACAACCAGCCAAAGGGTCGCTCGCACCGCTACGTGTGCGCCGACAGGGGCAGCTTGGCGGCCATCCTGGACAAGTGCCCCATGAAAGGATCGAGTGGCGACTTGCCTTCCGAGCTGTGCGGGGACATATACAGCGGATTGTTGCGCTATGCGCGCCGCACTATCGAAATCGGCGCCTATGCCGAGCGCAACGACGTTGCCCGCACGCTGTTCCGCGACCTGTTCCAGGAAGTCGTCGTCGACTATTGGGGCAACCGCGTCATGGATCAGCACCTGGGTTATCCCGAGGTCGTTGACAAGGGCATCATCAAGGCCATCGCCGACGAGGCCGTGTATCAGGCCACGTTTGTGGAAGGCGAGCTTTTCCGCAACAAGTCGCAGGAAACCGAGTTCGCGCAGATTCACATCAACCGCACGCTCGAAGAGGCGCAGCGTCTTTCGACTGCGTTCATCGAGCCTCCTACCGACCAGGCTCCACGCCCCATCCGCTCGTGCGCTTATTCGAGCGCGGCATTCGAGGATGCAGGTGGCTATGCCGACGAGACCGCGCAGTTGCTGTCCAACACGTTCAACGGCGTGGTCGTAGATCCTCGCGAGTTCAGCAAGTACGAAATCCAATTCTACAGCTCGCTTTATGGCTTGCGTGCCGATACCCTGCCGAAATACGCCCCAGTGCACGAAGGCAAGGAAAACCGTCCAGAAGGTGAGTACTTCCGTGCATATTACGAGATGGTCGACCAGCTGAGTCCCAACCTGCAGGACAACAAGATCATCACCCCGCATATCGACAAGAACTGGCATCTGGTAAGCTTCCTGCCCGACCTTAACGAGGGCAACGAGCGCGACATCCAGCATGACATCGTCCGTTCGTACCTCTACAGCCTTATTTTCCGCCAATTCGGCAGCGAGACCGTAGTCGACGCCGACGACATCTTCTATCTGAAGGCGACGGAAGGGCGTTTGCGCACCCGCTTGTGGGTTTCCAACGGGACGCCGTGCGACCGCTTCTACGAGGTGTTCGATTCGCTGAAGTTTTCGCCGCCGGCCATCAAGGTGCTGTTGGAAAGCGCGCACAAGCGCCAGATCGCGGAAACCAACAAGAACTCGAAGGTGACCGTGGCCAACTGCGATTTGGTGTCGAACATCAAGTCGCGTGCCTATGATGACTACGACTTCGATGCCTGGCGTCGCAAGATTATCGCGGGAATTGGGAACCCAGATGTGCTCGAAGAGCCCGATATGCGCGCTCTCGTCTCGCGTTTCGACAGCATCGATGGTGCGATGGACTCCATGATCGTGACGAACCTGTTCTTCTTCGGCTTGGAGGAAAACGAGCTCTACCGCCATGGACGCACGTCGATATTCGACATCCCGGTGCTCTACCGCATTTCGCTGCCCCAGACCGAAACGCAGGAAGGCGAAATCGACATGATGATCGAGAGCATCTTCCGTACGGTCGAGAACTACATGAGCCGCTTCGCCGAGGGCTCCGAGCACAAGGCGAGCTGCTGCCAGCTGTTCGAGGAGCAGTACATGCTCTTCGAGTGGAACCTGATCGGCTACGACAGCGTGTTCAGGGGCTTGCACGCCAATCAGGTGGTGAGCAGCGTGCGCGAGAAGGTCTACAGCTACCTGGAAGAGGCAGGCAACCTGCGCGCCAAGCGCGTGGATGCCTTCCAGCCCACCATACAGGAAGCCTGGAAACAGGTTGGCAAAAGGCTGTAACGGGAGCTGTTCTGGATGAAGACGGTCCTGTTCATAGACAAGTCGGAAAGCGAGCTGTGGTCGCAATTCCAAAAGTACGATTACCTGCTCGACGAGTTCCGCAGCAGCGGGGCGTTCGACGTGTGCTTCTGGAACCGTGGGGGCACCAGTGTGGACACCACCGTGCCCGGGCTTTCATCCGTGTTGGGTTTGGAAGAGCGTTGGCAGGCTGTGGTGGTTACCGATCTGCGCGAAGACGTGAGCACGTTGCGTGACGACGTCCACTACGATAACCCCTTCGACTTCGCCGACCGCTATGACGTCAAACCGGGGGACGGCTTCGAAGAATCGACCCATCCCCTGGTCCGCCTGACGCAGATGCTGGGCGGGTTGCCGGAAAAAGTGACGGTGAGCTGGGAAGGTCAGAAGGGGCCTGCGCCCAACCTGAACGATTTCGACATGGTGTTCGGACAAGATTGCGAAATCTACGACCTGATCGAGCGGTATCGCCTGGGCGTCGCCCAGCCAAACCGTATCATCTGCGTGTCCCCCCGCGACGTGGATGCCGCGTTCGATGCGGCGCGCAGAAAGGAAATCGAGCTGGCTGCAGCTGACCGCCAGCGCAGATACGCTGAATTGGTAAATGCTCGAGAGCGGGCTATATACGAGTCGGGTACCAGCGAAGACGCTCCCCAATTCGTGGAGCTCGAGGCGCAGCTGCGCGCCTTTGAAGTCGAGGAGACCACGACGCATCTGGGATTCTGGGAGCGCAACGATTATCCTTCGAGCACGCGATTCATCGTGATCGACCGCCGGGCGCCTTCTATGGAAACGCCCGAAGGGCAATTGCTTGCCGAAACGGAGCGCATCGTGCGCAGCCCCTTCGAGCCTGAGCCGATCGAGCCGCGCAGCTTCTGGTTCGATTTCTGGATGTGCGTGCTTTCCCTGATGGTGTCCACCGTGCTACCCGAAGACCTGCGTGCCTATGACGTGTACCGCATGGGCATGAAGATGGACGAACGTGCGCTTGCGACTTCCTTCGGCAGGCGCAAAGCCCAGTGGCAAGCGGCGTGCAGCCAGATAGACGAGCGGTTGCGCTACGACGCGGGCAAGCTGAAGGCATCCGAATACCGTCAGGCGGTCCTGCCCGACATGCAGGTGACCATTCCCGTGGTATTTGACCTGGTGAACACCGAAGAGTTGCTCACCGACCCCAGCGAGGTGCGTCTGTTGAAAGACCACCCAGAACGCGATCTGAGCGTGTGGGGACGCCAGAGCGGTAACGTATTGGAAGAGTTCCGAGAGCTGTTGCGGGCGCCGCGACGCGCCTTGCGCACCGCGGCGGACAAGTTCCGCGAAGACCGCCCCATCTCTTACGAGGAGCTGGAATACTGCGTCTTGAACGAAACGGAAAAGGACCTGATTCGCGATACCGCGCGAGGTCGCGAGATGATGCTGGTACAGGGTGCGGGAAGTCGCGCGTTCCAATACGAGGCGAGCGCGGCCGATTTCAGCCGAGCTGACGTTGACGTGCGCAGTCAAATCGAGAAACGCGTGACCAGGCGGCAAGCTGGCATCGTGCTGCTCATGGCCGTGATAACGCTGCTGATTGGCTTTAGCCCCTTCGTGTTGGGCCTTGCGGGTGGTAAGGGGTTTTCGCCCATCGATTCCGTGGTGGTGTCGCTGTTCGTGCTGGTGATGGTTGTAGCGACGGTTATCATCCTCGTGGGGATGAGGAACAAACTACGCCGAGGTTACGTGGCGTTCAACAACCTTCTGGGCGATATCGTGAGCAAGTTGTACGATCAAGCGACTGCGTTGGAGACTCGCATATCGGGTTATGCGATGTTTCGCAAGGAATGGGCTGTGCTCGAGCGTCAGGAGCATCTTGGCGATCCCACGCGCATGTCCCAATGGCTGGGGCGCTGCTCGGCACTGCTGCAGACCCGCATCCAAGATATCGACGAGGTATTCCACAATTGCCAGGTGGAAGTAGACGAGGCCGATTTCGACTATGCATTCGACCTGAACTGGAACCAGCTCGATGCACAGTTGCGCGATGAGGCGTTCTATAACATCCGCGATACGAACCTAAGCCAAGAAAAGCATGAGGGGCTGGGCTGCGGTTCTTTCGCCGATGTTCCATATGAATTCATATCTGGGCTCGCTTTGGAGCCTATGAAAGTGTCGTAGGGGGAAACGTGCGGATTCTGCTGACAGGATTGGGAGGCGCGCTGCTGTTCCTTGCCGGTGCATTCGCCGTGTATGCGGCGAATGGGCGGCCGCGCTATCGCTACCGGCAGCTTCTGCTGCCGCTGGTGGCCCTGGTTTACGGGATCGTGGTCATCTTGCGTTTCGACCAGATGCACAAGCTGGTGCGTTCTGCCATGGAGACGATCGTTGCCTACGTGCCCGTGCTGGGCTCTGTGAACGTGGTTTTCTTCGAGATGGCCTTGTTCAACTTCTTCATGCTGCTGGGCTTCGTTGTCGTGAAGGGTGCATACAAGGTGCTTGTCTCGCTGTTCGCGAAGCCTTACGAGCTGCTGATGGGCGGGTTGATAGGGCATTTCTTCGAATACGACGAAGACTACCAGTACTGGTTCCTGCGTGATGGCTTCTATGGGGTGCGCAGGCTTTTGTGCACGCTGTATTGGTGCGTGGTCGCATCCACGGCGGTGGTGTTTTTGATTTCGTACCTTATGCCTGGTCTTCCCATCTTCCAGAACCCATTCTATCCGGCGTTTCCCGTGCTCGTGTTCGGCGAGTCCTGCTTCTGCCTGCTGGGAATGCTGCGGGAGGAATATCTTTCCGACGTCGTGTTCGAGGACGACGGTGCAAGCCGCGTGTTCCAGTACGCCAAGCTGCAGGAGGTGCTGCGGCACTACTTCGGAGACCGCTTGCTGCAGCTGGGTTCTCGCGGGGCTTCCCGCAAGTCGGCGGGCACGCACGATGATTTCTGCACCGAGCTCCTGACTTCCGAAAACTACGAGACCCGTTTGGCAGGCGGCTACTTTAGATCTCTCGTGAGCAGGGGAGTGCTGAGTGCCGATGAGCGCACTGCCCAATTCGGGCCGCTCAACCACGACCTCGCATTGGAATGCGTCCGCATGCTGCACGGTGACAGTGTGATCTTCGCCACGCCGTTCTACCGCGATTTCGTGCCCTACGTGTTCTTGCCGTTGAGTGCCCAGCTCATGCGCAATCGGCGCGCGCTCGTGCTCTACGGGTCAGGCGCTTCGGCCGAGGGGTTGGCCACTTACATGGAAGAGGGCCTGGCGTTTGCCACTGGGATCTCGGATATGTGGCGTGTGGGCACATCCATGGACCTGGATGTGGAGTCTGCCTACGACGTTGCGCTTGTGCCCTTCTCGTCGTTGGGCAACGTGCGCAACGTGATCGAGCATGCCGATTTTCTGGCGCAGGTTGGCTTCGTGATCGTAATCGACCCGTCGAGCCTGCTCGCCACCTACCAGATCGGTTTGAACTACTTGGCAGAGTACCTTTCCGCGGGCACGCCGGCCACCTATTGCGTGTTCGATCACAACAGCGATGGCCTGGTCGATTCGCTGAGCCATGCGCTGCGCGTGAACCTCACCGAAGTTTCGGCAACCGAATACGCCGAAGGTGCCGCCGTTTACATGATGTGGGATGTCGATGGGAACAACCTGCAGCACCGCCTGATGCCTGGTGTCGCCCAATACCTGGGCGTCGGTACCGAGATAGGCCTCGTGGCGTTGAAGAGCCAAGTGTCGAAGGTGGCGTGGGCTTCTGGCAGTTTTGTGCCCCTAGCCGACCAGCGTTGGATCGACGGCCAATACTATGGCGACCTGCTTTCGTTCGCCCAGCTACCGCAGGAGCAGCTGCAACTCGATCGCCATTTCGAATGGTATAGCGACCTGTGGTCCATCCCCAAAGCCAAGAACCGCTTTATCGTGGTGGAGGATGAGTACTCCAACATGTTCGAGGCGTTTCGCCAGTTCATTACGCGTGGTTCCGAGCAGGCGTTCGTGAACGTGCTTTCGCCGCATTACCTGCTGCGCGATTACATGGTAGACAACTCCAGCATGTTCGAAGCAGACCCCAAGGCGGTTCCGGCGCTTTCTCCCGATTTCTCGAAGAGCCAGCGCAACGCCATCTTTTCAATCGTGATGGCGATGGCGCAATCGGAAGAGCTTGTAGACGAAAACGAAATTGCCTCGCGGCTGCGCTATGTGGGCTTGCCGTTCCACAATGTGCAGGAAGCGCTCGAAGGCCTGCTCATCGACCATATACATATACCCGACGATTATCGCGGCATCTTGCCCGAGCGTCAGCTGGTCGTCCGCGAGACCGAAGAATACGATCCACTTCATCGCAAGTTCGTGGAAAAGCGCTACTTCGGCTTGTCCAATCAGGCCATGTATTCGGAGTGCTTCAGCAGCCTGCGCAGCGTGCCGCTGGTAACCGAAGCTCCCGACGGTTCCGAGCAGCTGCTGGGTGCGCGCTTGTACGGTCACGTGCACCAATCGTACCTGCCCGGCCAGTTCACCGTCATCGACGGCAAGTACTACGAGGTGGTTTCGGTTTCCGATTCGTCTGGCGTGGTCTTGCGTCGTGCGGCCGATTACTTCACGCGGCGGCGCTACTATCGTCAGCTGCGCAGCTACATCATCGAGAACTGGTGCCCAGCAGAAGAGGCTTCGAGCACGCGCACCCTTTCGGGCATCACCGTGCAGCGCATCGTCGCCACCATGACGGTGTCCACGCAAGGGTATCTGGACATGGCGAGTTTCGGCGACTTGGGTTCGGCGCGCCTCGTGCAGATTTCCGATGTGCCCGACAGGCGCTACACCAACAAGACTGCATTGCGGCTGCAGTTCCCCGATGCATCGGCCAAGACTATCGCGACGCTGGCCGTGCTCATGAGTGAGTTCATGGTGACGTTGTTCCCGAAGGACTGGGAGTACGTGGCCGTATTGGCGCCATGTGCCGAGGAGTTGCCGCAGGGAGTGTTGTACCGTGCGCAGATCGACTGCCCGCCCGATGCGATCTACATCGTGGAGGACAGCTTGGTCGACATTGGGCTGGTGTCGTCGATTGACCGCAACGTGGGACGTATTCTAGAGCTGTGCTGGGATTACCTCGACTGGCACCACGATCGCATGTTGGGCGTTTCCGAACCTGAGGTGAACTGGGAGGTGGGAGAGCTTCCCGCCTTCGTGCCCCCGATGGTGCGCAAGGGGTTTTTCCGCCGCCTGCTCGACAAGATCACGGGGGTTTTCCGACGCAAGCAAAAATCCGAACTTGGAGCAGGGTTTGCTTCTGCTCCTATGCCTATGGCAGGTCTTGCTCCTACCTTTGGGGCCATGGCGGGATCTGATTCCGCACCAAAGCCAGCAACAGGACCCGCTCCTGCGCCCAAAGTAGGATCCACGTCCGTGTTCGAAGACGCAGCAGAGGAGGGCGGCAGTGTTGGATAAGGCAGAATACCGTAATAACCATTACCTGCTGTTCGGGTCCGAAAGCTCGCACGTCTACGACCAGCTTGACTGCGATCAGACTGCGGAATACCTGCTCGAGATGGGTTTTTCTGATAACGCGCTCACGCAGGCGCGCAAGCTGAAGGGTCAGGCGGGCCTGTATGCCTCCTATCGCGATCCCGATGCACACTACTGCGACTTCTGCGGCCGCTTACTAACGGGCGTGGAGTGGGATGTGCTCAAGGATGGCCGAGAACGATGTGTGGAATGCTCCGAGAGCGTGGTGAACTCGAAACAGGACTTTGAAACACTGCTCGTGCAGGTGCGCGATGGACTGTGCATGAAGTTCAGCATCGACTTGCCTTCGCCGGTTCCTGTGAAAGTGGTTTCACAGAAAAAGATGTCGGCGATGCAGGGTTCCAGATTCGTTCCCACAAAGTACTTCGACGCTCGGGCGGTAGGTCTGGCGGTGCACAAGGGCGCAGGTTACCAGATGTTTTTCGAAAACGGGTCCCCGCGTGGTGCGCTTGTGGCCACCACGGCACACGAGCTCACGCACATCTGGCAGTACTCGCATTGGAACTGGAAGGCCATGGAGGCAAGATACGGCGAGCGTTTTCTTGCTGTTGCTGAGGGGATGGCGAAGTGGGTCGAAATCCAATACCTGTACTTACTCAACGAGGTAGAGTTCGCCAAGCGCTCGCTTGAGCATGAAACCAGTCGGACCGATGTGTACGGGTATGGGCTGCGCCTGTTCTTGAACCAGTATCCGATTTCGCGTGGAATCATCTTGAAGGGCGATACGCCTTTCATGCATCCGACCGAGCCCCTGGAGGTGTAGGTGGCTTGGCAATCGGCTGCGCGCGAGACGATCTAGGCGACCGTCTGTTGGATGGGGATGCGAGGGAAGTTTGCAAAGGAGACCATGAGCACACGCAGGAACAAGGCATACAAGGTTAGAGAGGAGCACGGGGGCCTCGGTTGCCTGGGCAGCATAACCGTGTTTCTCTTGATGGTGTGCGCTGCCCTGAGCTTGATGATTGCGGGCATCGGCGGCGAAAGCGGCTTTCGCCCTGACGGCATCGACGTTACCCCGATAACGAGCAGCGACGAGGAGCCAGATGATGATTCAACTGGTGACGAGGGAATCGTCGAGAAAGACGATGAGGGCGATGAAGGCTCGATTGGCGAGGGCGAAGAAGAGGAAGAGGAAGAGGAAGAGGAAACCGCTGAAGACCTATCCGCCGAACTGGAGGGCTACTATTACTACAGCCAGTTAAACGAAGCCGATCGACAGAAATACGAAGCGATGTACCAGATGGCTTCCAAGCGCGACCAAGTGGATTTCCCCAGTACGAACGGCGAGGACATCGACCACATCTACCGATGCGTCATGGGGGACCATCCCGAGTTCTTCTACCTGAAGGGGCTCACGACGAGCACGTTTTCCGATTCAGACGTGGCCAAGATCGAAGGCAGTTACCTGTATGCGGAAGACGAGATTGCAAGCTACCAGTCGCAGGTGGAAGCTGCGCTCGCCGAGGCCCTTGCCGGCATTCCCGACGGTGCCGACGATTACACCAAGGCGAAGCACATGTACGAGTATCTGGTGACGCATGTGACCTACGACCACGAAGGCTTCGATCAAAACAACTTCGACCCGGATTCCTATCGCGGGCAGACGGTGGTGGATTCGCTGGTCAACGGGAATTCCGTATGTGCAGGTTATGCGCGGGCGTTCCAGATGGCCATGCAGCATATGGGCATCCAGTGTGCATACGTTTCTGGCGACCTGAATGATGGCAGGGGGAGCCATGCGTGGTGTCTGGCGCTGCTCGATGGGGAATACTATTACGTGGACCCGACGTGGGGCGACCCGGACTCTGCCGATGAAGGGGCCGATCAGCTTCCAGAAGGTTTCGTCATCTATGCGTATTTGGGCGACACAACGGCCACCATGCAGGCGTCACGTGATTTCGATGCTTGGCAGCCCTTGCCCGAATGCACGAGTACTGCCGACAACTACTACGTGTACGAGGGCCGTATGCTCGATTGGGCCGACGGGGCGCTGATCCAGCAATGGTGGGACGAGGCGGTTGCGAATGGCGATGCGTGTTTCCAGTTCGGCTGCTCGGATGCTTCGGTGTATCAAGAGGTGGTGGACGGCCTTGCCAACGGCACGCTTTTGTCTACGGATGCGAGCTACTACTATGTCAGCTTCGATGATGTGCTCACCATTACCGTGCAGCCTGGAGCGTGATTTGGAGAATGATTCGTGGCTCTGCTCCAACTTGCTGCGGGTAACGGCTCTGCAAGGTGTGAGTTCGGCAGAACCTGCTATGAATACCCTGTAGTAATTTTTAATAGTAATTTTTGATATTAATAATTGACTGCGAAATCTATTCAGTCTCGATGATAGTCTTTCTACCGTAGGGATTTTCCGCGCTGTTAGGGGAGCGGGCGACATGCCTGTAAATGGATGGAACGGAGCGCGGAAGACGATAGGAGAAGGATTATGCATAAAGACGATCAAATGACGCCCATGGAGCGCCTCGGTGGGTTCCTCACGGGCGGCGAGATGGACCGCGTCCTCACGATGCCTTTCATCATCTCGGTGTCGGGAAAGGCTGCCGGGATGACGCACCGCGAAAAGCGGGCGACAGGTGCAAGCGAGGCGCAATGCCAGATTGCCAACTACGATCGGTTTGGAAACGACCTGCTCATCACCGAGTACGGTTTGCATTCGATCGGCATTTCCATGGGTACCGAAATGTCGGATGAAGAAGACGCTACTCCGCATATCTTGAAGCATGTGCTCAAAGACCTGAATGACATCGACTCGCTCGATTTCGAGAAGGCCCTGCCGGAAAACAGCGCCATCGTGAAGCAGCATCTGGAATGCACGAAGATCTTGGTCGACAAGCTGGGTAGCGAAGTTCCCAACGGCACGCTCATCCCCGGTCCTCTGACAGCTGCCAACAGCATCTACCCCATCGATCAGCTCCTGCGCGCCACGCGCAAGAACCCCGATGCCGTGCACAAGCTCATCCGGAAGTGCACCGAGGTCATCAAGCAGATTCACACCGCGTTCATCAAGGAAGGCAGCATGGTGCTGTTCTGCGAGCCCCTGGGAACGGGCGACATCATCAATCCCAAGCAGTACCGTGAATTCGTGCTCCCCTATACCATCGAGCTCATGGACAACATCCACGCTTGCGGAGGCATGGTGTGCTATCACATCTGCGGCAACACCAAAAAGATTCTGCCCGACATGCTGGAGGCGGGAGCCGACATGGTCAGCGTCGACAACGTCGTGCCCTTAGACTTTGCCAAGGAGATCGTTGAGCCCTACGTACCCCTCGTAGGCAACATCGACCCGCTTACGACGATGGCCCTAGGTACGCCTGAAGAGGTGTTCGAGGAGACGAAGAAGTGCATCGCAACGGGCTATAACGCCCAGCATGGCTACATCTATGCCACTGGTTGCGACCTTAACGTCACGGTGCCGCTGGAAAACATCGACGCCATGATGGCCGCCGCGCGCAAGTACGGCAAGTATCCCATCAACCCCGAAAACTGGGACTAGACTCTCAAGCGCAGATTCACGAAAGAGAACGTCACTCGTGTTGGCGCCCAATGCTGGCGCGCCGACGTGCTTGACGTGGAATGAAAGGCAAAGGACATTACCATGGCCAGCAAGGAAGAATTGATTCAGAAACTATACGATTGCGTTGTCGAGATGGAAGACGAGGAAGTCGTCGACGTGTGCAACGAATACCTCGAGGCGGGTTATCCGGCATACGATGGCATCATGGACGGTTTGGTTGCCGGCATGAACAAGGCAAGCGAGCTCTATGACGAAGAAGAGTATTTCGTCACCGATGTGCTGCTGTGCTCGGATGCCCTATACGCAGGCCTTGATGTTTTGCGCCCTCATCTGGAAAGCACGGACGCAGAAGGTGAAGCCAAGAAGGTCGTGATCGGAGTTGTAGAAGGCGACACGCATGACATCGGCAAGAACTTGGTTCGCATCATGCTGGAGACGGCCGGTTTCGAGATGTACGACCTGGGTCGCGACGTGCCGCTGGCCAACTTCGTGGAGAAAGCCAAGGAAGTTAATGCCGACATCGTCGCCATGTCCACCTTGATGACCACCACCATGAGCGGCATGAGGACCGTGATCGAGATGCTGAAGGAAGAAGGCATCCGAGACCAGGTGAAGGTCATGGTAGGCGGAAGCCCCATCTCGCGCCGCTTTGCTGACGAGATTGGCGCCGAAGGGTATTCCCAAAACGCCGTCCAGGCCGTTGCCGTGGCCAAGGAACTGGTTGGCGTCGCCTAGACGAGATGTCATTCTATTTGCGCCAGAGGGGGCAACACTGAAGCCCCCTCTGGTTTCGTGAGCTGGCTTCCTAGACAGCCGACTCACCCGTGCAGTTGGCTCACCATGGGAATGAGTCGAACTTTTCAATGCCATTTTAAGGCGTATTATTCGATAATCGCCATTATAATAAGACCCATCATGATGCGGTTCGCCAGAGGAAGAAGATGAGTGCGATGCCAGAAGATATCAAGATCCGAGATTTCAAGTGCGGCTATGGGAATTCGGTGGGCGTAAGCGCCGAGGTAACCGAAGGGCTGGGGTTGGAATTCCCCGATGCATACCTGCACCGCGACACCATGGCAAAGCTGGCTGTTGCCGTCAAGGAGCACGATGGCGCTGGGTTTGCCCTTCTTCCGTTCTGTCGCACGGTGGAAGTGGAGGCCATGGGCGCAAATGTGAACATGGGCAACGCGAACACTGGCCCTCGCGCGGGCGAGCCCATCTGCAGCACTCCCGAAGAGGTGCTGGCACTGCCCGAATATGATTTGAGCCAAGGCCGTATCCGAGAGGTTCTGGAAGCGTGTCGACTGCTTAAAGAGCAGGGTGAAACGGTATGTCTGGAGATCACGGGACCATGGACCCAGATACAAAACATCATGGATTCGCGCAAGGTATTCAAGCTCTATCGCAAACAGCCCGAAGCCATGGCGCAGGCGCTGAACAGCTTGGCGGATCGTTTGCTGCCCTACGTGGAGGCTGCCTACGAAGCTGGCGTGGACATCATCACGTATTCGGATTCGGCGGGCACTCTGAACATCCTGGGGCCCAAGCTCATGGCCCAAACCACGCGCGAGGTCACGTATCCGTTCGTGAAGAAGCTCGACGAGCTGATCGATGGCCGCATGGTCATCCAGATGTGCCCCAAGATCGCCTATGCCTTGGTGGATACCGGCTTGGCCGATGTGAAGGTTCACGATTTCGGCGGCGAGGTGGATTTTTTGCAGGCGATTATGGAAAAGCGCGGCGAGATCCGCATGGTCGGGCAAGCGTGCATCAAGTTCATCGGCGTCAAGATCGGCAATGGTTTGATTCGCGAGCTGGTGCTGAGCTAGCGCAGTTGCAAAAACGCACGTGATGCGAAATTCGCGATCACGCCACTTCAGATGACTCTCTTTTCAAGTTCGGGAACGCCGAACTCATGTCGTGATGCAATCGTTAAGCCACGACGGCATGAGCAACGGAAAATCGGTTTACAATAGTGCGGATATCGGTTGTAGCGTTGCAGCTGGAAGGAGATTGTATGTTTTGCGTACGGTGTGGGGGATACATAGAAAAAGGCCAGTCGTTTTGCACTGCCTGCGGAGCGAAAGTGGAGCTTAGCGATGGTGCAGGACAGGGCACTCCTGCCGTTTCGACCACACCCGTTGCGGGTCAGGTTGTCTCATCCCAGCCTGTTTCCGAGCCGCAACAGCCGCCCCGGCAACCATCGCAGTCGCCGCAAGCCCAGAAGGGCGGCATTTCGAAGGCCGCTATCATTGTCATAGCCGTGATCGCAGCTTTGGCCGTGATTGGAATAATCGTCGGGCTCACCCAGTCCAGCGGCGACAAGAGCGATGGCGGGACGAGCACCTATACCATTGAATCGGGTGATTCGTCTGGTTCGAACTCTTCAGGCTCCGATTCCGCCGAAAATTCGGGGAGTACTGATTCCGCGACAACTACCGACAATTCTGATTCCAGTGGGTCGACGCAATCCAGCGATGTGGACGATCAAGCGCAGCGCGAGGATGCAGCCCGTCAAGCGGCTATCGATGCCGGCAAGGAGGTTTTCACCGGCCGCGTCATCGTTACCACCATGGCGCAACGTGCACACGACCGCGAACCCAACTTGCACGACTTCGACAATTACGACGATCAGCCCTACGTCGTGTTGCAGATGGACTCGACGATGCAGGTGGAAGCTAATTCGGGCGATGGCCAAGGTATGCGCACGGGCGACTGCGATTCCTTCGCACTGCCGATCGGGCAGTTCGATGCTTACGACGGGCAGACCATAACGATTGCTGCTTACCCGTCTGACATGTGGTTCTACAGTGATGTAACGGGCGTGTTGGCGCAGATTCACATAAACACCGCCGAGCTCATCGCACCGCTTGGCGGGTCGGCCCCCGCTGCATCGAGCGGATCCGACTCCAGCAGCGCGGGCAACGGCGACTACGTGCTGCCCGACTCCGACTCGCGCTATTACACGCGTGCCGAACTCGAAGCCATGGACGACTTGGACCTCTACCACGCACGCAACGAGATTTTCGCCCGCCATGGGCGCATATTCAAAAACCCCGACTTGCAGGAATACTTCGGCTCGAAATCGTGGTACAACGGCACGATTGCCCCCGAAGATTTCGACGAGGAAGTACTCAACGATTACGAGGACGAAAACGCCAAGCTCATGCTCGCAATCGAGCAGGAACGCAATTCCCCATACCTGTCGTAGGGAAAGGACGGCCATTCGATGGAGCAGCTCGATCTGCAAGGTCTTTTGCGTGCTTGCGAGGGGATTTGCCGTGATATCACGTTAGCCAACGTCGGTGACGTGACGGCGGGTGGCCGCACGTGCAAGGAGCGCTTCTACGATGATTTGCTGGCGTTTGGCGTGTACATGGCGCAAGACGACGGGAACGTGGATGGGGCAGAGGCGGAGTTGATCTGCGAGTGCTTGGGCAAGCCCGACGACGTCAAGATGCGCTCGGCTGTTTTGGAGCATGTCGGGTTCGGCCCCTCGTTTGCCACCGAGGTTCCCCGTTCGCTGAAGTTCGCGGTGCTGGCAGATGCTGGCAAGAAGCTCGAAACAAGTGCCTACAAGGGCCAGACCGCGATGGTGTTCCACGATACGTTCAAGCTGTTTGGCCAGGTGATCTTGGCGACTCGGCCACGTGATGTGAGCGATACGGCGGTGAGCAGGTTCACCGATTACACCGTGCGCATGGAGGAGTTCATCAAGGAATACACCGTATGGTATGCGGGAAGCCAGAAGCGCTACCGCGTGGTGGAGCCATCGGAGGTGAATGCCGCCACTGCCGAAGAGCGCCAAGCCAAGCTCGAGGAGCTGTTGGGCAAGCTCGATGAACTCGTGGGCTTGCACGCCGTGAAGCGGCAGGTGCACGACCTGGTGAACCTGGTGCAGGTGCAGTCCATGCGCCAGGAGCTGGGCATGAAGACCGCCGACGTGTCCAAGCACATGGTGTTTTCGGGCAATCCCGGGACGGGCAAGACTACCGTGGCGCGCATGCTTGCCGAAATCTATGCGAACCTGGGTGTTTTGCGCAAGGGCCAGTTGGTGGAAGTCGATCGGTCGAGCCTGGTGCGCGGGTTCATCGGCCAGACGGCCACGCGCGTGCAGGAAGTGGTGGAAGAAGCGCTGGGTGGCGTGTTGTTCATAGACGAAGCCTATGCGCTCACCGTGAACAAGGGCGAGGGGGATTTCGGCCAAGAGGCCGTGGACACGCTGCTCAAGGCCATGGAAGACAACCGCGATGACCTGGTGGTGATCGTGGCGGGCTATACCGATCTCATGGAGCAGTTCCTGGAGTCGAATCCCGGGTTGCGCTCTCGCTTCAGCAACTTCATCCACTTCGACGATTACAGTGCAGAAGAACTCATAGCCATTCTGCACCAAAACCTTGCCCAGCGCGAGTACGAGCTTTCACCCGAAGCCGATGCGAAGGCGCGCGAGATGATAGAGCAGCGCGTGGCAAACAAGCCAGAAAACTTCGCGAATGCCCGTGACGTGCGCAATTTCATGGAACATGCCATTTCCAACCACGCTACCCGCGTGGTGTCGATGGAAGGTGCCCGTGGCAACAAGGCGCTGCTCGCCACCATAGAACCTATCGACTTGCAGCCTTGGGATTGACGGAGCAAGCAGGGCAGATTAGTGCGCATGAATAGTTTCTCTAATAAGAATAATAAGCTGTGAACAGGTCTTATGTAACCATTGTTTTTGTTCATGTACACTAATCAACCATGAGATGTGAAAGTTGCGCAATTCTTTCCACCATGAAGGGCTTACCGTCGATGTAGCAAGGAAGGACATGCTGCGGTTGCGGCACAAGGCGATGGGAGAGGCGACATGAGCATGGAAAAGCTGCTGAATGCATTCGACAACGGCAATCCGAACGAAAAGTACCAAGCCGCCTTCGCCATAGCCCTCAGACTCGAAGACGGCAGCTGTGCCGAATATGCGGGCGAGGCTTTGAGCCGCTCCGATTGGCTCGTTTACGCCCTGGTCTATGCACCTGACGATTGCGCCACGAAGTGCGTTTCCTCGCTGCTTGCATGCGCGTAGGCCAAACCTCCTTTCGCTCGGTGTGAAACGCGGTTATCATTCGTAGTGCAACAATCGAAACGCGGAAGGGTTGCCTGCCATGTCGAACAACACGATACTGCGGCACTTCTTTTCGGAGGGGGCTGTCCAAGGTGCAGATGGCGAGTTCGACCTGAGCCGGAAGGCTCGTTCGCAGCGCCTGCGCGAAATCCGGTCGATTCTGACTAGGCATCATGTGCTGCGCGGGTTCACGCCGCAGGAGTTCCGTCTGATGCTCGAGGATCTCGGGCCCAGTTTCGTGAAGATCGGCCAGGCTTTGTCCACGCGTTCCGAGATTTTGCCGAAATCGTATTGCGAAGAGCTCGAGAAGCTCCAATCCGAAAGCCATCCGCTGCCCTTCGAGAGCATTCGCGAGACGCTCGAGCAGATCTACGGTGAAGACCTCGACCGTGTGTTTTCCCAGATAGACCCCGAACCCCTTGGAAGTGCGTCGTTGGCGCAGGTGCACAAGGCCCAACTTACGTCAGGCGATATCGTGGCGGTGAAGGTTCAGCGTCCCGGCGTGCGCGACACCATGGCGCAAGACATAGACATCATCCGCAGCCTGGCGCGGCGTGCATCCCGTCTGGCGAAGATAGAGCAGATGGTCGATTTCGCCGACGTGATCGAAGAAATGTGGGACACGTTTTTGGAAGAGACCGATTTCGCCCGTGAAGCCGAAAACCTCGTGGTCTTCAAGCAGCTCAACGCCGGTGCGGCCTTTATCGATTGCCCCGATGTCTATCCCGATTTGTGCAGTGAGCATTGCCTGGTGATGGAATATGTCGAAGGTATTGCGATCCACGACCGCAAAGGTTTGCTCGATGCTGGGTTAGACCTGGCCAAACTGGGCGAAAGAATGCTCGACAACTACGCGACGCAGGTGCTCGACCACGGTTTCTTCCACGCCGACCCCCACCCTGGCAACATCATCGTTCGCGATGGGACGATCGTCTACATCGACCTCGGAATCATGGGCAGGCTCAATCCAAACGAACGCGCTGGATTTGCCGCCATAATAGAAGCAGTGGGCCTAAAGGATCCGGGCAAGCTAAAAGACGCGCTGCTCTCGTTCGCCGTGTCGAGGGACAGTGCAGGAATCGACCATTCCCGCTTTCTGGCCGAACTCGACCTCATGCTCGCGAGTTACGGGTCATGCGATGTGGCCGACCTGGATATCGGGCAGATGCTCACCGATATCGTTTCCATCACCCGCACGAGTCACGTGGTGCTTCCCCCGTCTATCACCAACGTGTTCCGCGGCATCGTCACCATGGAAGGCACCATCGCCGATTTCATCCCCAACGACAACATCGTGAACATCATCAACGCGCACATCGCACACTCGTCGGTCTCGCTCGACAACATGGAGGATTCCCTACGTGATATGGCCGCATCGGTGCGAAAGGCGGCAGAGGGATCGGCACAGGCTGCAGCATATTCGGGAGAAGCCCTGAAAATGTTAACGAGAGGTCAGGTGAAGGTGAACATGGAAGTGCTGGGCTCCGATGCGCCGCTGGCCACCATCTCGAGGATCGTGAACAGGTTGACCATCGGCATCATCATTGCCGGCCTGTTCATCGGCTCGAGCATGTTCGCCGAGGTGGGTGGAGGCCCCACCATCTTCGGAGCACCATTCATCTCGTTTTTCGGCTTTTCGGGGGCGTTCGTGCTTTCGGTGTGGGTTATTTGGGATATCTGGCGTCGAAAGTAAGCCGTCTTGGGCAGGGCTGCTGGCAGTTTGCATCAGGCCTGCGTCTGCGATATGCCCACCGCGCGTTATGCTGCGATGATGGTGAAGGCTGCTTGTTCGAAAACGCATATCGCGAAACCTGCACGGTATATGTTTTAATGATCATGTACGAATTATTCCGGGGGATGTTCCGAATACCACGACGGCACGTGGGGATGGAACGTTTCATCGGAAGCGGGTTCGAGCTCTGCGAAAGCAGGAGCCTAACCGCTTTAGGAGGATTGCTGCAAGATGCTGAAGAGTCACGAGAAATTCCACTCGTCCAACGGGAAGAGAAGGATTCTCGTCGCCGATGACGAGTTTATCAACCGAGAGATACTCGGGCAGATGCTCGGGGGCGATTACGAGGTCCTGTTCGCCTGCAACGGCGACGAGGCCTTGGAGTTGATGCGACAGAACAAGGACACGATCTCGCTTGTCTTGCTGGACATCCTCATGCCAGGCATGTCGGGGCTGCAGGTCTTGGAGGCGGCGAAGGGCGACGAGAGCCTATCCCGTATCCCTATTATCGTGGTCACTGCGGAAAAGGAAACCGAAATCGAAAGCCTCAAGCTCGGGGCCAGCGACTTTATCCCCAAGCCCTATCCCGACATCGGGGTCATCCAGGCCAGGGTGCTGCGCTCCATCGAGCTTTCGGAAGACCGTGACATCATCCAGTCCACGGAAAGAGACGATCTGACGGGTTTGTACAACCGCGAATACTTCTTCCGTTACGCCGAACAGTACGACCAGTATCACGAAGACCTCCCCATGGACGCGATCTTGGTGGACGTGAACCATTTCCACATGATCAACGAGCGCTATGGCCGCGCCTATGGCGACGAGGTGCTGCGCAGGATCGGCGAACAGGTCAAGAGCATAGTGAGCGATTCCGATGGCATCGTCTGCCGCAGGGAAGCCGACTCGTTTATGGTGTATTGTCCGCATAGGGAAGACTATCAGCGGATTATGGACAACGCCTCGGTGAGCCTTGCCTACGATGAGTCGGGCAGCAACCGCGTGCATCTTCGCATGGGTGTGTACCCGAACGTGGACAAGAGCATCGACATCGAGCAGCGCTTCGACCGGGCGAAGATGGCGGCGGACACGGTTAAGGGCAGCTACGTTCGGACCATCGGCTTCTACGACAACAACCTGCACCAAAAACAGCTCTACGCCGAGCAGCTCATCGAGGACTTTCCCGCGGCGATTGCGGAAAACCATTTCAAGGTGTACTACCAGCCCAAGTTCGACGTGCGCCCCGACACGCCCATCCTCGCGAGTGCCGAGGCCCTAGTGCGCTGGATCCATCCCGATTTGGGCCTGATCAGCCCTGGGGTGTTCATTCCCTTGTTCGAGGACAACGGACTCATCGAAAAGCTCGACACCTACGTGTGGCGTGAGACGGCGCGGCAGATCCGCGATTGGAAGGAACGGTTGTCGTACTCCATCCCAGTTTCGGTGAACGTATCGCGCATCGATATGAACGACCCCTATCTGCCCAACACGTTGCAGTCTATCTTGCGCGAGCATGATCTTTCCGAAGAAGAGCTTCTTTTGGAGGTGACCGAATCCGCCTATACCGAGGATTCGATGCAGATCATCAAGGTCGTGGAAGACCTCCGTAAGCTGGGCTTCAAGGTCGAGATGGACGATTTCGGCACCGGGTACTCGTCGTTGAACATGATCTCGCATCTGCCCGTAGACGCGCTGAAGCTCGACATGCAATTCATCCGCAATGCCTTCGAGGACGGCGGCACCACCCATATGCTGGAAGTGATCATCGGCATCGCGGATTACCTGTCGGTGCCCGTTATCGCCGAAGGCGTGGAGACCGAAGAACAGCTCCGTGCGCTCAAGGCGCTTGGCTGCGACATCGTGCAGGGTTATTTCTTCTCGAAGCCGGTTCCGGCCGAAGAGTTCGAAGCCTTCATCCTCCAGAAGAAGGAAGCGGATATCGCAGCGGCGGAAAGGCCGGTTTTCGGGCCAGAAGAGGACGAGGTTTCCGAATGCGACCTGGACAGCGAGGATCGGCTCATCAGGGCACAGATGAAATCGCGCGAGGACCAAGCAGCCCAGCTGGAAGGTGCCATGATGGTGCCGGAAACATGCGTCGTTGACGAGCCATCCGAGTCACATACGGGGATTCAGTTGAAGACGGCATCTATCTGCTTTGTGGTTCTTGCGCTACTCGCGGCGTTTGCATTGCTGATTGCAGACATCTCGGTGGCGAAGGGCTACGAGCGCATGGAAAGCGCAAGTGATCGCTATATTGCCGCCCAGATGGCCGCATCGGACATGGAATCCGCCTCAGATTACCTTACCGACCGCGTGCGATGCTTCGTGGTGACAGGCGACGTGCAGTACCTGAACGACTTCTTCGAGGAAATCGAGACCACCAAGCGCAGGGACAGCGCGGTGGAAAATCTGGAAATGCTTCTGGCGGGAAGCGATAGCAGCGATGCGGTGAACAGCTTGAACACGGCGTTGAGCCTTTCCAACGATTTGGTAGATGTGGAAGAACATGCCATGCGCCTGATGGTGGAGGCTGGCGATTACAATCCACAAGACATTCCCCAGGCTGTAGCCGATTATCCTCTGGATCAAGAAGACCTGGCGCTTACCCCCGATGAGATGCGGGAAAAGGCTCAGATGCTGGTCTTCGACAACGATTACATGCACTACAAAGACCGTATCAGGGAAAACGTGCTCATGTGCACGCAGGCGCTCATACGCTCTTCCAGCCAAGAGCTCGAAAACGCGTCTGCACAGCTTTCGCTTCTGGTGAACATCCAGACGTTGCTGACCATCCTGTTCCTGCTGATCGTGCTGGGTATTGTGGTCATCATCACGCACATGATCCGCAAGCCCCTTACGAACATGGTTCAGAAGATGCAGCTGCAGGAAACGATCACTCCGACGGGCGTTGAGGAGCTCCGCTTTGTCACGAGGACGTATAACAAGATCTTGCAGGAAAACCATCAGGCCAGGGAAAAGCTCAGCCATGAAGCGTCTCATGATGCGCTCACCGGCTTGTTCAACCGCGGCGCCTACGACCTGCTGATGGGGAATGCAGACACCGAGCACGTGGCGCTCATTCTCATCGACGTCGACAACTTCAAGGAAGTGAACGATACGTACGGACATGCCGTGGGCGATAGGGTGCTCAAGCGCGTTGCCGAAATTTTGCGCAACAGCTTCCGTTCCGTGGATATCTTGTGCCGTATCGGCGGCGACGAGTTCGCCGTGGTCATGACTCGCGCCAACAGCTCCATGCAGCAGCTGGTGCTGAACAAGGTCAACCGTGCCAACGAGTTGCTGCAACACCCGAAAAACGACCTGCCTCCGGTATCTATTAGCGCGGGCGTGGCGTTTTCGGATAGGCCGAACCCGAAAAGCGATATCTTCGGAGATGCGGATGCTGCGCTTTACCAGGTGAAGGAATCGGGGCGCAACGGCTGCAAGATATTCGAATAGATTGCAGGAACGCGAAATAGCGCAGGTCCGCAAGGTTTGTCCACGGACCTGCGTTTTTACTGTATGAAGGGGGGGCTAGCCGGTTTCGTTTGATGCTGTCAGTGCACGGGGGATGGGAAGGGCGGCGCCTATGACAGCGGCCAAGCCCATCCAGAGCAGGCCTTCGGCGGGAAAGCACAGGAATAGGATTGCCAAGACCAGCAGCGGCTTGCGTACCACGCCTGCCAGAAACGCCGTGGTGGTGACCGTCACCATGAGCATGGGGTCGGCTCCCGTGATTGCAGCCAGGCCAAAGCCAGCTGCCACGCCTGCGAAGATGCTCGGGAAGAAGTTTCCGCCCATCCAGCCCATGTTCAGGCACATGGGGGTTATGGCTGCCTTCAGCAGGCCGGTTGCCAGTAGTGCCATCGCGCTCCAGGCTGTCCAGGTGGCCATGAGCTCTTCGGACTGCACTTCGCCGGGGAACAGCACGTAGGGAAACGCCATCGCCACGGCTCCCATGACCACGCCCGCGACGACGGGTTTAAGGATAGTTCCCGTCGGGCCATGGCCCAGCTGGTCCGAAACGCTGCCGAACAACCTATTTGACCCGTGGTAGACAAGAGCCATAGCATATGCAAGCACCAAGCAGGGCAGCATCCAGAGCAGTTCGGCACGCGTGGCCCCTATGGCATCGAACCGAGGCAGCCCGCCCGAAACGCCGAACACCCACGAAAACACTGCGATGCCGCCGAACGCACCGAACGCCGCGGCAGTGTAGAGCACGATTTTCACCCCACGGCGCATGTCGTAGTCGCCCACGTCGGGCTCTTCTGGGGAAGCAAATCTGTCGATGGGGGTGCTTTCCGCGCCGGCTACGATGCCAGCCAGAGGCGTGCCGAATATCGCGGAGAAGCTAGCGGCGATGGTCACGTCGGTTACAGCCGCCCAACGCAGGCCTGCAGCCTTGAGCTTGTCGCGGATCCAGCAGCATCCAGAGGCGATCAAGCCCGTGAGCCCGGCCTCGAAACCGATGGATCCGCCGAACACGAGCGGCAACAGGAAGGTAACCGTGGGCTTGACGGCTCCCTGTGTACGGTAGCTGCCTGTGTGCCTGAATTGCGCCATCACTTCTTCGAGGGGGCGTACGCGATCGTTTGACCACCAGGTCCATGCACCTATGACCAGACCGCCCAACGTGCAGGTGACCAGGGAAAACCATGCTGCTCCCACGGTAGTGCCCAGGTTGTTCCACACAAGCCCGGTAAGCCAGGTCGACCCGTTCATCACGGCGAAAACCGCCAGTCCCACAGCGAATCCAACGGCCAGCGCCAACGCAACCATGCCAATGCCAGCGGAAAGCGCCTCACCAGGCGAGCTGAACGGCCGCTTCCCGTCGACGATATAGGGACGCGATGCGCCACGGCTGGCAGCTCTTCGCCGCCGCGGGAAATTGTCCATCTGCTTGTCGGCCATGGCCTCCCTCTCGAATATTCCACGGTGGCTGGATTCCCACGCGAGGCATTCCTGCAGGCAAAACGCCACGTCTGATTATACCCAAATGACCGCTCGACTCTTTGAGCTGTTCGTGCATAAGAAGACCGCCTCCGTGCGTATAAGCAAGTGACCGCTCTCGGATCGGCAATGGCCTGACTAAGCCTTCTATACTCAAAAACCCACAATTCGAAAAGACCAGCAATTCGCAAAACCCACAACTCGGTTATTCTTGACCCACAATTCGGCTTTTCTCGCTCTCCGTCATCGCAAATCGCGATAATCTGCATGAAAACCCGAGTTGTGGGTCACGGAACGTCGAATTGTGGGTAAATGCATAAACGAGCTGAAAGAATGCACATTCACAACTGGCATAATTCCAGGTCATAGGCATGCCTTCAAACGAGAACCGGAACGTACCCACAATTCGATTTTTCATGTCGAAAACGGCGGTTTCGCTTGCACGGGTGCCTGCAAGCCGTGCTCTGCATCTTCTTCTTATGCGTCCTACTCGTATCTGAGTTGATGAGCCTGAACAGTAAGTTGTAGCGTCTTCTTGGACTCGGCAGGAGTTCGGAATAGTGAGTTGTAATGTCTTCCCAGACTCGGCAAAGCGCAAAACTTGCCGTTTGGAATAGTGAGCTGTTCCAACTCCTCGGACAGCGAGAGGGCCCAAACTATACCGCCAGTGGTATAACCTGTTTCAACTCCTCGGACAGCCTGCGGGCTCAAATCATGACTGGGGCGGATATAAAATGCGCGCAGCCCTGCGTCTTCGCATCTCGTTTGTGTTCTGTGGATTTATTCGTGCCTGTAGTTTGAAGGGTGATTTGCTACAGTATTAGGAGCGAATCTCTGGGCTCGGGACCGCGCTGGCCCTGGGCTGGGGACCGCGCTGGCCTCGGGCTGGGGGAAGGGGCGAGTCTGCATTCGGAGGGGTGATCGAGCCACGTGCGGGGAGCGCGAGTTCAGTAAGCTGCTTGGATGGGGAACGTGTTGTCATCTTAGAGGTGAAGATCATGGGCAACGAGGTTGAAAGGCTGGAGAAGCGCATCGAAGGCATGGGCTTGGGTGACATGGTGCGTGCGAGCAGGGAAGCGTCTGCGCGAGCCGATGAAGACCATGCACAGGGAGGCAAACCAGCGAAGCGCAACCAGACTGCATTCGGGTCGGCATTTGCGGCGGGGCGGGGTACCGAAGGCAAGCTCGTGATCTGTCCCACGCCCATAGGCAATCTGGGCGACATGTCGCAGCGGGCTATCAATGCTCTCAAGGGCGCCAATGTCGTGTGCGCCGAAGATACGCGCGTGACCGGCAAGTTACTTGCAGCTTTCGGGATCAGCACGCGGCTCGAGCGGCTTGACGAAAACACGATAGGCCAGCGTGTTCAAAGCATCGTGCAGCGCGTGGCCGATGGCGAGTCCATAGCGTATTGCACCGATGCAGGAATGCCCGGGGTGTCCGATCCTGGTCAGCGTCTGGTGGCGGCCGCACGCCAAGAGGGTTTGCACGTGGATGTGCTCCCTGGGCCCACCGCAGTGTCCACGGCTTATGTGGCCAGCGGTTTCACGTGCCCACGGTTTTATTTCGGCGGGTTCTTCCCGCGAAAGGTGGGGGAGCGGCGTTCTATGCTCGAAGCGCTGCGCCAGCTTGATGCGGTACTGCTGTTCTACGAAAGCCCGCATCGGCTGGTGGACGCATTGCGGGTGGTGGCAGACGTGTTTCCGCATCGGCTCGTTGCCGTGTGCCGCGAGCTCACGAAACTGCACGAGGAAGTGGTCCTGGGAAGCGCCGCCGATCTGGCCTCGCGTTTTGCCGAACGAGAAGCAGAAGGTGGAGTGAAGGGCGAAATCGTGCTCGTGGTGGATGCGCCGGGCGACAGTGAGCATGCTGCCGATGTCGAAGAATCGCGTGCGAATGCATCTGTGCGCGCCGCCGAGCTCGTGGCAGATGGCATGCGCGCCAAGCAGGTGTCCAAGCAGCTGGTGCAGGAATTTGGCCTGGCACGCAACGAGGCTTACGATTTGGCATTGGATGCCATGCGGGAGGTCGAGAGCTAGCTGCTTGCCTCGCGATGGGGTTTCGATATGGCTAACGAGGTCTTCGATCCGGCCTTAGCTGCCATGCGGGGGCGCGAGAGTTCGAAGTCTCTCTTGGCGACGGGCTTCTAGATTGCCAACGGGGGTTGTGAGTTGGCCTTGCCTGTCACTCGGGAGTGAAACCTGATAGCTTTCCTCCTCGATTGGGTCCGAAGTATTCAAAAGCGTACATGGCAAAACATAGAATGCACGAAACGGGGAAAAGGAGTTCGCATGGCGAGTTCTTCTCGCATCGCAAAGCAGGCGGAAAAGCTCATATTCGTGGACGATATGGAAGTGTGGGTCATCCGCAAGAACGTGAAGAACATGCGTGTGCATGTTACCTCGCCCGACGCACGCATCGAAGTTACGGCTGCGCCATGCGTTCCCGAAGAAGAGATCAGGCGGTTTTTGCGCGAAAAGAGCGGCTGGATCGTTCGCAACCAGAAAAAGATCCTTGATTCCCCCATGTCGCGGGCCGAATACGCTTCGAAAGAGGAAATCGAGGAGTGGCGAACAATCGTGAAAGCCCTCGTGCCGCCTCTTGTCGAGAAGTGGGAACCCATCATGGGCGTGAAAGTGGGCTCTCTTGCTTACCGCAACATGCGCAGCCGATGGGGGAGCTGTCAACCATCGACGGGTCGGGTTTGCATCAACATCCGCTTGGCGCTTTATCCCCCGAAATGCTTGGAGTACGTGGTGGTTCACGAGCTCTGTCATTTTCTGGAATCCGGTCATGGCTCCCGATTCAAGGCTCTCATGACCCAGTACCTGCCTGGATGGGAAGACGCCCGCAGGCTGCTGCGTTAGGCCTCGCGGGCTCCTGTGATAGGGTACGCAGGTGCTGCGCCAGGGCGTGCAGGCTCCTTTGCTGGGTTTCAGGCTGCTGCGCTAGGGCCCGCGGGCTCCTACGATAGGGCACGCAAGCTGCCGCACTGGGTTCTTCGCACTTCCTGCGATAAGGCTAGCAAGCTGCTGCGCTGGACGAAGCCCGCTTTCGTACTCTTCTCAGCCAAGCCTGTGTTCACGAACCAAGCAGGATTTACGATGGCGCACCACATCTGGTCGCATGCCTGCGTTCCCAAGGGCGTCCATGTGGGCTAAACACATTCTGCACATATGGGGATATGCGGTGAAATACCAGTTCAGACGGTATTTACCAGATATTTCTACACGTTTTCAACACGCGATGGCACACTGTGTTTGTTGCCGAAAAACACCATCCATTATAATAGGCACAACCGAAAAGCGAAATCCAGAAGGGCGTTTGCCGGTGGCAGGCGGCTTTCGTTGGGAGCATTGCAATGGCACTACAATCGCACAGCACGCAATGTGGCGACGCGCGCACGGCTACGTTGACCGGGCCACTCACCATTCACGACCGACTCACGCTCATGACGTTCATGGCTTGCATTGCCTGCTGCCTGGCGTTGGTGGTTGCCCCGTTCGCCTTGCCGATGCAGACTGCGTATGCCGATGATGCAGAAGAGCTTCATGCCCAGGCGGGGCAGCTGCAGCAAGAGGCCGAGCAATTGCAGGCAACGGCGAACGAGCTGCAGGTGCAGGTTGAAGCCACGGCTGTCGAATACAACGACGCCGTCGCCCGTGCCGACGAATTGCAAGCGCAGGTTGATGACTTGCAGGTTCAGGTTGACGAGACCCAGGGTCGCATCGACGAGCTCGATGCCGAATTGCCTGGCCAGCAGGAGCGCTCGGCCCAGTCGGTTCGAACGCTCTACGTCATGCAACAGGAAGGCTTCGGGCTTCTCGAGGTCATCTTGGCCAGCGAGACGCTCGACGATTTTCTCACGCGCTACGAATACGTGGATTGCATGAACTCGCACAACAATTCGGAGCTGCACAGGCTCGAGGACATGATCGAAGAGCTGGGGCAACAGCGCGAACAGCTGCAGGAGCAGCAGGCCGAGCTGCAGGAGCAGCAGGCCGAAGCCCAGGCGGAAGTCGAACGTGCGGAAGCAGCGCTTGTCGAAGCGCAGGCAGCACGCGAAGCCGCTTCCGCAGCTGCCGTCGCGAAAGCTCAAGAGCAGGCGGCAGCAGAATACGCAGCCGAGATGGCCGAGCAGGAGCGTGCCGCCAAGGCCACCGTGCAGGAAACGGGCGAAAGCGAAGCCGTTGACGCGGAAAACGATGCCATGGAGCAGCCCGAAACCGAAGAACCCGAAGAGGTTACCGAGACCGTGCAGGAAGACGATGTGGAGTGGTCGAGCGAGCGCGACGCATTCATCGCCGAATGGTCTGGCCGTATCGACAGCTACCTGGCAGGCTCGCCCATGGCGGGGCAGGGTAGCACCTTTGCCGCCGCCGCGTGGGATTCTGGCGTGGATCCGCGCTGGTCACCTGCCATTTCCACGGTGGAAAGCTCCACGGGCGCCATCTGCTTCATGCCCTATAACGCCTGGGGCTGGGGCAGCTATAGCTTCGGTTCTTGGGAAGAGGCCATTCCCGCTCATGTGGCGTATCTGGGAAGCATGTACGGCTCCACCATCACGCCCGAAGCCGCTTCCATCTACTGCCCACCCAACGCCACCTTCTGGTACAACCGCTGCCTCGAGGAAATGAACAAGATCTAGGAAAGCCAGATCTCGTCTTGGCGAAATAGGTTTTCATAACGCAACCATTCCGAGTTTATCGAAGGATTTGCCTGCTAGCTATCTCCAGTACAGCTTTGCCATTGCAGCTAGTGTTTCATGGGGGTTTCGAGGCGTACAGTTTGCATGTCGATATGCTTTGGACGCTTGCAAGCTGTCAGTCTCTGGGGCACAATCGCAATTCGCATGATAATTCCCGCAGTATGAATCGTGATGCAAAACGCGTTTTCATCGAGGTGAGGAGCGAATGGACGCGAAGCCGTAGTTTATCGGGTTCGCTGCCAAGATAAGCGATGAAGACAGAGGAGCATGGCATGGCCCTTGAATACCTGAAGAAAAGCGACCCGGAGGTAGCCGATATCCTGGCCGCGGAACTCACCCGCGAGCGCAATACCATCGAGCTCATCGCGTCGGAAAACGTCGTGAGCCGTGGCGTGATGGAGGCCGTTGGCAGCGTGCTCACGAACAAGTACGCCGAAGGTTATTCCGGTAGGCGCTACTACGGTGGCTGCGAAAAGGTCGACCTGGTGGAAACCTTGGCCATCGAACGTGCGAAGGCCCTGTTCAACTGCCAGTTTGCAAACGTACAGCCCCATTCGGGATCGCAGGCGAACTATGCGGCGTATGCAGCCGTCGTCAAGCCGGGAGATACGGTACTGGGCATGAGCCTGGACAACGGTGGCCATCTGACTCATGGTTCTCCGGTCAATTACTCGGGCAAGCTCTACAACATGGTGGCCTATGGCCTGGGCGAAGATGAGCGCATCGACTACGACCAGGTCGAACGCTTGGCGAAAGAGCATCGTCCGCAGCTGATCATTGCGGGCGCTTCGGCTTATCCGCGCATCATCGATTTCGAGCGTTTCGAGCAGATTGCGCGTGAAGTTGGCGCTTACCTGATGGTGGACATGGCCCATATCGCGGGCCTGGTCGCTGCGGGCCTGCATCCCAATCCGCTGCATCATGCCGATATCGTTACCTCGACCACGCACAAGACCCTGCGCGGCCCGCGTGGTGGCATCATCCTCACCAACAACGAAGAAATCGCAAAGCGCATCGACAGCGCCATATTCCCAGGTAGCCAGGGTGGTCCGCTCATGCACGTGATTGCCGGCAAGGCCGTGGCCTTCGGCGAGGCGCTCTCGCGCGAATACTGCGACTACATCGAAGCCGTGGTGGCGAACTGCGCCGCCATGGGTGAAGCGGTGGCGGCTGGCGGTTTGCGCTTGGTTTCGGGTGGCACCGACAACCACCTGTGCCTTGTCGACCTTACGGCTTCGGGCATCACCGGCAAAGACGCCGAAAAGTTGCTGGAAGGCGTGGGCTTGACGGCGAACAAGAACACCATTCCGAACGAGACCCGTTCCGTGTACGTGGCGAGTGGTATCCGCATCGGGTCTGCCGCCGCAACCTCGCGTGGTCTGAATGCCGACGACTTCCGCGTGGTCGGCACGGCAATTGCCGAAACCGTCTTGAACGCGGAAAACCCGGTAAAACTCAACGAGATCCGCGCTCGCGTTCAGCGTATCATCGACGCTCATCCTCTCTATTCCGATTTGGAGTACTAGAGCCCGGGTTCCGATTGCGCGGCTGCGCGTTTCGCACAACAACCTTCCAAGGAGCGGGTTTTCCGTGCGTGAAAGGCTTTTATTTGCAGGTTGGTCGTAAGGGAAGGGCTCGACGATGCCGGGAACCGGTACCATCATCAACGTCGTCGCCATCGTCGTCGCTGGCGTAATCGGTGTTCTCGGCGGTCGGCTTCTAAACGAGCGTCTGCAAGAGGGTTTGGTCAGGGCGGCTGGCATCTGCGTGGTCTTCATCGGCGCTGCGGGGGCGATGCAGGGGATGCTTTCCGTAAGTGGTGGTTCCCTCGTTTCCGGCATGTCGCTGTTCATCGTCGTGAGCCTGCTGCTCGGGACGCTGGTGGGGGAGATAGCCGACCTCGATGCGCTCGTCAGGCGCTTTGGAGACTGGCTGAAGCTCAAGACGGGTAATTCCGACGATCGCGGGTTCGTCGATGCGTTCGTGACGGCTTCCATCACGGTGTGCATCGGGGCCATGGCCGTGGTCGGGTCCGTGGAAGATGGCATGATGGGCGATTATTCGATTCTCGCCACCAAGGCCGTGCTCGATTTCATCATCATCTTGGTCATGACGTGCTCGCTCGGCAAGGGCGCTGCGTTCTCGGCCATTCCCGTGGGCTTGTTCCAAGGGTCTATTACGGCGTTGGCGGTGTTCGTGAAGCCACTCATGACCGAGCCCGCCCTGGCGGCATTGTCTCTAGTTGGGGGAATCCTCATCTTCTGCGTAGGGGTTAATTTGGTATGGGATAGCAAGCTGCGCGTGGCGAATATGCTCCCTGCCATAATCGTGGCGCCAGCGCTCACGTTTTTACCCATAGTCTGGTGAGTCCTGCGCCAAATCGTGCCCACATTGTGTCAATTCCGTCTTAGCAGTGCATGAGGATTCCAATGCGTCGATGCGGTGCTATTGTGTCTGAGGTTTACAGCGTTTCAATGGGAATTAGGTCATGACAGGGGAAATCGAAGCAAAATCGGAGCGCAAGGCGCTTTCCACCGATCGGCTGGGGAAGAAGTCGATTCTGAAGCTGTTGTTCGAATTCTCGATCCCGGCGATCATCATGATGTCGTTCAACGCGCTCTACAACATCGTCGACTCCATATTCCTGGGTCAGGCTGTGGGCGATGCCGGCATTGCGGTTACCACGTTGGCGTTTCCCATCATGATCATCCTCATGGGCCTCTCCGCGCTGGCCGGGCAGGGTGGCAACGCGCTGGCAGCCATCAAGCTGGGCGAGGACCGTATCGACGAGGTTGAGCGCACCGTTGGCAATACGGTGCTGCTGCTGCTCATCATCTCGGGCGTCATCTGCATATCGGGTATCGTGCTCATCGACCCGCTCCTGGCAATCGTGGGTACCACCGACGAGCTGTACGACATGACGAAGCTCTTCGTGCAGATCATCATGATCGGTTACGTGTTCCAGTGCGTGGGCATGGGCGCGAACAATTTCCTGCGCACGGAAGGCAAGCCCATGCTGGCTTTGGGGACCAGCGTTTTGGGCACCGTGGTCTGCATCGTGCTCAACTACCTGCTCGTGATGGTTGTGGGTTGGGGCGTGGCAGGCTCTGCGGTTGCCACCATTACCGGTCAGGGATGCGGCATGATTCCGGTGATCTGGTACCTTGCACGTGGCAAAAATGCTCCGTTCCATTTGCGTCTGAACTGCATGAAGCCCGATGTTCGCCTGTGGGGAATCATTCTCTCGCTGGGTGTCGCGTCGTTTATCATGCAGGTGGCCAACGCCGTCATCAACACCATCTTGAATCAAACGCTGGCTCATTACGGCGCGCTTGACCCCATCGGTGCGAGTGGTGCGCTTGCAGCCATCGGCGTGGCGGGTCGCGTCAACGCCTTTGCCTTCATGCCGGCAATTGGCGTGCTCATGGGTGCGCAGACGCTCATCGGCTTCAATTACGGTGCCCGGCTGTGGAAGCGCGTGCAGCAGGCCTTCTGGCTTGGCGTGCTGTTCGCGTCGGTTATCATCACGTCGTTTTTCGTGCTCATCCACATCATTCCGGGGCCGATCGTGCGGCTTTTCGGCGTTTCCGGCGACCTCGAGGCGTTTTGCATCTATGCGCTGACGGTGATGACGCTCGTGTTCCCGCTGGTCGGCTTCCAGATCATGAGCTCGAACTACTTCCAATCAACCGGCCAGCCCATGAAGGCAGCGCTGCTAAGCCTCACGCGTCAGGTGCTCTTCCTGATCCCGCTGCTCTTGCTGCTGCCGCGCTTCCTTCCGGGCTTCGTCGATGTCACCCCACTGCAAGCGGTCTGCTTCACGTATCCTACGGCGGACCTGCTCTCTGTCTTGACAACGAGCGCGTTCATCATTCCCGAGCTGTTCAGGCTCAGACGGTTGGAGCGCGAAGACCATTCGTCACCACTGCTCGACCCCGATGACATCGGATGATTATTATCTGAGAGGCTCCTGATGGAAAGCAACGAAGGCAAAGAGCGCTATCTCGGTGTTCCCACTCCCGAAAGCAGCCAGCGCCATCCCGAATACGACATGTTCGTTAAAAACATCGCGAACCTCAGATCGCCGGGCGGTTGCCCATGGGATCGGAAGCAGACGCATGCTTCCATAGCGAAGAACATGTTGGAAGAGGCCTATGAAGCCGTGGCTGCCATAGAGGAAGGCGATGTCGAGCACCTGCGGGAAGAGCTTGGCGACGTGCTGCTGGAAGTGGTATTGCAAGCCCAGATTGCCGCAGATGCAGGCGAGTTCACCATCGAGGATGTGGCGCACGACGTGAACGAGAAGATCATAAGGCGCCATCCTCACGTCTATGGGGCTCAGGCGGCTTTCGCGGCTGCAGGCTTGAGCGAAGAGGAAATCACCGATGCCGACGGAGTCGAAGATCTGTGGCAGGTGATAAAGGCTCACGAACGCAAGATGAGGGAAGCGGACCGTGCGCAGAAGCGGAAGGAAGCAGGGCTTGACCCCGATATGCCGGCAGGCTTGCTCGACGGCGTTTCGGCGGGGCAGCCGGCGCTCATGGAAACCATGGAGATATCCCGCAAGGCCGTGGCGGTCGGTTTCGAGTGGGATACGACCGAGGACGTGTGGGACAAGGTGGCGGAAGAGATTGCCGAATTCAAGGCAGCCCCGCCGCGAAGCCGCGAAGCCGAGTTGGAGTTCGGCGATATCCTGTTCGCGCTCGTGAACGTGGCGCGCAAGGAGCATCTTGATGCCGAGACCTGCCTGCGGGCCGCGAACGCGAAGTTCCGGTCGCGTTGGCAGCACATGGAGCAGGCGGCATACGAGCAAGGCTGCTCGATCGACGACTACGGCATCGACGGCCTGGAAGAGCTCTGGCAGAAGGCGAAGGCGTCCGAATAGGGAAGCTGCCATTCGTCGCTTTCGGCTCCAGGGCCCCGCGCGCATCTGTCGCGCCCTGGAATACGGTGCCCATGGCCACCTGTTCCGTTTTCAGCTCCAGGGGTCTCGTTCGAAAAGCGGAGCACCTGCGCCCCGATCGTGGAGGTCGGTATAGGGATCGTATCCGTCGTCGTCTTCGTTGATGGCTCGAATGGGCTGTCGAGGTTGCGATGCCCTGCTTCGGGATTCTCGAAGGGCTTTGGCCCGAGCTGCTGCTGCTTCGATTCGCTCTTCAAGGCCATATGCGCCTTCAGCGCGCGAGGCGCCGTCTTCTTGCAAGGTGCGTGGCGAATTGTCGTCCAAACAAGTTGAGGCGGGTTGCCCGTGCAGCCCGCCTTCCATCTTGTCAGCGTGTTTTGGTAACTTGGCCAAATCCTACTCGTCGTCTTTGCCCACGGTGGAGGCGATGCTTTCGATGACCGGGTCAAGAGCGCCCGCCACATCGTATTGCTCCACTTTGCCCTCGTCGCACAAACGCGAGAATTCGGGATTGATGGGAAGCGTGGCATAGGCCGGGATCTGGTAGCGTTTCGCGACGTGTTCTCCTTGCGGCTGACCGTAGATGAAGTGCTTGGAGTTGCAATCGGGGCATACGAAGTATGCCATGTTCTCCACGAGCCCCAAGATTTCCACGTTCATCTGGTTTGCCAAGTGAACGGCCTTGCCGACGATCATGGCGACGAGTTCCTGCGGAGCAGACACCGTGACGATGCCATCGACCGGCAGGCTCTGGAACACGGTGAGCAGCACGTCCGAGGTTCCCGGGGGCATGTCGACGAACATGTAGTCGATCTCTCCCCAGTGCGTTTCCTCGAAGAACTGCTTGATGACGCCAGAGACCACGGGTCCGCGCCAGGCGACGGGCATGTCGTCTTGCGGAAGCATCAGGTTCGTGCTCATGATCTTGATCCCGCTTTTGGTCTCGGCGGGGAAGATGCCCTCTTCATCGCCGCGCAGGGGCATCTTGACGCCGAAGACACGCGGAATGGAGGGGCCGGTGACGTCGGCATCCAGGATGGCGACCTTCTTGCCGCGACGGTTTGCCTCCGCAGCAAGAAGCGACGTGACCAGCGACTTTCCAACGCCTCCTTTGCCGGATACGACGCCGATGACGTGCTTGACGCTCGACCTCTTGTTCGGCTGCGAGATAGTGGGACCGCTCGAATGGCATCCCTCTTTCAGCAGTTGCTTTTCTTCCTCGGTAAGCTCTGGTACATCTGCCATGAGTTCCTTCTTCCTTCTCGTCCGTTCGAGTTTTGCCGTCCCATGGTATCACAACGTCATTTGCATTGCGCGGGTGCGCTATACTCTCTGGTTGGTATGTCAACACGATTACGCCATAAGGTCGAATAGGCTTGGGCGGTGTCCATAGAAGAGGAAGGCGGGCTAATGAAGGTGCAGATCGCTGAGCGTGAAGGCTGCAAGGTGCGCGTGAACGCGGAAGTGGAAAAAGACGAGTTCGTCGATGCGCTCGGCAAGGGGCTGCCACCGTTTTTGGCCGCCATGGGCATGCATATCTCATCGGAGACCGACATGGATCAGGCTTTGCGCAACATTGCCAACGACGATAGCGACGAAGAGCTCAACCGGGTGAAGCTCGACTGCGCCGTGAGCTACCTCATGCCCCGCGTCGTGCAGGAATCCGGTTTCGTCCCCGCATGCAACCCGTCCATCGTGGGAGCCGAGCAGCTACCCGACGGGTCTGTCACGTTCGGGGTCGAGGTCTACCCGAAGCCCGAGCTCGAGCTGAGCAGCTATGGCCCTGTCACCATCCAGCTTCCATCCGTGCAAGAAGTCACCGAAGAGGAAATCGACCAGCGCATCGCCGCCATGTCGGCTCGTGGTGCGGTGACGCAGCCAGATGTCATCACGGGCAAACCCAAGAAGGTCCCTGCCATCATCAACGACGAGTGGGTGCGAAAGAACGTAGATGGCTGCAGCACGGTGGCACAGCTGCGCGAGCGTCTTCGTGCGGCGGGGCGCAAGTTCAAAGAAGAAGAGCGCGAGCATCTAAAGCAGCAGCTTGCCGTCGACAAGCTCATCGAGCGCGCGACTTGCGAAGTCCCTGCCGAAACCGTGGATGCCGTGGCAGAGAACATGATGGGCGAATTGGTGAACCAGCTGGCCATGCAAGGGCTTTCCATCCAGGAATTCATGGTGCAAAGCTCCTCCACGCTCGACACCATCAAGGAAAACGCCCGCCAGCAAGCCCGGGCGAACCTCACCCACGGGGCGGTGCTCGATGCGTATTTCCAGCATGAGGGATTGCAGGTGCTCGACGAGGACATGGAAGAGGCGATGAGCGCCATAGCCCCCGGCATCGAACCCGAAGCGCGCGAATCGCTGGAAAAGAACGGTTTCATGTTCACCGTGGTGGAAACCGCCCAGCGCATCCGCGCGACCCGCGCGATCATGGATTCTGCCATCGTCGAGGAGCCCGAGGCGTAGCAACAGGCTGTATAAGTCATACGCAATGCCGCAAGACAAATGAAGGAAGCAGGGTTTCCGCCCTGTATGGAGGCATGTTGCGGTAAGATGGTAGCCATCCGAAAGCCACGGCTCGCATTGTTGCGCTCTTGTGCCGATTCGGGCCATAACACGAAAGCTGGTGGTTACTATGGCTGCTCCTGCAACCGATCATGTTAGGAACATCGTCCTCGTCGGCCAAGACGGCGCGGGCAAGACGTCTCTTGCCGAGGCAATGCTGCACATTTCCGGCAAGACGCCCCGTATGGGTACCACGCACGATGGCAAGTCCTACCTGGACTACGATGCCGAGGAAATTCGCCGCAAGTTCACGCTGAGCACGTCCATTGCCCCGATTCCGTACAAGAACTACAAGATCAACTTGCTCGACACCTCGGGTCAGGCCGACTTCATCGGCGATACGCTGGCCACCATGGAAGCTGCCGAGACGGCGCTGTTCGTCGTCGATGCCGTTGCGGGTCCTCAGGTCATGACCACCAAGCTGTGGCGTGAAGCCGCCAAGATGCGCCTTTCCCGTGCCGTGTTCGTGAACCACATCGACCGCGAGAACGCCGATTGGGACATCGCCATGGCCCAGCTGCACGCGCGCTTTGGCAGCCGCCTGGGTGCCGTTACCATTCCCATTGGCCAGGATGCCGACTTCAAGGGCGTCATCGACGTGCTGCGCATGAAGGCCCGCTACTTCGAAAACGGTGGCGAGCGCGTGGAAGACATCCCCGCCGAATTCATGGACGGGGCTGAAGTCGCCCGCGAGAAGCTGGTCGATCTTGTGGCCGAAGCCGACGACGACATCATGATGAAGTACCTGGAAGGCGAAGAAATCACCCAGGAAGAGCTCGAGGGACTCTTCGACGTGGCCATCGCCCAGGAACTGTTCATCCCCGTGTTCGTGGGTTCCACCATCATCGAGCAGGGCATCCAGAGCCTGATGGAAGACATCTGCACCTACTTCCCGCATCCGCGCGCCCATGGTGCATTCAAGCTTGCCGACGGCGAGTACATCTCGGTCGACGAGAATGGCGACCCCTCCGCGTTCGTGTTCAAGACGCTTTCGGATCCCTATGTGGGCCGCCTGAGCTTCCTGAAGGTCATTACCGGCATTCTCGAGCCCGGCATGGAGCTCATCAACGCCCGCACCGGCAAGAAGGATCGCCTCGCTCACCTGTATCTGATGATGGGCAAGGAAACCGAAGACGTGAAGAGCGCCAAGGCTGGCGACATCATCGTGGTTCCCAAGCTCGACGCCCGCACAGGCGACACGCTCTCGCTCAAGGGCGACATCGCCATCGAGCCCTTCCCGCTGCCGCCTTCGCTCTATCCCGTGGCCATCGAGGCTGCCAACCGCAACGAAGAGGACAAGCTGGGCACGTTCCTGGCCCGTGCCGCCGAAGCAGATCCCACCATCCAGGTCGGTCGTGACGAGGAAACCCACCAAACCATCATCCGCACGCTCGGCGAAGGTGCCACCGATACGCTGCTGCAGCGCCTGAAGGCTCAGATCGGCATCGACGTGAACCTGGTTCCCGTGCGCGTGCCGTATCGCGAGACCATCCGCAAGACCGCCGAAGCCCAGGGCCGTCACAAGAAGCAGACC
>JBGUXY010000045.1:0-8222 GCA_045118335.1 Eggerthellaceae bacterium
GCAACCGGCAAAGTTCTACTTGAGAATGTCTGCTGGCGAGGTGGAAGCATGAGCACCGACGCGATGATGCTGTACGAGACCCTGTACGCCCTCGCCTCCAAGGACGCAGAATGCGATCTGTTCGGGGCTAATGCCCCGCTCGCGCAGGAGGCTTTTCGACGCGCTTCGGAGGGCGCGTCGATGCCCATCGTTTGGTTCGAGGTTCCGCTTTCTGGCTCGCCGCGCTTCGATTTGCATGTTGCGCATGGCAATGCCGATTTGCATGAGCGTGCTCCCTTTGCGTCTGGCGCCATGGATGGGCATGGCGAGCTGCTGAATTGGTATGCATCCGAACCCCGCGAGGGCGGCGGGCTCGCGCTTGCTTACGACGTGGGAGATGGTCGCATTGGCGTTCCTGCCGTGCATGTCAACGTGAACGCTGCCAAAGCTTTCGATGTCGAGGGGTTCTTCGTTCACGTCGGCAGGCCAGAAGCAGCAGCGCTCTACGACGGCTTCGCAAAGCGGCTTCCTCAGGGCTGGCACATATGGTACTTTGGCGTGCATCCGGGCAGGCCAGGCGCCCCCGTCCGAGTCGACTGCTTCGTCGACGAGAGCCTGAAACGCGCATATGCGGCCGAACCGGCAAAGCTAGAGGAAGACCTCCAGAAAGCAGGCTTCGCCGTCGAAGGCTCGACAGCGCGCTGCGTTGGCGCCGAAGTTGCCGCATCCCCCTTCGGCATGGAGCTTCAGTTCGATGTTCTCTCCGATGGAGCGCTTGGGCAAACCGTAGGCATTTCCGCCCGACTTCCCCTTGTGCCTGCGAGCGCGGCGCGCCTGCTTTGGGAACCCTCCGGCGCAGCGGCGCAGCTCATGGAATTCGCCGTGAATTCACGTATCGCCGACGCCCGATGGCGACGCGTCCAGGACACCATGTTCTCTACGGTGGTGCGAAACGGCAACATCTCGCAAGCGCTCTACTGCGTCCCTGTATTCGTGAAGTTTCGAGTGTGTGCAGACAAGCTCCTCGATGCGAAGGTTTACCTGCAAGCGGGTGCGGTCAGCCAATAGCATCCCCGCATGCTCTCTCCTGGCTACCAGACTTCCAAGAGCTAACCAGATGTTGGCGGACGCGTTGGCGCACCACTCATTAAGGGCGTTGCGAGCGCGGTAAGCTATATTCTGTCGATGTATTGAAAAGTGTTGTTTTGATTTGAGGCGATTGGCTTGCTCCTGCGTATTAGAATAGTAGACAAGCTAGTGTGAGAGAGCCTACGAGGACAATCGGACCGGAAGAAGGCAGAGCATGGACAACTTCGACGAATTGACTCCCGAGCAGATGGAAAAAGCGAGGGCGTGCAAGAGTGCCGATGAATTGATCGCGCTCGCCAAATCCGAGGGCGTCGACCTCACCGATGAACAACTCGACGCCATCGCGGGTGGCACGTGGTACAACTGCATGAACGAAACGTGGTAGCGCCCAATCCGAACGCATTTGCCTAAAACGATGCGGCAATAGCAATCAGCGACAGCTGCATCGTGGTGTTTCGCAATATGCTTAGGCAAGAAGGCGCCGTTGGCGCCCGGTGACGGGTTCGGTGCTGCGCGCGCATTTTGCAGTGGGAAGAGGGAACCGTGGTCAGGCGCACACTCATGCAACGAGACCGGGAGCTGGTCGACTTCGAGGTCGATTCGGCGACGGGTGAAGCTCGCGTCATCGATGTGGCGAGCGGCAGCCTGGCTGCTTCTTTGGGGCTGACCCGGGAAAACGCGGATCAGGTTTTGACGACGCTCATGATGAGGCGTGCCCTGTCGCCCTTGCGCAAGGACAAGGATGACGTTCTTGCGGCCTTTGGAGCAAAGTCGCCTGTTGACCTTGCGCTCATGGGGCATGGCGTCTCCCTTGCCGACCAGTTCTGGTACCGCGCCCCCGGATCTGCCGAACGCTGGAAGGACGTGAACTTCTTCGACAACGGATGGGATCCGGGCTTTGGCGCGGCGGTTCTTTCGGGCGATTACGCCCGCCTGGCGGCCTGCTCGCCCGACGCGCCCGAAGCCACGACGACTGGTCACGCCGTCAAAGCGTGGGAGCGCAACGATGACGGCATCTACCTTGTCAAGGCGGCCGAATACCCCGATGGCGTCGAGCTCGTGGGGGCCAAGTTGGGGTTCGATCTATGCTCCCTGCTCTTCGGTGAAGGTTGCTGCGTTTCCTTGGACGTGGTGGAGCGCTATGGTAGGCCCTGCTCTATCAGCCCGCTCATGTTGAATGGCGACGAGGAGCTCGCCGACGGGAACCGGCTCTTTGCACTGGCGAATAGGTGGGAGAGCTCCAGTCTGAGCAGAGGGGGCATCACGACGGAAGCATGCGACGCCCTCGTCGATGCCTATGAGGCCATCGGAGTTGCAGATGCTTCGGCGCACGTAGCTAAGAGGGCGTGCTTCTCCTGCCTTTCGTTGCTTTTGGATTTCAACCCGAGCAACTTCGGTGTCATCCGCAAAACCGGTTCGGATGTGTGGCGCGCGGCACCCATCTTTGATTACGACGGCGCTTTCGGCTTTCCGCTCAATGGCGTTTCGATTTCGCGTTTATGCGAGAACCCTTCGCTCGTCGAGCTGTTTTGCGCCTATCGCTTCTCTTTCCTCAAGCCATCTTGGGACTGGTCTTGGTGCGATGTGCGAGCGCTCGATGGCTTCGAGGACGTCGTCGTGGAGGCATATGCTTCCTGCAGGAGTCTGCCGCCAGTCTTCGCAGAGCTCATTGCCCATCTGTTCGTTGCGCAGCGCGATTACGTGAACAAGGTTGCGTCGAGCTCGCTGACGTAGCGACGGTTCTTGGCAGCGTCCAGGTTGAGCAGGGCTTGCTGGCCGAAGGATACACGGACTTGAGGTCGGAATTACGCGGCTGGATGCGGTGGCATGAACCCACACCACTCCTTTTCCGCCGTCTGCCGGCCTACAGCCATTTCCGCCGCTTGAAGTACAGCACCAGGACGACGGCGATAAGCACGCTGACCAGGAGCACGAGCGGATAGCCGATCGGCCACGCCAGCTCTGGCATGTGCTGGAAGTTCATGCCGTACCACCCCGCGATCAACGTGAGCGGCGCGAAAATGGTGGTCACCACGGTGAGCACGGTCATGATGTTGTTCTGCCTGATGTCCAGGTGCATCTTGTACAGGTCGCGCACCTGCTGCGCTTGAACCGAGAGCAAATCGGCCTTGTCGCGCAGCTTCTCCAGCCTTGCGTCGAGGAGGCGGAAGTAGCGCAGGTTCTCGTCGGCGAAAAACCCGTTCTCGTTCTCTTCGAAGACGGAGACGAGGTCCTGCAGGTGCTCGTAGTAGCCGCCGAGGTCTCGCATGTCGCCGCGGATCTCGTTGACGCGCGCCGCCCGGCCCTCGTCGTCGGAGCCAGACAGCACCTGGGCCTCCATCTGGTCGAGCTCGCGCTCGTAGCGCCCGAGCAGCTCGGCGTCGCCGCGAACGAGCAGCAGCAGGAAATCGTAGAGGAACCGCTCGAGGCTTGGGTTGCGGACGCGGCGGCCGACGAGCTCGCCGACCATGGCCGCGGCCGTGGTGCCCGGGTCGATGAAGACCACGCCCTTCTCGTCCAGGGCGAAGGCGAACCACGCGCCCTCCTCGGAAAGGTCCGAGCGGTCGGGCACGCGGATGGTGCCCGTTATGGAGTCGTAGTTCTCCTCGGCCTGGGAGTCCAGGACGCCGTCCCAGTTGGGCTCTATGTCAATCCCCAGGTCGTAGGTTCGCTTGGCGTCTTGCCACTCGCTGGGCGTGAGCACGTCCACGAACTGCCCCTGCGGCGTCGCACCGGCAGGCGCCTCGGCTAGGACCTCCCTTATGGCGTAATGCATAAAACTCCCCCACGCGCGTCCAGCCTGCAAAGCATCTGCGCAACAGTATACTAGCAAGCGCGTACGGGGGGGAATGACGCCACTCGCCTGCCTGCCGAGGCCAGGCTTTCGGCTCGGATGCTTTCTGCAAGGTCGCCCATAAGCGCCGTGTAGAGCCCGGCGATACCCGTGTGGTGCTGGTAAAACGCGTTGCGGCTGATGTTCGCCCGAAGGCACAGCTCCTTTACCTGAATCGACGAAATGAATCGACGAAGCCGATTTCGTGGCGACAAGCTCCATAAACGCCGCGCGGATGGTCCGCTCTGTTTGTCCGAAGAAGGCATCGCGCAGGCAATGGAGATGCTGCCCGCCTTCGAAGGCGGCTCTATCGACCAGAAACGGCACGGGCAGCCCGAAACTACACTTCCAAAGCGTCACTAGGGCAGCTAACGTCGCCTTCGCATCCTACGTGTCGGTTCCGCCGGGCGGCGCATACGAGAAGAACCACGTATGCGCAGGCGCTTGCGCCCGCCAGCGCGTAGGCGATGCCCCACGATAAGTTGAGGCCGATATGTGCGTTCAGGATGTAGCTCGTCACGACGAACAGGTAGAAGGCCCCCGGTACGAGTGCCATGACATAGGGCATGCGGTTTTTCGCCATGTACATTGCGATCATGGTCAGCGCGAACACGGCTATGGTCTCGTTCGCCCACGAGAAGTAGCGCCATAGCACGTTGAATCCATCTGCATCGGATTTCGACCAGACGAGCACGCCGAACACGACAGCGAATATGGGGATGGCAAGCTTGAGGATATTGCCTTTCCTCTTCATGTCCAGGCCCAGCGTATCGCCCAGCGTGCACCGCAGCCCACGCAGGGCCGTGTCGCCCGAGGTGATGGGAAGCACGATAACGCCTGCAAGGGCGATAAGACCGCCGATGGGCCCGAGCATGTCGAAGAACACGATGCCCACCACGCTGGTGGGGGATGTCCACAGCTCTTCGGCGCCGGCCAGACCCTGCATCATGGCGCCCATGGCTCCTGCAGCCCAGGTCATGGCGACGAAACCTTCGGCAATCATCATGTTGTAGAACGTCGTTCGCCCTTCGCGTTCGTTGGCGACCGTGCGGGAGACGAGCGTGGCCTGCGTCGAGTGGAAGCCCGACAGTATCCCACAGGTGACGGTGACGAAGAAGATGGGCACGAAATTGCTGCGCATGGGGAAGCCCGCCGCGCTCGCATCCCACAGCTCCGGAAGCTTGTAACCGTTGGCGAACAGGCCAACGAACACGCCCACGGCCGATATGAGCAGGATGGCGCCGAGCACGGGATACACGCGTCCGATCACCTTGTCGATGGGCAGCAGCGACGCCATGACATAGTACGCGAAGATGACGCCGTACACAGCCCAGAGCACGGGGTTTGCGAGGGTGCTTTCCTGGTGCAGGATCTGCGTGACGAATATGTCGCCCGGCGTGTAGACGAACACGACGCCGATGAGCAGAAGCAGCAGGCAGACGAACACGGTATAGGCGGCGTAGATGCGCTTGCCCAGGAAAAGCCGTACCAGGCTGGGCGTCTGGACGCCCTTGTTGCGGATGGAGATCATACCCACCATGTAGTCGTGGAAAGCGCCTGCGATCACGCAGCCGACCGGTATCGTGACAAACGCGATTGGCCCGAAGAGCGCGCCTTGGATGGGCCCCAGGATAGGCCCCGTACCTGCGATGTTCAGGAGCTCGATCAGGCTGTTGCGCCACTTCTTCATGGGTACGAAGTCCACGTCGTCGCGCTGTGCGGTGGCCGGCGTCGGGTTGTCAGTTGGCTTCATGACGCGTTCGCAAACATGCCCGTAGACGGCTCCTCCCGCTGCGAGCATTGCGAGTCCAATAAGAAACGTTATCAATCCGCCCTTCCTTCCAAAACGCATGATGCAGCTGGGCTTGCTTGTCAACGTTATTCAATTCAGCGGCTCGCCGTTCGGACGCAAACCTAGAATGAGTCGACTGAGGAGGTCGACCCATTCTAGCGCGGACGCCACTTTTTGCATAGTTTGCGGGCATGTGTAAAGCTGAACCAGCAGACTTCCTGAACGCAGCTACCCCTTCACCCGGCGACAAGTGCTGCAGATGCTATGATTCCTCGAACGCGCCGAAATTGGCGATGGCCTCGTCTGTGGTCATAGCGCCTGTTTCGACGTCGTAAACCGCCATCCTGAACTGGAAGACGGCGTCATCCGTCAAGCCGAACACCTCCGGCGACAGAACCCGGGATTCCGGAACGTCTCCGAATGCGGCATACTTGCTGTCAAAGGACAGGTCATTGGTAGGTGACATGAGCCCCTTGTTCTGCGCCATCTCGTTCAGCTCTTGCGAATTGACCAGGAAGCGCATGAATTCGTTGGCCATGTCAAGATTAGAAGAGTCTTTGTTGACGGAGAATTGCAGGTTCGGCATGTCAAGGAAGTATGCGCCTTCATCTGCCAAGGGAACTGGGACGAAAACGTACGTAAAGGGATTGGCCGCAAATGCTTCGGACTGGCTTTCCCTCTTCGCTGTTCCAGAGACGGTATCTCCGGAACAGACCATCATGGGTACGTCACCCTCGAAGAAGCGCAAGATTACGGCTTCGTAGTTGTCTTCGATCTCTGCGCAGGCATCAAGGTCCACATCGCAGTCGGTCAAGAACTGCCCTTCCCTTTCAATGGCGGGACGCATGTACTCGCCGGCCGAGGGGTCAAGGGCATTCAGCTTTTCTACGGCCTCGGCATCGTCTGCTATCGTTTCGCAGAAAAGCGGGTAGGCTGTCAAGGTGAAGATCGATGTTGTCTCCGATGCGCTATAGCCCATGATCGGGTTCTCGTAGCCCTTTTCACGGAACGCGCTGCACACGGATACCAGTTCCTCGTAGGTGGTGGGAACGCTCAAGCCTTCCTTTTCGAACAGGTCTTCGTTCACGAGCATGCCGTAGGTGGTCGAGAAAACCGGGACCATGGGAAGCGTGCCGTCGTCCGTCTTTAGGATGATATTGGAGCGGATGCAGTCCAGATCCAGGCCCAGCGCAGGGTCGGCCAGGTTTTCGGCGTGCTCGATAGCCGCTGCATAAGGTTCCCGGTTATACATCCAGGAATAATCGAAATAGATATCAGGGGCGTCGTTTCCATCTAGGACCGTACCGATGATGTTGTTGTAGTCGTCAATCTTCGTGTACGTCAGTTCCACATCGGGATAATACTCGTTGAACCGGTCGAATTCTGCTTCCAGCGCCTCGAAATTGCTGTAGCTGCCTGCTACGTTGATCTGGCATGCCGTGGTAGTGTCCAGCGCTGGCTGGAACCCCTCCGCCTCCGACGCTGCGGGTTCCGATTCCTGAGACTGAGAATTGCATGCGCTCAGGCACAAGACCATCAGTGCCGTCAAGAGTGCAAAAACCACCTTTTTCATTGGTTCTTTCCTTCCTTTATCCTTCGTATTTCCTTTACGACAAGCTTGATGTCAACTGGTTTTGCTATATGGCCATTCATTCCGGCGTTCAGGCATTCCGTAACGTTTTCCGAAAACGCATCCGCCGTCATGGCAATAATCGGAATGGAAGATGCCCAGGGGTCTTCCAGCTTCCGGATGTTTCTTGTAGCGTCGAGGCCGTTCATCTCCGGCATCTGCACATCCATGAACACCAGCTCGTAGCTTCCCGTTGCCGCTTCGCGCATCATGTCCACGCAAATACGGCCGTTTTCCGCGCGGTCGGTCGTGATTCCGAACATGCCAAGCATTGCGGAGATGATTTCCCAGTTGATGTCGTTGTCCTCCGCGATGAGGATGTGCAGCCCTTCCAGGTCGGAATAGTCGTCTTCTGGTTCGACGGATTTTGACTCCACCCCGATAAGGTCGTTGATCTTGTCGTAGAGAGTAGAGCGGAAGAGCGGCTTGCTGACGAATCCATAGGCGCCTGCCTCTTTTGCCTGGTCTTCGATGTCCGACCAATCATAGGAGGAAACCAGCAGGGTGGGAATGCCGGCGTCTACTTCTTCGCGGATTCGACGAATCGTTTCGATGCCGTCCATATCGGGCATCTTCCAGTCCAGGATTACGACACCGTAATCTCGGCCAGCTTCGTGCCGGCGGGCGATCATCTCGAGCGCTTCACGCCCGCTATGGGCCTGGTCGGCTGTGGCGCCGAGGGACTCGAGGGCGTCTGCTGCCGTCTCCAGGAGAATCTCGTCGTCATCCACGATCAGGACATCGATGGGATCGAGCTGCATATCCTCGCGCTGCCTGTCGGCTATGGGGATGTCGAGCACGACGGTGAAGGTGGTTCCCTTGCCGATCTCGCTTTCGCATTCGATCGTGCCGCCCATCAACTCGACCATCTGCTTGGTGATGGCAAGTCCAAGCCCCGT
>JBGUXY010000046.1:0-6581 GCA_045118335.1 Eggerthellaceae bacterium
GCTGGCAGCCATGAGGTCAGGGGTTCGATCCCCCTATGCTCCACCACTAAAACCGCAGGTCAGACGCTTGTCTGGCCTGTTTTTTTATAGGTCAATATAGGTCAACCGTCTCCGTGACCTATATTTTACCTATACATTTGGAAATTGTTCCGTCGATTTTTGGGCGAAAAACGGCTCTGGTACCGCTGTGGCGGTAGTGGAAAACTCGAGCCCCCGCGACGGCGGGAACAGTGGTACCGCAGCGGCGGGAGCAGAGGCATCGCCACAACGGGAGCAGCCGCGTCATAGGTACCGCCCTGGCGGGGGCAATTAAAAGGGTTTAAACCATTTAAAAGAAATAAACTCCCGCGCCCTCGTCATGCGGGCGCGATGGACCGCGGCGAGTTCTGTCTCGCACCAGGTCAGATGCGGCAAATTTGCACGCACACGCACAAAAAGGTTTTTCGCGGCCTGTACACAAAAGTCTTGTTCTCCGCCCTATGGAGCCAAGCCGCCCCGTTGGTGTATATTATTATCGTCAGACACATGGCGTCGGGGCTGGTGCACATCAGCCCATCGAAAGGGAGGGAACGTTATGGATTTCAAGAATCTAAGCCCCGAGCTTCGCGAGAAGGCGAAGGCATGCAAAACCCCCGAAGAACTACTGGCGCTTGCTAAAGCAGAGGGCTACAAGCTTTCCGAAGAAGAGCTTGGAGCCATCGCCGGGGGTGGCGGATGGTCGAACACCAACCCTTGCAAAGGGAAAATAGATTATTAGCCCTAAGCAGCTAACGTGATGCAATCTACTTAGCGGCTGCCTATGCGAGTAGTGACGCAGCGCCGTTGTTTTTGGAACGTAGGTTAACGCCTACGTTTTCGTTTTATAACCTAATTTCTCCTCCCTGAGAAAAAGCCGACCAGATCGGTGTTGTTTGCATGCTACAATTCCGACACCCCCAAATTGGTTGCAATATGCAAAGCGGGGGCGTTCAACTTCACAAGGGAAGGGACACTATGAGAAACATCAGCAAGAAGTATTTGGCTCTGGTGGCGAGCCTGCTGCTTGCGGCAATGCTCGGCCTTGCCGCTTGCGGCTCGGGCGCGAGCGGCTCCGGCAGCCAGGCGGCAAGCAGCAGTGCCGCCGCATCGGCGAGCTCAACAGCTTCAGCCGAGCTCGACGGCAAGCCTTGGGTCACCTCCATCCTGCAGGGCAACCTGCCGGCGGAGCAGCCTTCGGCCAAGGACGACCTGTACACCCACTACGCCTGGAATTACCTCAAGGAGCACCAGGAGCAACCGGCCACGAACATGATGTCCTATTCGGCGGACCTTCCGGCCACCGTTGTCAATGTGATCGCGGATGAGTCCAAGACGGGTCACGATTTGGATCAGTTGCGTCTTTTCTACAATCAGGCAGCCGACACCGAGGCGGTGAAAGCGGCGGGTCTGAGCGAAATCCAGCCCTACATCGACCGGATCGATGCCGTCAGCTCGCTTGACGAGCTGAACGCGCTCATTACGGCCAACGACTTCCCCTTCAGCCCGTTCGTCACAACGCTTGTGGCCGCGACCGATATGAGAAAGGAATTCGACGCGAGCGTGTTGCCGAACATGCTGTTCAGCCCCGACAGCCTCCTTGTCGGCAGCACGTACTACCAGGACGCCGCAACCCCCGAGCAGGAGCAGGCGTTCCAGAACGCCATCTTGGGAGTGGCCCAGTATACGATGGTCGACCTCATGGAACTGGGCGCGACACAGGAACAGGCGCAAGCGCAGATCATGTCGCTTATCGACTTCGAAAAGCAATACGGGAAGCACGCCGATTTCCCCGCCAAGTATCTGAAGTCGGAGTTCGGGACAAGCGCGAAAGTCGACAGCGAGTCCAGAATGCCGCTCGACGACATATGCGCGCTTTGCCCCAACTTCCCCCTGAAGGGAATGCTCGAGAAGACCAAGAAAGCGAACGCGCCGCTCTACATCACGCAGCCCGAGTACCTCAAGGCCCTCAACGAGGTCTGGACTGCCGAGAACCTCGACTCTCTCAAGCTGATGGCTAAGAGCGCGGTCATGAAGGAGACGCGCCCGTACCGCGACCCGTCGACGATGAACGCGATGCTGGAGAAGACCGGCATGCCCGTGCCCGATGCCGTCACGTTCGCCTACACCGCCTGCAACAGCCTCGACACGTTCGCGCAGGTCATCGCCAAGACCTATGAGGACGAAGTCCTGGGCGAAGAGGCGAAGGCCCGCGTCACGAAGCTCACCAACGACCTCATTGCCTCTTACAAGGAACTCATCAACGCGACAACGTGGGTCAGCGACGAGTCGAAGGCCAACCTGCTCGAGAAGCTCGACCATTTGACGCTCAACATCTTCGAGCCCGATGGCGGTTACTTCGACTACGGCGCCCTCGAGCTCACGCCGACGGACCAGGGCGGCACGTTGTTCGGCAACTACCTGAAGATGAAGCAATACCGCATCGACCGCGAGGCCGAGATGTTCGGCCAACCCGCGCGCGCGGTCTACTCTTGGTTCGCGCTGTCCCCGACGATGACGAACGCCTTCTACGATGCGAGCAACAACTCCATCAACATCCTGCCCGGCTACATGACGAGCCTGATCTACACCAAGGACATCAGCGACACCGACCTTCTCGCCACGCTCGGGTTCACCGTCGGCCACGAGATCAGCCACGGCTTCGACTTCAGCGGCGCCCAGTACAACGCGTACGGCCTGCCCGAGCCCGTGTTCGCCGAACAGGACGTCGAGGCTTTCACAAGCAGGACCAGCAAGCTCGCCGACTACTACAGCACGATGGAAGTCGTGCCCGGACTGAACGAGGACGGCAAGAACTGCGTCGCCGAGGCGGGCGCGGACCTCGTCGGCATGCAGCTCGCGATGGAGCAGGCGAAGAAGATCGAGGGCTTCGATTACGAGCAGTTCCTGACCACGTACAGCACTGTGTGGGGGCAGGTTATCGTTGCTGAGGCGCTGCCCGCGACCGTGGCGGACACCCATCCGCTGAACAACCTGCGCTTGAACGTGTGCGCCCAGATGTACGACATGATGTACGATACGCTCGGCGTGGCCGAGGGCGATGGCATGTACCTCGCCCCCGATAAGCGCATCGCCATCTGGGGCGCGAACGCCTAAGACGGACCATCGGAGAAACTCCCCTGCGGTTCATTTTGGGATCCAACGGAACGACCTCGGTTCGCCGGGGTCGTTCTGTTTGAAAGCGTTGTTGGGATTGCCGGTTTTAGGTCAACTCCGCAAGGCATGAAGGGAGTCCCGAAAATCTTTGCCGAAACAGCCATTGACAAACACATGTTCGGTCTGAGCTAAGGCATGCACTTCCATGGCGAGTCGAATGGGAATAAACTTACCAACACGTTTTGTCCTTTAACCCGCGAGTTCTCGGGAGCGGGCCCGCCCCTCCCGAAGACACGTTTTGGAACAATCCCCGACTGTTTTGGCAAACAACGCGTCTGTTTCGGCAAGAAACCCGCACGAGGCGTGAGAAAAGATGTAGCCTCTCCTGCATCATTGGGAGCCTAGGGGAAGGACGGGCGCATGGGCACTGAGAGGGCTTCAGAGGTGGCGATGGCGCCAGAGAGGATAATCACGCTCCATGAGGCGTCGCGCATCCTCAGCATCTCGTACAACACGGTGCTGAGGCTGGCGCGGGCAGGCGAGCTGAAGGCGTTCAGGATCAGGAACTCCTGGCGCACGAGCACGACGGCTTGCGAGAGCTACATCAACGAGCAGTTCCGTATCCAGGCAGCAGAATGTCAGCCCGAGAAGAAGGAAGGATAGCCGAACCAGGCCGCTTCGCCCGCTATCCGCCCCTTGCCTTCACCACGATCCCGCAGGGGCTTATAGCCGAGCTCTCCGCACGGAAAGTCGGGCGAAACGGCCTCATCGTGATGCTCGCTCTGTGCAGGAAAGTCTATGACGATGGGAGGCTCGGCAGGGCCTCTGCGTTGAGCATCGCCGAGTTCACGGGCCTTGGATTGCGTCAGGTCGAGCGCGGGATGGCTGATCTGAAAGAGCGAGGAATCATCGAGCCGGTACGCTTCAAGGACGACGAAGGGCGCTGGCGCTTTGACAGATCCTGCGGCGGCCATGTCGCCCAGCATCGCATTGCCAAGGAAATATGGGATAACGTGCAGCTTGATGCAGGGCACTAAGCCGTGTCATCCCTGTCCCTTGCCATAGGGTCCGTATCAAAAGTGGGCTAACATGTCCCATGCATGGAACACGCAATCGTGCACCCATACTCGATAATTCTCTTATCGCAAGCGAGCGAGCAATTCTTAAATACCGACCGTAGGGTTGGGGTCCGATAGGACCGAGCTCTTCAAGGGCCGCGTCGGAAACGGCGCGGCCCGACTAGAAAGCGAGAACCATGGATCGGATAACGGTCATATTCCCCTTTGCTTATGAAGGCTCGTCGTGCGTCGACCCAAGATTTGAGCGCGAATACGAGGCCTGCAAGGCAAACGACGCATTCGAGGTAGCGCTCTGCAATATCGAGGACTGTATCGCGGGCGACGACCTCGTCATAGATACAACGTCAAGAAGAAAGACAGCATACAGCCTGCTGAGGACTCCTCCGACATGGCGAACAAAATACGACAGGATCGAGCGCGAGCTCAAGCATAAGGGCTACAAGCTCATCGTCACCGATGAGGGGCGTTACCACTACCAATGGAATGACTGGGAACGCTTAATGCGCATGTTCTCTTCTGGAATACCGACGCATCGGGCGCGGGCACCGCACGATACACAGAAAGCCGAATGGCGTGGCTACTTCTTCGATGGGGTGTACTTTTACGGTACGCGGCTTAAGCGCGGGCGAAAGGACGATAGGCCACCGGATCATCTATTGAGCCTCGCCGAGGGGCATTACGACACGAAGCCGTTTTGCTATATCGACTTCTACAAGCACGAGAAAGGGTTTTGGCTGCCACTGACCATGGGAGACGCCCAGTTCAGCGTTCTTCCGAAAAATGCGTCTACTGAGGAGTTCTACGGCAGATTGGCAGATGTCATGGCCGAGACTCCCCATCTGCCAGAATGGACTTGGTGTTTGGTCGGCAACGTTGTCGACCAGAACAAGGTTGGCATGGAAGGCAGGGTTGTCCGGGGCACGAGGAACTTCGCTCCGGGAACGAAGGTTTACCTAATATGCGAACTTGGGGGTAATGGTTGGGAGCGTCCATGCGTCCTCGGCGTCCCACGCTACTGCGACCATTTGGTCAGCCTGCTCATGCCTGTGCAAAAGCTCTGCGAGATTCGGTGCGAGAAGGTATATAACCAGGACGTGATTGCTGTCATGGAGAACGCCCACTTCGGTGACTTCTTCTGCCCGGTCAAGTCTGAGCATGATGGGGTTTGGGACAAATCATTCAGGAGCTTAAACACCATAGCGATTTTGCTTGACTGGATGCCTGAATACTACGGCATCAGCCGAGGTGTTGACCCCGAAGACTACTTCGACGACGAGAGATGGGCGAACCGTCCGTTTAAGCATATTTGCGAGGTCTGCGGAAAAGAAGAGATGCTCACGCCCAAAGAGGCGAAGTCGGCAGGATGGGATTACCCGGGGAAGCTCGGAGATTTCGGAGTGGTGTCTCCGCGCATTTGCGGCGAATGCCCCGTAGAGGAGACATTCTGGTGGGCTCAGAGCCAACCTGGAATGCATAGATGGTCCCAGGAAATATCATCTGAAAAGAGGAAAGTGTATAAGCGGATCCTCGAAGAGCCCGATGTACTGTTTACTGGGATTGATTATCTGTAGCTCAGTACCTTTAGTTGCTTCATGTGAAAGGTCGTATAGCGATGCGGGATGAAGAGACAATCAGCATTCCTGCAACCGAGCCAGATCTTCCGAGGTGGATTTGGTGCCTTGTTGCCAACGTCAGGGAATACCCCTCTGACGCGCTGTTTCATGACGTCAGGACTGAGCGCAGAGGCACGAAGCACTTCGCGCCTGGAACCAGGGTCTACGTATACCCCGTCCAATGGGGCGACGGCTGGGATCGGATGGTCGTCGTCGGCAAGAAGCGAGGGACCCACCGATACGTCCGCAAGGTAATGTGGGGCGCATCCCTCGACAACTTCAGGCTCAAGAAGGTCTACTCGCCGACGATCATCAGCTGGATGTGCGGCAAAAGGTCGGAGATAAGAAACCACGGCAACCGCATTCCCTACAGCGTTGGGGATTGGTTTACCGGCTGGGACAACAGCGATGGCGACCGCGAGACAATCGCCTCAATGGTGGATTCCTGGGAAAGGTATAAGGCCAACCCGGTAGTCTATTTAGCTGCCGCTCGGGCAACGGGATAATCCAATTTGCTGCAAGCATTTAGATAGTTTTCGGGCGCGACCCCGCGAGGGATCGCGCCCGTGCGCCCCTGGAGTACCAGCTGACGCCGCCTTATAGAAAAGGCCGACCCTCACGGTCCCGGACCTTAACCGGCATGAAGCCATGGTAGCGGGGCCTGGTGTCAGAAAGAAAGGAGTGTCGGGATTGGAAGGCCTCCGCTACACTGCAATCCTACGAGAAGCCAATATACCACCATGTACCATAAAAAGGA
>JBGUXY010000047.1:0-18349 GCA_045118335.1 Eggerthellaceae bacterium
GATGTCCGAGCTGGCCGAAGGAGCACGATTGGAAATCGTGTATACCCCAAAAGGGTATCTGGGGTTCGAATCCCCATCTCTCCGCCAGGATGATACTGCAGGTCCAAAAAACGGACCTGCTCTTTTTTTGCAGGGTGAGGGGGATTCTAGCCCGTCGGCCCCATCGCGCTTGCCAGATTGAACTTCGCTGTCTCACCATGGGCGACTTGCGGCAGCAAGATACCCGCTGCTTTGCGGTGTCGCAATGTGACAGCTGAGGAACGGCCTTGGCTGTCGCATGCTGTCGGTGTCGTTTCGTAACAGGTTCGCTACTTGCACTTGCGTTGCGTCGCAAGAGTAGTAGACTGGTTTAGCACTCTTGGGCGGATAGTGCTAGCGTGCCTGATAACTGATTGCTTGCACCCTCTTGAAGGTGTGGTAAATACGCGGCATCGTGCCGTTTGCGCTGTTGGAAAGGAAGATGACGGATGGCAAAGGAAATTCTCTACGACGAAGATGCCCGAAACGGGTTAGCTAACGGCATTCACAAGCTCGCCGATGCCGTGAGGGTCACGCTTGGGCCAAAAGGTCGTTACGTGGCTCTCGAAAGCGTTTGGGGCGCTCCGGCCATCACCAACGACGGCGTCACCGTCGCAAAGCAGATCGAGCTGGCTGACCAGGTAGAGAACATGGGTGCCAAGATGGTTATCGAGGCGGCGGAAAAAACCAACGAACTCGCTGGCGACGGCACCACGACCGCCACGCTTCTGGCCGACGTGTTCGTGAGCGAAGGCCTGCGCCTGGTAGCTGCCGGGGCCGATGCGTTGGCTATCCGCCGTGGCATCGACAAGGGCGTGAAGGCCGCTGTTGCCACCATCAAAGAAGACGCCGTCCAAATCACCACTCGCGAGCAGGTTCGCAACATCGCCTACATCTCGTCGCGAGACGAGCAGGTAGGAGAAACCATCGCCGAGGCAGTGGAGGCCGTGGGCGATACCACGGGAATCGCCTGCGTGGACGCGAAGGTTCCCGGCGTGGAAGTGGAAGTCGTCGAGGGCATTCAGTACGATCGCGGTTGGGTTTCCGACTCCATGGTCACCGACCACGAGCACATGATCGGCGAGCTCGAAAACCCGCTCATACTGATCACCGACTACGAGCTCATGGCGGTCCAGCCTCTTATTCCCCTTCTGGAGCAAGTGGTCCAATCTAAGCGTGATCTGTTCATCATCTCCGACGACCTGCGCCGCGAAGCGCTGCACACCATCATGCTGAACACGGTGCGTGGCACGTTCCGCACCATCGCCACGGAATGTCCCGAATTCAAGGAGCGTCGCACGCTCACGCTCGAAGACATCGCCATCGCCACGGGCGGTACGTTCATCAGCTCCGAGATGAAGATGCGCCTGGAAGACGTGACGATCGACATGCTCGGCAGCTGCGATCGCGTAGTCGTTTCGAAGGACTCCACGCTCATCATCGGCGGCCATGGCGATCCCGCCGCCGTTGAAAAGCGTATCGAGAACGTGAAGAAGGAAATCGAGCAGACGATGTCCTACTTCATCAAAGAGCGCTACGAAGAGCGCCTGCAGCGCCTGCGCGGCGGCGTGGCTACCATCAAGATCGGTGCCCATACCGAAGCCGAGCTGAAAGAGCTGAAATCCCGCATGGAAGACGCCCTGTGCGCCACCAAAGCCGCCATTGCCGAAGGCGTTGTGGCTGGTGGCGGCGTTGCCATGATGAACGCAACCCGCGTGCTCGACACTTTGGACGTCACCCCGCAAGAACAGCTGGGTGTGGACATCGTTCGCAAGGCGCTCGAGTTCCCGCTGCGCACCATCGCGCAGAACTCTGGCTTCGAAGGCGTCATCGAGGCGAACATGGTTCGTGAGGCCGAAGCTGGTTGGGGTCGCGACTACAAGACCGGCCAGACTGGCAACATGATCGAGATGGGCATCATCGATCCTGCCATGGTCACGCGTATCGCTCTCGAAAGCGCTGCATCGGTGGCGTCTCTTGTGCTCATTACCGAAAGCACCGCGAGCGAGATCTTGGTAAACGGCATACGGCTCAACGACGATACCCCCGATCCTTCAAAAGCGTTCCCCAAATACTAGTTGCCGGTTCCGCCGTTCGCTGAGCGGCGGAACGCCTATTGGCCCGACAAAGGGGTGCTGATATGTGGATAAGCAAGCAGACCAACGAGGGGACGGCATTGGGCGATGCTCATCAGCATGCCGTTTCCGGCTTGGGCAAGATGGCCAGATGGGCGATACAAGGATCGCCGTCGAACGGCGGGGCTTCGGGACAAGATCTTCGCGATGCGGGAATGCGTCTGCAGGAACTCATGTGCTATTACCGTTGCGCCATCCGAGAAGTGGAAACGAAGTTTCGCGTCCTTGACGAGCAGTTCTCGCTTGAACGAGATCGCAACCCCATTTCCAGTATCCAGACTCGCTTGAAATCATACGACAGCATTTACGAAAAGGCTTGCAGGACGGGCATTGCGCCTGGCATCGAATCGCTCGAGCGGAACATGCACGACATCGCCGGCGTGCGCATCATCTGCGCATTCCAAGAGGATGTCTACCAGCTGGCTGATTGTCTGGGCCGCCAGGACGATGTGGTGATTCTTGGCCGCAAGGACTATATCGAAAACCCAAAGCCCAGCGGGTACCGCAGCTTGCACCTGATTGTCGAAGTGCCCATTTTCCTTGCGGAATGCTCACGTCGCATGAAGGTTGAAATACAGTTGCGCACCATTGCCATGGAGTTTTGGGCTAGCCTGGAACATCGCCTTCGCTACAAGAAGGACATCGACCCCGAGCTGCTGAAGGCGACAAGTGATGCTTTGTGGCAATGCGCCGAACTCAGCGCCGAACTCGACGCGAAGATGCAAAACGTTCGCCATATGATCGACGGTTTCCAGCTTCTTTCCAATCTCGAGGACCAAGATCATCCGCAGTGACAAACCATGCAGCGCGATGCAGAAAAGCGAGGGTGGAATCGCAAAGAGACGCTTCACGATTCCACCCTCGCTACAATAACCAGACAAGGCGCGATCGTGCACATCGCGTGTAGCATGTGATTCAATCGCGAACCATCATGAAACAGCGAGCCTGGATACTTCCAGGCTCGCTCGTGTTCAGGCCGAAAGGGCTTGCATGCGCTTTGTGGGTTGTGACGCCTTTCGCGTGCGCCCGACATCGAAAAGTTTTAAAACCCCTACTCTTCGCCGCTCCAGCAATACGTGCAAATCTTTTCGCGATCGATGCCTATGGCTTCGATGAGGCCATCGAGGGTCTGGTAGCTTAGGCTGTCGAATCCCATTTCCTCGCAGATGGCCTTGAGCATGCATTTGCCACGCTCGGTGGAGGCATTGGAGTATTCGGCAAGGTGCTTTTGTCCTTCGGCGCCTTCGAGTTCTTGGACCTTGCGTCGTGCGAGCAGGTCCATTTCGGAATCGTTGCGCGAGAACGAAAGGTACTTGCAGCCGAACATGATGGGTGGGCAGGCCGAGCGCATGTGCACTTCCTTGGCTCCGGCGTTGTACAGGAACTCAACCGTCTCGCGCAGCTGGGTGCCGCGTACGATGCTGTCATCTACGAATAGCAGCTTCTTGCCATGGATGAGCTCGGGAACGGGAACCTGCTTCATCTTGGCAACTCGGTTGCGGACGCTTTGGTTGGTGGGCATGAACGAGCGCGGCCAGGTGGGGGTGTATTTCACGAAGGGGCGCGCAAAGGGTGTGCCACATTGATGCGCGTATCCCATAGCATGCGGCAAGCCGGAATCGGGAATGCCGGCAATGTAATCCACGTTGGGCAGTGTTCCCCACTCTGCTTCGTTTCGCGCCATGATCTGGCCATTTCGATAACGCATCACTTCGACGTTCATGCCTTCGTAGCGCGAATTCGGGTAGCCGTAATAGGTCCACAGAAACGCGCATATCTTCATCTTGTCACGCGCAGGTGCCAACGTGGTGTAGCCGTCGGGAGTGATTTCCACGATTTCGCCGGGTCCCAGTTCGTATTCGTCAACGTAACCCAGCTTTTGGTAGGCAAACGATTCGAACGAGATGGCATAACCGTTGCTCTCGACGTCCTTGCCGATGAGCACGGGTAGGCGGCCCATGTTGTCGCGCGCGGCGATTACATGGCCATCGCTTTTCATGATCAGGAGCGTGAGCGAACCTTCGACCACGTTCATGGCATGCTGGATTCCGGAAACGAAGTCGTCTTTCTGGTTGATGATGGCCGCCACCAGCTCGGTTGAGTTCACGGCACCAGAGCTCATGGCCATGAACTGGTTGCCGGGTCCGTTCAGGCGGTTTTCCAGAATCTCTTCCACGTTGCCAATAGCACCGACGGTGGTGATGGCGAACATGCCAAGATGCGAGCGGAAAAGCAGCGGTTGCGGATCCATGTCCGAAATGCAGCCGATGCCGCTGGTGCCATGAAAGGAGTGCAGCTCCTTTTCGAATTTGGTGCGAAACGGGGTGTTCTCAATGGAGTGGATTTCGCGCTGGAACCCGTCGTGCTGGTCGTGAATGATCATACCTGCACGTCTCGTGCCCAGGTGAGAGTGGTAGTCTACACCGAAGAACACGTCAAGCGAGACATCGCGGTCAGAAACCGCGCCAAAAAAGCCGCCCAAGACAATACTCCTTCAAACACGGCAGCGCCCACCAAGGGGGTGCTGCGGAAAACGCAATACGCAGTTGAGTATACGTTGCGACGGGGGGTCGGGTGCGCGAATATTAACATGAGCGCAATAAAGCCACGATGCGGTGCAGCAGGTGTTTTCGCCAGAGCATGCCCGAAGTGCAAACCAGCCATTTTCCGTGCATGAGCATGCGCAAACGCTGAAACGATAACGCGACCAGGGTTTTCTCCAGCATCTCAACCTCTATGCACGCTGTTTAACAAGGTGCGGCCCCTTTTCGTGACTTCAAGGGGAATTACGGCGATGCTGTTTTGTCTGGTGACAATGAAGGGTATCATTTCAATTGAAAGATCGTCGTGTTCATAAGGAGGAATCATGGCATTGAAGAACCCGTTTTCGCAAGCCAAGTCTGGCAAGGGCATCGACGACTACGTTGCCGAGGCGCGCTCGGATGCCAAGGCGGTTATTCTCGACGTGCGCAGTGCCGACGAGTTTGCGAAAGGCCACATCAAGGGCGCTATAAACGTGCCCCTGAATCAGCTGCCCACCATCAAGGCGAAGCTGGCCGACCTGAATACCCCGCTCTACGTGCACTGCCTTTCCGGTGCGCGCAGCTCGCGTGCGGTTGCTGTCTTGAAGAAGCTTGGCTATGCCGACGTGACCAATATCGGCGGCATCGATTCCTACACCGGCCCGCAAGAGCGCAGCGGCGGGGGCGGCGGGGGCGGGGGCGGCGCCCGCTAAATCGAACAACAGGAATGAAGCTGACGTAGAGGATCGGCCTCGTTTCATGAAAACCGTGCATCGTGTTTTCTGCAATGCGCGCATCTTGGACAAGGTGTTCGTTACAAGAATTGCGATGCGCGGTTTCTTGTCTGAAGCGCCGGATTCCTGGTGCTATTCTTGCTCTGCTAGCGTTTCTGCAAGGTAGCGTGCCGTGATGCTATCGGGAGATGCGGCAACCTGCTCGGGAGTGCCGCAGGCCACGATGCGCCCGCCTGCGATGCCGCCACCAGGTCCCATGTCCACCACGTAGTCGGCATTCGCGATCATGTCCAGGTCGTGTTCGATCACCACGACGGTGGCGTCGGCGTCGATGAGGCGCTGGAACACGTCTACGAGCGTGCGTACGTCAAGAGGATGCAGCCCGATGGTGGGCTCGTCGAACACGAAGACGGCGTCATGCTGCGTCTTGCCCATTTCGCTTGCGAGCTTGAGCCGTTGCGCTTCGCCACCGGAAAGCGCAGGCGTGCCTTCGCCTAAGGTGAGGTAGCCCAACCCCAGGTCGGAAAGCGTTTGCAGCTTCGTAGCGATGCCCTTTGCGCCGAGGAGCAGCTCGAGCGCCTGATCGACGGTGTAGCCCATGAGCTGCGGGAGGGATACTCCTTCGCTTTCGATTTCGCATGAAGGCCCGAAAGGTTTGGGGGGCGCCGAACTCGCGGTGTTTCGAGCGTTAGGGCCATCGGAAGACGGTTGCCCGTCGGCTTTGGACGACCCAACCTTTCTTGTTCCGCGGCTCTGTTTGGGTGTGCGCTTGGCTGGCGGAAAGAAACGGATGTCGCTCGCGTCTGCTCGATAGCGGCTTCCGCGGCAAGTGGGGCAGGTGATGTCCACGTCGGGCAAAAACTGCACGTCGAGCGAGATTTGTCCAGTGCCATCGCAGTCCGGACAGCGCAGGCTGCCGGTGTTGTAGCTGAAGTCCTTCATCTTCAAGCCGGCTTCGCAAGCGTCATCGGTTTTTGCGAACAGCTTGCGCAAGTCGTCCATCACGTTGCTGTAGGTGGCCACGGTGGAGCGCACGTTTGCCCCGATAGGCGTTGCGTCGATGAGTTTTGCCTTGCCGATGCTCGGCGCGTCCAGCTCGCGAACGTGCTTTGGGAGCGGGGAGCCGGCAATGTGGGCTTGCAATGCGGGAACGAGGCTCTCGAGCACGAGCGTGGTCTTTCCCGAGCCCGAAACTCCCGTCACGGCGGAGAGCTTGCCCTTGGGAAGCATGAGCTCGAGTGGATGTACGGTATGTATCTGGTCGGTGTGCAGGTAAATGGCTCCCTGTGCGAACAATTCCCGATCATGGGCGCGGTTGCGCACAATGGCGCGCTCTGTTCCCGCCAGAAACGGGCCGATGATCGAATGCGGATTGCCCTGAACCTGCTCAACGCTGCCTTGAGCCACGATGACACCGCCTCTGCTGCCGGCGCCGGGGCCCATTTCCACGAGCCAGTCGGCTTCGCGCAACATGCGGACGTCGTGGTCTACCAGGACAACGGAATTGCCGTGATCGAGCAGGTCGTCAACGACGCCGAGCAGCCCGTCGATGTTGCTGGGGTGCAGCCCGATTGAAGGCTCGTCGAGTACGTAGAGCACGCCCGTGGTACGGTTGCGCACGGCGCGAGCCAGCTGCACGCGTTGACGCTCTCCCGTGGAAAGCGTGGTCGAGGCGCGGTCGAGGGAAAGGTAGCCCAACCCCAGGTCGATGAGGCGCTTTGCGGTTGCTTCGAACTGGCCGCAGATGCTGTGCGCCATGTCGCGCAGCTCGATTGGGCAGCTTGCGGGCACGTCGCGCACCCACGCAAGGGCGTCATCGAGCGTCATGGCTGTTGCCTGCGCCAGGTTGATGCCGCGCAGTTGCGTTTGGCGCACGCTGGCCGAAAGGCGGGTGCCCTCACAATCGGGGCAGGGGGCTTCGCGAAGAAACCGCGCCACGCGTGCGAGCCCCTTTTCGTCTTTCACTTTCGAAAGCGCGTTTTCCACGGTGTAGATGGCATTGAAATACGTGAAGTCCATCTCGCCGGCTGTACCGGTCTTCTCGTTGTAGTACAGGATATGCTTCTTGTCGGCTGGCCCGCGGAAGACGATGTCGCGTTCTTCGTCTGAAAGCTCGCGGAACGGCACGTTGGTGCGCACACCCATCTCGCGGCAGATGTCCTTCATAAGCGACCACATAAGACTGCCCCACACCACCACGGCGCCTTCGTCGATGGTCTTCGACTCGTCTGGCACCAGGGTCGATGCGTCAACTTCGCGCACGATGCCCGTGCCCTGGCAGGTGGGACAAGCACCTTCGCTGTTAAATGCCATAGCTTCGGCGCCGGGACCGAAGAATCGCTCCCCACACTCGGGACATGTGATGGGCTGCTCGAGCGCCACGTTCATGCTCGGCGGCGTGGGATGGCCGTTCGGACAGCAGTGGCTGCCAAGGCGCGAGAACATCAAACGCAGGCTGTTGAGCAGCTCGGTCGAGGTTCCGAATGTCGAGCGCACGTTGGGCATGGCGGGCCGCTGATGCAGTGCGAGTGCCGCGGGCACATACTCCACGCTGTCGATGTCGGCTTCCGCCGCCATGGTCATGCGGCGGCGCGTGTAGGTGGAAAGGGCTTCCAGATAACGGCGAGAGCCTTCCGCGTAGAGCACGCCGAGCGCAAGGGAGGACTTGCCCGACCCCGACACGCCTGCGATTCCCACGAGCCTTTGCAAGGGGATGTCGACGTTAACGCTTTTGAGGTTGTGCACGCGCGCCCCGCGTATTTCCATTGCGTTGGGAATGTGCCTGTCGGTCTTGCTCACGGCTGATACGTCCTTGTCTTCGTCTACCTCCGCCGTTTGTTGGGAGCAATTGTATGGGAGCATTGCGGTAAAACGCATAGCGTCTGCTATTTTTCACGATTGTTCACGCCACGTGGAGGGGCGGCTCTTTTCTATGGCTTTAAAAAAGTTCGAAAAAGTTCGGACAAAAACGGTGGTTCGTTCGTGTTGTGGGCAAAGGGCGAAAACACGAAGAGACAGGAGCCATCATGAAATCGAGTTCGATGGAGATCATCGGCAGGAATTCCGCCAACAGCAAGGAAGAAGCGGGTGCACATCGCGCGCAGACGATGGTCATGCCGGCAACGTGGATGGATTCAAGGTGGCGCCGTGCCGCACGTTTCGGTATGGCGGCCGTTTTGACCATGGGTCTGACGTGGCCGATGGTTGGGTGTGCGAGCCTTATGGCTGGTTCGCCTGAGGGCGAAGAGCCTGATTACGCGATTTCGGAAACCCCGACGGAGACCACGGAAAGCGGAGATGCTTGCTGCACGGATTCTTATGATTCCTACGAAGACACCTCTCTTGGGATGGCCGATTCATCCGAGTACTACGCAGAGGAGTGCGAGCCACCCCTGATGCCTTACGACGAGCCTTTCAACACCGAAGAATATGCCACTTTGGAAGAAGGCGGTTTCACGGCGGTGGCGACGAGTCCGCTTTCCACCGTTTCCGCCGACGTGGATACCGCTTCGTATTGCAACCTGCGTCGCATGCTTTCCGAAGGGTATGCAGCAGACGAGATCCCTGCCGGTTCGGTGCGCATCGAGGAGATGCTCAACTACTTCCATTACGATTACGCCACACCCGAAGGCGACGACCTGTTCGCTGCGACCGTATCGCTTGGCGACTGTCCCTGGAATCCCGACACGAAGTTGCTGGTACTGGGCTTTTCCACAGCCGAGGAAGATCGCGAAGCCGAAGCTGAAGCAGGGCGTAACCTGGTGTTTCTTATCGACAGCTCAGGTTCTATGGACGAGCCTGACAAGCTGCCGCTGCTGAAGGAGACGTTCGGCGAGCTGCTCGACGACCTGAACGAAAACGACCGTGTGTCCATCGTCACGTATGCGGGGAGCGAAGAAGTGCTGGCCGAGGGCGTTGCGGGTGACCACAAGCGCGAAATCATGCGGGCCATTCGCAATATAGACGCCGACGGTAGCACCAACGGCCAAGCAGGCTTGGCTATGGCTTACGAGCTTGCCCAGGATAACTACATCGAAGGTGGCGTGAACCGCATCATCATGGCCAGCGACGGCGACCTCAACGTGGGCATTACAAGCGAAAGTGACCTGCACGACTACGTGAGCGAAATGCGCGACACCGGCATCTACCTTTCCGTGCTGGGCTTTGGCGAGGGCAATTACAAGGATACGAAGATGGAAACCCTGGCCGATAACGGCAATGGCCAATACCACTACATCGACTGCCAGGAAGAAGCCGAGCGGGTGTTCGGCGAGAACCTGACGGCGAACCTGGTTCCCTTGGCCGACGACGTGAAGTTCCAGGTGGAGTTCAACCCCGCCCAGGTAAAGGGCTACCGCCTTGTCGGCTACGAGAACCGCGTCATGGAAGACGCCGAGTTCGAGGACAGCGAAGCCGATGCGGGCGATGTGGGTCCGGGCCATCAGTTCACCGTGGCCTATGAAATCGCAACCGTTGATTCCGAGATGGACATTCCGACGGCCGACCTCAAGTACGGACAAGACGACCAGGCAAAGCCGGCGGGCGGCGACGAATGGGCAACTTGCACTATGCGCTACAAGCCCGTATCCGGTGGCGAGGCCGAACAGCAGGTCGTTGTAAGCGGGAGCGACCTCTCCGAAGACCCCGGCGCCGATTGGGAATTTGCGGCTGGCGTGATCGAGTTCGGAATGCTGCTTCGCGATTCGCAGTACGCTGGTTCTTCCACTTACGAAAGCGCGTACGATTTGGCCGATGGTGCTGCTGGTAGCGACGATCTGCGCGGAGAGCTGTGCGAGCTGATCGAAATGGCGCACGAGAACGACCTGTACGCATCTGGCGATGATGACCTTGACGACGGCGACTGGGACGTCGTGACCGACATCGACGGCGAGGCATAGTAAGCGCTCGAATCTGGAATTGGTGCAAGGGGCTGCGAATGGGAGATCTGGCATGGCAGCCCCAGTACTTTGAACGAGGGTACCGCGCGATTGCCATTGCAAGCACGAAATGCGAAGCTGTGACGATTGCGTTTGCAGATGCGAGCTTCGGATATGCGTCTTTCCCGTCGTGGTAGCATGATTCGAACCACGACGGGAGGTCGATCTGACGCAGGCATTCGACATAGAAGGGGTATTCAGGCGCCAAGCCAACACGGTTTACCGCGTCTGCCTCACGTACCTGCGCTCGCCTTCCGATGCTGAAGACGTGGTCCAGCAGGTGTTCATGAAGCTCGTCGCGACACCGCGCTCCTTCAACGATGCCGAACACGAGAAGGCCTGGCTCATCACTTGCGCGGCGAACGCCTGCAAAGACGTGCTGAAGAGCGCTCATCGCACGCGCAGCGCCCAGATGCCCACCGATGTGCAAGACCCGAACGTGCGCGACGAGACCCTGGATGCTGTCCTCGCCTTGAAAGACCCTCATCGCATCTGCGTGTACCTGCATTACTACGAAGGCTACAAGTCTGGGGAAATAGCCCAGATGCTGGGGGCAAACGCATCTACGGTACGTAATTGGCTAGCCGAGGCGCGCAACCAGCTCCGCGATATCCTGGGAGGTGACGAGCATGGACGACACTAAGCGCGAGCGCACAGACGAGCGCGTGCAGGCCGACGAGGCATTCGACGCTATTCTGACGGAGCGCGTCCACAGCGCCTACGGGCAGGTGCAGTTGCCCGAGGAATCATTTTCGCGCATGCTGGGCCAGCTTTCGCAGGCATCCGCCGGAAAAACAGCTGCAGAAGATGCCCCGCTTTTCATCGACCAGCTTAGCCGCGAAAGGAGCGCGGACGCTGCAGGTTTTGCAGTGACGGGAAATGCTGCAAACGATGCGAACCCCGCAGCGGCGAAGGCGCCTGCCAAAGTCGTTGATTTCGAGACGGCAAAAGCTTATCCAGGCGATCAGGTCCCAGAGGCGGGAGCGTATGCAGCTCAAGCGCCGAAGCGCGACTTGCGCGTGCTGCGTTTCGCATTACCCGTTGCCGCGTGTCTGATGGTTGCTCTCGTTGCGGGCGTGGTGGCATTCAACCTGCCGATGGGCGCAAACGATGCTGCCAGTCCGTCGATGGAAGCCACGAACGAAGAACCGGCTTCCCAAGGCAACGAGCGCGATTCTGGTATCGCATACGAATACGCAGACGAGATGCCCGCCGATTCCGAAGATGCATGCGAAGCGCCGCCTGCGACACCGGAAGATTTCATTGGCGATAACGAAAGCGAGGGCGCAATGGCTTCGGATGGCGAAGAGGCGTCTGCAAGTCAGGAGCTTGACGACTTTGACGAGGAAGGTTCGTCGTCGAAATCCCCCGCAGATTCGCTTGCTCGAGACTTCCCCCGAATCGAATTGGCTTCTGGTCACGAGCTTCGCTTGGTTGCCGATTCGAAAGGGAATCCTCAGGTAATCGATTCGGATCAGATCGTTCAATACCTCGAAGACGCCAAGGCATATCCTGCGGGCTCCCAAACCCCCGAAGCCTGTGCGATCTACGTCACCGCCGACGGCGCCTATGCGGCCTCGTTCAAAGGCGACCCTGCCTTCTACCTCGTCAACGAGAAATAGGAGAAATAGGGATGGGTGCATTTTCTCAGGCAGGGGAGAAGTAGAACGAGAAATAGGGACGAGAAATAGGGACGGGTGCATTTTCTCACGGCAAGCGAATGTCACTGCATGACTGGCCGCGATAGGGAGAAACGGGGACGGGTGCATTTTCTCATATGCTGACGGCAAGCGAATGCCACTGCATGACTGGCCGCAAATGAGAAAATGCACCCGTCCCCGTTTCTCCTCCGTTCTCGGCAAATGAGAAAATGAACCCGTCCCTGTTTCTCCCGTTTCTCACTCATGCTGTTTCTCATGGTTCCTGTTTCTCATGCCGCTCGCGTTCGTTTGCGGGCCGCTTGGGGTTGACCTTGGGTTTGCATGAATCGGATACCGACTACTTGAACTTTCTCGGCGAAAAGAGTCCCCTTCGTGCCTTCGAGCGACTACAATTAGTATTTATACTGGAGAGGGTCCAGTTTCAAAATCGGAGGAGAAGGGAAAGACAGTGCTGCTGGTTGGCTTTCTGATTCTGTTCCCGCTCATCGCAGCCGTGCTGCTCGCGCTCGTGCGCAGCGAGTCGGCTCGCAAGCCCATCGTCTATGGGTCTGCGGCTCTCATCGCCATCGCATCGTGCGTTTTGGTAGCACGCTACCTTGCAGCGGGATACGTGCCGTTCGAGTTCAGCTCGCAGGCGCTCGATTGGGTGTGTTTGGCGGTGGGTATCGCCATTGCCGCAGTCATATTGAGCTTTGCGGTCCGCTACAAGAACGTGCTGGCGGGCGTGCTCGCCGTCGTGCAGGTAGTTGGTTCGATCATCTTCGATTTGGGGTTTGCCCATCATGTCGAAGTGCAATACGGCCTCTACCTTGATTCGCTCACCTTGTTGATGGTGCTCGTCATCGGCATCGTGGGTAGCGGCATCTGCGTTTATGCGCTCGGCTACATGGAAGATTTCCAAGACCATGAGCCCGAAGATGCCGCCGATCGCCGTCCGTTCTTCTTCATGCTCATGTTCCTGTTCCTGGGTGCGATGTATCTGATCGTGTTCAGCAACAACATGAGCTGGCTGTTCACCGGCTGGGAGATCACCACGCTGTGCTCCTTCCTGCTTATCGGTTACACGCGTACCGAGGAAGCCATCAACAACGCCTTCCGTCAGATCATCATGAACCTGCTGGGTGGCATTGCGTTTCTGGTAGCGATGTTCGCCTGCGCGTTGGTGTTCAACACGCTTTCGCTTGACGAATTCCTGATGCAAGGACAGGCTATACCGATGCTGGCCATGCTCCCGGTGTGCTGCTTGGCGTTCGCCGGCATCACCAAGGCCGCGCAGATGCCCTTCCATACCTGGCTGCTTGGCGCCATGGTGGCTCCTACGCCCACCAGCGCCCTGCTCCACAGCTCCACGATGGTCAAGGCTGGCGTGTTCCTGCTGGTGAAGATCGCCCCGCTGTTGGCAGTGAGCATCGTTCCGCAGACCATGGTAATCCTCACGGGTTCCATCACGTTTTTGCTGTGCAGCTGCATGGCCATCAGCCAAACCAATGCCAAGCGCGTGCTGGCTTACTCGACCATCGCGAACTTGGGCTTGATCACGGCTTGCGCCGGCGTGGGTACGCCGGAAGCCGTATGGGCCGCATGCTTCCTGATCCTGTTCCACGCCATCGCCAAGAGCCTGCTCTTCCTGTGTGTCGGTACTGCCGAGCATCACATCGGCAGCCGCAACATCGAGGACATGGACCTGCTGTTCGAGCGTATGCCTCGCCTGGCCCGCTACATGATGCTGGGCATCATGGTCATGTTCATCGCGCCATTCGGTATGCTCATCAGCAAGTGGGCTACGCTCATGTCCTTTGCTGAGACGGGCAACGTTGTGCTCATCATGCTGCTTGCCTTCGGCAGCGCAGCCACCTTCATGTTCTGGGCCAAATGGCTCGGCAAGCTCGCAGGCATCGCGGGCGACCCCGAGAACGTGGAGACCACGGTGCATGGCAGCGAATGGATTGCCACGACGCTCATGGCCGTGCTGGCCGTCGTCTGCTGCGTGGCCATCCCGGTGATTTCGAACGCGCTCGTGGAGCCTTACCTGGCTCAGGCGTTTGGCATGTCCGCCCAGGCAATCGCCGACGACAACCTGTGGATCGCCGCCGTGTGCTGTCTGTTCCTGCTCATCGTGATGTTCGGCGGAACCGGCAATACGAAGGCGCGCAAGGTCGACATCTACCTTGCCGGCGTGAACGTGGACAACACGAATCGCATGTACCGCAACGCTCTTTCCGGCGAAACGCAGGCTACGGCTCGCAACATGTATCTGGAAAACATCTTCGGGGAGCGGCTGATCTCGCCTGCGGGTTCGGCTCTGTGCGGCGCGATCATGGTGGTTGCCATCTTGGTCTCGCTCATGTTCCTGTTGCTGTTCGTATAGAGGGGAGCGCACAATGCATATCATTCAGATACTCATCGGTTGCGTGGCCTTCGCCATACTGGGCCCCATCGTGGGCTGCCTGCTCGCTGGAATCGACCGTGTCGTTTCCGCGAAGATGCAGGGTCGCGTCGGGCCTCCGTTGTTGCAGCCCTATTACGACGTCCGCAAGCTTCTGGGCAAGGAGCGCGTGAGCGTGAACTCCGCCGAGCATGCCTACATCCTGGGCGCACTCGTGTTCGCCATCGTGGCGGGCGGCATCTTCTTCGCCGGCGGCAACCTGCTGCTGTGCGTGTTCGTGATCACGCTCTCCAGCCTGTTGTTCATCGTGGCGGCGTATTCCAGCCGCAGCCCCTACGCCGAAGTGGGCGCCGCGCGCGAGACGCTGCAGGTGATGAGCTACGAGCCCATGGTGCTGATCATGGCCGTCGTGTTCTACCTGTCCACCGGTAGCTTCGAGGTTTCGGTGCTTGGTGATGCCGGCATTCCTCTTATCACGGTTGGCTGGGCGGCTTTCCTGGGCTTGATGTTCATCCTCACCATCAAGCTGCGCAAAAGCCCCTTTGACCTGTCCATGAGCCATCACGCTCACCAAGAGATCGTCAAGGGCATGACCACCGAGATGAGCGGTCCTACGCTGGCGCTCGTCGAGATCATGCACTGGTGCGAAAGCGTGCTGTTCTTGGGCTGGGTGGGCATGTTCTTCGTGTGGGGCAACCCCGCATCGTTTGTGCTCGCAGCAGTCCTGGCGCTTGTGGCCTTCCTGCTGGAAATCTGGATCGACAACAACTTTGCTCGCGTGAAGTGGCAGCACATGCTCACTTCCGCCTGGCTCGTGGCACTGGTGGCCGGCGGCGTGAACCTTGCCGCCCTGACCTTGCTCTAGGAGGTGCTGAACATGGGTTACGCATCGAAATCCCCTTGGGTTATTCATTACGACGGCAGCAGTTGCAACGGCTGTGACATCGAAGTATTGGCGGCGCTGTGCCCCGGCTTCGATGCCGAGCGCTTCGGCGTCATCAACACGGGCAACCCGAAGCACGCCGACATCTTTTTGGTCACCGGCAGCGTGAACGAGCGAAACATCAAGGTCGTCCAGCAGATCTACGAGCAGATGGTCGAGCCGAAGGTGGTCGTGGCGTGCGGTATCTGCGCTTGCACAGGCGGCATCTTCCGTGATTGCTACAACGTCATCGGCGGTGTCGACCAGGCCATTCCCGTGGACGTCTACGCTCCCGGATGCGCCATCCGTCCCGAAAGCATCATCGATGCGGTCGTGGCCGGCGTAGCTAAGCTGGAAGAGAAGGCAGCCGAACTCGAGAAGAAGCGCAAGGAGGGGGGTCAGTAATGGCATTCAAGGAAGAGTATTCCACTATCGCCCCGAATGAGCTGCTCAACTGGGTGATAGCGGCCAAGCACGACGGCTGGCAGTTCGTGCAGATGCTGGCCGCCCGCACCGACGAGGGCACCGACTTGGTCTACAGCCTGCGCAGGGACGATGACATCTGGAACCGCACGATCGTGGACGTGAAGCCCGAAGACGAGATTCCGTCCATCACGGATGTGTTTCTGGCGGCTTTCGTGTTCGAAAACGAAGCGCACGATCTGTTCGGCGTGACGATCAAGAACATCGCCATCGACTTCGGTGGCAAATTCTACGATGTTGCCGTCGAAGTGCCCATGAGCGTGATCTCGCCCGAGCTGGCCGCAGAGAAGAAGAAGGCGGCGAAGATCGCTGCCGCGAAAGCGGCCAAGGCGAAGAAGGCTGCGGCAGAAGCTGCAGCCAAAAAGGCCGCCGCTGAGTCCGCTGCCCCGGCATCGGCTCAGGACGAGCTTGCGAATGGAAAGGAGGAGCGGTAATGGGAAAAGCGACTATCATCCCCTTCGGGCCGCAGCACCCGGTTTTGCCCGAACCGCTGCACCTGGACCTCGTCTGCGAAGACGAGCGTGTTGTCGAGGTAATCCCCCAGATCGGCTTCATTCACCGCGGCCTCGAGAAGCTTTCGGAAACGCGCGACTATAACCAGTTCATCTACGTGGCAGAGCGTATCTGCGGCATTTGCGCGTTCGGCCATAGCATGGGCTATGCGGAAACGATCGAGCGTCTGATGGGGGTCGAGGTTCCTGAGCGAGCCGAATATCTGCGCGCTATCTGGCACGAGCTCTCCCGTGTGCACAGCCACATCCTGTGGATGGGTCTTGCGGCCGACGCGTTCGGGTTCGAGAGCCTGTTCATGCACTGCTGGCGCCTGCGCGAGCGCGTGCTCGACGTTTTCGACTGCACGACGGGCGGCCGCGTGATCTTCTCGGCCGTGAAGGTGGGCGGTACGGTGCGCGACCTCGACGAAGCCCAGATCGCCTTCATGACGGATACCCTAAACGGCATCAAGGACGAATATGCGCAGATCTGCCGTGCGTTCCTCAACGACGCATCGGTGCGCGCACGTACGTATGGTGTGGGATACGTCAGCAAGCAGGACGCAATTGACCTGAGCATGGTTGGGCCGTTTACCCGCGCCTCGGGTGTGGCCTATGACGTGCGCTCGCGGGGTATGGGCGCTTACGGCAAGCTGTCCGATTTCCAACCCATCACCAGCAACGATGGCGACTGCTTCGCTCGTGTGGAGGTGCGCGCCTTGGAGGTACTGCAGTCCATCGACATCATCGAGGAGCTTCTGGCCACGCTGCCGGAAGGCCCCATCGACGTGAAGGTGAAGACCAACCCGGAACCGGGTGCCCAGGCAACCAACCTATTCGAACAGCCTCGCGGCGAGGCGTTCTATTACGCACGTGGCAACGGCACGAAGTTCTTGGAGCGTGTGCGCATCCGCACCCCCACATCGCAGAACCTGGCTGGCATGGTCAAGGCATTGGAAGGCTGCGAGCTAGCCGACGTGAACATGATCGTCCTCACGATCGACCCCTGCATCAGCTGTACGGAAAGGTAGGAGGGATCAGTGAAAGCGTTCAAATTGGGCAAGATGACCCTGTCGTCCATCTTCAAGAAGCCCGAGACTCATCTCTATCCCCTGGAAGTGCGCGAGCCGTTCCCCGGTGGCAAGGGGCATATCGTCGTCGACATCGATACATGCATCTTCTGTGGCATGTGCCAGAAGACCTGTCCGTGCAATTCCATCGAGGTAAGTCGAGATGAATCCACTTGGAGCATCGACTACTTCAGTTGCGTGCAATGTGGCTCGTGCACCCGTGCGTGCCCCAAAGATTGCCTGCACATGGACCCCGAGCGTCCATCGATAGCGGCAACCAAGTCAAGGCACGTGGAGAAGGCCGAGCAGGCACAAGCAGCCGAATAGCGCTGTGCAAAGATAAATAACCAAGGATCCAAGCTTGCCAAATCGGGCAGCAAGGGACTTGACAGAAACGGAAACCCCTGTTCAAAGCAGGGGTTTCCGTTTTTTGCAAAACGACAAACAACCTGCGATTTCTTTTTCGTTTTGCAAAGAAAACGATTCGGTTACGGAGTCTAGGATTACGACCGAAGTCCTATGGCTTCGCATTGGGGCCATCACCGCAGAATCGCCGCTTCGAAGCCCATGGGCGATTCCACGGTAGATGGCCTGGTATCGGTCGAGTGTTGTGAAAAGCAACGCAGAAAGGAGAAGGAAATGGCTGACGAAAACACGCAGGTCGCAACAGAGCTGCTTCCGCAGCGTTGGCTCTGCCTGGTTGCCATGGTCGTGGCAATCTTCTTCATGCAGTTCTCCCTCATCATCATGCCCGGCATCGCCGGCACCATCATTCCCGAAATGGGCCTCGACCCCGCCAAGTTCGGCATGCTCGCGAACATGCCCTATCTGGCTGGCGTGCTCTTCGGCGTTATCATGGGCAATGTGGGCGACAAGGTCGGCATCAAGAAGATCATGACGATTTCCATCGTGGTCTTCATCATCGGCGCCTTCTGGCGTTGGCAGTCCGTGGGCTCCTATGCGATGCTCATGGTTTCCAGTTTGGTCATG
>JBGUXY010000048.1:0-61798 GCA_045118335.1 Eggerthellaceae bacterium
AAACCCACATCCCTGCGAACGTGGTCGAATAGATGGAGAAAGGTGCCTTGGGCATGGAGAGCAAACGCATTCGGAAGGTTCACTTCATAGGCATCGGCGGTGTGGGCATGAGCGGCATCGCGCGGGTGGCGCACGATCAGGGTATGGTCGTCTCCGGTACCGACATGAAGGAAAGCCGCTACACCAAGCAGCTTCGCGATGCGGGCGTGGAGGTGTTCATCGGGCACAGCCCGAATAACATTCCCACCGACCCGGCGCCAGATGTGGTGGTGGTGTCCACGGCTATCATGGATGCGAATCCGGAATATCGCATGGCCAAAGAGCGCGGCATCCGTATCTGGCACCGCGCCAAGATGCTTGCAGAGCTCGGTATCGGCAAGAAGACGCTTGCGGTGGCGGGAACGCACGGCAAGACCACCACGTCCTCGATGGTGGCCTCCACGCTCGATGCCATGGGTGAAGACCCGACCTTCCTCATCGGGGGCATCGTGCGGGCTTACGGTTCGAACGCCCACTCAGGCGAAGGTCCCTGCTATGTGGTGGAGGCCGACGAAAGCGACAAGAGCTTCACCTACCTTGACCCGCATGCCGTTTTGGCTACCAACATCGAAGCCGACCATCTGGACCACTACCAAGATCTCGACGAGATCTACTCGAAGTTCTTCGAGTTCATGAGTTCTGTGCACGACGATGGCGTAATTGTCGCATGCGGCGAAGACGTGATGTTGTCGCAGTTGGCGCGCGAGACGGGCAAGCGCGTGTACACTTATGGTTTCGGCCACGATTTCGATGCCTGCATCAGCAACTACGTCACGCATGGCGTGGGTTCCACCTTCGAACTCGAGCTGCCAGACGGGCAGATCGTGAACGGCGGCGTGAAGCAGAACCCTGGTCGTCACAACGTGCTCAACGCAGCTGGCACCATCGTGCTGCTGTGGGCGCTGGGCTTCGATGCTAAGCGGGTTGCCGATGCTCTGGGCGATTTCGCGGGCGTGCGCCGCAGGTTCGACCTGGTTGGGGAAGAGGGCGGCATCACCGTCATCGACGACTACGCGCACCATCCCACAGAAATTGCGGCCACCATCGCAGCCGCGAAGACCCTGGGCGATTTCGAACGCGTGCACGTGCTGTTCCAGCCACATCGCTATTCGCGGGTGAAGCTGTTTACCGACGTGCTGCACGACGAGTTCAGCCATGCGTTCGACCAGGCCGATGCCGTCACGTTCATGGACGTGTACTCCGCAGGCGAAACGCCCGTGCCCGGCGTGAACGGCAAGACGTTTTTAAACGTCGTCCTGGAAAGCGAAGAGCATCCTCCGGCAGCATATATGGCTCGGCGTCAGGAAGTGGTGCCGTATCTGGTATCGAAGCTGAAGCCTGGTGACATGGTGATCACCATGGGTGCTGGCGACGTGACGGCGATAGGCCCCGAGCTCATCGACGCGCTGCGCAGTTAGCGGCGTCGATTAGGGAGAGAGCGGGCAAGACGCATGGAATCGGGCTACAACAGGAGGTCGTCCTCCTCGGGTTCGAGCGGACGGAGACAGGCGAGCATGCCTGTTTCTCGCAGTACGTCCCGCCCCCTGCGTTCGGGTTCGGTGCAACCCCGCTACATCGACATGCCGCCACAAGGCAGAAGATCGGCGAAGAAAGCCGAAAAGGCGGCGCGGAAGGCGCAGGCTCAAGCTCAGGTGCAACCGCGTTCGAGTAGGTCGTATGGACGTGCGGGAAGCAGACAGGAAAGCTATTCGAGCTACGTGCCCAGCGGTCGTGGTGTTGGAAGGATGCCGCGAATGCGCCGTGAGCGGGGAGGTGGGATAGGACCCATCATCGCTCGGTTGCTCATCGTGCTCATCATCTTGGCCGTGTTCGGGTTGGGGGGAACGATTCTTTACTTTTCCAACCTGTTTCCCATTACCAACGTGCAGGTGGCAGGTGCCGAGCACCTCACGCAAGAAGAGGTCGCCGAAGCAGCTGCAATCCCAGCGGATTCAACTATGCTGCGCGTTGACACGGCGGGCATCCAGCATCGGCTCGAGCAAAACGGCTGGGTGCGAAGCGCAAGCGTGACGCGTGTGCTACCTGGTACGTTGCAGATAACCATCACCGAACGCGAGGTCACGGCGGTGGTGACGATCACCTCAACCGAAGACCAGCAAGACGAGGACTGGGTTATAGACGCTGACGGCACCTGGCTTATGGAGCTGCCGCCCGGCGACAGCGAGGAAGCAGCCGAGATTCCCGCGCGCGTGTACGAGGACGCTGCCAACGTGCTGCGCATCACCGACGTGCCCTATGGCGCGCAGCCGGTTGCAGGAACGAAATGCTCCGACGATGCAGTGCTCAATGCACTCAACATCGTGTCGGGGCTCACCACGAACCTGGCGGACGAGATCGTGCAGGTTTCCGCCACCGATGCGGCAAACACCACGCTCACGCTTGAAAACGGCGTCGAAATCGCTTTCGGCGAAGCCGAAGACATCCGCCTGAAGGAGCGCGTGTGTCTCGAGCTCATGGAGCAGCATCCCAACGAAATCGCCTACATCAATGTCCGCGTAGCCGAACGCCCCACCTGGCGCTCCATCTAGCAAAGCGCGAATGCGATGGTGCGGGCTCCTCAAGACGAAGCTTACTTTCCCCGGTGCTTCTGCTTGCGTTTCGCCGTTCGTTGCTCGAAGCGTTCGCGCTTGGCCACCTCCCGTTTCGTCCGTGCGGCGGCTTTCCGTTGCCGGGCGGCCATTTCCCTCTGCTCTGCAAGTGCCATCTGGGATTTCGTGGACGGCCCACGTTGGGAAAGCTCCCGCGAAGCCTCTCGTTGGCGTCGCTTCGGGTTGCTGATGGTCTTCGGCTGATCGTGCTCGATTGGATTGGTGAAACGCAAGCTGTCCCAGCGGTGGATGACGAACTCCAGGATTTCCTCGTTAGACGGTTCAGCTCCAAAGACGATACGGGCTACCGATAGCTTTCCGTGTTCGTTTCGTTGCGCCAGTCCGACCCAGAACTGGCCGTCATGGTATACGGTCATAACGACCGAAACGGTGATATTCCGCATGGCTGATCCCTCCTTTATGTAGATGCCATGCGGAGAAGGGACAACCAAGGAGGCAGGTTACTGACGACGCAAGTGCAATCGCACCCCGACTACCCAACGGGGTCGTGTTTTCATCTCCGATAGCGCTATGATACCAGCCCCCAAAGATACCAGACAAGCACATCGATAATTGCATATCTAACAATGGAAAAGCCGGCGATGAAAACAAGGCGTTGAGCGTGCTTTCGGAAAGCCAAACCATCTTGCCGTTTGAAGCGTGGGGTGTCATACTTCTCGCATCGGGAATGAGGCTCTCCCTAGGTTGAACCTAAACCGCGCGATTGCGCTGATGGCTTCTGCATGGATGACGTGCAGGGGCCTTTTTTGTCCCTGCGAGAAGGAGGGTGATATGTTTCTCAACTGTCTCGCCGTCGGATGCGGCGGCTTTATCGGGTCGGTTTTGCGCTACCTGGTCGGCGTGCTGGTTCCGCCAGCTTCCTACCCTTGGGCCACGCTCGGCATCAACGTTGTCGGCTCGTTCGCCCTTGCTGTGATTGCAGTGTTCGTGTTGCGCGGCGTCATGCCGGAAGGCGAGTTGTCTTTGATGTTGCGCGTAGGCCTCTGCGGTGGTTTCACGACCATGTCGACGTTTAGCCTGGAAGTGGTGGACCTCGCATCGCGCGGCGCCTGGGCCGGTGCGGTTGGTTATGCGGTTCTCACGTGCGCGTTGTGCGTAGCTGCGGCATTTCTGGGCAGCATGGTTGCGAAGGGGTAGCAGCAACAAGGGCAGGGAAGCGGCTATTGGATGTGATGAGCATCTCGCAATCAAGTGCTGGCTCGACCGATGGGTGCTCGATTGCGATGCCAGTCAGGCAATAGATTGTCCAGAGGCAATTGGTGCGGCCATCTAAGACCCCACAATCTCGGTTGAGCACATGACTCTTTGCGCTCACGATTGTGGTGACGAGTGGAATAAATGGTAGAATGCGCTGCAAAAAGGGGAAAGGAGACGCTCCGTGACAACAGTGAAAGACGTGTATTTCCGTCAGGCAAGCCGCAGCCTTTTCTATCGTTTCACCTGCGTGGATTGCGGAGAGGCGACTGAATGGATGGAATACAAGCTATGGGGCTTTCAAAGAGTCGGCGCCACGGGCAAATACGATCCCGCGAAGGTGATAGAGCAGGCGCTCGAGGGTGCGTTGTTCGCCTTGGACAGAAACGTTGGGATAGCAAGGAAGGGCATAGCGAAAGGCCACTGCTTCAGGCCCGGGTTCTTCGGCGTTCCCGCTTACGACCTGAAAGACAAGTGTCCCTCCTGCGGCAAGAAACAGCCTAACAAGGGGGCAAAGATCGAGTACAGGTGGGCTGATGAGGTAGAGATCAGCGACACCGACAACGTGGTGTTCGAAATCCTGAATCTCCCTTTGCAATAAGCCAATAGGTGGCTACAGCTCCTTTTGTCCATTGTCGACCTTTGCTCCATCGACGGCTTCTATCGCTATTCGCCAGCCGGTGCTGCTTGCCGCAATGTCTAACAGCTTTCCTTGTCCGTTATCTTCGCAACTACTTCGCGGGTCTTTCTGTGCTGCCCTTGGTTGAGGTCGTTCTTCACCCAAATCTCCTTGTGCATCGTTGGACTGCTACAGTCGAGACATCAATCCGTTGAGGGCCTGTTCGACAAGGAGCAAGGCCCCTTGCACGCCTAGATGCGTCTTGGGGACAAGGTCGATGTAGCCCATTGTCGGTTGGTTTATCTCGATTCCGCAAAACGTGCTGTTCTTCAGCATGAGCTCGGCGATCAGGTTCGCGTCGGCGAACACGAGCTCTGCCTGTTCGGGCGAAGCGCTGGTCATCCCCAGGTAATCCTTAAGGAAAGCGCCATATGCCAGAACTTGCGATGGGTTTCCATCGACGTGGAACGTGACACCCTTTGGTTTTCCCGACGTCGCGTTGACCTGGCGAATCTTGTACCACGCAATCGCACGTGCGCGTTCGTTTCGGTCCAGATCCTTGTCGACGCCGGTTTCGCCAATCAAGTTCACGGTGAGCTGGCGGGGCGGCAGCATGGGATCCACTATGCTTTCTGCCAGTTTGTGCAGGCACATGCGGATGCCCTCCATGTAATCACCGGCGATATCCCCATCGGCCTTTATTACCATGACGGGGGTTTGTGGTGTCGACAGCTCTTCAACGCTCAAAACATCGTCGCCCATGATGCCGCTCACGCAAGAACTGATCACGACGATGGCGCCCGGTTTACGCTCAAGGGCGTTTTGCACATGCTCGCGTAGCTTGTCGGTGCTGCCGAAAACGGCTTCATGACGATCGATTTGGGTGTATTCGAAATTCGGGCTGATGGCAGAAGGCAAGAGTGTTCCCCGATGGAAGAGGTTGCGCCGTCCCGGAGAGGAAATGGTTTGCCAGGCGTAGAATGCGCAGGAGCGGGGAGAATGGGCGATGACGATGGCGTCGGTGAGGTGTATTGCCGTTACGACGGCTCCGTTGAACGCGCATCCGTAGAGCGCTGGGCGAGTTGGGCTGTCATCAGATGCGGTGGTTTGCATGCCGGCCGCATCGTCAGGGGTGTTTGCTTCATGCGGGGAGCTCGACTCGAGTGGCGTGATAGCTTCGGATGAGATGTTCGTTTCGCATGGGGGTTGCTGCACGGAGCTACCCGCTATTCCAGGCTTTTGGCAGGCAGTGCAAGGAGTTGTTCTTTCCGTGTCATGGATTCTGGCTGCCTGCGGGTTGCCGAAGTCGTGCAGTATGCATTTTTCCAGGTCGTCGTCATTGAGAGGAAGCGCTTCGAAAAGCGCTGGTCCATCGGCGACTCGCTTGGCAAGCTTTCGAAATATCTCCTGCTCGTCGGGTTCTTCGGGCAGTTCCATGAGCGTGCAGTTGCGCTGTTCCGCTACGGAAAACCATCTGCTGCGGGGAACGGTTGCCACGATGGGGAGCTTTACGGCATCGGCGAATCGTTGCACGTAGACATCTTCGTTTTGGAGGTTGCGTGCGTTGAAGATGATGCCTGCCACGCGCTGATGCTGCGATCCGTCGTAGTTGCGAATGCCGCGAAGGATATTGTTGGCAGCGTAGAGAGCCATGAATTCGCCGCTTGTCACGATAAAAATGGCATCTGCGTACTCTCGGCGTATCGGCACTGCGAATCCGCCGCATACCACGTCGCCTAGCACGTCGTACATGATAACGTCGTAGCCATCCTTGGCATGATTCCGATCGAGGAACTCGAATGCTGAGATGATACCTCGGCCAGCGCACCCGACCCCTGGCTTGGGGCCTCCTGCTTCAATGCAGCCGATTCCCAAGGCGCCCGTGTGTAAGATGCTGTGCGTTCGCGCCTGCTCGGTGGGGGTGACTCGCAGATAGTCGAGCACTGTCGGTATCGAACGTCCGCCCATGATGAGCCGGGTCGAGTCGTGCTTGGGGTCGCACCCGATTTGCAAAACCCGAACGCCCGACGCGGCAAGAGCCACAGAAAGGTTCGCGCTTACGGTTGATTTGCCGATTCCACCCTTGCCATAGATGGCTATTTCCTTGCGCTGCATTTCCTCACCTGCCAAAACCTTCATCGAGCACAGCGGAATCGCCTAGCTATGAGTCGAGTGGGTCCGAACCGCCATAACCGCAGTATTGCACGCAAAGACAAGCTTCAGTAGCAAAAAGCCACACTTCATGATTGCGCTCGGGCTTGTGCCCCAGATGGTGGGCAAGCTGCAAAAACGGATGCCTAGCCTGTTTCCGCATGCATCCATGTGGATGCTACAGGGGCGAGCGAGAAGTGCATTGATTCATGCAATAGCAGGGGCGAAACCCCCGAGTTATCGGTTTCGCCCCAATGCTTTCTAGCGTTTCAGCCAGTTAATATGGTCGTTGAGCCAGGTCCGGTGCTTAGCTTCGCGCCACGACGATCACGTCGTCGTTGTCGCTGAACTTGGTTGCCGCCTTGCTGCGGGGGTTGAGCTCTATGGTGAAGCTGCCATCTTCGGCAACCTTCTTGTACCCGATGGCGATTTCTCCATACCGCGCCGCGGAAGCACCCAGCGTGTAGTAGTCGACCATCTTGTCGGTGTGGACGTAGCGCGTGATGGGTTTCATGTAGATGGTGGAGCCGCCGTCGGAAAGCAGGTCGTTCAATATCGCATTCTTGTGGCGCTCTTCGGCGACCTGCGTCATCATCTTGGCGGTGATCCTGCTGCCGATGACGAAGTCGGTCGCGCGCATCATCTGGGAGAGTTTCTGGTTGCGCGTGCTGTTCATCTCGATGATGAGCGGGATGTCGGCTCCGACTTCCCCTGCGATGTCGTTGAGGAGAAGCTGCAGCATGAGCGTGCGCGAATCGGCTTCCTCGTCGTTGAGTTCGGGGTCGGCCATGAGGATGATGCTCGAGGGGCCTTCGGCCACCAGCTTCTCGAGCACATTGCGCTTGTAGATGCGGCACGGCCGTATGTCGATTTCGGTGTTTTCCAGCTCTTCGGGCGCGATGAGCTCGGTGGCGTCGACCTTGCCCTCTTCAGCGGCGATGATGATCCTCGACCCAGGTGCCGCGTGGGTGTCTTCTTCGCGGATGATGGCGTTGAGCATGTCAGAGTTGCCCAAGATCAGAAGTGTGTGCGGTTCCTCTGCGGGACTCGGTTCGCGCTGGAAGGCGTCTTCGTCGACAGGGGCGGTGTTCTCAAGCTTCGTCAGATTGTCGTCGCGGGCTATCAAGATCAGCTTGTCGCCCTTTTCCACGACCGCTGCAGCATCGGGATTGATCAAGGGCGTATCGTTGCGCACCATGCCGATTGCCGTCGAATGCGGCAACCGCAAGTTGACATCGAAGAGGGTATGCCCCACGGCATCGGGGATGCTTTCCACGTAGATCTCGTCGCCCTTGAAGCTGAGCAGCTCGGAAATGATTTCCGACATGCCGGGATGTCGGCCTGCCTGCACCATCAGGCGGGCGATGGTCTTCTGGAAGTTCAAGATTTCGGCTCGCTCACCGCCGGCGATCTTCGCGGAATGCAGCACTTCGGGGTCGCGCACGGTTGCCGTCACGAAGGCGTTGTCGTTGCCGTATTCGTCAAGCAGGCTTTCGCAAGCGAGGATGGTCTTGACCGTCATGAAGTCGTCGGATAGGTTCACGATAATCGACTTGCACGTGTCCAGTGAGCAAATCTTCAGATCGCCAAGGGAATCTGGACGGCCATTGCGGCATACGAGGCGGATGTTGCCCAGGTCGGGAACGCGATCGCGGATGATGTCTTCCATTTTGGTCTTGTCGGTTTCGGCCATTACAACAACGACCGCGTCTTTCTGGTTTTCGCCCGCCAAGGCAAGTTCCTGGATGATGCTCGTGACGTTTTCGTCGAAGCCGATGATGACCGTGTGGTCCTGTTCGATGACGCGCGACTTGCCGCGGCGCAGGTCCGAGACCTTGTCCTTGATGCCGTTGGAAATGGTGCCGATCAGGAAGCTCGTGATGAAGATGCCGACGAGCGTGACGATGGTCATGATCGCCAGGTAGATGACCGTGCCTTCTTCCTTGGCGAGCACGCCGGTGTTGATGGCGTGCATGAGGGTGAACCAAATGGAGTAAAACGGCGAGTCGACGCCACTGCCGTCGGGCCCGCCAATTGCGATTGCCAAACCTCCACCGATGAAGACGACGACTGCCGTGATTACCGCCAGGAGCAGAAGAAGCGATAGCGTTCCCTTGGACATGAGGTTATCGAACCAGTACCGAAAACGCTGCCACGAACTAGCCTTTTTCATTACCGTCCTCCTTTGTTCTTTGCCGTGTGCCTTGCCTGTGCATGTTGAGTCGAACTGCGTTTTGCCTTCCGTTTGGCTGAGTCCCATTCAGTCGGGTTTGCGTCCGGGCTGCGAATGGGCTCAGAAGCGATCTTCTTCCACTATTCCCCGCATCCTCCAATCCTTTTTGCCGCCGACAAAGACTGGGTATTGCTCCGAAAAAAGACTCGCAGCTCAAGCCTTTCGGCTCGAGCTGCGAGTCTCGCTGTTTAAGACTAACCAGGCGCCGTTTTCGCACCTTGCTGGTGGCTTCGCCACGTGCCTTGCACGCCAACTACTCCCCCGGAGCAGTTACATTATAGCATCGAAGATAAGCATGGTAGTCTATGAATATCAAAGGATTTTGGCGCTACGTTGGATGCAACAACACCAATTGGCTTTGGACGAACGGGGACGATGTCGCCTGGGAACGTAACGCGGACCCCGGCGAGATAGAGGAATTCCCGCATCCGAATGCCGAAATCAACTATGGCTGTATCTCTCAAGATTACAATGGTGATGTGATTTTGGAGGCGTGCTGCTTGGATATGTTGAGTCGCCCAGCAAGCTCAACGATGCTTCCGTGACCACCGCCACGCGACCCGTGAAATCAAAGCAGTTCTTCTGCACGCTCCTTGGCGCAGGGAAGGCTTACGTGGTGCTTTCTTCCTGAGTGGCGGAGCAAACGGGGATGAATTCCGGCAGGTCGTGCATCATGCAGACGCGTGGCTCGTTGCGGTCGAAATCCCAGCTGTGGGCGGAATCGCCCCTACACCAGCGCTTCTGCGGGCAATCGGCGCAAGTTGTGTTCAGGTCTGCAAGGGAGTTCTGCCCCCGGTAGATGCCGAAGCCATCGTGCCATGCTGCTGCAACATCGTGGGTGCGAATGTTCCCGAAGATGGTCTCGGGCCTGCGCTCGATATCCAGGCAGCTGCCGATGTCGCCCGTGTGCATGATCGACATGATGTGGATCCCCGCGTTGCACAGCCAGAACCAGTCGCGCAGCTCCCCCTCGTAGCCTAATCCCAGGTAGTGGCAGCATCCGTAGCTGACGGGCCATTCTTCCTCCCGCTTCTGGCGGATGAACGAGAAGAGTCGCGAGTAGTCCTGCGGCTGGAAGAGGATTTCCGGATGCAGCAGCGCGCTGCCGATGGGCTCGACGTTGGCAAGTCGCCAGCTGTCTATCGGCAGGTCCACCATGATGTCGAAGAGCTCGTCGAGCTCGCCGATTGTCTGGTGGTTCATAACCGAGGTGACCTGCAGCGCCTTCAGGCCACCGGTAGCTGCCAGGTTCAGCACGCCCTCGACGGCGGCGTCGAAGGAGCCTGAGCGCCGGCGCACGGCGTCGTGCGTGGCCTGCGTGCCGTCTATGCTCACCGACACGCTTCTAAGCCCGCAATCCACCAGGTGCCTTGCCGCATCCGGCGTGATGAGCGTTGCGTTGGTGGTCATGCCCCAGGAAAAGCCCATGTCGCGGATGATCGAGCCCAGCTCGAAGATGTCTTCGCGCAGCATGGGTTCTCCGCCGGTCACGGCGATGAAGACCCCCGTCCCGAATGCCTCGCGCACGCGCTCGAGCAGGATTCGGTACTCGCCGAGCGACACCTCCTCGATGAGGACGTGCTCGTCGCAGCGGCTGCCGCAATGGATGCACGAGAGGTTGCAGCGAGGCGTGACTTCCAAGAAGAGCTGCTGGAGCTGGGGCGTGCGGGCGTTGCGCTCGAAGCGTTGGCGTTGGCGCTCGAGGCATTCGAGCTTCAGCGCGTTGGTCCGATGCATCGAGGGCGCCCTATTCGGGAGACGGACCGTAGAGTGCGGTTATGGCCTCGTCTTCGAGGCTGTCTTTGTCGGAAGCCGAGTCCGAACCGTCCTTGTCGGACGGATCGTTGGCGCTTGAGTCGGGATTGCTGGTCTCCAGGCTGTCGGAAGACTCGTCGATGGGAGGGGGACCGTATACTGCCGGCTGCGCGCACTGCGTCAAGCCGAAACCGGCTCCAAGCGATGCCAGCACGGCGGCCGTTGCAACGCCATAGACAAGCGTCTTCTTCACTGCACCGCATCCTCTCGTCTGCGAAGGCCTACTCTCTACTCATACCAAGTGATTATACCAATCTCAGGTTGCTTGCCCAAGCGCTGAATAGTCAGCTGCGGCCGATGTCGGTTTACTTGGCGTTCGGGTACGCGAACGGCAGCACCGCATATCAGTCTTTCAGTGCCGCGGGTAAAGGGGCAATGCCACACTTGCGTAGCAACCAATAACTACTGGAGTTGTGGCCTAGAAGTTCAGGTAGTACGGCAGCTGGTCGCCCCACGGCATCTCCACTACCATGGTTCCCGACAGGCTCGTGATGGAATCGATCCCACCTTCGGGAACGTAGTCCGCCGGTACGTAGCAGTAATCCTCTTTCGTCTCGGATGGTTCGACGATGTTGTAGCAGACGCAGAGCGCCTCGTTCCCGTTGATGTCCCAGCGGGAAACCGGGTCGGACTCGAATATGATATCCGCTTCGCAGTTGTTGGTGATGGTGTAGAAGACGCGCAAATCGCCGCTGCTTTCCGCGATTTCCATGCTTTCGAGCTTGATGGTGCACACATCGTCATCAGCTATGACGGTGCCTGCAAGACGGTCAGCCACTGGCACGGCACTATTGCTGGTGCCATCGTCGGTTCCGTCGGTTCCGGGAGAGCCGTTTGTGGTGTCAGTGCCACTGGTTTCGGTTCCATCGCCGGTGTCGAGGTCTTCGATTGCAGCCTGGAATTCGGGGTCGTTCATGACTTGACCCACAATAGCCACTCCTGCCACTACCAAGAGAATCGAAAGAACGGCGCCGATGATGCCGCAAATCAAACCTGCGGTTGCCTGGCCGCTGCGCGATTGTTTCTTGGACAGTATGGCCAACACGACTGCCACGATGCCCAAGATGATACCCAAGAAGACGGTAGGGCTGGCAAGGATCGCAAGGATGCCGCATATCAGGGCACCCGTCGCCTTCCCGCTGCCTTGCGTGGCGGGTGTCGCAGCAACTGGCGCTGCCTGCGCGTACTGGTAGTCGGGCATTGCAGGCTGCTGCGGCTGCTGCCAGGTGGCTTGTTGCGGCTGCTGCGGCTGCTGCGGCGATGCGGGATCGCCGCCGATGGGCGCCATTTGCGGTTGGGCTGGCATATACGGTGCGCTCGAGGGGTTCTCGGAGCTGATGGGGGTGTTCTCTTGCTCGGCCATAGCTTTTCTCCTTGATGAACCATGAAACTTGAGAAGAGTATATCCTTTCGTCCTATTGCATAGCATTGCCAGAATTGGAAATGTGCATCGTTTGGCTGCCTGCACATCTTATAGAATGGTGGCAGCGCGATGCCCGACGTGCTTTCGGGAGCGCGTCCGCATTTGCAAGCACCGTCGAAAGCTGCTTCGTTGCGCTACCGCATCTACATACTCGTTGCGACCCTCATCTGGGGAAGCTCGTTCGTAGTCACGAAAGATGCCATTTCGTTGTTACCCCCATCGCAGGTCCTGCTATTCCGTTTCTCGGTTGCCATTCCCATCGTGGCTACCGTCTTCCGTGGGCATTTACGGGCTTGTCTGGAACCTGGGCATATCCGATGCGGTCTTGCCTTGGGGCTGGTCACGTTCTTGGCTTTCTTCCTGCAAGTGAGCGGGCTCACCTACGCAACCCCTGGGAAGAACGCCTTTCTCACCAGCATGTACTGCATCATCGTGCCGTTTCTGGTGTGGGCGATGTCGGGTAGGCGGCCTGGAGCGCACAACTTCGTTGCCGCCGTGTTGTGCATCGTGGGCGTGGGGTTCGTGAGCTTGGACGAGAGCCTTGGCCTCCAACCAGGAGATGGCATCACGCTTGCTGGAGCGTTCTTCTACGCCCTGCAGTTCATGCTGCTGTCGCGCTTTTCGCAAGGGCGCGATGTGTTCGCTCTCACCATCTGGTATTTCGCAGGAGCATCGGCGTGCGCGATCGTGGTCTTGCTGGGCTTCGGGCATCCCGTGCTCCCCGCAGAAATACCCGCCCGCACCTGGGCATGCCTGGTCTATCTTGCCGTGGTGGTGACCGCGATCGCCCTGGTTCTTCAAAACGTCAGCATGGCTCATCTGCCCCCGGCCACGGCTTCGGTGCTCTCGTCGCTCGAGACCGTGTTCGCCGTCTTGATCAGCCTTGCCGTGGGTGCCGAGATGCTCACGCCGCGAATCGTGGCTGGTTTCGCGATCATGTTCGCCGGCATCATGTGCTCCGAAGCCGTGCCCCTGTGGCTCGAACGGCGAAAATGAGTCGGGAGCTCAGGGCATCTGACTCACAGAGCACCGGCTAGCTGCGCATGGCCTTGCAAGTGATGACGGGGATCGAACGGAGGTCGGCGCGGGTTCGCAAGCGACGTGCCCGTGGGATTCCAGCAGCATGCTCGATGGCATCGGTGACGGGAGTGCGGTAGCTGAACAGATAGTAGTTACGTTGCAGGTGCAGGCCTTCCATGCGCAGCAGCGCATCGGCGGTATCGGCGGCGTTGTATTTCCAATCCATCTTCCAGCGCAGCACGCGCAACGCGAAGAACGCCGCATAGCAGATGGCGAAATGGGCGGCTATGTGGTCGGCGTCCGATACGGGGTAGGGCATGGGCGAGAAGTCTGCCTCGAGTGGCTGGAACGGCTCGGCTTGGCGCCAAATCTCGCGGAACAGCTGCACGATGGTTATGGCGCTCAGGTCCGTTTCGCTGGATACGATCAGCGCATGATCTTGCCTCAATGCGTAGCCGCCCCCACGCAGTACCACCTCGCGGACCGGCAGGGACTCGCCGTCGAGCAAGTCCCGTTGCGAAACGCGCGATTTCATGCTCACGTCCCCATGGACCAAAGCGTAATCTTGCTTGTCTTCAATCCAGGCGGCCAGCTCCTTTGACTGGCCGTAGTCGGGTTGGAACATCACGAAACCGTCGCCGCCCGAAGCAAGCTCGTCGATGATCGGACTGGGATTGCGCAGCCCCCCGGCGATGACGACGGCGCGCTGCGCATCGAAGCGCCCCTTCAGATCGTCGACCGCTTCGCGCAACGTCATGGGAGCCAGGCGCCCCATGATGCCATGGTATCCCAGGGGGATGCCCTCGTTGTCTAGCGCCACGCACACGCTTGCGTGTGTCGAAGCGCCGCTGGTGGGAAAGGCATAGGTGCCGCATGCAATGTAGATGCGCTTCGTGCTGTTTGGTTTGCGTACCCGGCTCCATGCTCGAAACAAGCTTGCGTCAAGGTGCGCACCCTCTTGCGCGAAGTAGGGAAGTGCCGCGTAGATGTCTTCGTGCGATACCTCGCAAGCGCGCGGGAACGTCTCGCGGTTGGTCCACGATTCGCGCTTGCTCGCGACGTGCATCATGCGCTCCGTCGCGAGCATTTCGAAAATGCGGCCCGCGTGTGCGGGGCAGCCTTTGCGCCCCGAGCGGGCATGGAAGAAATCGCGTACGCCAACGGCATCGAGGCAGCCCAAGGCTATGGCTGCTCCCAAGCGAGTGGGCAAGGCGCCGTCTTTGTCGAGCATGCTGTCGGATTCGAACGAAAGCTCGATTCTTCCACGCTGTCCGGCTGCTTGCTCGTTGAGCATTGCCACATGCTCCTTGAAGTGCGCCACGGGATCGGCGAACTGGTCGGCGAACTGGTCGGCGTAGCCAATGGATTCCACCGTGCGTGTCCGCGTTTTCCCAGCATGCCGAAAGTTTTGAACTACGGAGAGGTATTGGCGTCCGTTGCGCTTCTGAATCTTCAAATGCATGCCTGCTCCTTGAAACCCCACAGTTCCCCACAAATATGCAAACTATTTTAGCATGAGTGTCATGCTGGATATAATGCCTTCGGGAAAAGCCACGGCAAGGTGCCGTCGATCGGTGGAAGCGGTGGGATATCCCGCCTGCAGGGTTTAAGGGGGAACCCAACTCGGAGAAAGAGGAACTCCATGCTTTCATACAAGCAAAAGCACGAGCAAGCAAACCGCGAGGCCAAGGCAACGGTCGTTGCCCTTGCCGTCACCATCTTGGTTTGGTGCATTTGCGGGTTCGGGCTCGCTGGCCTGGACGTGAACGTGCTGCACACCCCGCTTTGGGTGGTAGGCGGAACCATCGGCACGTGGGTTTGCTCCATCGTCGTGACCCTGGTCTTGACCAAGAAGGTCTTCGTGGGCTTCGATTTGGATGAGGAATCCCCAGCAGAGAAGGGAGGCGATGATGCATAGCATCGCAGGTCTGCTACCCGTTGCCCTTTTCCTGCTCGTGGCCCTCGTGGTCGCCGTGATTGCACGTCGTCAAGCCACCGATTCAAAGGGTGGGTTCATCAGCGAGTACTTCCTGGGTAACCGCAGCTTGGGTGCCTTCGTGCTGGCCATGACCACCATTGCCACCTATGGCAGCGTTTCGAGTTTCGTGGGTGGCCCTGGCCAGGCATGGCTTATCGGCTGGGGTTGGGTGTATATGGCAACGGTCCAGGTCACGGCGTTATTCCTGCTCTACGGCATTCTTGGCAAGAAGATGGCGCTCGTGGGACGTAGGCTTGGTTCTGTCACCGTAATCGATGTCATCCGCGAACGCTATCAGTCCAATGCACTCGCTACGCTTTCGGCCGCAATCATCGTGGTGTTTTTCGCCACCACGATGATTGCCCAGTTCGTTGGCGGTGCCAAGCTCTTCGAGGCGGTAACTGGTTACAGCTACGTGATGGGTCTGGCCATCTTCGGCATCGCGGTGATTCTGTTCACCACCATCGGCGGTTTCCGTGGCGTTGCCTTCACCGATGCCCTGTGCGGTATTGCCATGATCGTGGGCATCGTCGTACTGGCGGGAGGCATCCTGACTGCTGGTGGGGGCTATGCCAACATCATGGACACCATCGCCACCAACCATCCCGAAATGATGGAGCCGCTTTCCGGCGGCAACATGCCCTTGGGCCTGTACTTCACGCAGTGGCTGCTCGTGGGCGTGTTCACTTTCAGCTTGCCGCAAAGCGTCGTGCGCACCTTGAGCTACAAGGACACGAAATCTCTGCACAGGGCCATGATTCTGGGTACGGTCATCTGCGGTGCCATGATGATCGGCGTCACTGCCCTGGGCGTGCTTTCCGCAGGCATCTTGCCGGGCACCTTGGAAGACTACGGCGGAAGCGTTGACAACATCATTCCCAGGGCAATCGTCACGAGCCTACCGCCATGGCTTGCCGGTGTCGCCATCATCGGCCCCATCGCGGCTAGCATCTCCACGGTTTCCAGCCTGCTCATCGCAAGTTCGTCGGCCATCATCAAGGACCTGTGGCTTCATCACGTGCAGGAAACGGGCAAACGGGCTTCGGATACGACGGTCATGCGCGCCAGCCAACTGATCACGCTGGTTATCGGCATCGTAGTGTTCGTGCTATCCATCGTGCCACCGAGTGTGATTTGGAAGATCAACATGTTTGCCTTCGGTGGGTTGGAAACGGCATTTGCATGGGTGCTCGTATGTGGCTTGTTCTGGAAGCGGGCGAACAAGGAAGGAGCGTTGCTCTCGATGGGCGGTGGTGTGTTTGCCTACTGCGTGGCAATGGCCGCTGGCTTCAAAATTGCCGGCTTGCATCAGATCACCATCGGCATCACCGTGGCGCTGGCGCTCATGATCATCGGATCGCTCGTGTTCAAGCCAACCGATGAGCGCACGCTTGAGGTGTTCTTCCCATCGAAATAGCTGCAACCGAAGCCCCAGCATTTGACGTTAGCTATCTCTGGGTATGGATATACCCCAGTAGGTCGGCTCTGGCGCCTGAGTCAGACGACTACGGGCAAACTGACTCATGGCTCCGATTGGGTTTAGGCAAGAATCCGTTAGGACGGTTTTGCACACGCCGCAAACGAGAAATGCCCGTTGACAGAAATCATGATTATTGTTGCGACTATTTAGCCTATAGTTCTAGCAGGTTTAAAACCCCATGAACGAAGAGAAAGGTGTGTCATGGATCTGAAGCTCACTGATAAGGTTGTTCTGGTTACCGGTGGCACGGGCGGCATCGGCTCAGCCATCGTTCGCGGTTTCCTGGCTGAAGGCGCCAAGGTTGCGTTTTCCTCCACACGTCAGGAAAAGGCCGAAGCTCTGGAAGCCGAACTCGGCGTAGGCGAAGACCGCGTCAAGGGCTTCGTTGCCAACCTGTACAAGGAAGAGGAAATCGCTGCACTGGTCGAAGCTGCCAAGGCCCATTTCGGCACCATCGACATCCTCGTTCCCAACGCTGGCTACGAAGGCCAGGCCCTGCCCGTGCAGGATATGACGCTTGACATCTTCGAGCGCACCTATGGCATGAACGTGTTCAGCGTCATGCTCACCATGAAGTACGCCGCTCCCACGCTCATCGAGAACGGTGATGGCGCCATCGTCGTCGTGGCTTCTGCCGCCGCCTTCGAGCCCACCCCGGCCAACAGCGCGTATGTAAGCTCCAAGTACGCGGTCGCCGGCCTGACCAAGTGCGTTGCCATGGAACTTGGCCCCCTGGGCATCCATGTGAACTACGTCTGCCCGGGCCCGGTGGACACTCCCATGATGCTGCGCATCGAGAAGGATTTCTTCGGCGACACCATGACCCACGAAGAGGCCCAGGCAATGCTGGCCGGCCAGTATGCCATGGACAAGCGCTACGCCAAGCCCGAAGAGGTTGCCACGGCTGTTATCTACCTGGCTTCCCCGGTTTCCTCCCACACCGCTGGCATGGGCATGCATGTCGACTCCAAGGTAGCGGCTGCCAACTAGCTCGCAGTGCTTACGCGTTAGCGTAATAGTTAAGGCGGGCGGCGAGATTTCTCGCCGCCCGCCTTGTCGTGCGGTTCCTTTTCCCTGGGTTTAACTGTCGGCTTTGGCAGCGCTGTTTCGATAAAAGACGTACTTGTCCGCTAGCACGGGTTCGTCGCGCCCCCAGTCTTCCAACAGGTTGCAACCGCATTTTTCAAAGCCGGTTTTCGTCAGCACCCGGCCAGAGAACTCGTTTTCCACCATCGTGTGCGCTGTAATGGTATTCAGTTGCACGCGCTCTATCAGGTACTCTTTCAGCAGCATGCTTGTTTCGGTGGCGATTCCGCAGTTCCACCAATCGCTTAGGAGCCGCAATCCGACAGAGACCTTCCGCTCTTCGGCGTGGTAGTTGTATATTTCTGCGATTCCCACCATCTGATCAGGTGTTTCCCGAAAACACACCGCCAGCAAGATGGATTGATGGGTTTCGAAGTATTCGGGGCGTATGCTTTCGATGGCGACGCGCTTGTCATCGTATTGCTGCTCGAACAGAAACGTGGGGAGGTACCGGTAAACTTCCTGTTCGGCGGCTAGCTGCTCTAAAGCCGGTGCATCGGATGCAACCATCTCGCGCACAATGACATGCTCGCCTTCCAACCGTGGCATTTCCTCGAACAGCTCCATGACATCCCCTCATTGCAAAAGCCTTGTGCGGGTTGCTGTTTCATGCATTCGCACACCCGCTGTCATGATATACCAATGGTGGAGCATTCGACGTCTCGTTGGCGGCAATCGAACCTTCGTTAGTTGAAGCGGGTATCATGGACGTGGTTCGAAAAAAGAGCAGCTGTTGTGCGGCTGCCGCATGCACGCTGAGCCTTTCAGTGAAAACTGCGAGCAGAGAATCATAGGGGACGATCATGGACTTCAAGCAGCGCTATCTGCGTCTCACGCGCAAGACCTCTGACTGCCTGCCCCTTGCGTGGGGCATGTCGATTCTCGCGCTTTTCGTGGGTGCCATAATCTTGGGTATCATTTTAAGACATTGGGATGTTCCCGTCTTCGATGCGGATCCAACTGCCGATGTTGGCCATCCTGCACCGTTGATCGTTTTAGGGATGTATGCGACGTCTGCTGGCATCTGGATTGGCGTCATGCTGTTCGTGTCCATTGCCCAGCGAGATCATCGCATGCTCAAGGCGCTTGCGCCCAACAAGCGCGGCAATACGGGTAAATGGGTGCTTATCGGCTTGGCGTTGGGCTTTGGGTGCAACGCATTGTGCGTCGCCGTTTCAGCTGCAACGGGTATCATCGACTTGAGCTTTTCGGTGTTCGAGCCGCATTGGCTGCTGCTCATCTTCTTGGCCGTGTTCATTCAGTCCGGCGCCGAAGAGCTGCTCACACGCGTATACCTCTACCAGAAGCTGCGCCGGCGCTACAAGAGCCCTGCAGTGGCCATCGTGGGAAGCACGGTGTTCTTTACCGTGCTGCATTTTGGGAATCCCGGGCTCTCTATCTGGGGCGTTACGGAAATCGCCGTCATCGGATTGCTTCTTGCCCTGTTCGTGTATTACTTCGACAGCATCTGGGCCGCTATGGCCATGCACACGGCTTGGAACTACACGCAAAACATTCTCTTTGGTTTGCCCAACAGTGGCATAGTCTCACAGTATTCTCTGTTCAAGCTCGATGCGGCTACAAGTGGTTTCTTCTTCGACCCCGCTTTCGGCGTCGAGGGAAGCCCTGGGGCATGCTTGATCATACTCGCCGTCTGCGTGGCGGTATGCCTGGTGGCCAGGAAGAGGAACGAACCCCGCGAGGACCTGTGGGCCGAAGAGGAGCGGGCGCTCGAGATGCAGGCCCAGACTGCTGCAACGCAACTGTCGGAAGCTGCATCGCGGTTGTAGAGTTTATTCCGCCATTTCAGCAGCCCAGTCGATATTGGAGGGGCGGCCTTGTGCATCGGTTCCGGGCACCCAGTGGCATGCCTGCATATCCACACGGGTTTCGTCGAGGAATAAGACTCCCTCCCGTATCAATCGCTCGCGTTGCACGCCTGCGCCGCCGAACACGTAAGCCTCGCAGATGCTCCCGTCCTTGAACACGACGCGATGACATGGCAGCTTGTCGGGTCCTGGTGCGGCATGCATGGCAAACCCCACGAAACGCGACTTGCGCGGCTGGCCTATTGCGCGGGCGATGTCGCCGTATGTGGTCACGCACCCTTCGGGAATGCGCGCGACTACTTCGAATACCTTGTCGTTGAACGTTCCCACGAACTATCGGATCGGTTCCAGGGTGACGGCGGTGCCAGAGGCGGTAACCATGAGCATGTTGCCCTGCCCGAGCACTTCGTAATCGATATCCACTCCTACGATGGCGTGAGCGCCCATAGCGGAAGCGCGCTGCTCCATTTCGGCCAAAGCTTCCGTGCGGGCCTGCAGCAGCTCGTCTTCATAGCCGGAACTGCGTCCGCCTACGATGTTGCGGATGCCAGCGCCGAAATCTCTTAGGAAGTTGACGCCGGTGATGACTTCGCCGAATACGATTCCGTAGTAGCCGTTGATACGATAGCCTTCGACGGAGGGGGTGGTTGTGACGATCATGTTGAACTCCAATCGCGGGATGAGTTGTTGGACATGTTCATCTTATCGCGCCCTTGGACTGCAGGCGGTTTTGTTTCGAGAATCTTAAGGTTCCCGAAAGCATTGTGGGGAATCACTCGAGGCACAGTGCCATCGGCCTATTTCTCCCATTGGTCGATCCATGCTTCCTCGACGTCCCTTTTCAGCATCTCCTCGCGGTAGATGCGGGTGCGGGCATCATAGGCTTCACAGAGCATGGTGTCGGTAGGGTCTATCATCGTGCGCATCGACTGATTAACGGCATATGCTTTCATCAGCTCAACCGTGTCGTCTGCGCACTGCTCGATCATCTCATAGGCTGACTTTTCGAATTCGGCCACTTTGTTCTGACGTTCGCTTTCGGTTCGGCCGAATTCGTTTTTGACTTCTGATTGTCTATCGGTGTTGGACGGGCTTAGGTCCATAGAGCTCCTCGTTTCTTCAGCGCGGTTCGGCTTGATGCATGCTGCACCATATCACACGGATCATCTGTGCAATACCCCGTGACTTGACACAATAGTCTCACGCTTTGCCAGGGTGCCTTCGGTTGCTGCGTGTAGACGAGCGATGATGCCCGAATCTGCTGGTATCATTCGTATACGATGGAATGCAATCCTTGCTCTCTGAAAAGGGAGGAATCATGACTCGAATCGTCATCGACAGCACCACCGATATCCAAGCTGATTTCGTGCGCGACCATGGCATCACCGTCCTTCCCCTGCACATACTGATCGATGACGTGGAGTACATCGACGGCGTCACCATCACCACCGACGAGGTGTACGAGGCCATGTTGGCAGGCGCGCTGCCGAAAACGTCTCAAGTGAGCATCCCCGATTCCGAGGCTGCGTTATGCGAGCTAGCTGGGCAGGGTGAAGACCTCGTCTACCTGGCGTTTTCGTCGAAGATGTCGGGTACCTACGAGGTGGTGTCCGCAATTATGGACCGCATAGCCGTCGATTTTCCCAACCAGAGGTTCGCCTCGTTGGATTCGCGTGGTGGGTCGTTTGCAACGGGTCTTATCACCATGGAGGCCGTGTATGCGGCAGAATCGGGCATGCCCTTCGACCAGCTGGTGGAACGCTGCAGATTCCTGATCTCTCACGTGGAGCACGTGTTCGTGATCACCGACCTCACTTGGATGATCCGCGGCGGGCGCATCTCGAAAACGCTGGGTTATACGGCCAGCCTGCTTAACATCAAGCCCGTACTCGACGTAGACGACGGCGAGATGGAGGTCATCCACAAGGTCCGCGGTCGTGCGAAGTCCATGCGCAAGGTTGCTGATATCGTGGCTGACCGTGCGAGGAATTGCAGACGCCAGACCATTGGCATCACCCACGCGAACGATATCCAGGCGGCGTTGGATATGCGCGACCTGCTGCAGCAGCGTTTGCCCGAATGCAATTACATCATCGAGGAAATCGGTGCTGTCTTGGGCGTGCACATCGGTATTGGGGGCGTGGGCGTGTTCTTCTTCAGCCAGATGGACCCTCAAACTTCGAGCTGATCGAATTGTTTCGTTGCGATTTCTCCGTTGCCTGCCGGATTCGCAATTGCACGAGCAATAGCCTTGCGTTTGAGGAAGGGTCTCATGCCTGCAATCATGGAGGCATTCTGTTAGTCGGGTTCGAGTTCGAACCCGAACCCGATTCGTGCCGGTCGATTACGAGATCTGATCGCCTGCTTGCGGGCCGGGGCTCGAGTTGTAGACGGCGAACACGTCTACGAACACACCGCCTTTTGCTGTGATGGGCATCCCCTTTCGCTGGAAGGCCTCGTTTGCCCACGCACGCAGCTCCTCGAATTCTGGACCTTCGTTGACGTAACGCGCCATGCCATACGCCTCAAAAGCTCCTCCTTCGCCCCACCAGACCACACAGACCTTGGGGTTTTCCCGAACGTTGGCAAGCGTCTTGTTGAAGAACTGGTCGGATAGGTACAGCGTTTCGTCGTCGATGATCTTTTTCATGCCCACTATGCAGCTGTTGGGCTGTCCGTCGGAGCATGCGGTCGAGAACACGACGGCACTCACGTTGTTGAACAGGTCCTGTGCTTCCTGGGGAATCTTGGCCATGATGTTTCCTCTCCGTTATGAAAAACGATATGCACCACATGCTACTTTTTGCCTCATGCATTTGCAATCTAGGTTTGAGGGTGATTCATCCACGCGCGTGGCCAGCCGAAGAATTCAATAATAGGTATCCGAGTCATGGGAAGGGATAGCCTCTGCTTATGCTTTTCGCGTTATCATGCCTGAAAGCGGTTTCCCAATGTGGTGAAAGGCATGCTATGGTTACGGAGAGTGCTCGTTTCGAAAACGAAGTTGATTCGCTGCTGGAGGAATGCTTGTATCCCACCATGTTCGGCAAGGCGGAAGTGTTCACGTTGCAGACCGACGAGGGCACGCCGGTGCGCGTGCTCTACGTGGGTGGTGGGTTCCAGTCGGCTACGTTTTTGGGGATAGATCGCTTCAAGCCCGTGTTCGCCTACTATCGCGCCATCGATTTCGTGCTCGAAGCTGCCAGGCCCACAAGTCGCATGCTCATGATCGGAGGGGGAGGGTTTTCCTATCCCAAGCACCTGCTCATGAGTGGTGAACCGCAGCACAAGGACGTGTGCATCGACGTCGTGGAAATCGACCCCGCAATCGTGGACATTGCGCGCAGGCACTTCTTCCTGGACGAGGTGGAGCGCTTGCACGGCCCTAGTGGTTCTGGGCGCTTGGGAATCATCGTGGCAAATGGCGTTCAGGCCTTGCGCGATGCGGAATCGGGAATCTACGACGTGGTGGTAAACGATTCTTTCGACGGTACCGACCCTGCTGGTATGCTGCTTTCACCCGATGCGCTGGCTTTGGCAAAACGCGCTATGACGCCAGGTGGGATGTATCTGCTTAACGTGATTGCGGATGACGCCGAGCAGGCGGTGCCCCCAGCTCGTGTGCTGAAGGGCGCCTTTGCCCATGTTTACCTGCTCCCGTGTTCAGACGAGGACTTCGACGGCTCCAGCAATAATCTGCTCGTGGCGTCCGACGCTGCGGTGCAACACTCGCAGTTCGTGGAACTCTGAAGGGGGATTCGTTGTCGCGTTTAGAGCATGCTTGCCGCAGCACGTCATAGCGCCTCTGATTCGACTGCAGACCCCGTGCCATTTGTCTGCCCCCGCAGGTGAAGGGTGAGATGACAGATATAATGAAAAACGAGCATAGTGGAGATAATCAACGCTCGATGTTTCAGACGTTCGAGGAGGTGCGAAGCGCAGGGTGGTGCACAAGCAGCTGCAGGCAACAACTTCCGACCAGTATGCGCGCAACGCCGCCATACTCGGCGCTCAGTATCGGAAATTCTTCGGCGCATCCATTGCCGCCGTGCTCTTGCTGCAGGTCACGATCGTTACCGACACCATCTTGGTTGGGCAGCTTGTCGGTGCGGTTCCCATGTCGGGCGTGCGTGTGGCTTCTCCCATCGTGAACATGTTGAATGTGCTCGCCATGCTCGTCGGCGTCGGCGGTGCCACGCTCATCTCCATTGCGATAGGCCGGCGCGAACGGGACAAGGCCAATCGGGCATTCACGCTCACCATCGTCCTCAGCATAGCGATTGGTTTGGCCTTTGCCCTGATTATTGCCCCGTTTGCCGACACCATAGCCAGACTCATATCCTCTGACGATTCCACAGTCGGCTACACCGCCACTTTCATGCGAATCGTTACCGCTGCAAGTCCGGTCTACATCCTGGCTTCGGTGATGGTGCTGTTGCTGCGCGCGGATAGCTGCATCAAGCTTTCGTCTGTGGTTCTTTCGGTTGGTGGCGTGGCAAATGTCGCGTTCGACTTGCTGTTCATGGGCGTGTTTGGCATGGGAGTTGCAGGTGCAGCCTTGGCAACCGATGCAGGAATGCTTTCTGCGGTACTGCTTTCCCTGCTCTTCTTCCGTTGGCCAAAGCGGACGTTGCGTCTGGTCAACGTTTTCGGGTCAGTTCGCCCCGACCTCGTGGGCGGTGTTTTCAAGAACGGCGCCCCGGGAGCATTGCGCATGCTGTTCGCTTGCATCTCTCTTCTGTTCCTGAACTATGTCGTCGGCAACGTGGTCGGCGTTATGGGCATCGCATTCATGACCGTATGCGGCAACATCCAGCTCCTTGCCATGGCGTTTTTCAGTGCAGGTGGTCAAGCGGCGATGCCCATGGAGGGCGTGCTTTACGGTGAGCACGACTATCATGGCCTGCTCTTGCTGGTGCGTTACGTCTTTCGCGTGGTAGTCGGGTGCGTGGTGGCAATAATCGTGCTCATCTGCGCATTTCCCAGTCAGATCGTGGGTTTGTTCGTTCCTGGCGGCATCGATGGGTCTGCTGGCCTGCTGCGTCTGTACTCGCTGGGTTTCCTGCCCGTGGCCGTGAACTACGTGCTCACGTACCACTACAACACCATCCAGCAGCGCAAGGTGGCCATGTCGCTCACGCTATGCGAGAACCTGGTCTTGTATCTGCCACTCATCTGGGTGTTGACGAAGGTGATGGGCCTGATCGGCACGGTTTTGGCTTTCCTGCTTGCCGAGGTGCTCGCCCTGTGCGTTGCGCTGATCCTTGCTATCATCGCACGGAGAAAGCAGGGCCTCGATAATATCCTGCTCCTCCCGTCTGTGCCCAGCGAGCACGTTTTCGAAGCCACGGTACCCGTCTCCAACGCCGATGCGGCGGGCATCGCCCATAGCGTGAAGGCCGCCCTAGATGCATGTGGCGTTGACTCGACGGTGTCGCTGCGCACAGCCATCGGCGCAGAGGAGGTTGTGGCCAATGCCGCAGCAAACGATCAGAACTTGGCGCGCGGCACGCTCTGCGATGTGCTGGTGGCCAACTTCCCCGAATACGTGCAAGTCTCGCTGCGCGATAACGGGGTTCCGTTCGACCCACGGCATTGCGGATCGGAAGACGACGCAATAGCCGTGATGTGCGCTGTCGCGTCATCGGTGGATTATCAGAGCAGTCTTGGGATGAACCGTACCGTCATCAAAGTGGAAAAGGAAGCTGCCGCCCAATCCGAAAGGATGGGAAGCTGAGCCGGAAAGGGTTTGAGCATGAGCAACGAATACCTCGAACCGCTGTGGGAAGCATTCGAAACGTACGCGGAATACCCCGCAATCGTCGACAGGGGGGCGCAACGCTTAACCTCGTATGCCGAACTGAAGGAAGGGGTCTGCCGTGTCATGGCCTGGCTGCAGGCGCAAGGCATCGACGGTGCATCGTTTATCCCCATCGTGTTACCGCAGTCCATGGAGTACCTGGCCGCTGAAATCGGCATCTGGATGGCAGGGCACACGGCTGTTCCCATGGGGACGGCGTTTCCTGCCGACCGCATCGCCTACATATGCAAACATTGCGACGCCCCTCTTGTCATCGACGAAGCCGCATGGGCTCAGATAGAGCAAACATCACCTGCGGGATTCGTGGACGATGCGCCCAGCTACCCTGTCGAAGAGCAGCCGGCACTGCTCATCTACACGTCTGGTTCCACAGGTGCACCCAAGGGTATCCTCCACACGTTCCAGGGGCTTGCGACCAAGCACACTTCGAAGGTGGGGCTGACCTATTCTCCCGACGAAGTATGGGCCATGGGTGCGCCCCTGTATTTCGTCGCGTCTTTGACCTGCTTCAAGGTGCTCAAGGAAGGTGGGCAGCTTCATCTGTTCGACAGCGAGACGTATCACGATGTGCGCAAGGTGGAAGACTATATCGTCGAGCATGGCGTCACGTTCACGTTTCTGAGTCCGGCGATGCTTCAGCACTTCCACAACCGCTCTGACACGCTCAAGGTCGTGTTCACGGGTAGCGAGCGGCTGACCGGCCAATGCAGCAGGGATGGCTACAAGCTGCTGAACTGCTATGGCATGAGCGAGACGGGTGGCACCGTCACCGCGTTCGAGGTGAAGCATCCCTACGAGACGACGCCGGTGGGAAAGCCGGAGGAAACCTGGTGCCTGCTCGATGACGAGGGCAATTCCGTCGAGGAAGGCGAGGAAGGCGAGTTCTGCCTGATTGGGCGCTACTGCGCTGGCTACTACAAAGACCCGGAGCGCACGGCCGAGCTCTATCGCGATGGCTGGTTGCATACAGGCGACATCCTTCGGCAGCTTCCCGATGGCAACCTGGTGTACGTGAACCGCAAGGACTGGATGGCCAAGATCAACGGCCAGCGCGTGGAGCCGGGCGAAGTGGAAAACGCCTGCCGCAAGGTTGAGGGCGTCGACCAAGCTGTGGTGAAGGCGTTCGACGGAGAAGGCTCGAGCCAGTACCTGTGCGCGTTCTACACGGGTACGGCAAGTGCCGACGACATCCGCGACGAGCTCGCCCAAAAGCTCCCGCCGTACATGGTTCCGTCCTATTTCGTAGTTGTGCGCGAATTCGCCCTGCTCCCCAACGGGAAGGTCAACAGGAAGGTGCTGGCTGCCCCCGACATATCGGCGTTGCGCAGCGGCTACGTGGCTCCCGAAAACGATGTGCAGGCCGCGCTTTGCGAAGCGTTCGCGGGATTGTTCGGGCTCGAACAGGTTGGCATCGACGACGATTTCTTCCTGCTCGGCGGCGATAGCATCCGTGTCATGCAGCTTCAACAGGCCTGCCCCGACCTGCCGCTTTCCGCGAAGACCGTCTCATCGCAGCGCACTCCGCGAAAGATAGCCATGGCCATCCAAGGCCTAAGCGACGAGGGTGCGAGTCGGGATGGAGGCGAGTTGACGAGCGGTCCATGTCCGCTGACGCAAACGCAGCTGGGAATATATGTCGAAAGCATGGCTCGGGAAGGCGAGGCGGCCTACAACAACCCGGTGTTGCTGCAGCTGGATTCCTCGCTCGATGAGCAACGTCTAGCGCGGGCGGTCGAGACTGCGGTCGAAGCGCATCCGTTCGTGAAGATCCACGTCGAAGAAGACGATCAGGGAACACCCTTCATGGTTGCCGGCAATGCTTCCTATCGGCAGGCCGTGGAGCAGATGGACCAGGCGCGGTTCGAGGAAGAAAAGCGCGGTCTCATCGCGCCGTTCGACCTGCATGTCGGGCCTCTGTTCCGCATCCGCATTATCCGCACGCCGTTAAACCTCTACCTGTTCAGCGATTTTCACCACCTCATCTACGACGGTACGTCCATGCGCATCTTCATGGCGGACGTCGATGCGGCATATGCGGGAAAGCCGGTTGAACCCGAGACATTCACGGGGTTCGATGTGTCGATCCGAGAAGCGGAATTACGTGCAAGTGAAGCCTACGCTCAGGCAAAGGATTATTACGAGAGCGTCTTCGGCGGTTTGGACGTCGAGAGCAAGCCGTTACCAGATTGCGCTGGCGCCGATGTGGAATACGGCACGCAGGACATAGAGCTTGGCGTTGACGTGGCTGCAGTCAGGCGCTTCTGCCGTCGCCTGGGTGTCACGGAAAACGTCTTGGCCATATCGGCATTCGGGAAGCTGCTGGGTTCATATGCGAACGCAGACGAATCGCTGTTCGCCACCATCTACAACGGCCGATCCGATTTGCGAGAGGCCCGCACGGTGAGCATGATGGTGAAGACCCTTCCCGTGTATTGTCACTGGGATGCTCAGACGCGCGTATCAGACTATCTGGCAGCTGTGAAGTCTCAGGTCATCGATTCGATGGCGAACGACCTCTATTCATTTGCCGAAGTTGCGGCTTCAACGGGCGCAACGAGTGACGTGCTCTTCGCCTATCAGGGCGACTATCTTGCTCTGGGCACGGTATGCGCAATGCCCTTCGAGCGTATCGATCTGGGTGGTAATGCGACGGGCGCCCCGCTCGACTTCCAGCTGTTCGCAGCCGATGGCACCTTCGTGCTTCATGTTGAATACCAACGCAACCAGTACTCGGATGCGTTCGTTGCCGATATGGCGCGCTGCTATGACAACGTGCTCGCGGGCCTTCTGCTCGTGGAGTACATGGGAGACATCGAGCTCGTCGATGCCGATCAGGTTGCCGAGCTCGAGTCGTTCCATGGCAGGGAGCTCCCCTACGACCAATCGCAGACCATCGTTTCGATGTTCCGCTCGGCTGCGGCGTTGCATCCCCAGCGCGTGGCGGCAGCATGTGCAGACGAGCAGGTAACATACGTCGAGCTCGACCAGCTCACCGATAATTTGGCGGATTACATCCGCAACCTGGGAATCGGAGAGCCTGGTGATGTCGTGTCGGTGCTGGTTCCGCGTGGGTTATGGATGCCCGTCGCGTCGTTGGGCGCCTTGAAAGCGGGTTGTGCCTACCAGCCGCTCGATGCCACCTATCCACCCGAGCGGTTGAACTTCATGATCGGCGACGCCCAGGCGAAGCTGCTCATCACCACCGAGGAACTTCGTCCTATCATTACCGAATACGATGGGGAAGTCCTCATCGTCGATGCGCTCGATGACCTTCTCGCCATAGCTCCCGACAATCAAGTGTCGCTTCCTGCTCCTTCACCTGACGATCTGTTCATCTTGCTGTACACGTCGGGGACCACAGGCGTTCCGAAGGGTGTCCGTCTTACGCATCGCAATCTCGTCTGTTTCACCGAATGGTACAAGCGCTATTATGCGCTCGGGCCCGCACATCGCGTGGGAGCGTATGCGAGCTATGGGTTCGATGCATGCATGATGGACATGTATCCCGCCCTCACGACCGGGGCGGAAGTCGTCATCGTGCCCGAGCAGATACGGCTCGACCTCATGGCGATGGAACGCTACCTATCCGAGCATGGGGTCACGCACCTGTTCATGACCACTCAAGTGGGCCGTCAGTTCGCTGTCGACACCGATTGCGCCACGCTCGAGCATCTGAGCATGGGGGGCGAGACGCTCGTGCCCTTCGACGTGCCGGCAAGACCACCGATGCACAACGGATACGGGCCGACCGAGTGCACGATCTTCTCAACCATATACGAGCTTCGTGGTGGCGAGTCCAGCTATCCCATCGGAAAGCCGCTCGACAACATGCATGCATACGTTGTCGGCACTACGGGCAAGCGCCTTCCAATTGGGGCGGTCGGTGAGCTGTGGCTTGCCGGTCCGCAGGTGGGAGACGGGTATCTGAATCGTCCGGACAAGACTGCCGAGGCGTTTGGCGTCAATCCTTTCGCAGCGGGGGGTCACGCAGCACTCTACCGTACTGGCGATGTCGTGCGCTGGATGCGCGATGGAAACATCGAGTTCATCGGCCGACGTGATGGGCAGGTGAAGATCCGCGGATTCCGCGTGGAGCTTGCCGAAGTCGAATCGGTCGTGCGGGAGTTTCCAGGTGTGCGCGATGCCACGGTTGCCGCGTTCGATCATCCGAGCGGGGGAAAGTTCGTCGCCGCGTACGTAGTATCCGACGAAACCATCGACATCGATGCCCTGGGAGATTTCATACGCGAGCGCAAGCCCCCCTACATGGTGCCTGCGGCCACCATGCAAATCGATCGCATTCCGCTGAACCAGAACAGCAAGGTGGACCGCCGGGCCCTGCCTTTGCCTCAGCTGGTTGCTCCCGACGAGGGAATCGACGACGTTCGGCCCATGAATGCATTGGAGAAGGAACTGCACGCCATTGCCGCCGACGTTATCGGTACGGATGCGTTCGGCGTGGCAACACCACTTTCGCGTTGCGGTATGACCTCCATCCAGAGCATCCGGTTGCTTGCGCTTGTGTACAAGCGTCTTGGCGTGTCGATTCATGCAGGCGATCTGGATGACGATACCTCGGTAGTCACGCTCGAGAATATGATCATCGCCGAGTGGATGGCGGGAAACGTCAGCGCCCCGACTTCAAGCGAAGCTCCGGAACAATTCCGTGCTCCGCTCACGTTTGCCCAGGTGGGCGTCTATTACGAGTGTCTGAAGAACCCCGATTCGCTCGCCTACAACATTCCCACATCGATTGTCTTTTCCGAATCGGTTGCCGCAGATGAGGTCGAGGCTGCCGTGCGCAAAGTCGTGGCCGCCCACCCCGTGCTGCAGATGCGCTTCGAACAGGTTGGGGAAGAGGTGGCGCTCGTGCCCTGCGGGCACGACGTTCCCATCGATCGCATCAAGGCTGATGAAGTGGAGCTGTCGGATGTGCAAGCCTCCTTCGTTCGCACGTTCGACTTGCACGAGGGTCCGCTCGCGCGTTTCGCTCTGGTTGAGGGTGGCCAGGGTGTTCGCCTGCTTTCCGATTTCCACCACCTGGCTTTCGACGGAGCGTCCACGGCCTTGTTCCTGCGCGACTTGGCGGCAGCGCTCGGCGGTGGGGACGTGGAAGTCGAAACCTATACCTATGCCGATTTCGCAATGGACCAAAAGCGCTTCGAATCTTCGGAGGAGTTTGCGGCGAACCGAGAGTACTTCGCCGACATGCTGGTCGATTTCGAAGCTGCCAGCGAGCTTGCTCCCGACGTGGCAGGCGGCAAAGGCGGCGGCATCCAAAAGGTTGTGTCCGTCCCCTTCGATTTGCCTGCGGTGGAATCTTACTGCAAGAACGCAGCGGTCACGCCGGCTGCATTCATGCTCGCGGCCACGTCCTATGCCCTCGCTCGTTACGTGAACGATCGCAGCGTCTACCTGGCGACGATCAGCAGTGGTCGGGAGGATGCTCGCACGGCGGATACGATAGGCATGTTCGTGAACACGCTGCCGTTAGCCGTGACGATGCATGACGAATCGGTTTCCAGCTACGTGTCGCAGTGCGCTCAGGTGCTTGCCGGTGTTCGGGCCCACGAGCGTTATCCGTTCGCACGCATTGCTTCCGACTTCGGCTATGCGCCTCAGATCGTCTACGAGTACCAGATCGGCGTGATCGATGCCGAAGACCTTGGCACAAAGGATGGATTTCCGTTCGTGGCGATCGAGGGCATGGCCGCCGATGAGGCGAAGTTCAAGCTCTCGATTCACATCGAGCAGAGCGGTGGCGAGCCGTCTGTGGTCGTCTATTTCGACGATGCGCTCTATTCCGAAGCGCTCGCCGAAAGCCTTGCGCAATCCATCGTCATCACAGCTCGAAAGATGCTCGCTTCGCCCGATGCGGATGTCAGGGGAATCAGTTTACTCGACGATAAGCGCAAATCACAGATCGAAGGGTTCCACGAGCAGGGGAGCGGCCCGCTTGCGTTCACCCGGTATCACGAGGGTCTCGAACGCCAGGCGCGCCTGAAGCCCGATTCCCGCGCCCTCGTGGCGGCAGATGGCACGTTCACGTTTGCCGAGCTCAACGCGCATGCCAACCGCATCGCGCACGCGCTCATCGCACGAGACGTGCCCCCGCGCAGCCGCATCGCCCTGCTGCTCCCACGCACTTCTCGCGTGATCATGGCCGCCTTCGGCGTCATGAAGGCGGGGTGCGCCTACATACCGTGCGACCCGTCGTATCCCGAGGAGCGTGTGAGCTACATCCTAAGCGACTCGCAGGCACCTCTCGTGATAACCACTGCCGATCGCGTGGCAACCTACGACAATGCCATCGACGTCGAAGAGCTGCTGGCATGCACCTGCGAAGACAATCCCGGGCTCGACGTGTCGCCACGCGACCTGGCGTATCTTATCTACACGTCGGGCTCGACGGGAAAGCCCAAGGGCGTCATGCTCACCCACGAGGGAGTGTGCAATTTCCACGCAAACAACCCCGCGAATATCCTGGTCGATACGCTCGTAAGGGAAGCTCATGCGTTCCTGTCGGTTACCACGCTTTCCTTCGACATGTCGGTGAAGGAAACGGGCACGCCGCTCGTGAACGGTCTTGCAGTTGTGCTGGCCGACGAATCGCAGGTCAACGACCCGGCGAAGTTGGCGCAGCTTTTCGTCGACACCGGTGCCGATGCGTTCAACGCCACGCATTCCCGGTTGCGGCAGTACCTGGAGTCACCCGCGTTCGCCGCTGCAATCGGCAGATGCAAGGTGGTACTTTCCGGTGGTGAGAAATACACCGAGGGGTTGCTGCCGATGTTGCAGCGCATCACCGACGCGCGCATCATCAACACCTATGGTCCCACCGAGACCACGGTGTCGTCGAACATGAAGGACCTCACGCATGAACGGCGCATTAGCGTGGGCCGACCGCTCTACAACGTGTGGGAGTGCATCGTCGACGCCGATGGCAACGAGCTTCCGGTCGGCGTGGTGGGCGAGCTGCTCATCGGCGGGCTGGGCGTGGGGCTTGGCTATCATGGCCTGCCCGACAAGACGGCGGAGGCGTTCATCGAACGCGATGGGCGGCGTATGTATCGCTCGGGCGACTATGCGCGCTGGACACCGTCGGGCGACGTGGAGATATTGGGCCGCACCGACAACCAGATCAAGCTTCGCGGCCTGCGCATCGAAATCGGCGAGGTCGAGTCGGCGCTTGCTTCCATCGACTGCGTTGAGAACGTGGTCGTGAAGATCGGGCAGATCAACGGCGTCGAGCACCTTTGCGCCTTCTACACGGCTACTCGTCCGCTCGACGTGGTCGAGCTGCGCGAGCAGCTTGCCAAGACGCTCGCCGGCTACATGGTGCCCACGGGGTACCGGCAGCTCGATGCGTTGCCGCTCACCCCGAACGGCAAGGTGGACTTCAGGGCGCTGCCGCAGGCGGAGCTCTTCCGTGCGGGGGCATCGGTTGCCGCGAGCAACGAAGTGGAGCAGGCGTTTTGCGATATCTTCTCCGAGATTCTGGGTGTTTCAGACGTGGGTGCCACCGACAGCTTCTTCGAGATTGGCGGTACGTCTCTTATGGCCATACGCATCACGGTGGAGGCCGAAAAGGCTGGCTACCAGGTAACCTTTGCCGACGTGTTCGCAAATCCCACGCCGCGGGGGCTTGCGGGTCTGTGCGGGGCCGGTGTGGAACAGGAGACACCAGAATACGATGCCGAAGTAGCCGATTTCGATTACACGGCCATCGACGATCTGCTCGCGGCGAACAACCTGCGCAGCTTCGTGGACGGCGCGGGCCGCCCACTGGGCAACATCTTGCTCACGGGTGCGGTCGGGTACCTGGGCATCCACATCCTGCGCGAATTCCTGGAAAACTACAACGGAACGGCGTACTGCTTGCTGCGTAGCACGGCTGCCATTTCGGCACAGCAGAGGCTCAAGCACCAGCTGTTCTACTATTTCGAGAGCGACTACGCCAGCCTGTTTGGCACCCGCATCATCGTGCTCGAGGGGGACGTGACCAAGCCCTTGCAGATTGCGGACGACGTGAGAATCGACACCGTCGTGAACTGCGCAGCGGTCGTGAAGCATTTCTCGAGTGGGACTGAAATCGAGGACGTGAACATCGGTGGTCCGGCGAACCTTGTGGAGTTCTGTCTTGCCAAAGACACCCCGCTCATCCAGATTTCCACGGGATCGACGATGAAGTGTCCGCTCGTTCCTGGTGCCACGCTCGCGGGAAAGACGACCGAGCGGCAGCTCTACGTGGGGCAGGACCTGCAGAACAAGTACGTGCGCTCGAAGTTTTTGGCCGAAAGGCTCGTGCTCGATGCTGTGGCAACCCGTGGCCTGGTGGGCAAAGTCATGCGTGTGGGCAACCTGGCGCCGCGCACGGCCGATGGCGAGTTCCAGATCAACTACGGCACGAACGCGGCGATGGGTCGCCTGAAGTCCTATGCGCTTTTGGGTTGCGTCTCCTTCGACCAGCTCGACGCGACGATGGAGTTTTCGCCCATCGATCAGACGGCGCGTGCCATCTTGCTGCTCGCGCAGACGCCGGCTGACTGCGTCGTCTTCCACCCGTTCAACCACCATAAGGTGTTCATGGGTGATGTGTTCGAGGCGATGCGTCTGGCGGGGCTTGAAGTTCAGCCAGTCGAGCGCGACACGTTCATGCGTGCGCTTCGCGAGGCCGAAGCCGACCCCGAAAAGGCGCGCATTCTAACGAGCATGCTCGCCTATGCCCGCAAGGCCACTGGCAAGCCGGTCGTCGTGCCCGTGGCGGGAAACGACTACACGATGCAGGTCCTCTATCGCTTGGGGTTCCGCTGGGATCCCACGTCGACCGCCTATGTCGAGCAGTTCTTGGATTCGCTCGAGGGCCTGGGCTTCTTCGACTTGGAGGACTAGTTGGAGCTATGTGTGGATACGCGCTGGGGTGGCGCCCGCATTGTGGGTGCCCGCACCGATTGCCTCGAGGTTTTTGGCGCCTACGAGCAGGGGATTGCGCGCGTGTCCCAGTACCGCCGTCGGAAAGCGGAGTCGTATCGGTTTGCGAAGGACCGGCGTTTGAGCCTGCTTGCGGGCTTGTTGCTAGATGAGCTGCTGCGCGAACGGGGGCTTGCCGAGCGTGACATGCGCTATGGCGAAAACGAGCATGGCAAGCCGCTGTTTGCCGACTTTCCCGATTTATCTTTCAGCCTCGCGCACAGCGGCAAGATGGCGCTTGCCGCGCTTTCCCCGCATCCGATTGGAGTTGATGTGGAATGCTTGGAAGGCTTCCCCTATGATGTTGCCGACCCCTTTCGGTGGACTGCCATGGAAAGCGTGGGCAAGGTACTGGGCAGCGGCGTGGGTTCCTATGTCGATGCAGGCGTCTTCAACGTCCCCGAGGGATTTCTCGTCGAGCACTTCGAGGTGGATGGTTACCTGATCTGCCTGGCGCAGCGGGTGGCATCCATGGAGATGGACGCTGGGGAAGCGGCGCTGTGGGAGGGCTGCGAGCACGGGGCTGATGAGTGGATTCAGATTGGAGGACCATGTGAATATCATCAAGACGACCGAAGGCCAGAAGGCGACGTTTGCTATCGAAGGCTGGCTTGACACGCAAACGGCGCCGGAGCTGGGTGCTGCTTTGGAGGAGCTTGGCAATGGCATAAGCGAGCTCACGTTCGATTTCGCCGGGCTCGAGTACGTTTCTTCGGCGGGTCTGCGCCAGATTGTGGCTGCCCACAAGCAGATGGATGGCAATCTGGTCATCTGCAACGTCTCGCCCGAGGTTCAGGAAGTGTTCAGACTCACGGGTGTCGGCAAACGACTGAACATCGTCTAGCGCATGGCTCGCTCCATCAAAAGCAAGATCATCTCGACGTTTCGCGCGACGATTATCCTAATCATTCTGCTTGCGATCGTTGCCGGCTTCGTGTTCGGCGATTTGTTTGTCCGACATCGCGTTTCCAGCGAAGCTTCGGTTCTCGCATCTGCGGTGGCTTTGCTCATCGAGCAAGACGAAGCGGTGGTAATCGACGGGCCTGCGGATTCGGAAGCCTACCGTGAGCTACGCGAACTCATGCGACAGCTCGTGCGGGAAGAAGGCTATGCCTATCTATCTGTCTATGAATACGACGAATCGATGACTTCCGTAACCTATTATCTCTGCGTGGCTGCCGATGACAAAGCCGACGAAGAGGTGTCCGTCACCCGGGCGAAGGGCGCCATTGTCGAGCATACACCCAATTCCGAAGAGCTTGGCATGCTCGAAGGCGAGGGGGAGACCGCTCTTATCGAGGTCGATGACCAGTTCGGTCACGAGTTCTATTATTGCCAGGAGGTGAATCTGCCCGACAAGCTCCTAGTGGTGCAGCTCGACTATTCGGCTTTCCGACTCATGGTGCATATCATGCAAGTCGTCCTTGCCTTCGCCTGCGTGACCGCCATTGCACTTTGCGTATTGTTGTTCTTTGAGCTGCGCGTGCTCAACAGGCGCGTGTTTACTCCTCTAGGCATCATTTCGAAGCGCATGACCGATTTCGCTGAGAACCCAGATCGGGCAATCGAGCCTTTGGGCATCGGCACGCAAGATGAAATGGACGGGATTGCCAGCTCCTTCGAGAGCATGGCGGCCGACATCAACGCTTATCTGTGCGATATCGAGCGCATGACTTCGGAACGCGTGCAGACTTCCGTCGAAATGGACGTGGCGCGTCGCATTCAGCTGGGCATGGTGCCGGAGCGCAGAAACGCTAGCGGTGTAGGCTACGAGGCAATCGCGATATCGCACCCAGCGAAGGCGGTCGGTGGCGATTTCTACGACCTGATCGAGCGCGACGATGGCAGCATTGCGCTCGTCGTCGGGGACGTGTCGGGCAAAGGCGTTGCCGCTGCGATATTCATGGCCATGGCCAAGACCATGATTCGCGAGGGCTTGGCAGCAGGAGGGGACCCGGTCGATGTCCTAGGTCGCGTGAACCAGAACGTGTGCCACTCGAACCCAGAGGGCATGTTCGCTTCGGTGTTCGCCTGCGTGCTTGACCCCACAAGCGGCAAAGTCGAGTTCGCGAATGCTGGCCATCTGCCACCTGTGATTGTGGGCGCGCGCGACATGCGCATCGAGGTGGATTCGGGCGATCTGGTCGGCCTGTTCGACGATGCGGTTGTGGGGCAGGGGTCCGTTCAGCTCGAGCCGGGCCAGTACTTGCTCGTCTATACCGATGGCGTTTCCGAAGCTTTAGGGGCCGATGGGTCTTTTCTCGGCGAAGACCGTTTCATTGCGCAGCTTCGAGACGGTGAGTCCTACGGCGGTGTAGAGGATCTGGCAGATGATGTGATTGCCGCTGTGAACCGATTCGCCGAAGGGTGCGATCAGTTCGACGACATCACCGTAGCCGCGCTCGCGCTTCGGCCTGATGGGCTTTTGGAGCTTTCGGTGGACAACTCGTCGCTTGCGGCGATACGAGAAGCCGTTTTCGCGTTGGATGTGGAATCGTCGCTGAAACGCAAGGCATGCCTTGTCTGCGAAGAGGCGTTCTCGAACATCGTGAACTATTCGGGCGCGAAGCACGTGTGGCTCCATGTCTCGCAGATCGACGGGGGTTTTCGCTTTCGCCTTGCTGATGACGGCAAGGAATTCAATCCCCTGAAAGCCGCTAGAACACAAGTCGAGTTCGACGAACTCGACAAGGGTGGCATGGGAATCGGCCTCATGTGCGATCTCGCGTCCAAGATCGACTATACCCGCGAAGAGAACTGCAACGTATTAACGGCAACTTTCTTCAGTTAATAAGTTGCCAAGTGTGGATGAGTCTATAGGGACGCAAGCAATTGACTCATCGAACGCCGTTTGCCGGTGTTTTTCGCGTGAAGATGTGTTTACGGGCTGCTTTTGCTCTTTGAACTGCGGATGTGAATTTGCAATCATAAGGCGTTCGTGTAAAATCGCTTCCAGCGTGTGCAAATTTCCGTTGTGCGCGCTTAAAGCGACGTTATCGCAATAAACGCTGCACTGTGGAGGAAACACAATGGCTTACAGAATGGGATCCGACAACTTGGCAGTCATCAAGGTCGTAGGCGTTGGCGGCGGCGGAACGAATGCCGTCAACCGCATGGTCGAGGCTGGCATCAAGGGCGTCGAGTTCATCGCAATCAACACCGACCATCAGGCTCTGCTCATGTCGGACGCAGATCAGACCATCCATATCGGCGCGGAGCTTACCCGCGGCCTGGGCGCTGGCGCGAATCCCGAAGTGGGTTGCCAGGCGGCCGAGGAAAGCCGTGCGGAAATCCGCGATGCGCTCGCCGAAGCCGACATGGTCTTCGTGACCGCCGGTGAAGGCGGCGGCACCGGCACTGGTGCTGCTCCTGTGGTTGCCGAAATCGCACGCGAGGAAATCGGCGCGCTCACCGTGGGCATCGTCACGAAGCCTTTCAGCTTCGAGGGCCGTCTGCGCCGCAACCAGGCCGAGCAGGGCATCGACCTGCTTTCCCAGAAGGTCGACACGCTCATCGTCATCCCGAACGACCGTCTGCTTGAAATCGTCGAGAAGAAGACGAGCATGCTCGATGCCTTCCGCATCGCCGACGACACGCTTCGCCAGGGCATCCAGGGCGTTACCGACCTCATCACCATTCCCGGCCTGATCAACCTCGACTTTGCCGACATCCGCACGGTCATGAAGGATGCTGGCACTGCCATGATGGGTATCGGCATCAGCTCTGGCGAAAACCGTGCAGTCGATGCTGCCACGCAGGCCACCAACTCCCGCCTGCTCGAGGCCAGCATCGCCGGTGCTTCCCGCGTGCTGTTCTCCATCGCCGGCAGCCCCGACCTCACCCTCACCGAGGTCGACGAAGCCGCCCGCATCGTGGAGTCTTGCGCCGACGAGACGGCAAACATCATCTACGGCCAGATCATCGACGAATCGCTGCAGGACGAAGTTCGCATCACCGTTATCGCCACCGGCTTCAAGATGGAAGCCGCCCAGCAGGCCATGAACTATTCGCGCGACAATTCGCTGTTCCAGTCCACCACGCCCAGCGTGTCGGCTTCTCCTTCGGTCCGCAGCCCGTATACGGCAACCACCCCGCAGCCGGGTACCTCTGTCGGCCGCTTTGCCGACGAGGACTACATCCCCGATTTCCTGAAGCGCAGGTAGGAAACGGAACAACTCCAATAATCACTACGACGAAGGACCCCACAGGGGTCCTTCTCTATGCAACAATGCAAGATCGTCATTCCCATTGCAGTACCGTATGCCAATTATCAATCCACTATGACACCAGGCTTGCCAACTTGCGTGCGTAAGCCATTGGCGTCTGGTGTAACGAAGGCTTGTATGGCAAACTATTGCAGGTGCCCTATCCGATTACGACAGCGAAGGTTGCCTTGTCCTCCGGTTTTCCCATTCCACATCTGGTTAGCGATAATCTGTCGGGAATTCGACTCCTCACCGATCGCAGCCTTTTTCAGAAGACGGGTGTGCGCTTGGCGTTCACTGGTCGAGACGGTGGTTCGAGTTCGGGTCCGTATGCTTCGCTTAACCTGGGAATGCACGATTCAGCCGACCAAGTATCGGTCGAGCGCAACAGGGAAGATTTGCTTTTTGCCCTTGGTGCGCAAGACGCGCGTCTGCTGGTGCCCAATCAGGTGCATGGCACCGACCTCGTTCACCTGGACAGCGTGGAAGATGCGCATTGGACGCAATGCTGTGAACAGGTGGCATCTGGTGCGGATGGGGTAATCGTGAGCTGCGCAAATGCAGCCGTATTGCTCTACTTTGCCGACTGCATGCCGGTCGTGCTTGTGGCTCCAGGCGGTCAGTTCGCCGTTGTGCATGCTGGCTGGCGTGGCGTCTACAACCGCATCGTGCCGAAGGCGCTCGGCATGCTATGCGAGCAGGCGGGAGCGGCTCCGGATGAATGCAACATCTACATCGGACCTTACATCCATGCCGAATGCTTCGAGGTGGCAGACGATCTTGCCGAAAAGTTCTCCAACTCGTTCGGGAATGACTGCATCGCATCACCACGCCATGTAGACATGGGCCAGGCCATACGCACGAGCCTGCTTGTGATGGGAGCCGATCCCGCCCGAATTGCCGATGCGGGTATCTGCACGGCCTGCAATAACGATTTGTTCTTCTCGTATCGTGCGCAAGGCGGCATCTGCGGTCGGCATGGTGCCATTGCGGTGCGTATCGAATCGTGAAGCATTCCACGTGCGGATGATGCTGCTCGTTGACGACAGGGAAAAGGTGGCATCGGCAATGCTTTGCATGCACATGGTAAGCTACGTCCAATACATCTGTGCAAGATGCCAACGATCAGGAGGGAGATTCCCATGTCCATAGCCCAGCAATACGTCGATGTTGCCGAGCAGGTACGCCTGCAATGCGAAGCCTGCGGGCGCGATCCGCGCGAAGTGCGCCTGGTAGCCGTTTCCAAGACGGTGGAAGTAGAGCGCATCCAGGAGGCGGTGGATGGTGGAGCATGCGATTTCGGCGAGAACCGACCCGATCGAATCGTGTCTACATCAGCAGCATATCCACAGGTCAGATGGCATTTCATCGGCAATGTGCAATCGCGGCGCATCCGCGATATCGTGCCGTGTGCAACGCTTATCCACTCGGTGTACCAACCTAGCCATCTTCCGAAGATCGATGCCGCCGCCGCCGAGTGTGGCAAGGTGCAAGACATCTTGATCGAAGTGAACGTCTCGGGCGAGGAAAGCAAGGGCGGTGTGTCACCCGAGGAACTGCCGGCAATGCTTTTCGAAGCCGCGAAATACCCCAACATCGCCGTGCGTGGGCTCATGACCATGGCACCGCAGGGCAATCTTGATGTGGCACGGGAATGCTTCGCGAAGCTGCGTGATTTGCTCGAGGTTGCCAATCGCGAATATGTTGCACCAGATGGCCTTGCGATGTCTGAACTTTCTATGGGTATGAGCGAAGATTGGCATTGCGCAATTGCCCAGGGCGCTACCATAATACGGATTGGACGCGCCATATTCAGCGAGGGTTTCGCGGGGTAGAGGGCGTCGGCTTTCATGCGCATGAAAACGAACGAGGCTGCAGACCAGGGGCAGCCGGAAACAGGAGCACACCATGCCATCATTTTCCAGGAATTCGGGCTCGAGCATGTTCGGCAGCATAAAGAGCAAACTCGGGTTTGGCGGCAAGGACGCCGACTACGACGATTACGACGATTACGACGATTACGACGACTATGACGACGGATACGATACGTATTCCGACAATTTCGACGATTACAGCACCTACGAAGACGAACAGGACGCGCGCAACCGCGAAATGGACCGCTACTTTGGCGAGGTAGTGGAACGTGACGCTTCCGCGCGCCGTTCTCGCAGGTCATATACGGATGCCGCGTCGTCCGACTTCGACGAGCGCCGTCGTGGCTCCGCCGGTGGCCACACCCCGCTCGTCTCCATCGACGACATCCGCGCGAACACGCCGCGTTTGAACATGGACGCTCCGGCTGGGGCGCGTTCGAGCACGCTCACCCGTCACGAGTTCCGCTCAAGCGACTACATGGCTTCCGGTTCCCTGGAACGGGAATTCATTCCCGATCCCTCCAACGGCGGCGCGTCTTCCGAAGATTCCTCGAAGCGCTCGAGCGGGTATGACTCGCTGTTCTCGTCTACGGGAGGCTCGGCACGCTCGACCGATGCGGGATATCGCTCCGATGGCTACACTGCGAACCGCTCGTCGCGCAACGTCGTCGTGCTCGTGCCAAGGGAGTACGCCGAAGTCGAAAAGGTTGCACGCTCCCTTAAGGCGGGCGATGCCGTGGTGCTCAACCTCAAGACTGTACCCAGCGACCTTTCCAAGCGCGTTTTAGATTTCTCGTTCGGCGTTGCCAGCGCGCTGGATGCCGACGTCGACTGCGTGGCCGACAAGGTGTTTGCGTTCACGCGTTATGCACAGCTCAGCGATGCCGAGCGCATGCGCCTTCGTGGACAGGGAGTGCTGTGATGGATGCCAGTTGCATGGAGCGGCTCCGCTCCTCTCAAGCGCGTATCGCCGTCGTAGGTGGTGGCAAGATGGGCGAGGCCATTTTCGGTGGCTGGATTGGCGCAACCTCCGGTGCCGCTGGCGCATGGGAACCTGCGTGCATCACCGTGGTGGAACCCGCCGAGGAACGTCGTGCGTACCTAACCCAGACCTATGGCGTGGATTGCGTGGCGGATTCCAGTCAGCTCGAAGCGGCAGACCTCGTTCTCCTTTCCGTGAAGCCGCAGGTCATGTCAAGCGTGCTGCCAGTGTTGGCAAGCTTGCCGTTTGCCCAAGGCGCCCTGTTCGTGAGCATCGCCGCCGGCTTGGCCACAGGCAAGCTCGAAGCACAGCTGCCCGAAGGCGTTCATCTGGTGCGCGTCATGCCCAACATACCCTTGCTGGTGGGCAAAGGCGCCACGACCCTGTGCCCTGGTTCTGCCGCCACGCAGGAAGAGGTCTCGTTCGTCCGTGACCTGTTCTCGTGCATCGGCGAGGCCTATCAAGTCGAAGAAGAGCAGATGGACATCACCTGCGCCATCAACGGCAGCGGGCCGGCATACTTCGCCGCGCTCATAGAAGCCATGGCCCAGGCAGCTGCCGATGCCGGCTTCGACCGCGATCTGGCCGAGCGTCTGGCCACGCAGACCGCCTTGGGAACGGCAACCTTGATGCTCGAGCGCGGGCAAAGTGCCGAGCAAACTCGCATCGACGTGTCCAGCCCGGGCGGCACCACGCTTGCCGCGCTCGATGCCATGGCCAAAGGCGGCTTCCCTGAGGCGATGGCCGCTGGAATCGATGCCGCCATCAGGCGTTCAAAGGAGCTGGGGGCATGATTGCATACCTGATCGTCAAGCTAGGCGACCTTTATGGGTTCATCATCATCGTCTATTGCATTCTCACGTGGTTTCCCATATCACGTGACGGAATCGTGTACGATATTCGGATGTTCTTCGAAAAGATTACCGATCCGTATCTGAATCTGTTCAGAAAACTGATACCGCCTATTGGAGGTACAGTGGATGTGACCCCCATAATCGCATTACTTGTACTACAATTAGCTGTGCGCATCTTGGCTCGACTTTTCAGCTAATGAATGTGGTTTTGAATGTGGATTTGCAGTTTCACCATCGCGAAGGGATGTAGATAAAATGGCTCTTACCTCCACTGATGTCAACAACCAGAGCTTCTCCATCGACCGCAAGGGTTACGATGTCGACGAGGTCGATGTCTTTCTCGAGCGCGTCGCTTCCGAGCTCGACGAGTTGAATGGCCAGGTTGAAAGCTTGAAGGCGAAGCTTAGGCAGGCGCGCGAGACTCCTTCGGGCGACGGCGTATCCCGCCTCGAGCTTGACAAGCGCGACCAGCGTATTCGCGAGCTGGAATCCCAGCTTGCCGAGCGCCGTGCCGACGATTCGGCCATCGCACAGGCTCTCATCATCGCCCAGCGTTCCGCCGACGAGATCATCACCAACGCCAACAACAACGCCGAGGTCACCCGTCAGGACGCCGAAGACGAAGCTCAGCGCATCGTGGACAAGGCCAACGCCGAAAAGCAACGCATCCTCGATGACATCAAAAAGCTCGAGGACGATCGCGAAGATGCCCGTAGCCGCTATGTCGACCTGCTGAACGACTTCATCAGCTCCTCGCAAGACATCCTGGTCGACTTGGAAGGCAAGAGGCTGCTCTCGAGCAAGTCTGCTCGCGCAAGCCATGTGAACTATCAGCGTCCGACCCTCTCTCCTGCCGCGGCTGTGGCAACCTACACCACTCCCACGGTGAACCAGTCGGTGCCTGCTCCCAGCGCACCACGTCCCTCGCAGGTCGAGAAGGACTTCAGCGGCTTTGGCGATACCGAAGACTCCTTCGAGTTCGACGATCTCGACTAGTTGGCGAAGCAAGCGCAACAGATCATTGCAGTTCACGTCACGCCCCGATCGGGGCGTGACGCCGTTGTTGGTGTGCGCCCAGATGCAAACGGGCAGCCTGTGGTGCAGGTGCGCGTCAAGGCGGCTCCCGAAGGCGGCAAAGCCAACGCGGGCGTATGTGTGGCTATCGCCAAGGCAATAGGGGTTTCCAAGAGTTCCGTGAGCATTTACCGCGGCGACACCGCCCGCACCAAGCTCGTGGCCATTGATGCCCCCGAAGATGTCGTGGCCAGCTGGATGGGTTCCCTTTCAGCTGTATGATGCTACAACCAGGCCGTTTCTTGTGTATCGCATCGCAGGTCTAAAACGGCTTAGCTGTCGCATATGGCTTCTTTTTCAGCTGGTGCCATCCATGTTGCTTTTACGGGCGCTGCGGCGATGTGGTGCATGATGGGGGATAATCGTCGTATCCGTTAAAGATGCATGATTCGCGAGATTCAGGAGTATTCCATGGCCAAGATTTTGATGACCACGCCATTGGTGGAGATGGATGGCGACGAAATGACCCGCATCATCTGGCAGATGATAAAAGACGAACTCATCTGCCCGTTCGTGGACTTGAAGACCGAATACTACGATTTGGGCCTGAAGATGCGCGACGAGACCGACGATAAGATCACGGTCGAAGCCGCAGAGGCGACGCGCCGCCTGGGAGTGGGCGTAAAGTGCGCCACCATCACGCCAAACGCCGCACGCGTGAAGGAATACGACCTGAAGAAGATGTGGAAGAGCCCCAACGGCACCATCCGCGCGTTGCTGGACGGTACCGTGTTTCGTGCTCCCATCCAGGTCAACGGCATCCAGCCGTGCGTGCGCAACTGGAAAGCCCCCATCACGCTGGCTCGCCATGCATACGGTGACGTGTACAAGAACGCCGAGATGCGCATTCCAGGAGCGGGGAAGGTAGAGCTGGTCTACACCGCCGAAGACGGCACCGAGATGCGCGAGCTCGTACACCAGTTCGCGGGGCCGGGCGTGGTGCAGGGCATGCACAACCTGGATGCGAGCATTGCAAGCTTCGCGCGCTGTTGCTTCACCTACGCGCTCGACACGCAACAAGATCTATGGTTCGCCACGAAGGACACTATTTCGAAGACCTACGACCACCGGTTCAAGGACATCTTCGCCGAGATCTTCGAAGCCGAATATACGCATGCCTTCGCCGAAGCCGGCATCACGTACTTCTACACGCTCATCGACGATGCTGTAGCGCGAGTGATGAAAGCCCGCGGCGGCTTCATCTGGGCGTGCAAGAATTACGACGGTGATGTGATGAGCGATATGGTGAGCAGCGCCTTCGGCAGCTTGGCCATGATGACGAGCGTGCTCGTGAGCCCTGCAGGTGTCTATGAATTCGAGGCCGCACACGGTACGGTGCAGAAGCATTACTACCGTCATCTCGAGGGTGGCGAAACGTCCACCAACAGCGTGGCCACCATCTTCGCGTGGTCGGGCGCCCTGCGCAAACGAGCCGAGCTCGATGGGTTGGACGACCTTGCCGCCTTCGCAGACCGCCTGGAGCAGGCTACCCTAGCCACCATCGAGTCCGGCCAGATGACGGGCGATCTCGCGCGAATTACCACCATCGAAGATCCCCAAATCCTAAGCACCCGAGATTTCATCTTGGCCGTTGCCGAACGATTGGCTGTGTAGCATTTTCATCTTGACGAGATGAATCGGCAGGCGCAAGCTTTCCAGATGAAAAAAGCGGCGGGCACGAATTGCTCGCCGCTCGAAAGCCTCAGAAGCCGCACCGGATCGTCTTTTGCGCTTTCTTGGGGTGAGCGGGCCTGTAAGCCGGGTTCTGTCGTTGAAGGCGACCATTTATCTACTGCCTGCGTCGCCGCAGGCCTCTAGCGCGCAACCCGGACGCACGGAAGGGCGAACCGTATAGCGTCCCTATTTGCGCTTGCTTCGGATGGGGTTTACCAAGCCGCTGCGTTACCGCAACGCTGGTGCGCTCTTACCGCACCGTTTCAGCTTTTCTCCTGCGAACAGGGGAGTCTTCTTTTCTGTGGCACTGATCCGTCGGGTCGCCCCGCCCAGCCGTTAGCTGGCATCCTGCCCTTCGAAGCCCGGACTTTCCTCATCCCTGCAGTGCAGGTCCGCGGTCGCCCGGCCCGCTCGCGTGGTATTCTAGCAGAAACGCCAAGCTGGTTTTAGATGCGCTTTCAAGACGTGCTTTCTCACAGAGCGAGCTTTTGGGAGGAATGCTTCGGACATGGAGCAATTCTTGGGGAGAACGTTTTGGTGAAGGCTCTATGCAGGCGTGCGAATGGACTGGAAGGAACTCGATATGGCAACATGCGCGCTGGTGGGTGCAACGGATTTTAATGCCGTGCACTTTGCGGCGCAGCGTTTCGATTGCGTGATAGCCGTGGACGCCGGATACGCAAGCCTGCAAGCCATCGGATGCGTGCCCGATGTAGTGGTGGGCGATTTCGACTCGTTGGGCTACGCACCCGATGTCGAAGAGGATGCGTGCGTTGATGCTCTTCACCATAACGTGAAGGGTTTAGAGCTGATTTCAGATGCCGACAAGGTGGCTTTAGAGGGCTTTGATGCTATCGGGGAAGCACGTAAGGGTTTTTGCTTGTCCCGTCAGGTGTCCGTGCTTCGCTTTCCCAGCGAAAAGGACGAAAGCGACATGGAGCTTGCCATTGCCGTTGCCGAAGAGCACGGATGCGACACGCTGCTGCTCTATGGTGCGCTTGCCGCCCGGCTCGACCACACGTTGGCGAACCTTCAGCTCATGGTGGGCTGTGCCCGTCGTGGCCTGCATGTCTTTGGCATTGGAAACGATTTTGCGGTTGCCGTCTTGGATGGCTCCGGTTCGGAAAAGCTTGGGTTTCGCTCTTTCGATCCAAACGAGCTCGATGCAGGTTCTTACGGACGCTTCGTTTCCCTGTTCGCATACGGGGGAGCTGCGCGGGGTGTTTGCGAGCAGGGACTGAAGTACTTGCTGAAAGATGCTGAAGTGCCCGATGATGTGTCGTTGGGGCTGTCCAACGAGTTCATCGGAAGGTCCGTCCGCATATCGGTTTCCGAGGGAGACGCGATAGTCACTTTCCCAATAGATGCTTGGCAGTATCTTCAAGCATGGGACGAAGAGGAAATCTGCAAGCCGTTACCGTTCGGCGAAAGTGGGCGAGGGAAATAAAATCTTGCCGACGAAGGGAGACACCATGGCCATAGCATCAGTTTTGAGTATCGCGGGATCCGATTCCAGTGGGGGAGCGGGCATTCAAGCCGATATCAAGACCATCGCCGCACACAAGCTGTTCGCGCAGACGGCTATTACGGCGCTCACGGCTCAGAACACGCTCGGCGTGACGGCCGTGCTCGATGCTACGCCGGAATTCGTGGAGGAGCAGATAGACGTCGTATTCGCTGATATGCGCCCCGACGCGGTGAAAATCGGCATGATCAGCTCGGGTGCCATCGCCCGCGCCATCGCGCAGGCGCTCGTGCGCAACGGGGCAAGCAACATCGTGCTCGACCCGGTGATGGTGGCCACGAGCGGTTCGGCCCTGATGGCAACCGAGGCCGTGGAAGTGGTCGTACGCGAACTGTTCCCACTGGCAGACGTGATCACGCCCAACATCCCCGAAGCCCAGGTGCTCTGTGGGCTGGACATCCATGGCAAAGACGACATGCAGCGAGCAGCCCGTGTCATTCGCGAGAACCTGCGCGAAGATGCATATGTGTTGGTTAAGGGCGGTCATTCTATCGAAGATGCCAACGACCTGCTCTATGGCTCCGAAGGTTTTGTGTGGTTGTGCGGCGAGCGCGTGGAAACCACGAGCACTCACGGAACCGGATGCACGCTTTCAAGCGCCATAGCCTGTAACCTGGCGCTTGGCTTGCCCATGTCAGAGGCGGTACGCAACGCGAAGGACTACCTCACCGGCGCTCTGCGCCACGACCTGCAAATGGGCAAGGGAAACGGTCCTCTCGACCATATGTGGGCATATCGCTAGTGAAGGCCGATATCGTACCGATACACGCGGGAAGCGGGTCTCATCGTGATGCCGGGCTTTCTCGGTGGCGAATCCATCGTGGTCATCATCTTGACGTTCTCGTACTTCGGCATCGAGGGCGGCACCAAGTTCCTCATGGTTTGCCTCGTGTGCGAAGTCACCATCTTGGCTATCGTCGACATCACCGTGCTCATAAAGTCCGGCCCTGGAGCCTATCCGCTAAGCGTGTTCAGCTTCGACACGTTCTTCAACGGTAATCCCAACGGTGGCGTTGGCTTGGGCGTGTGCTTCGCGTTCCTGTGCTTTATCGGCTTCGAAGCCACCGCTATCTTCGGTGAGGAGACTCGCAATCCCCGCAAGACCATTCCCCGTGCCACCTTTGCTGCTGTCATCCTGATCGGCGTCGTCTACTCCATGTCCGCTTGGTCCGTGACTGCCGCCACTGGTGCCGTCGGTCCTGATGTTTTCGGCGCTGCTGGCGCCACCGACGCTACGAGTGTCGTCTCGGTTGCTGAAGTCGCTTATGACCATATGTACCATGACGTTGCCGTCTACTACTGCGGTCCGATTGTTGGCCACTTGTTCAACTGGTTTCTGCTCATCTCGAACTTCGCATCGTGGATGGGCGCCCATGGTATGGCTTCTCGCTACCTGTACGCGTTCTCACGTGCGAACCTACTACCCAAGGCCATGGAGAAGACCAACAAGGCCAAGTCCCCGTTCATCGCCTGTTGCGTGAACATGATTCTGGGCCTGGGCATCTCCTTCATCATGGCTGCTTGCGGCCTCGACCCGTACAGCCAGGTTGGCGCCATTTGCTCGTCAATTGCCATCGTAGGCATCATGGTCATCGAGCTTATCGTGTGCATCGCTGTAGTTTCGTACATGCGTCAGCATAATCAGGAAACGGATTTCGGCCACAATGTCTTCCAGACCACGATTGCCCCCATTCTGGCGTTCGTGGGCCTGGGCTACATCCTGTACTTGGTCCTATCGAATTTCGGCCTCATGACTGGCTTCGAGAACGCCGCCATCAACATCTTCCTGGCGGGTCTTGTGGTCATCGTCGGCATCATCGGCTATTTCATCGCCATCTATAAGGACAAGAAGGGCTTGCTCGTCGACCCGAAGGATGTCATCACCGACTAGGCGGAAACAGCATCTCATTGCACTGAGGGGCGCACCGTTTGGTGCGCCCCTTCTATTTCGCTTTGTGGCAGATCGTGCTCTTTCCGCAGCGCGCGAAGGATTAGTGTACATGAATAGAATTTACTAATAGTAAAACTCCAGGTAAATTATATCAGAACGATATTCATGTACGCTAATCCTGAAGGTACGTCCGAAACGTGATCCCTTGGCATGGGAGCGCAGCCAACACGGCAAAGAAAGGGGGCGGACCGAAGTCCGCCCCCATATGAGTCCGATGACGACGAAAACCCTATTCGAAGCGGCTTATGAAGCCTTCCACGGCAGCGCAGGTCTCGTCGGGATGCGTGACCGAGCAGATGTGCGGCGCACCCTGGATAAGCGTCCACTCGCAACCGGGGATGAGGTCTACGCCTTCCTTGATGACCCAGGGGCTGCCTTCGTCGTCGGTACCGGAAAGGGCCATGCAGGGAACCTTGATGTTCTTCACGTCTTCGCGGATATCCCAGTCGCGCATCTTGCCGGTGACCACGAACTCGCTGGCACCCTGCATGATCATGTAGCATTCGCCCACATGGGTGAACGCGTACACCAGATGCTCCGGGTAATCCTTCTCGTACATGCCGCAGACGTGGCGCTTGTAGTACTCGTCGTAGGCAGCGCGAGCCTGGACCGTGTCGTAGTTGCCGGTCTCTTCCGCTTCCTTCAAGGCGAGCTGCATTTCGAGCGGCAGAAACTCGATCAGGTGGTTTGCGGCGTCGAGCCAGCTTTGGATGAGCACGGGCGAGCTGTTGATGACGAAGCTGTTCACGCCGGAGTCATCCTTCATCATGCACAGCATGCCGAGCATGCCGCCCCAGGAATTGCCGAACAGGTGGATATCGTCGAGGCCGAGGGCCTTGCGCACGGCGTAGAACTCGTTGACCCACAGGTCATAGGTGTAGAAGTCTTCGCCCATGCCCTCGCACCACGACTTGCCGCAGCCGATCTGGTCGTAGAAGATAACCTGACGCTGGTACTTATCGGCAATGCGGGCCAAATCGAGCAGGTAGGAGTGCGTGTCGCCGGGGCCGCCATGCAAGACCAGCAGCGGTTTCTTGCCGGGAGCGCTTTCGCCAACGATCTTCACATAGGTGCCCTTGTAGTCTTGGGCGGCCAGTTTCTCCTCGTAGCCTTCGGGTACGTAGTCGACGTAGAGTTCCTTGATTTCGGCCATTGAGAATCCTTTCTCTTGTCTCGCTCGTCAATAAGCCTGCAAACAGGATACCGCATGTTCCCTCAAAGCGTGCCACAACAAAAGCCCACCCTTTGTTGTGACCTTTGGCTAGAACTCGAATCCGTAGGCGTCCAGCGCGTATCTGGGCATCTCGAAACGCACGGTCTTCTCGGGGTCGACAACCTGGCATACGCGCAGGTCGCCCACGAGCGAGAAGAGCATCGTGAGCTCGTCTTCAGGTGCGCCGGTGCGCTCGTGCACGATGCGCAGCATGTCATGAACCACTTCGTCAACCGCGTCGTCGAGCGTCTCGCGCGAGGCGATGGTCACGAAATGCGTGTCGTTGACAAGCACGGGATTGGTCAGGTGCAGCTCTGGTCTTGCCGTTAGAGTAACGGTGGCGAACCCAGCGGTCTCGGCACCCGATACGCACACTTCGCCGTCGCCCATAACCGAGTGCATGTCGCCGCAGCCGAAGAGCGCGCCATCGCATGCGACGGGGAAGTAGAGCGTGGCTCCCTTGGTCACGGCCGTGTTGTCCATGTTCCCTCCGTGGCTGCCCGGCGTGCCGCAGTTCACCGGCTCGCCTTCGGGGGCAACGCCGATGACGCCGATCATGGGCCTTAGCGGAATGTCGAGCTTGTCCGCGAAACGCAGGGTTTCAGCGTCAACTTGGCTGAAGATGGTGCTCCACGCATCGAAAAGCTCGCCGCACACGCCTTCGTTTTCGCCCGTGCAGGTCACGGCGGTGGGGTCGAACTCGATGTCTTCTATTTTCACCTGCAGCGCGCCGCCAGCCACGGCACCGTTCACGTAAACGGGCCCGGTAGCGGGGTTGATGCGGTCCCAATCGATGGAGTCGAGCTTGTCTTCGGGGGTCTTCAGCTGGTTGCCGAAGCAGTCCTTCGTGCGGATGCGCACGGTTTCCCCGGAATCGACGGTCAGAGCGGGGCCAAGGTCCTTCGAAAACGCATAGAGGACCTTCTCGTCGTTGAGTTCAATCATGTGATTCCTCTTTCTCGTTTCATGGCATGCGAAAACGAATGCTTTTATCGTAAATTCAGTGTATCAAATGTCGCGTGCGGTTTTCGGGTCGCAGAGGCCTTCTGCGCCCAGCACGGCGTTTACGATGGCGGTTTCCATTGCCTTGTCGTCTTCTCCCAGGCTGGCGGCGCATACGGTGAACGGCATTGTTCAAATCGGCTGGCCCCGACTGTCTTCCCGTACGACGTTATCGAATCGAAAACGCGCATGAAATGCGCAAACGAGGGAAAAAAGTTTGCATGGGGCCGATTGTCTGTTAATATGAATGCGTTCTTGTTCGCATTGTTCGAACTATTCATTCAAATCCCAGCAAGAAAAGCAGCATGGTTGGTCGCATTGTCACATCCGTGCATGCTGTCATCAAGAGGAGGACCGATGAAATTCTTTCTGGACACTGCCGATCTGGGCGAAATCGAAGAAGCTGCCAGCTGGGGTGCAATAGCGGGCGTGACCACCAATCCCACGCTTTATGCCAAGATCGGTGGCAAGCTTTCCGATTTCCATGCTCACATCAAGCGCATCTGCGACATAGTCGATGGCCCCGTGTCAGCTGAAAGCGTTGCCATGACGCGAGACGATATCGTTCGCGATGGTTTGGAGCTGGCCGAAATCGCCCCCAACGTGGTGGTGAAAGTCCCCACCATGGTCGAGGGTCTTGCTGCTACCAAGGAGCTGGCAAAGCATGGCGTGCCAGTGAACATGACGTTGTGCTTCAGCGTGCCGCAGGCGATTCTAGCCGCACGCGCGGGTGCCCGCTACATCAGCCCCTTCATCGGCCGCTTCGATGACATTTCAGAAGACGGCATCGCCCAAGTGGGAGATATCATCGCCGCCATCAACAACTACGACTTTACGAACAGCACCGTGAATGGCGAGCAGATCGAAATCATCGCCGCTTCGGTGCGTAGCGCCAACCACGTCACCCAGTGCGCGCTCATGGGTGCCGACATCGCGACGGTGCCTTTCGGCGTGCTGAAGAAGATGGTGCAACATCCGCTGACCGATCGAGGACTCGATTCCTTCATGAAGGATTGGGAGAAAGTACAGAACGCATGAGCGAAACCGAAAACACAGCAACCACGGCAGTAGAGGCAGCGGCGGCTCCTCCTGCAACCGAAGAGAAGCCGAAACCTCGTCGTGGCCGGCCGCGCAAGGTGGTTGCAGAAGCCGATCAGGCCGCTGCATCTGCGCCGAGCGCAGAAGCCGGCGAACCTGCCGAAAGAAAGCCCGCGCGTCGAACCCGCCGTACCACGAAGAAAGGCGATGGGGAAGAGGCGTTGGACCAGGCGGCTTTGGCCGAAAACAAGCCCGCGCGCCGCCGTGTCACGAATGCCGCCGAAGCAACCCAGGAAGCTTCCGAACAAGGAGAAGCTGGGGAGGCTGCGGCAAAGCCGAAACCCGAGGCTGGCCACAAGCGCGCGGCGAAGCCAAAACCCGAACAGCAGGCTGCAGCGAAGCCGGAGGCCGAACAGCAGGCCGAGGCGAAGCCGGAGGCAAGACAGCTTGGGGATTCTAAGCCAAAGCCCGAGCAGAAAGCAGCCGAGAATGCGAAACCCGAGGCAGATGCGGCTCCTGCTGCAGAAACGCCGGAGTCTGCCTCCGATGCTCCTTTGCAAGAGCCCCGCCAGGGCGGCAAGCAGCAGCGACGCCAGCAAAACCAGCAGCGCCAGCAGAAGAAGGGCAACGACGGAGGCAAGAAGAACAACAACCGTCGCCAACGCCGCCAACACCATTCCAGCCAGCAGAACCGCGAGCCGATGGTCCCGAAGACCTCCAAAGAAGAACTCGCCAAGCTCAAGGTCGCCGAACTGCGCCAAAAGGCCGTCGAACTCGAAATCGACCACAAGGGCATGCTGAAAGCCGACCTCGTCGAGGCTGTCTACGAAGCCAGCGTGAGGAAGGAAGGCTTCATCGACGTTTCCGGCGTGCTCGACATCATGTCCGAGGGTTATGGATTCCTGCGAACCGAAGGGTACCTGCCCAGCGAGCACGACGTGTACGTGGGTCTTGCCCTGATCAGGCGCAACGGCCTGCGCAAGGGCGATTACGTGAAGGGTCAGGTCCGCCCCGCGCGCGAAAACGAGAAATATGCCGCCTTGCAGCGCATCGACACCGTGAACGACGTTGCGGTCGACGAGTTGGGACGCCGCCCGCGCTTTGCCGACCTCACCCCGGTGTATCCCGACGAGCGTCTGCTCATGGAGCATGGCCGCACGTCCATCACCGCGCGCGTCATCGACTTGTCGGCACCCATCGGCAAGGGCCAGCGTGGCCTGATCGTCTCACCTCCGAAGGCTGGCAAGACCACGGTGCTCAAAGACATCGCCGCATCAATTTCCGCGAACAACCCCGAAGTGCATCTCATGTGCCTGCTCGTGGACGAGCGTCCCGAAGAGGTTACCGACATGCAGCGCTCCATCAAGGGCGAGGTCGTGTCCTCTACCTTCGACATGCCTTCAGAAAACCACATCGCGGTGGCCGAGATGGTAATCGAGCGCGCGAAGCGCCTGGTGGAAAACGGGCGTGACGTCGTGATCCTGCTCGATTCCATCACGCGTCTGGCGCGTGCCTACAACCTGGCCCAGCCTGCCAGCGGCCGCATCCTTTCCGGTGGCGTCGACTCCACGGCCCTGTACCCGCCCAAGCGCTTTTTGGGCGCGGCTCGCAATATCGAACATGGCGGGAGTCTTACCATTTTGGCATCGGCGCTCATCGACACGGGCTCGAAGATGGACGAAGTCATCTTCGAAGAGTTCAAGGGCACGGGCAATATGGAGCTCAAGCTCGACCGTTACCTGGCAGATCGCCGGATCTTTCCGGCTATCGACCCGGTGGCGAGCGGCACGCGCAAAGAAGACCTGCTGCTCGACCCGCAGGAGGCGCCGCTTATCTGGGCCGTGCGCCGAATCCTTGCGAACATGAACAACACCGAGCGCGCCATGGACATGCTCATCAAGAGCCTGAAGCAGACCGACACCAACCAGCAGTTCTTGTTGCGTACTGCAAAGAAGGCGCAGTCGCATCGCATGGACGATAACTTCGAACTCTAGGCGGGTGGCCATGGATAATCAGAACTTCTATCAGCCATCGGGTCAAGGTTCGTCCCCGTCTCCGCAACAGGCACCGCATGATGCTCCGGCTCCGCCTGCGCAACAGGGGGTGCCGGCTGGGTTCGCTCCAGGCGCCGCTGCCGCCCAAGTGCGTGATGCGAACCAGGCGCCCGCTCGGCCTGTGTATGCGCAGCCAGCTCCAGCACCTGCTGCAGCTGCAGGGGCCGGCGTTGCCGTGGCCAAGAAGCGCAACTACGTTCCCATCATCGTCATCTTGGCGCTTGCGGCGCTTATCGTGGTGGGCGTAGCGTCTTGTGCGCACAGCATGTCGAAGATCGGCTCTTTTGGCAATGATTCCACCGAGTTCACCTCTGACACCGTGGCGGTGATAACGCTCGATGGAACCATTCAATACGACGGGAGCGCCTGCAGCCCTGAAGGACTCAAGTTGCTGCTCGACGAAGCCGAGGAAGACGACCACGTGAAAGCCGTGGTACTGCGCGTGAACTCGGGTGGTGGCACTGCCACCGCAGGTGAGGAAATGACTACCTACGTGCGCGACTTCAGCAAGCCGGTAGTGGTTTCGAGCGCCGCCATCAACGCGAGCGCCGCCTACGAGATATCGTCGCAGGCCGACTACATCTACACGGCCAAGACCACCGAGATTGGCGCCATCGGCACGGTGATGCAGGTCACCGATTTCTCTGGATTGCTGGAAAAGCTCGGTGTGGGTGTCGACAATATCGCGAGTGCCGATAGCAAGGATTCCAGCTACGGGACGCGTCCGCTCACCGAAGAGGAGCGCCAGTACTACCAGGACATGATCGACGAGATCAACGGCGTGTTCATCGAAAACGTTGCCGAAGGCCGCGGCATGACTGTCGATGAGGCGACCGAGCTGGCAACGGGGCTCACCTGGACCGGCTTGACCGCGGTTGAAATCGGCGTTGCCGACGAGATCGGAACGCTCGAAGACGCATGCGACAAGGCCGCCGAGCTGGGTGGCTGCGCCGACGATTACGAAGTCCAGGACCTTTATCTGGGTTACAACGAGATCTACGACTTGCTGGGGCTGTTGTCATACGACGATTCCGGCAGCTATACCGCCGAGGACATCGCCTTGGCCTTGAAGGAGTTAAGCGAAAATGACGCAACTATCCACTAACGTGGCATGGCCCAAGCGTGCGGTTGTGACCGCAGGCATGCCTTACGGCAACAAGCCGCTGCATTTCGGACACGTGGGCGGGGTGTTCGTTCCTGCCGACTGTTTCGCACGTTTCCTGCGCGATCGCATCGGGGCGACGAACGTCCGATTTGTATCCGGCACCGACTGCTTCGGCTCCCCCATAAACGAGGGCTACCGCAAGCTCGTCGAGGCTGGTGAGTTCGAAGGCACGATCGAGGATTACGTCCAGGGAAACCACGACAAGCAAAAGGCAACGCTCGACGCCTACGACGTGGAGCTTTCCATCTACGAGGGCAGCAACATCGGCCATGCGGGCGAAGTACACCATCGGGTGAGCGCTGATTTTATCAAGCGGCTCTACGACAACGGCTATCTCCATCTGCAAGAGACCCTGCAGTTCTACGACGTCGAAGCTCAGACCGTTCTAAACGGCCGTCAGGTGCAGGGTCGCTGTCCCGTTCAGGGCTGCAAGAGCGAAAAGGCATACGCTGACGAATGCGACCTGGGCCATCAGTACGACCCCGTCGACCTTATTGCGCCGAGGTCGTCCATCACGGGTGCAACTCCCGAGATGCGTCCCGTGCACAACTGGTATTTCGATCTGCCGGGTTTTGCCGACTATCTGCGCGACTACAACAGCATGCTCGAACGGGACGGCAGCGTGCGTCGCGTGGTCACCGACACCGTGAAGGAATTCCTGGTGCCGCCCATCATCTTCGTGAAAAACGAAGCCTACGATCAATACCTAGAGATCGCCGAAGCCCTGCCCGAGCATGCGTATCGTGCAGCCGAGAAGGGAAAGGCCAGCTTCGAGCTCGAGTTCTTAGACATCGCCGCGCGCGATGCGGCGCGACCTGTACTGGCGAATGCGGGCATACGCTTCCGCACCGGCAAGGCACTCGTGCCGTTCCGTATCTCGGGCAACATCGATTGGGGCGTTCCCGTCCCCGAAATTGAAGGCGTGGAAGGTCTGACCGTGTGGTGCTGGCCCGAAAGCCTCTGGGCACCCATATCGTTCACGATGGCTGCCAACGACGAGATGGGCTTGCCGCATGACGCGTGGAAAGACTACTGGTGCAGCGACGATGCCACGGTCTACCAGTTCATAGGCCAGGACAATATCTACTTCTATGGAATCGCTCAGCCAGCGCTTTGGGCTGCCGTGCAGAAAGATAACAAACGCGACCTGCATCCATCCGGTGACGACCTGCGCCAGACGAAGCTCGTGGCGAATTACCACATGCTGCTGGGCAGCAAGAAGGCTTCGTCGAGTGGATCGGTCAAGCCTCCTTCGGCTGACGAGCTGCTGGAATGTTACACCGCCGAGCAGTTACGTGCGCATTGGCTTGCCCTGGGTCTCGATCAGCGTTCGGTGGGATTCAAGCCCAAGGCGTTCGAGTCCGACGAGGCCAAGCGCAACGACCCGCGTATTTCCGACCCGGTGCTCAAGGAAGGAGCCCTGCTCACACGCGTATTCAACCGCCTTGCTCGCAGCTGCCTCTATGAAGCGAAGGGCAAGTTCGGCTGCATGATGCCCATTGGTGCGGTGTCACCTGACGTCGTCGAGCGTGCACAGGCAGCCATGGTGGCCTACGACCAGACGATGGAAAAGGTCGAGCTGCACTCGATCATGTCCCAGATGGACGATTTCATCCGCTATGCCAACAAGTACTGGAGCGATGGTGCCCGTGCGGTAAAAGACGACCCCGACGATTCGCCCGCACGCCGGCAGCTGCTTGTGGATAGCTGCTACCTGCTGCGTGTGTGTGCGCTGCTCATGCACCCGGTGGTACCACGCGGCACGCAGATGATCTGCGACTATCTGGCGTTCGACCCCGAGATGTTTTTCAGCTGGAACGGCGGTTTCGAAAGCCTTGACGAACTGTGTGCTCCCGAAGAGGTTGCCGCTGGCGCTCACCGCGTACGCGAGCTTCCCCCGCGCACCGACTTCTTCGCCCCGCACCCGAGCCAACTGAAGGAAAAATAGCGGAATCCCGATTCTGGATGAGTTGAGTGTCAAGGGCATTCGACTCATCCGGGCGTTTGACTTAGTTTGCGGTAAAAAGCGACATCGATTCGGCTTTCATCACGTATGAGAGCCGAATCAGTGGTATAAAGAAGCCATCGGTAATCGATCGAGAGGAGGAGCAATGTTTTGTCCTCAATGTGGTACTGATGTGCTCGATGGTTCTGCCATCTGCCCATCATGTGGGGCTCAGCTCAACGCGCAGTCTGCCAACGCCACCTATGCTCAGCCTGCTCAGGCCCCTTACGCGCAGCCCGTTCCCTCCAAGCCTCCGGTAGTGGACAGCGGTAGCATCGGATGGGGCATTCTGGGCTTCTTCATCCCCATCGTAGGCCTAATCCTGTTCTTCGTCTGGCGCAACAACAAGCCCAAGTCCGCGAAGGTTGCCATCATCGGTGCTGCCATCGGCTTCGTCGTGAATCTCATCATCACGTTCGGCATGGGTTCATGATGTCGTTGCTCATCTAAGTGGCCAGGAGCCGGCTAGCTTGTGCAGCCGGCTCCTTTCATTTGGGATTCAAGCTCTGTTTGCCGAGGCTGAATTGCAGTATGCCATGTCATGTCTGCGAAGGTTTTGCTATCATAATGCGTACAGGCCTCTAGAAACTGCAGTAGAAAGGAAGTGGTCTCATGGGTCAAGACACTAGCACCACAGGTCTGAAGGTCCTTGGCGGTATCTTAGGATTCCTCTTTCCGATTGTTGGTCTCATCCTGTTCTTCGTCTGGCGCAAGAATAAACCGAGTGCAGCGAAAGTGTCGATTATCGCTGCGGCCATCAGCTTCGTTTTGGGTATCATCATGTATACCGTTGGCGGAGTGGGATAATTAGTTTTGCGAAGCCTCTGATTACACAAGCTGCAAAACCCCGCAATAGCGGGGTTTTGTTTTGATGAGCCACCTGCCCGATGCGTCACCTGATAAATCACCTGCCCTAAGCTGTTGACTCACTTATGGCTCACTCAACTGACTTGGTGTCACTCCCCGTTTCCGACCCATCATTCTCATCGCCCAGCTATCCTTAGGTGCGTATTTGGATAGAATGATGCAAACGAGCGTTTATGTGGGTAAGGGGTAGGTATGCCACAAGTGCAGGGAACTTATCGGTTCGTGCAGGCGGCCACGGCATTCGTGGCGCTTTTACTGTGCGGGCTCGTGTACGCTTGGTCGCTGTTCGTGGATCCCCTTGAGGCTGAATTCGGCTGGACGCGCGCGCAGACGTCGCTGAACTTCACGATATCGCTCATCACGTTTTCGCTGGGCATGCTGGCGGCGGGCTGGCTCGATGGGCGGGGGCTGTCCAAGAAGGTGCTCTTTGCCACGGCGGTCCTGGTTGCAATAGGCTTCGTCGGTTGCTCGTTCACGCGCTCGCTTCTTTCCATCTACGTGTGCTATGGCGTGTTGGTGGGGCTTTCCATCGGTTTGGTCACCGATGCGGTTATGGCCATGGCGCTGCGCTGGTATCCCGACAAGCAGGGGTTTGCATCAGGAGCCATGCTCATGGGCTTCGGCATGGGCGCCATGCTGCTTTCCCCGCTTGTCACCATGCTGCTCGGTGCCTTTAGCTGGCGGCTGACCTTCCTCATCTTGGGCCTGGTTTTCGGCGTTGCTTTCCTGTCGATTGCCGTCATTATGAAGGAGCCCCCACAACAGCTTGCAGAATCGCTGAAGAAGCAGGCGCAGGAGCAAAACATCATCTCGGCGCGTGACTACACGGCTGGCCAGATGATGCGCACGCCCGCATTCTGGAAGGTCATAGTGTGGCTGATCCTGGTTTCCAGTGGGGGACTCGCGCTCATCAGTCAAGCGGTGCCTGCTGCCGAAGACGTGCTGGCCAAGGGTGGCATCAACGCCCAGACGGCAGTGTTGATGGCAACGGCCGCCATGGGCAGCATCTCGCTGTTCAACGGGTTGGGGCGCCTTCTGAACGGTTTTTTGTGGGATCGCTTCGGCCATCGGGTTTCCGTGTTGTGGGTTTCTGTGGGCTATATCCTCTCGATGCTGTTGTGCGCGGTGGCTACGATGCTCGGCAGCTTTCCCTTGGTGGTGGTGGGTTTCATGCTCTTGGGTCTCATGTACGGCGGCAACATGTCCACGATGGCCGCGATGTGTGGCAGCTTCTTCGGTGCGAAGTACTTCAGCGTGAACTACGCCGTTGCCACTTGCCAGATGATTGTCGCGTCGGCTGTAGGCCCCACGCTGCTAGCTACCTTGCAAGGTGCCTCGGGCAACTACCTGCTGCCCTTCGAGGTCTTCTTGGGAATTGCCATTGTGGCTTTCGCTCTATCGTATACCGTGAATCCTCCGAGAGCATAGGTAGGGAGAAATAGGGTAGGTAGAAATAGGGACGGGTACGTTTTCTCATTTCCTATTTCTCTGGTCCCGATTATGAGAAAACGTACCCGTCCCCATTTCTCATCCGGCTGGTGGCAGAGCCGGTTGTCCGAGATTGCTGAAGGGGAGTGAGGTTTTAGTCTTCCCAGGGGAGCTTGGGGGATGGGGCTTCCTTCCATGGGGGGATGGTGTCGCTGGGGTCTTCCCAGGGTAGGCGTTTGCGCTCCCTCAAGATTTCGCTGGCTGAATCGGGAATAGAGCTTTGCGCATCTTCCATGTGCTGGTTCGCGTGAGCGGCTCGCAGGTTCAGCCATTCGCTTGCCTGCTTCTTGAGGTCATCCGCTTTGCCTGCATCGTCCGAGGGTTCGGTAGAGAATCCTCCCATATCCACGAATTGGCGTGCCAGATGGCATAAAACCTCGGATGGCTCCATGCCTTGCGCTGCAGCTATGGCTTCGAAGCGGCGTGCGGTTTCCTCGTTGACGGAAATCGAATAGGTGGTTGCAGTCATCGCCTTCTCCTCGGGACCTGAAGGGTCGTTTCCCAGATAGATATCATAATGAAGTATGGTTCGGTCAGCTACCGGATTTTGTCACATGCATCTCGAAAACAATCGGCTTGACATCAGCTTTGCAAGGGCGGGATGCGCGGTTGAGGTGGCGTTGCGAGCATGCAGTCAAGGCGGCCAAGACGTTAGCTGCCGCAGTTGTTTGAGTGCTGTTTCGCTTATCGTCCAAGTGGGTGTATTGATTGGATTTGCTTTCTAATCAATGGAGTAAAGCAACACTTAATAGGTGTTCCATAGATTCTAATAGCTATCAGAATACCTAATATAAACACTCAATATATCCATGCTTTGAACAGGGAAAACAAAAAATAATACTGATAATAAAATGCGAACAAATATGCTCTTGACAAGGAAAATAGGGGAGGTTATTTTAACCTCAATACGTTGTCGAATTCTGCAAAAGCCGACAACTGTAAGGTGTTATCAGCCAAGCCATGGTGTTCTGCCAAGCGCAATGACTTGCAGATTTCACATACGGGGGATTTCTGCAATCCATTATCTCCTCAATAGAGTCCAGTTCTGCTAAAGGCTCTCTCGATGCCGAGATGGAGCTTGTCCTATTGTGGGCAGCTTTCTCTGCGTTGAATGACATGAACGTGGGAAAGGGAATGGAGATAAAATGTCGGCTGATCAAATGACGCCAGCCGAGCGCGGTGCCGCAATAGCCAAGGGAGAGGGTGCGGACCGCCTGCCGTGTAATCCCAATATCGCAAATGGCGTAGCCCGCATATACGGGTGCAAGATTTCGGCGTTCAACACCGATCCTAAAGCTATCGCAAAAGCTCAGATGGCTTCTTACGAGCGATTCGGAAGCGATAGCCTCCGTGTGTTTACAGATTTGTTCACGTGGTGCGAGGCCATGGGGTGCACGGTCGTTGCTCCAGACGACGATACAGTCGATTTGGATCAACCTGTTATTTCGCGTGTTGAGGACATAGATAAGCTTCGTCCTGCCGATCCTTACAAGGATGGTCGTTTGCCCGTGCATCTAGAGGCCATGAAGTGGCTCAAGGAATACTCCGAGGGCATCATGGGCTGTTCAGCTGGCGTGGTAGGTCCGTTCACGAATGCCTTTTTCCTCATCGGCGTGGACAATATGCTCAAGCTCTGCCACAAGAACCCGGAAGCCGTGCACAAGCTGTGCCAGGTGTCGCTGGAAACGTGCAAAGCGTATGCTGCGGCAGCCATGGAAATTGGTCTTGGCCCCACCATCTCCGAGCCAATGTCTTCATGCACAGTGGTGAGTCCCAAGGTGTTCCGAGATCTGTCGCTGCCGTATTTGAAGGAACTCGTGGATTTCATCCACGAGCGGGGTTTCAATCCGGTCATTCACATCTGTGGTCAGACGAACAAGATCTGGAAAGATGTTGCCGACCTCAATGTTGCTGGTTGGAGCATCGATAACGTGGCGAGCCTTACGGAATGCAAGGAAGCGGTAGGGGATACCACGAAGATTCTCGGAAATGTGGATCCGGGTCCCATCATGTATGCTGGAAGCACGACTGATGTTCGCATAGGCACGCTTCAAGCCATCAAGGAAGGCTACGACAGCCCGAAGGGCTTCGTGTGCATGTCTGGCTGCAGCCTTCCGGTGGAGACGCCGTTCGAAAACATCGATGCGATGATGGATACCGTACGCGAGGTGGGCTATCCCGTCGATCCTGACAAGGTGGATGCGATGATGGAAGAAGCTCTGTTCATGAAGCAGAAGGAAGAGGCGTAAGTCTTCATGTGCCGCGAATGCCTTCTTTCTCATCTGCCCTCCGGATGAGCCGCATAGCTGTTCGACCGGGCGGCGAACCGACAAGGTAATACGCTACCAAATTCATTACGGAAACAGGCTAGCGCAAGCGAGCTTTGGAAAGTGTTGTCTCAAAGGGAGAGAGAATACATGTTAGACATTCAAATCAAGGACCTGCATTTCGCCTACCCGAGCCAGCCCGACAAGATGGTGCTCGGCGGGGTGGACTACAAGGTCAACAAGGGCGACTTCGTGTGCCTGCTGGGCCAGTC
>JBGUXY010000049.1:0-64417 GCA_045118335.1 Eggerthellaceae bacterium
CTCTGGCATCTGGCATCTGGCATCCCCGCTGGCACCCTCTGGCAAGCAGCGAGACATTTGGAGTGTCCCCTCTGGCACCCGCAGGCACGGCAGATGTCGCTTGGGAATTGACCTTTTCCATGGTGCGACTTGGCACAATGAAGCCATCGGATACGCAACCTATGCGAACGGAGGCTTCAAATGAGCGAGAAGAACAACATCGAACTTGTCATGATCATCGACCGCAGCGGATCGATGGGTGGCATGGAGTCCGATACCATCGGAGGCATCAACGCGGTGCTCGAGCGCCATCGCGGCCTCGACAACCGGACCACGGTTTCCACCGTGCTCTTCGACGATCGCACCGAGGTGCTGCACGACCGCTTGCCGCTGTCCGAGGTAGCCCCGCTTACGCGTGACGATTACAGCGTGCGTGGCTGCACGGCCCTTCTCGATGCGGTAGGTGGTTCCATTCACCACATCGAGAGAGTTCAGCGCTACATGCCCGGTGAATACAAGGCCGACAAGGTCATATTCGTCATCACGACCGATGGGCTGGAAAACGCGAGCAGACACTACACGTATTCCCAGGTTAAACGTTCGATTGAGCAGAAACAGGAAGAAGGCTGGGAGTTTTTGTTTCTAGGTGCGAACATCGATGCGGCTGCCGAGGCGCACCGTATAGGCATCGCTCAAGACCGAGCTGCCACTTATGTGGCGGATAGCCTGGGCCAACAGGTCATGTACGACGCCGTTGCCGATGCGACATGCGAGATGAGCGCTATGCCCACGGGGCGCATCGGTGGCTCATGGAGCAAGAAGATCGAGCGTGACCGCAAGATGCGCTTGGGCTGGAAGGGTCGCAACCGCTAACCATTCCATAGAAGATTCCGGGGAAGGCTTCGGGCAGTCTTCCCCGGATGCATGCAGGGTTCTTCAAACGCAAGATACGTTCGAGTAGATGCGATTCAGGCGATTGAGGTGCGGGATGCAGCGATTCGCATCTGATTGCGAAGGGAAGTCGACGATATGCTGAAGTATCTGACGTTCATGACGGTTTGGCAAAAGCAACTGATGGTCATGGTTCAATAGAGCTCGAAATACGAAACTGATAAGTATAAAAAGATACAAAAAAACATGCTATCGAGCTCATTTCGGCTTTCCTTTGTGCTAAACCGTCATGAACGTCAGATTTGAGATAATGGCGTGAGATGATTAGCCCCAGAGAGGGGCAGTTTCAGCATTGATGCCGTTCTATCGCTAGGACGGGTTCATCCGACATAGGGCGAAAGGACCGAAGTGCCGTTCAAAATCGTTACAGGCGACATCTTGGATGTCCACGCGGAAAGCGTGGTCGTTGCGGCAAACGAGCAGCTGGTCATCGATGGTGGCGTGGGGCTGAAAGTGGCGCTTGCCGCTGGCAGACGCAAGCTGCAGCGGGCGTGCGATGCGCAAGGTGGATGCGAGACGGGTGCGGCGGTGGTGACCCCAGCGTTTTCCCTGCGGGCGAGCCACATCGTTCATGTGGTGGGCCCCATATGGCAGGGCGGCGAGCACGGCGAGGCGGACATGCTGGCCGAAGCGTACCGATCTGCCCTGTTCGCGGTTCTGCGGGCGGGAGATGGATCCGTTGCGATTCCGCTGATCTCTGCTGGCACCTACGGCTATCCTGCCGATCAGGCGCTTTCCGTGGCGGTTTGTGCAATTCGCTCGTTTCTGGATGCTCACGACCTCGACATCACGCTCGTGCTCTACGATCGCGATGCGGTAAAGGCGAGCTTGCGCAAAGCCGAAGAGCTGTCGCGCTATTTGGACGAGGCCCACTACGATAGGGAACTGGTAGCCCGCCTGCCCGACCCCCTCGCGATGGTCGAAGGGCGAAACCAGTCCTATCTAAGTTCAGCGACCGGTCAGCTGTCGGCTCAGACGAGCCAGATTCTGGCTCGAGAACAGGCGAGCGACGTCGAAGAACAGCCTGGCGACGTCGAAGAAGAACTGCAAGGTCGGGGCGAGCCAAGCTTGCCGCATCCGATCGTCTGTCCAAATTGCGGGCACGAGTGTGTAGAAGGCGCCATATTCTGCCTCGAATGCGGATGTCTTCTTCGCTTGACGGAATCGGAGAAAAGCGTTGCGGAAACATCCGATGCCGATGAGTTGACACCAGAGGAACAGGATGTTCATGCTGTTGGCATCGACGGTTCTTTTGATGAGTGGGTCTTGCGCAAAGACGGTGATGCCGCAGGCGGTTCCGAAATAGGCGAAACGCCGGCGGGGGAGGAAGGGGAAAGCGCCCAAGAAGCCGCCGATGCCGTTGAAGCTCATGCATCGACGCTGGTTGATTCAGATTTCGGTTTCGCATCAATGCAGTCCATGCCAGATGCGGCTTCCTCATCGATGCCAGATGCCTCACATTGGGATTTGGGGTCGATGCCGACAGCGGCGGATTTCGCCGGCATGCCGATACCGCCTGAGCTCGATCGCGATACTGCGCGAATGCAGTCCGCTCCCGATTCGGGTGTTTTGCAGACTGCCTATCCTCCCATGCCCGAAAACGCAGCCGTGCCTTGCTCTGCGCCTATTCCCGCCAAGAAACACGGCGGGCTGTTCGGGCATTCTCGCAAGCCGAAGCTTGGGGCGGCGCAGCGCCGTGCAGATCTTGATGCCTGGCTGCAGCAAGCTGACGAATCGCTGGGAGATACGTTACTTGATCTTATCGACAAGCGCGGGTTCACCGATGCACAGGTGTACAAGCGGGCGAACATCAGTCGCCAGGTATTCAACAAGATTAAGAACGATCCTGGATACCACCCGAAAAAACCCACGGTCTTGGCCCTTTGCGTCGCTCTCGAGCTGGGCGTTCCCGAAACCGAAGACGTGCTTTCCCGTGCGGGCTATGCGCTCAATCCCTCGAGCAATTTCGATCTTATCGTGCGCTATTACATATCCCAAGGATGCTTCGACCACTTCGAGATAAACGAGGCGCTGTTCGCATACGACCAGCCGTTGCTCGGGGCAAGCTAGCCAAGGTTGCGAACAGCTCGCGCGTGGCTAGGGGGGACGGTGCGTGTTTGAGCTTTCATCTTCGGGAGCTGATACGGGCTTTGCCTGCTGGCCGTGCGCACGAGAGAAAGCCCCGTGTGGTTTATCCGCGCTTGCGCGAGATTGCGTATCAGAAGAATTGGGACAGGCAGGTTCGTCTTGCGGTCGTGCCAGTGGGGTATGATAGCCTTGTGTTGGCAAAATGGACGATCGGTTACCGACGGAGGGACGAATCATGAACAAACGGCTTGCTCTCGTGGCCGGGTTGCGGCGCTTTCCAACACGTGGAACCATTTGAGTGTTCAGTAGCAGGTGCGACATGACAGAGATAAAGTGCCCCCATTGTGGGCAGGTATTCCAGGTCGACGAAAGCGGATACGCGGCGATTCTAAGCCAGGTGCGCGACAGGCAATTCCAACAAGAACTGCAAGAGCGCCAGCACCAGCTTGAAGAAAAACATGGCCAGGCCCTAAAACTTGCGGTCGCCGAAGCCCAGGGCGCCTTGCGCGAAGAGCTTTCCCAAGCTCAGGCGAAGATAGCACAGCTAAGTCAGCAGTTGGCAGACAGCGAGGAGTCGCACGAGGCGCACACGCAGCTGGCAGTGGCTACGGCAGTTTCGGATGCCGAACGACAGCGCGACGAGCTGGCTGCCCAGGTTAAGCTCAAAGATGTGGAGAAGAGCCAGGCCGTGCAGGAGGTCAGGCTGCAGATGAACGAGCAGCTGAAGGCGAAGGATTTGGTCATTGCCGATAAAGACCTGCAAATCGAGCAGTATCGCGACATGAGGGCGCGTCTGTCGACGAAGATGCTTGGGGAATCGCTCGAGCAGCATTGTGAAAACGAGTTCAACCGCATTCGCTCCACCGCGTTCCCGCGGGCGTATTTCGAGAAGGATAACGATATCGTCGAGGGGACCAAGGGCGACTACATCTTTCGCGAAGATGACGAAAGCGGCATGGAGATGCTCTCGATCATGTTCGAAATGAAGAACGAACAGGACGATTCGGTGAAGCGTCATCGCAACGAAGACTTCCTGAAAAAGCTCGACGCCGACCGCACGAAGAAGGGCTGCGAGTACGCTGTGCTGGTTACTACGGTCGAACCCGAAAGCGAGCTGTACAATGCCGGCATCGTGGACTTGTCGTACCGATACCCGAAGATGTACGCAGTGCGCCCGCAGTTTTTCATCCCCATCATATCCTTGCTGCGCAATGCTGCGCTCACGGCGCAGGAAGCCAGGCGCGAGCTGGCCTTGATGCGTCAGCAAAACATCGACATCACAGACTTCGAAGATCAGATGGAGCAGTTCAAGACTGCGTTCGGGAAGAACTACGAGACGGCAAGCCGAAAGTTCGATGCCGCCATCGACGAGATCGACAAGGCCATCGCACGATTGCAGAAGGTAAAGGAAAACCTCACCTCGAGCGAGCGGCAGCTCAGGCTTGCCAACGACAAGGCCGAAAAGCTCACGATCAAGCGTCTCACCCGCGGGAATCCCACGATGAAGAAGAAGTTTGCAGAACTTGCCGAAGCAAAAGCCGACGGCGATTCGATTGATGGCAAGACAGGCGCGCAAGGCTGTTAAAACGGTATGGAATCAGGGAACGTGTATTCCACATCCGAGGCGATGACCAGGTAGTTTTCTTCTTCCGAATACTCCTCGTCGGTACTTGGGATTATCCAGACGTACTCGAAGGCCCGCTGAAGCGTGGCCGAAAGCTGGGCAAGTCCTGCGTAGGCGTCGTCTTTGCCGGGATAGGCTACCACGTTTGTCAAAAACAGGCCGCCGGGGTTCAGCCGCGCACGTGCAAGTTGAGTGCCCGCCAAGGATGCCAGGTCTTCATCGGGTTCAGCGCCAAGGAACGCATCGTTTACGATGACGTCGTAGGTGTGCTGCGTGGCTTGCAGGTAGGCGAGCCCATCTTGTTCGTGCACGCCCAGGCGATCCCCGCAAACGTCCATGAGCCTGTCCAGATAGAAGTAGTCCAAGGCGAGCTCGATAATCTTTAGGTCCGATTCTGCTACATCCATGCTCACTTCGGGGTGCGTGGTAAGAAGGTGCTTGGGATAGGCGAAGCCGCCACCCCCCAACATGAGGACCCGTTCAATACTCAGCGGTGTCTCGAACATGTGGTCGAAGGCGCGATAGTACTCGAAGGGCAGCTCGTTCCAGCGCTCGCCCAGAAACGTGGCCGATTGATAGACGTTACCTGCCACCATGACGCGCAATGGTTCGCCTTCTCTTGTGCGTTCGGTTATAACGAACGTGGGACCCGATTGCGTGTGCAGCCGCACGTGGGGTTCGAAGTGACGGGCGAGCAGGAAAGCGATACCGCCGAGCGTGAGGCCGAGCACGAAGCCGCCTGCAATGGCTGCTTTGCGAGCTGGGCGGGATATCCGGGGGAGCAGGGCGTTTGCGGAATCTAAATGCGGTGTGCGAAACGCCGTTTGCCACATTGGAAAAGCAAGCTCGCCTCGTGTCATGTTGGGTTTCCTTCCGGGTTTTTGCGGTGTTTAGAGGCAAAGATACCCCACTAAGACCATAAGCCGTGCAACCAGCTTGAAGTTCACGTAACGAACGGGAGGGCGGATTGCATGTGCGTGGTGCTGGCGTGCGGTTTTCGGGCTGCAAGATCTCGTCTGGACTCTTTGTCGGTACGGGTGGTTAGGCTAGCCCCATTCTCTGTTTTCGCATATACTGCAACGTCGTGCAAAACAAATTCGGCCAAGAAAGTGGCCTTACAAGTTGACGGGAAGGCGATGGGCGAAGAGTCGGTTGTCATAGCGCCTGCCACATGCGGGCTTATCCCCCTGGTGGGGGTTGCTGCGCTGTTGGCATGTGGCCTGCTGTTCGCCCGCAACCGCGCAAGATCCGAAGGGCCCCTGCTGAATTGTTCGCTGCTGTGGCTGGCGGTGTATGTGGTGGTGCTCGCCGGTGCTGGGTTCTTCTGCTTATCTGGGCTCTACGTCGGTGCGATCTGGCAACTCGTCGTTTACTCGATTGCGCTTACCGTGTTCGGTGCGGTAACGCAGCTGCCTCGCAGATGGCGTGCAGCTGGGTTTTCGCCGAAGAAGACTTGCCCCATCTCCGACCACGTGCGCGATTTGCTGGTGCTTTTGGCATGCACGCCGCTTTCCGTGCTTGCCTTGGAAACGCCCTACAACGATTGGGTTTGGGAATTTTCCGACCACCTCTCGTCGTTTACCATCGAGGCACTGCTCGTGCTCTGCTTGCTTTCCCTGCTGTATTTCCTGGCGGGACGACGCGGTTCGGGCTCTGCCATCGGTGTGGTAGCGCTTGCTTTCGTGGGCGTGGCGCAGTATTTCGTGTACGCCTTCAAGGTAGCCGCGATTATGCCCAGCGACTTGCTGGTGGTGGGCACGGCGCTTGCCGTAAGCGGGAACTACGATTATTTCATAGGGGGCAGCGTGCTTTTCGGCATCGTCTACGCCGGGGCTGCGCTGTGCCTGCTTTCGTTCGTCGCGCCAACCAAAGATGCGAAGAAATCGGGCAGCGCGCTTGTGCGCTATGCTTCCAGCTTCGCCTGTGCCCTGGTAATAGCCGTCATGATGGGCTATTTCGTGACGGTGCCCGATTATGCGAAAGATGCCGATGTGCATGTGGACAGCTGGTTCACTTATGACAGCTACAAGCACAATGGCTTTTTGACCACGTTCATCACGGTGGCGCAGGATATGGCAGTGGAAAAGCCTGCGAACTACTCGAGTGAAGACACCACGAATGCCGTCGGTCAGATGGCGGCACGCTACGAAGAGCTGACGCTGGGCGACGAAGGCAGGCAGCAAGCGCAGGCTCAGTTCGCCGAGGAGCTGCCCTGCGTGGTGGCTATCATGAACGAGTCGTTCTGCGATATGTCGGTATACGAAGAACTGCACGCCGACTATACCGGCCCCAAGTTCTTCAACGGCGACATCGACGGCACGGTCATGCGAGGTAGCGTCCTGGTTTCCGTGAACGGCGGCGGCACGTGCAATTCCGAATTCGAGTTCCTCACTGGCAACACCATGGCCTTCTTCGGGATGGGGATGTACCCCTACTCCACGTACAAGTTCGACGATTGCCCTGGTTTGGCCCGGCAATTCGACGAGCTGGGGTATACGACGATTGCCATACACCCCAACTATCCCACGAATTGGGCCCGTGATGTGATCTACGAGAAGATGGGCTTCCAGCGTTTCCTGAGTATGGACGATTTTCCCGATGCCGATTTGGTGCACAACGAAGTATCCGACGAGGCAACGTACGACAAGATTCTGGAGCTGCTGGAAAGCGACGATTCACCCCAGTTCATCTTCGATGTGACCATGCAAAACCATGGCGGTTACAGCAGGGGTGACATTCCCGAGCAGTTCCAGACAGACTACGTGCCCAGCGATTGGGGCAGCGAGGAGTCGATTGCAGTACTCAACGAGTACCTTGGCTGCATGGAGGCCTCGGATGTGGCGCTCGAGGATTTCCTCGAACAGCTGCGTCAGCTCGACCGTCCTGTGGTGGTGGTTTTCTTCGGCGATCATCAACCCGGTTTCTCCAAAGACATCAACGAGGCTTTCTTCGAAGACGACGGGTCGGCCGAGTACGTGCAACGCGTGTACCGAACCCCCTATCTCGTCTGGGCGAACTACGACGTGGCCGGGGCGCAGCGCTATACGCAGGAAGGCGAGACGTGCACGGCCTACCTTTCCGCCCTGTTCGAAGATGGCGTTGGCGTTCCGATGTCCGACTACCAGAAAGCCCAGCTGGTAGCAAGCCAGACGGTTCCCTCCATCAACCTGTATGGGTTTTCCGACGCAGAGGGAAACGAGTACTTGTTCGACGATGCGAATCTGGGTGCTTCCGATGGAGAAGCATCTGCCGATTCCGAGCAGAACGCACCCCAAGAGTGCCTGGAAACCATAGACCTGCTCGAGCGTGCGCAATACCAGCACTTCATCGATCGATAGCCCGATAGCGCCTTTCGCCGTCGCTTGGCGATGTTATCGAGCTTTCCTGCGCTTGTTTGCCAACGGTATGCCCACATGCGTGCAATGTCGTGCATAATGGGTGGTACGTGCGATGGCGCAGGCTCTGCGCCTTCTGTGTTGCGAAAGGGAAACCATCATGAGAAGACACCTGCTGGCAATCGTGTTTGCCGGGGTCCTGTGCTGGGGGCTCGTGGCTTGCGTTGGCGCTCCAGCGGATGGCGACCTGTTGCAGGAAAGTCAAGCGGGCGAGTCGGAATCGACTATGCCAAGCGTTCCAACCTACGATGCGGAATCCTTCGAGCTGGATGGTTGGAGCGTGAAGATCACCGATGCCGAGATCGTCTTCGACAAGCGCTCGGGAAGAGACGACTTGGTCGTGTACATGACGGCAAAAAACGGCAATGACGAGGCGGGCGCCTTCTCGGGCGTGGCGAATATCTTCGCCACCCAAGGAAACCGGGATCTGCGCCAGGCAAATGCGATGAAAGACAACGGTGAGTTCTACCTTGACCTCGACCCATTCAACGAGCCTGTCGAATCCGGCAAGGAAATCGAAATCATGTATGGCTGGGAGTTGGAAGACTACGAAACGGTAAACGTGGTCTTCACCGGCTTTTACGAAGGCGTGGAGCGCAACACCGTGCATTTCGATGTGGCTGCATGCCAAAGCGACGAGGCAGCTGCCGTCGAAGCGGGTGAACGTGTTGGCGTGGATGCAAAGCATGCTGCCAAAGACGCAGCCCTCGAAGGAGCCAAAATCACCTTGGTCGATCCCTGGTACCTTGATTCGTCCGACGGCACTCATGCCGAGCTGCGTCAGGATGAAACCCCCGCTCAGCTGAGCGTGGTGACAAGCGACGAGCAGGAATCGGCGGAAGCGTGGGCGAACCGCATAAGGGAAAACTATACAGAGGGATCAAACGTGTCTACCGTGCGGGTGGGGGGCACCACGTTTTTCTGCTTCTACCCCACCGACAACCAGTTCCTGCTCTTCGCCGATTGCCCCGATGGCGAGCATGCGGTGAATATTCGCGGAATGTTCGTGACGTTGGAGGAGGCGACGCCACAGATCGAGGAAATCGTCTTGCTGAAGTCTGATCCCGATGGGGAAGCCGACGACGATAGCGAAGACGAGGGCGCAGAAGCCGAAGATGGCGAGTCCGCCGACGAGGTTGCTGGGGAAGGCGAAGATGCATCAGGCAATACCGAGGGTGTTGACCAGGCAAGTTCCGAATCGGCATCTGGTAGCGATACTGTCGACACGAACGGCATGGGCGAGATAAACGATCGAGGAGTTGGCGAGGACAGGTATCAGGAAGGTGGCGAAGGCTACTCGCAAGATTTAGGGTATGAGGACGCCTATTACGAGGACGTCTATTACTACTAGAAGGGTTTTGGCTTACGTTCGGTAAAGCAGTGCGGCCAAGTTGTGCGCATGCGCCCTTGTCCATAGGGTGGCGGTGCCATTGCCGGGGCGCGCTGCGGATGTTATGCAGAAAGGTGATCTGATGGGTATCAGGGAAGAAGCGCGGAACATGAAACTGGCCGCACCCGTTTTGGCAGCGACCACCAACGAGCAGCGCAATGCGGCGTTGGCGCTCGTGGCGCAGCGGTTGCGCGAAAGCGAGGAGGCGATCTTCGAGGCAAATGCACAGGACTTGGCTGCAGCGCAAGCCGATGGCGTTGCCGTTCCCGTGATGAAGCGCTTGAAATTCGACGATGCGAAGCTGGCGGACTGCATAGCGGGTATCGAGCAGTTGGCGGGTCTGCCCGATCCGGTGGGGGCGATGCAGCTGGCGCGCGAGCTGGCACCGGGTCTTGACCTGTATCGCGTGAGCTGCCCGATCGGCGTGATCGGCGTCATCTTCGAAGCGCGCCCCGACGCGCTTGTGCAGATTTCCACCCTGTGCCTGAAAAGCGGCAACTGCGCCATCCTGAAAGGCGGTCGCGAGACGGCGCGCACGAACCGCGCGCTGTTCGACATCATCAAGGCGGCGGCGGTGGAAGCTGGGTTGCCCGAGCAGTGCCTGCTGCAGGCCGAAGCCCATAGCGAAATCGACGAGCTGTTGGAATGCCACGATGATGTGGACCTGCTTATTCCTCGCGGCTCGAATGCGTTTGTGAGCTACATCATGAACAACACGAAGATTCCCGTGATGGGCCATGCCGATGGCATCTGCCACGTCTACGTGGATGCATCTGCCGACCAAGATGCGGCGTTGCCCGTGCTGGTGGATGCGAAGACGCAGTACACGGCTGCCTGCAATGCCGTCGAGACGGTGTTGGTGAACCGCGCCATCGCAGGCGAGTTCCTGCCGAAGCTCGCTGCTGCGTTTGCCGACGCGGGCGTGACGGTTCACGGCGATGAAGAGGTGTCGAAGACTATTGCCTGCGAGCCGGTTCCCGAAGATGGGTTCGCACATGAGTATCTCTCTCTCGATGCGACGATAGCGTTGGTGGATGACGTCGAGGCAGCCATCGAGCACATCAACCGATTCGGATCGCATCATACCGATGCCATTCTGGCGCAAGACGATGCGGTGGCCGAGCGCTTCATGCAAATGGTGGATTCCGCTGGCGTGTACCGCAACTGCTCCACGCGCTTCGCCGATGGATTCCGCTATGGCTTTGGTGCCGAAGTGGGCATTTCCACAGGCAAGATCCACGCTCGCGGGCCTGTAGGCCTCGAAGGCTTGGTTACCTACAAGTACAAGCTCTACGGCCACGGTGACATCGTGGGCGATTTCGCGAGCGGGACGCGCGCATTCACGCATCGCGACCTGTAGCCTCTTCTTTCAGAGTTAACGGGCCGGCCTGCTTTAAGAGCAGGCCGGCTCACTCATTTTGGAAGCCGCCTCAACCCCATGCTTTCGATGGTTTTGAGGCTATCGTCAAAGCCGATGGAAAAAGGGCTCGAAACGTCATAAGAAGGACCGTCCCTTCTTATGCGTTGCTGCGGTTTATGCGCGACGGTAGACGGTGGAGCGGGCGGCGCCTTCTTTCACGACGCTACCCTCTGCCAGCAAGCGCTGGATGATGCGCTCAACGGTCTTCGAGCTCATGCTGGGGCAGGCAGCGGCGATTTCGCGTTTCGAAGCAGAGCCTTCGAGGTTGGCGAAAAATGCCCTCACGACATCTTCGTTCGTTCCACCTGCGGCTGCACGGGTTGCCTGTGGCGCAGGGACCGCTTTCGGTGACGTGGCAGCCTTCGGCGTTGAGTCGATGCGGGGTTGTGCTGCTTGCGCCTTGGCGATGTCGTCGGGGTAGGGCATGAACAGGCCGTTGGCATGCTTTGCCTTGGACACTTTCTCCTCTTTGGCTGCAAGCAGGCTTTGCCCCGCCTCGGACATGCGGGGCGGGTTGCTGAGCGCCTGTGCTGCCTGGGCCTTCATGACCTCGCGTTGGCGAAGCCGTTCGGCACGGTCGGCATCTGCCTTTTTCTGGGCCTTCTGCTGGGGCGAAAGCTCGGGTGCGGGTTTGGCGATGACGGGCTGTTCTGCCACGTAACTGCCGAGTTCGTGATTGGCTTCGAATTCCTTGCAGCATGCGAGCATGGCATCGAGCAGATAGAGCACGAACCGCTCGTAGTCGGTTTCGGCATCTTCTTCTGTTCTGCCTTCGGGGACGATACGCGCTCCTGCCTCGATCGCCTGCACGTAGGCTGGCTTGGTGAGCTCTATCTGCCGCTCCAGCGAGCAATAACTACCCACGAAATAGTCGTTTTGGTACATCATCAACAACGTCATCAGGCGGCTGAGCCTACCGTTGGCTTCGGCGAAGGGGTGGATATTGATAAGGTCGAGTGCAAAAACGCAGATGGCCACCAGTGGGTCACAGGCTTTGCGCGCTATGGCTTCCTTGTAGTTCATGCAAGCGTCTCGCAGCAGCGTCTGCTTCGTGATGAACACGTTTGAAACCAGCCGGGTGTTGAGCTTGCCCAGCTCGCTTTCACGCACCATCGCCTTGCCGGCATCTTCCCAACGGCCTGCGAAAGGAACGTCTATATAACGGTACAGGTCGCGGTGCAGCTGCAAGATGGCGCCTGTCGAGATTCTGATGTAGGGGAAGCTGTCGTCTATGGTGTTGAGGGTGAAACGGTAACTTGCGATTTCGCGGTCTTTTCGGTTCTTGGGCTCGGTTGCGCCATCCATGAGCTCCTTGAGTCGCTTTTCGGGAACCGAGACACCGTCGATGCGACATGATGCAGCGGTCGAAATCGCCTTCGCCTTTTCTTCCTCGTCCTTCATGGCGGCGCTTTTGGCGTGTTTGTCCAGATATCGGTTGATACGCTGCTTGTATTGCCTAAGCTCGATGAGCAACTTGTTGATTTCGGGAGTGTAGAGCTGACGCAATGCCTTTTCGTATGTGGCTAACATAGTGGAACCTACCCAACTCGTATCAGATTATCATACCCAGGATTCTACCATGCCCAGCGGAATATCCCCACATCGTCACGAAGTTGCGCCATATCCTCCACGTCTTGCCGGGGCATGAGAAATGAGAAAATGTACCCGTCCCCATTTCTCATGCCCCCATTTCTCATGCCCCGGCAACGTTTCAATTCGAAGATTTCCTAGATACGCAGATGCGGGACGGATGCGGGCGGGTGTAAATGGTAGGGTGACGGCATTGTTGTTTCAGGCGCACGGCAAAGACAGCGCATCTCAAAGAAGGCGGGAGCACGAATGGCAGAATTCATTTACCAGATGTATCGCGCTCGAAAAGCGCATGGCGACAAGGTCATCTTAGATGATGTGACGCTCAGCTTCTTCCCAGGGGCGAAGATTGGCGTGGTGGGACCCAATGGCATGGGGAAGTCCACTTTGCTCAAGGTTATGGCGGGAATCGAGGATGTTTCTGCGGGCGATGCGCGTTTGACTCCCGGATATACGGTGGGCATCTTGTTGCAGGAGCCGCCTTTGGAAGAAGACAAGACCGTGTTGGAGAACATCCAGATGGCGTTTAGCGACGTGCTGGCCAAGATAGAGCGATTCAACCAGATTGGGGAGGAAATGGCTTCTCCCGATGCGGATTTCGACGCTCTCATGGACGAAATGGGTAGGTTGCAGGAAGACATCGATGCTGCCAATGGGTGGGATCTTGACAGTCAGCTCTCGCAGGCTATGGATGCGCTGCAATGTCCTGATCCAGATGCTCCCGTTTCGATTCTTTCGGGTGGCGAACGTCGTCGCGTGGCGCTGTGCCGGCTTTTGCTCGAAGCTCCCGATCTGCTGCTGCTCGACGAGCCCACCAACCACCTGGATGCGGAATCGGTGTTGTGGCTTGAGCAGTTCCTGAAAAGCTACGAGGGAGCGGTGCTGGCCGTGACGCATGACCGCTACTTCCTGGACAACGTGGCGGAGTGGATCTGCGAAGTCGACCGAGGCCAGCTGTTCCCCTACAAGGGCAATTATTCCACCTACCTGGAAACGAAAGCTGCACGCATCGCGGCTCAGGGTCAGCAGCAGGCCAAGCTTGCCAAGCGCATGCAACGAGAATTGGAATGGGTCCGCTCTTCCCCGAAGGCACGACAGGCCAAAAACCGTGCCCGCCTTGAGCGCTACGAGCAGATGGTGGCCGAGGCGCAAGCTGCGAAGAAGCTGGACTTCTCGGAAATACGCATTCCCGTGGGTCCGCGATTGGGCAACAAGGTCTTGGTGGCAAAACACTTGCACAAGGAATTCGACGGCCGAGTGCTCATCGACGACCTCTCTTTCACCTTGCCGCCAAACGGCATCGTAGGCGTGATCGGCCCCAACGGCGTGGGCAAGACGACTCTGTTCAAGATCATCATGGGCATCGAGCCGCTTGACGGTGGAACGCTGGAAATTGGCGAGAGCGTGAAGGTCTCCTACGTCGACCAGAACCGCTCTGGTATCGATGCCGACAAGAAGCTTTGGGAAGTGGTTTCGGGTGGTACCGACTACATGATGGTGGGCGAGACCGAAATCCCCAGCCGTGCCTACGTGGCGGCATTTGGGTTCAAGGGTACAGATCAGCAGAAGCCCGCCGGCGTGCTTTCCGGTGGCGAGCGCAACCGCCTGAACCTGGCGCTCACGTTGAAGCAAGGTGGCAACCTGCTGCTGCTCGACGAGCCCACCAACGACCTTGATGTAGAAACGCTTTCCAGCTTGGAAGCGGCACTGATCGACTTTCCGGGCTGTTCGGTGGTGGTAAGCCACGACCGCATGTTCCTCGACCGCATCGCCACGCACATCCTTGCATGGGAGGGCACCGACGAAGATCCCGGCAACTGGTACTGGTACGAGGGCAACTTCGAATCCTACCAGGCTGACCGCGAAGCTCGCCTTGGCAAGGAAGCTGCCAAACCCCACCGCCTGCATCGCAAGCTCACGCGCTACTAGGGCTTGTGCAGAAGCTGATAAGTGGATATGTGATCGTTTGTCGGCGAATGATCATGCGCCTTCTGCTTGCGGTCATGTGGAAGCCGAAAGCCGAAATCGGGTTCCCGCCAGATTTGATAGCTTCGCTATAAAGAAGAGCCTCTTCTTGGGATGGTAGAGCCGCTTCCTTCGTATAACAGACAAAGAGAACATAGTTAAACGAAGGAGGAAACCATGAAAACCAAGAAAGCTTTGGCAATCACATCGGCGTTAGCGCTGATGATGGCGCTTGGATTGGCGGGATGCCACACGTCGGGGTCAGAGAACGAGGCGACTCCGGGCGAATCCGAGATAACGGCAACCGACACGAGCGCACCTGAAGAAGAAACCCAGGCGGCAACGTGGACTGCAGCCGATTCGGCGAGTGCAGCTTCGCAGGGGGCCGGGCTCGATAGCTTTGCCGTGCCCACTGACGGACGGACGCTTTCCATCGGCACCATCGACACGCAGAACTGGGACTTCCAATACACAGATGGCATAGCCGAAGGCGATGCGGGTGTTAGCGCAGCAGCGCTCGTCGTCCGCAAGAGCGAGAGCACGGGTGACAACACGATGCCGCTTAGCACCTACACCCAGGGATGGTCAAAGCTCGATGGCATGGCCTATGCCAATCAGTGGACGCAGACCGTCGAGGGAATAGAGGTCACCTGCTTCGGCAACGTCGACGGCTTGGCTTCCAAGATAATCTGGGATAAGGATGGCCATGGCTATTCCGTCATGGTTCTCGGTCAAGGTGATAACTGGTCGGACTTCGGCATCGGCGAGGGTGACGTCGACACGCTCGTGAGCGCCGTCATGGATGCCAATACCGCGCAGATCAGCCAAGATCAGCCCAGCCAAGCCCAAGCCCAGCCCGCTCAGACGACGGCGAACGATGCTGAAGACTATGTCAACGCCCTTGTCTGGCAAAACGGCCTCGGCGAGCTCGTCTCCTACAAGCAGACGCAGGACGCCAACGGCAACTGGGTACTCGAGGTCGTCACGATCGGGGCTGATGGCAACCAGTACTCATCCGTGATCGATGCCAACGGCAACGTGCTCGAAAACGGCTACGTCCAGGCTAACGGCGGCTACACTGAAGCCGATGGCGAGTACGCCGCTTGGGAAAACGGCCTCGGCGAGTATGTATCCTCGCAGCAGGTTGTCGGTGCCGATGGCAACTACTACCATGAAATCACGACGATCGGTGCTGACGGCAACCAATACGTCTCCTACATCGATGCTAATGGCAACGTCGTCCAGGGAGGTGTCAAGGTCCAGTAGCACGAAGATAGAGCCCGGACGGTACTTGCTTCGAATGGCAAACGAGCAGCTTTGCGAGATGAGGGTTGCAGCTCAAGCCTGCTAAACTGGGAAACCCGCCGCGAAACGTGGCGGGTTTCCTGGCTTTTCGATTGAACTCACCCTCTGCCGGTTTCAACCGAGTCGGCTGGCGGTCTTGCTCTCTTCCCGGCTTACCGCTCACCAGCCGGGGTGTTGCCCTCTTGTGGAAATGAGGGGGTGGCATCTGCCGCTTATTCGTTCGTGCTGCTATGATATGACGGTTACGCATGCGCTGCAGGGCGCTTGCGCATCAGAGCAAGAACCGAACGAGGCATAAGGAAACGAATGGCTTTAATCGTTGCGAAATTCGGCGGCACTTCGGTTGCGTCGCCGCAGCGCATACAGATGGTCGCGAAGCGACTGATTTCCATCAAGCAGAAGGGCAACGACGTCGTTGCCGTCGTGTCTGCCATGGGCAAGACGACTGACGAGCTGGTGGGGTTGGCCGCTGCGCTTTCCAAGAACCCACCTGCCCGCGAGATGGACCGTCTGCTGTCGACGGGTGAGCAGGTATCGATGACTTTGCTAGCTATGGCTATCGAAGCCAGGGGATACCGCGCCATGAGCTTTTCTGGGCGCCAGGCGGGCATCCAGACCAGCAATGCGCACGGCAAGGCGAAGATCGAACTCATTCACGCTGACCGTATCAGAGAAGCTATCGAGCGTGGCATCATCCCCGTGGTCGCGGGCTTCCAGGGCATCGACCACAATGGTGACATAACCACGTTGGGTCGTGGTGGCTCCGACACCACGGCAGTGGCGGTCGCCTACGGCATCGACGCCGACGTATGCGAAATCTATTCCGATGTGGACGGCGTCTATACCGCCGATCCGCGTGTTGCCCCGCGTGCGCGGAAGCTAGACGAGATCAGCTACGACGACATGCTGGAACTTTCCAGCGCAGGGTCGGGCGTGCTTCAAGCTCGCGCTGTGGAGCTTGCGCGCAAATACAACGTGATTATCCATTCCCGCTCAGCGTTTTCCGACGCTCAGGGCACATTCATCAAGGAGGCGGATCCTTCCATGGAACAGGCAGTCATCTCTGGAATCGCCCACGACACCTCAGAGGTGAAGGTAACCATCCGCGACGCACCCGACGAGTCGGGCATCGCTGCGCGTATCTTCAGTGCTCTGGCGGGCAACAACGTGAACGTGGACATGATCATCCAAAACGTTTCCGAACAGGGCATGACCGACATGACGTTCACCTGCCCCGGGTCTGACCTAGATCGCGCCCGCGAAGTGGTGGAAAACGTCATCCCTGCCATCGGCGCACGCGATTACGTGGTCGACCAGAACATAGCCAAGGTGTCGCTTGTGGGCACGGGCATGAAATCGAGCCCGGGCGTGGCGGCGCGTGCGTTCACTGCGCTGGCGGATGCCGACGTGAACATCATCCTCATTTCCACCAGTCCCATTCGCCTTTCCATGGTGATAGCCGCCGACCAAGTGGAATTGGCCGTTCGCAGCCTGCACACTGCGTTTGGCTTGGATTCCGATAGCGTATTCGAAGAGACGATGCTCTCCGCGGAGGAAATAGCCGCGAAGAAGGCAAAGGGAAGATAGACGAAAGGACGGACGATATGGCTTGGACGAAAGAGATGCCTGCGAATCCCGTTGTGGCCGTGTGTGGTGCCACTGGAGCCGTAGGCCAGGAGTTTCTGCAGGTGCTGCATGACGTCGACTTCCCCGCAGCGGAGGTGCGGGCGCTGGCTTCCGCCAAGTCCGCCGGCAAGCAGGTCGATTTTGCGGGCTGTGGGCAGCAGCCGGCTGGCCCCATCACCGTGCAGGAAATGACGCCCGAGGCATTCCAAGACATCGACATCGCGCTCTTTTCCGCTGGTGCGGGCGTATCGAAAGCCTTGCGCGAAGCCGTGACCGCCGCCGGAGCCGTGATGGTTGACAACTCGAGCGCATTTCGCATGGACGAAGATGTGCCGCTCATCGTGCCCGAGGTGAACCCCGATGATGTGAAATGGCACAACGGCGTGATCGCGAACCCGAACTGCACCACCATCATCATGGCGCTTCCGCTGAAGGCGCTGCATGATGTGACTCCCATCAAGCGCGTGGTGGTGGCATCATATCAGGCTACGTCTGGTGCGGGTGCTGCAGGCATGGCCGAGCTCTACGACCAGACCGCCGAGTTCTTAGAAGGGAAGCGCGGCGACGAGCTGACCATATCCGCCTTCGCGCACCAGATCGCGTTCAACTGCATTCCGCACATCGACGTCTTCATGGACGACGGCCTGACCAAGGAAGAGTGGAAGATGGTGGCCGAGACCAAGAAGATCTTCCATGCCGACATCGCGGTTGCTCCCACGTGCGTGCGCGTGCCTTCGCTGCGCTGCCATGCCGAGGCCGTGAACGTGGAGTTCGAAGGTCCTATTTCCCTGGAAGCCGCTCGCGCGGCACTCGAGGGATTCGAAGGCGTGACCGTCATGGACGATCCGGCGAACAACGTCTATCCCATGCCCGGCATGTTGCAGGGCACCAACGACGTCTACGTCGGCCGCCTGCGCGTGGATCCCACCATCGAAAACGGTTTGAACTTCTGGTGCGTTGGCGACCAGATTCGCAAGGGCGCAGCCCTCAACGCCGTCCAGATCGCCAAGCTTTTGCTGCCGTAACCGGTACGGAACAGATTGCATGTAATCGAGCGCCGTCCATATGGGCGGCGCTTCGCGTTGGGCGAAAGCGGCCGTGAACGGCGCAACGTTTTCGTTCTCGTGCTGTTGTGCCCGTGCGGTTGACGGGCAAGAGCCAACTTTTTCGCAAGCGCTGCATGATACGATGTGTGAAGAGATGGCAACGAGGAGGTTGCGATGGAGGCAAGTGTTCTAACGCGGAAGGTCGAACGGCTGTTGGAACAGTGCGAGGCCAACACGATGACGGTATTCACCAGTGCGGACACGCAGGCGGGAGCGCCGTTGCGCGAAGCGACGGAAGAAGAGCTGGCGCGCGCAGCGCGGCTGCTTGTCTTCGATGCGCCTCTGGTAGGCGTGTCCAGTGCAGATGACGAGCTGTTTGACCAGTTCAAAAGGCCAGAGGTCATGGGGCCTCATTTCAAGCACCCAACCGAGTGGATGGCGGATGCCAAAAGCGTGGTTTCGGTTTTCTTCCCCTTTTCCGAGCAGGTGCGCAAGGGCAATCGAGATGGTGACGAGGCGTCGCTTGCCTGGCAATATGCCAAGTACTTCGGCACGAAGGTTATAGCATCGGTGTGCCTGGGCCTGTGCTGCGAGCTGGAGGCCGATGGCTGGCAGGCGCTGATGCCTTCCGCCTCCAAAGGCTTTGGGTTTACGATGCTCGATTCGGTGCTGGATGGGGAGCCCGATTTGCAGCCGATGGTGTCTTGGTCGGAGCGCCACGCAGCCTTTGCTTGCGGGCTGGGTACGTTTGGCATATCAAAGGGGCTGATCACGCGGAAGGGCATGGCTGGCCGTTTCGGCAGCATCGTCACCGATGCGCCCGTTTCCACGACGCCACGCGAATACGAAGATCCCTACGAGTGGTGCTCGCACTGCAATGCATGCATACGCCGCTGCCCTCCCAAAGCCATCAAATCAGAGGGCCACAAGAACAACAAGCTCTGCCGCGAATGGTGCCTGAAGGTAAACGACGTGTACCACCTTGGCGATGCCTGCGGCAAATGCCAGGTGAAGGTTCCCTGCGAATACCGTCGCCCCAAGCTGCGTTCCTAGATTCGACGGGGCTGCCTTGCGCGAGAAGGGACTTCTCGTAAGGAGGAGCCGTTCCTTCTTATCACATGATGGGACCCCGCCGTGGCGGGGTCCCTTTGCTCGTAGGCTCTGTTCCTGCTTACTTGCCGCGATGGAAAAGCTTCCAGAGGAAACCGCGTTTCTTGGGCTGTTTGGCTTCATGCTTGCCGCCTGCCTTGACGTCGGGTTTCTGCTCAGGCTGGGCTGGGGTTTTGGCAGCGGCCTTGGGCTTTTCCTGCTCGGGGGCAGTGGCGTCGGGTTCCTGCGGCTTTGCGGGCTCCACGGGTGCCGCTGTGTCTTCGGCAGCTGTTTCGGGCGTCGGGGACTCGACAGGCTCGGGCTGGGGTTCCGCGATCTCGTCCTGAGCCTGCACCTCTTCGGGTTGGGGTTCCGAGATCTCGTCCTGAACCTGCTCCACATCGGGTTCGGGCTCCGCCTCGGCAGAAGCCTCTTGTTTCAAGGCTTCTTCGGGGATGAGCTCTTCTTCTACGGCTACTTCCGCGAACGTTTTCGCAGCAGCCCTGATAAAGGGCTTCAGCGCTTCGTCGTCGGCAGCGGGCATGTTGTGCTGCAGCGCTTCGCGGAAAATCTCCTCCAGGTCGGCGATGGCGGCACGCTCGCGTGCAGCAGCTCTGCGGTCGGCACTCGCACGCATGCTCAGCTTGTCGAACGCGCTCTTTTCGGCAAGTTCCTCTTCCAGCGCCGCTTCGGATGCCACCTTGGCTTCCTCGATGAGCACTTCTTGGGCGTTGAAGAACGTTTCGGTCTCGCGGTCATCGTCGGAGGCAAGGTCATGCAGGTCGGTGAAGGTGCCATCGGGTCGCAGCTCGCGCAGCTTGGCCGTATCTGCCAGGCACGTGTCGATGTAGTGCATGGCCTTGGCGCGGATTTCCTGCCCAAGCAGCGGCCAGGCAATTTCCACGCGCTTGTCCATATTGCGCGTCATCAGGTCGGCGCTTGAAAGGAACAGCTGCATGTTGTCATGCGCCCCGAAACCGTAGATGCGACTATGCTCCAGCAGACGGCCGACGATGGAGACCACGCGGATGTTGTCGGTATAGCCCTCCACTCCCGGCACCAGGCAGCTGATGCCGCGAACCAGCAGCGTGGTGGGCACGCCCGCCTGGCTCGCCTCCGTCAGCTTCTCGATGATGTTCTTGTCGGTGATGGAGTTCGTCTTGAAGAACAGGCCGCACGGCAGGCCCTGCTGCGCCAGGTCGATCTGCTTGTCGATGCGCTCGCAGATTTCCTGCTTGATTTGCAGCGGGGCCACGCGGATGGTCTGGTAGGCGCGCGATGCGCTTTCCATGCCCATGTTCTGGAAGAACACCCTGGCATCGTAGCCGATGTCGGGGTTGGTGGTAATGAAGCTGAAGTCGGTGTAGAGCCTTGCCGTCTTTTCGTTGTAGTTTCCGGTGCCCAGCTGCGTGATGTACTGAACTCCTTCGGGAGTGCGGCGCACGATGGAGCAGATCTTGCTGTGCACCTTGTAGTCGTGGAAGCCGTAGATCACGTTGCATCCGGCTTCTTCGAAACGCTGGCTCCAGCGGATGTTGTTGCTTTCGTCGAAGCGGGCGCGCAGCTCGAACAGAGCCGTCACGTCCTTTCCGGCGTCGGCGGCGGCGATGAGCGCTTCGGCCAGGTGAGATTGGCTGGCCAGGCGGTAGAGCGTGATCTTGATGGAAATGACGTCGGGATCGGCTGCAGCTTCGCGCAAAAGCTGCACGAATGGGTCCATGCTCTCGTAGGGGTAGGACAGCAGCATCTCGCGTTCCTGCACCTGGTCGATCATGCGCTGGTTGTGCCTTACCTCGGCGGGCCATGCCGGGGCGAAGGGCTTGCTGGTCAGCTCGGCGCGGGTCTTTTCGTCAACCATGCCGGGAAGCGCGAAGGCGAACCCGAGGTCGAACGGCACGCAAGTGGTGTACACCTGGTGCGGTTGCAGGTTCAAGCGCGAGAGCAGAAACGCGCTTACCGTGGAAGAGAGCTTGCGGCGGCTTTCCAGGCGAACCGGCGCCAGGCGACCGCGCTTCTTCAAGATCTTCTTCATGTGCTCGCGGTAGTCTTCTTCGCGCTCGTCGGCGCCTTCGGTGGCGTCAAGGTCGGCATTGCGCGTGACGCATATGATGTTGGTATGCTTCACGGTGTACATCGAGAAGACTTCCGCTACGGCGTTTTCAAGCGCGTCTTCCAGAAGCAGGCAGTTGAAGCCCTCGCCGGGAAGCAGGATCAGACGGTTCGCCTGCTTGGGCAAGGGGATGATTCCCAACGTCACGCCTTCGGCGCCCAGGTTCTTCAGGCGCTTGCGCTCCTCTTTTTCCAGCTTGCGCTCTTCTTCGGTCATCTCCGATTTGCTCTTGGTGGGGGTATCCACCAGGCGCACGATGATGTAGATGTTGCCGCTTTCCAAGTGCGGGAAGGGGTGACGGGCGTTGATGATCTGCGGCTGCAGGAAGGGCATGACGTTCATGCGCAGCCAGTCTTCCACGAACTTCTTCTGGTCGTCGTCGAGATCGTCGTATTGCCAGCGGTGCACGCCCGCATCGTGGAGCTTGTCGGCCACGTCGAGGAAGATCTGCTCTTGGATTGGAACAAGCTCGTGGCAGCGCTCGTGAATGGCTTCCAGCTGCTCGGACGGGGTCATGTTCGACTTCGTGTCGATGATGTCTTTCTTGAGCAGGGAAAGATCGGTGAGGCTTCCCACGCGCACCATGAAAAACTCTTGCAGGTTCGACGAGAAGATCGATACGAACTGGAGCCGTTCGAGCAGAGGGACCGAAGGGTCGGCTCCTTGGTCTAAGACGCGCTTGTTGAACTCGAGCCAGGAAAGCTCTCGATTCTGCATGTAAGGCTTGCGCATGGCCATGCGCTTTGCACGAGCTTCTTCGAGCGCTTCCTGTTCGCCGCTTTCGATGTCGGTCCTTTTGGCCATCATCGTGCATATCCTCCTTTAAGCTGCGTTTGCCTGACTGTGTGAGCGCCAATGGCGCGGTAGTAAACGAACGGGGCTGACGCAAAAAGACGAATTTGCGTCAGTTGTTTATAATACCTGACATTATCGCGAAAATCTTTCGGCAATCCTCAGAATGCCTGCATATATGCCAATTTGACAAAAATGAGACGAATGCCTTTACACGACGCCTGTGCATGAGGTCGAAGGGGGCTTTCTGGCTGATGCGAAGGGGGGGTGCTCCATTTGAAAAAAAGGGCGAAGAGGGGTACCCTTATACATCATTGGCAGCCATTCGCCGACATGGTTTTGCAAGCTTTTGCAGAGGCTGGCGGCATCCCAACAGGGAGGAGCATCCATGCTCAACAAACTTGATTTCGATGTAGCCCCAATCACCAAAGAAGAGTACAAATCTGTCCATGACGAATTGGTCGACAAGCTGATCGTGCTTCAGCAGCAAGCGCACTCCAAGGGCATCGGTTTGGTGGTCTTGTTCGAGGGATGGAACGGCGCCGGGCGCGGCGGACGCATTTCCGATTTGCTCTACAAGCTCGACGCACGCCACACGTCTGTGCACGTGACCGAGAAATACGACGTGAAGAACGCCAAGCGCTTCCGCAAGATGGGCCAAGGCGTTACCGACTACTACCCCGAACTGCAGGAATTCTGGGAATCGCTCAACATGCGCGGCAACATGACCATCTATTGCCGCGGTTGGTACGATATGGCTGTAAGCAAGCTGTTCCATGCAACTTCGAAAGAAGAAGCCAAAGACATCTTCGAAAAGTCGGTGAAGTCGTTTGAGAGCTTCGAGCGTCAGCTCACCGCCGACGGTTACATCGTGGTGAAGTTCTTCCTGCACATCTCGAAGAAGACCCAGTCCCGCCGCCTGAAGGCCCTGGGCAAGAACAGCGCCACCTCCTGGCGTTTGGAGCCCGGCGCCTTGGGCCGCCTGGACGACTACGACGATTACTACAAGATCTTCGATAGCATGCTCTCGAGCACGAACTTCCCCAATGCCCAGTGGGTGCTCGTGAACGCCGAAGACCGCAGGCGCAGCAACCTCACCATCGCGCGGACGCTCGTGACCGCGCTCGACGAAGCCGTGAACCGCAGCGCCGACCCCGAGGCCGTTGCCGCCGCCGCCAAGGCCGCTGCGAACTCTGCGGGCCAGGCAGAGCGTGACGAAACCGACGAGCGCACTCGCACGCCCGAAGAGCAGGCCGCTGTTCGCGAGCGCAACGAGGCCATTGCCCAGGTTCAGGCAGCTGCAGCCCCCAAGTCCTCGCGGTTCAAGATCGAGCCCGACTATCCCACCTTGAAGGGCGTGGATTATCACCTGCGTTTGGACCCCGATGCCTACAAGCAGGAGCTCAAGCGGGAGCAGAAGAGGCTCTACGAGCTCGAGCTGGAGATGTACCTGAAGCGCGTGCCCCTTATCATCATGTACGAGGGACAGGATGCTGCCGGCAAGGGCGGTTCGATCAAGCGCGTGGCACAGGCGCTCGATGCGCGTAGCTACACCATCATTCCAAGTCCGGCGCCCACCAAGCCCGAATTGCTGCACCCGTTCCTGTGGCGATACTGGACGCGCCTGCCGAAGGCGGGTCATGTGGGCATTTTCGACCGGAGCTGGTATGGCCGCGTGCTCGTCGAGCGCGTCGAGGGCTTTGCGAGCCCAGGCGAGTGGGGACGTGCATATGACGAAATCAACGAGTTCGAACGCGATTTGGTGGACTGGGGTGCCATCTTGCTGAAGTTCTGGGTGGAAATCGACCGAGACGAGCAGCTCAACCGCTTCAACGCCCGGGCGCTCGACCCATCGAAGCAGTGGAAGATTACCGAGGAAGACTGGCGCAACCGCGACAAGTATCCACAGTATCGCGAAGCCGTGGAAGACATGTTCCGCCTGACCTCCACCGAGTTTGCCCCGTGGATTATCCTCGAGAGCAACGACAAGCGCTATGCTCGCATCAAGGCCCTGAAGATCATCAACAGCGCGCTCGAGAAGCGCTTGCACGGCGAATAGCCATATCGCGTGTATGTACAGGGCGCCCGCATCGAGCGGGCGCCCTGACTATGAGCAACGCTATATGCGAATTCTGCAACGTCGCCATGCGATGGATTCCGGCGCCCGCTGGTCTTTGCGTACATGTCTGGAATAGTGCTGATTAGCCACACATTGGTGTCAGCTGGGCAGGTCATGCGGGTTTTATGATAGTCTCTTCAAGATGCGTGTGGCGCACGCGCGCTGCGGTCGGTTTGCGAGAAAGGCACATATGGCCAGGAGTGGAAACAGGTCCGGAGGGAGCGGCTGGCGTGTCGTGTTCTGGATCTCGATGATCGTGTGCTTGGCGGCGGTTTCGGCGCTTGGCTTCATCTTGTACTCCTATTGGTCTGCCAGCCATGGTTACGAGCAGATAGCCGATGTGGCGTTTTCCGCCGACGATGTTGCCGCCGGTTCCGTGGATGCCACCACCCTTGGCGAGATGACGGTCGACTGGGATTACCTTCGCTCCATCAACCCCGATGTGGTGGCCTGGGTCTACATGCCCGGTACCGCCATCAACTATCCCGTCGTGCACACGACCGACAACGACAAGTACCTGCAGATGGATTTCAACCAGCAGAATGGTTTTTCGGCCCGTTGCGGCACCATTTTCCTCGATTGCGCGAACGATGGGGGGTTCACGGACGCGAACAGCGTGCTATATGGCCACCATATGAACGACGGGTCCATGTTCGCCGCCATTTCCAAGCAGCTTCCCGACAATGACGAGTTCAACACTCACCGTACCATCTACGTGCTCACACCGGAGGCGAATTACCAATGCGAGACCTTCGCCTTGGTGATAACCGACGGTTACGAGGCCATCGTCTCGACCAATTTCGAAAGCGAAGACGAGCGTGTGGGCTACATCTTGGACAAGGAAGCCCGCAGCGTGGTCTCTCCCAGCGAAGGAATGCCCGACCCGACCCAGATAACGAAGCTTTTCACGTTTTCCACCTGCGATTACAATAGGGAAAACGGACGCGCCATCCTGTTCTCGCAGGTAGTGAACACAGCGACACCTGGCTCGGAAGGCGGCGTTGAGGTGTCGGAGGGCGACTTGGCAACCATGCAAGACGCAGCTGAAGCTGCTTAAGAGGCCACGTATCCAGGAGTGCAGACCCAAACCTTCCATGCAAAGACCCACGTACCACCGGACATCGATTCAAAGGAGTTCCAGCCATGATCGAGAGAATCCACGTCAGCGCGGCATCGGCCGAAGACGCACCCGTGCCTCCCAAGTGGATGAGAGACGAACAGGTAACCTATGCCCAAGCGGGCGTGGACACGGCTGAGGGCGCGCGTGCCGTTGATGCCATCAAAGCTAGCGTGCACTCCACCTACCGTGACGAGGTCGTAGGCGACATCGGGGGATTCGGGGGGTTGTTCAGCATAGCCGCCGCCAAGGACATGGAAGAGCCGCTGCTGGTGTCTGGAACCGATGGGGTGGGTACCAAGCTGCAGGTGGCGAAGCTGGCTGGCAAGCACGATACGGTAGGCATCGACCTGGTTGCCATGTGCGTGAACGACATCTTGGCATCGGGTGCCGAGCCGCTGTTCTTTCTCGACTACATCGCCATCGGGAAGTTGCGCAGCGAAGCCGTGGCGGAAATCGTCGAGGGAATCGCAGAGGGCTGCCGTCAGGCAGGTTGTGCTCTTATTGGCGGCGAGATGGCCGAGCATCCCGGCGTGATGGATCCCGACGAATACGACCTTTCCGGCTTCACCGTGGGCATCGTTGATCGTGCGAAGATGCTTAATCCGGCAAGCGTGCGCGAAGGGGACGTGTTGCTGGGTTTGGCGTCGAGCGGCTTGCATTCCAATGGGTATTCGCTTGCCCGCAAGGTATGCGTCGAGGGCCGAACCCACTACGAGCTGCGTTTGGAGCGAGAATGCCTTGGCGGCCGTAGCGTGCAGGATGCCATGCTCGAGCCCACGCGCATCTACGTGAAGCCCGTGCTGCAGGCGTTGCGTGCTCATGCGGGAAAGGTGCATGCCTTGGCGCACATCACCGGTGGCGGCATCACCGAAAACCTGAACCGTGCGCTGCCCAAGGTGCTTGATGCACAGGTCGATGTGGGAAGCTGGACCATGGAGCCCATCATCCCGTTCGTGTGCAAGGCAGCGCGTCTTTCCGAGGACGAGGCTCTGAAGACGTTCAACATGGGTATCGGCATGGTGCTCATCGTCGAGGCCGAAGCTGCCGAAGTCGTGAAGGCAACTCTCGAGGAAGCCGGCGAGCAGGTGTTCAGTATCGGGCGAATCGTGCCAGGTTCGGGCGAAGTGGCCTACACGAACAAGGCGGCCCTGTTCCCAGAGCTTGCTCCCGAGAACACGAAGCCGGAGATAAAGGCGCCTCCGGCAGAGGAGCGCACACAGGACCGCGACGTGTTCTACGAGGAAGACGTAGACTAGCGTATTGTGGCCGCGTCAGCGGTTGCCGGCGGTTGCCAGCGGGGACGCTCCGGCGCCAGCGTGCCAGCGGGGTGCGAGCGTGCCAGGGGGGTGCCAGGGGGGGGTGCCAGGGCGGACACTCCAAATGTCTCGCCGTTGAAGCTGAGAAACAGGGATGAGTTAGTAGCCTAACGGCGAGACATTTGGAGTGTCCCCCCTGGCACCCCCCCCTGGCACCCCGCTGGCACGCTGGCACCCCGCTGGCACGCTGGCGCCGGAGCGTCCCCGCTGGCAACCGCCGGCAACCGCTGACGCGGCCATTGCAAAGAGAAAGGATGCTGCCATGGTGGTGAAACCGTTGAAAATCGGCGTGCTGATTAGCGGATCGGGTACGAACCTGCAGGCCATCATCGATGCCATAGACGATGGAACCTTAAACTGCGAAGTGGTGAAGGTCATTTCCTCGCGTCCCGATGCCTATGGCCTCAAACGTGCCGAGGCGGCGGGCATTCCCGCCATCGCGCTCAATCGCGATGTATACGCCGATCCCATAGCAGCCGATGAGCGCATCGTGGACGAGATGCGTGCTGTAGAGGCCGAATACCTGGTCATGGCTGGTTACATGCGAATGGTTCGCGACCCGCTTCTCGAGGCGTTTCCAAATCGGATTTTGAACCTGCATCCGGCGTTGTTGCCGTCGTTTAAGGGGGCCCATGCCATACAGGATGCCTTCGATGCTGGTGTGAAGGTGACGGGCGTGACCGTGCATTTCGCAAACGCGGAATACGACAAGGGCCCTATCGTGGCGCAACGGCCTGTCGAGGTGTTCGAGGATGACACGGTGGACACCCTTGAAGAGCGCATCCATGCCGTCGAGCACGAGATCTATCCTGACGTGTTGCGCAAGCTTGCTGCCGGACGCATCACGGTTGACGATGACGGCAAAGCCCATATCGTCTAGTGTCACGTCAAAATAGACCTGCATTTCAGCAGGCGAGGAGGTGGCTGCCGAAGCTCTTGTCTAGAAGATCCCACTTCCCGTGCCCGAGGAACTTCCCAGGCTTCCTCCTGTCATCGGCCATGTCAGGTCGGTGCCGGTTGCGAACCCGCCCATGCTCAGCACGATGAGGTTGATGACAAAACCCACGAGCATGCCAATGGCGGTGTATTTGATGATCTGATTACGGATTGCTTTGGGCTTGCGGAAGTTGATGAGGTAAAGGATCAGCATGCCGATGAGCCCGAGCAGCATTCCGCCCACAAACCAGATTGCTTTCGAAGAGCCGGAAATCTGCACGGTTTCCGGCTGCTGGTCTTGCGCTTCCCGCTGAACTGGCTGCTGCAGCATGCCTGCAGGATCAGGTGATTGCTGATGTGGCGCATCGTTTGACGTCTGGATTGACTGCTGGGGAGCGTTTTGCATCACCGGGTCGAGCTGTTGGCCTAGATCTTGCGCTGTTGCCTCTGGCTTCCGCTCGATAAACGGGTTGTTGCCGTTGGCATAGGGGTTTATCGGCGCATCTGGGGTCTGAGGCGCCTGTTGTGGCTGGCTGGGTTCTGTGCGATTGGGCTCTGTCATGAGGTTTCCGTTGCTCTCATCTGCATGCAGCATGTTGTCGTTGCGTGTCTGGCGGCACATGATGGTTCACGCCTCTGCGGTATTCGACTCATGTGCAGTCATCGTCTTTCATTGTATCAACCGTCACCTTAAAGCTAGCTGTTGCACAAAAGAATAACGGTTCTGCAGGGAAACGCCCTGTGATGCTAAGCGGGCGGCCCTTGCAGGCTCGATGCGATGCTTTTTACACGCAGGTGACATATCTGCACGTCCGCATGAAAACTTCATTGGAAATTTGTATAGTGCTCCTCATGAAGAAATCTGAGGCGTTGAACATATTGGGCTTATCAGCTGGCTATACCGAAGAGCAGATCAAGCAGGCTCATCGGCAGAAGATTCGCGAGAACCATCCCGATCGGTTTTCCGACCCGGACAAGAAAGCTGCAGCCGAAGAGCAGACCAAGCTCATCAACGAGGCGCGCGACGTGCTTGTCAACCGCAAATGGGAACCAGAATACGGTGGTGGGCGAACGGCTGGCTACAACCCTTACGCCAGGCCTTATACCACGTACCGTCCCACGGGTTCGGGTGCAGGCGGCTCTGGATACAGGCGTCCTGGTGGAACAGGTGGCGCTGGCGGTTACGGGTGGCCAGGCGGTTCGGGCGACGACGACCCGTTCGGCAACTGGCCCTTCGAGACGTTCGTGTGGACTTCGTGGGGTGACGGGGAAGGATCCGGCGGCTGGCAACCAGGCGGTAGAGGCACGGGCGAAAACCCGTTCGACCCGTTTTCATCCATCTTCACGCAGGCGCCCGAAAAGACCGCCGACCAGGAAGCCAGGGAAGCCAAGCGCGAGCTGCAATTGGTCAGCGGCCTGTTCCTGGTGAAGATGGTGATGCTTGCAGCGTGCACCCTCACGGGCACCTTGCTCTATGGTGCCATCGCCTATGTCGTGCTGAGCGTGATGTTCGGGCTGTATTACCATGCTCGGAGCTGTAGCAGCTTCCTTGCCATACCCGTCGTGTTGGTGGGAGGGTTTGCGTTCGCATCGGTGGGTCGCTTCTTGCTGGCTATACCTCCACTGTTGGTGGGGCTGAGCATAGCGTCGTTCATCTACGATGTCGACATGCTGCGCCGTGCGATATCGAAGAAGCGAACCACTCAGGAAAAAGCCAAGGTGGCGAAGGAGTAATAAAGTCTTTTCTTTTGCCAGCTGGCTCGAGGGGCTAGACGGTTTCGAACTGCGGACCGGTCTGCTCTGTGGGTTTCGTGGACACGCGGGTCTTTACTCCCTGGGCCGTGACGCGCGAATTTGGCGGCACCGATTCGGTGACGAAGGTGGAACCGGCGATGACGGTATCGTGACCCACCACGGTCTCGCCTCCGAGCACGCTTGCGTTCGAGTATATGGTCACGTTGTCCTCGATGGTGGGATGGCGCTTGACGCCCTTGAGCCCCTGGCCCTTGCGCAGGGAAAGCGCGCCAAGCGTGACGCCCTGGTAGATCTTCACGTGGTCGCCGATGACGCAGGTCTCGCCGATGACGACGCCGGTTGCGTGGTCGATGAAGAAATACCGCCCGATATGCGCGCCGGCGTTGATGTCCACGCCCGTCTTCGTGTGGGCGTATTCGGTCATGATGCGCGGGATGAGCGGCACGTTGTGCTTGTAGAACTCATGTGCGATGCGGTACACGAACACCGCAAAGAAACCCGGGTACGAATAGATGACCTCTTCCTTGCTTTGGGCGGCTGGGTCTCCGTCGAAGGCTGCTTCCACGTCATCGAAGAGGACCTTTTGAAGCTTTGGCAGGTGGTAGAAGAAATCGGAGCAGATTTCGCTCGCCTCCGCTTCGGCATCTTCGTATGTCAGAGTCGTGCCGTCGCGGAACAGCAGCGCCTCGAGCACCTCGCGGTGCAGGCGCTTTTCGATCTTCGTGAGCGTTTCGCCGATGAAGTACTTCGGACCTGCGCCGCAAGGAGCTTCGGGACCGAAATAACGGGGGAACATGATGCGCTGGAGGTCTTTGAGCGCCTCTATCACTTCGCGTTTGTTGGGGAAACGGCGGTCGATATCGTCGAAGGCTAGGTAGTCGGCTTCTGCGTAGTTGCGCTCTATCTGCTCGACGATGTCGTCGATCCTGCTGTTGAACATACTGTCTCGTTTCTCTTGCGGGGTGAATACCGCCGTCTGCTTGGTTGCCCATAGTGTAGCGCATCTGAATGTCATCAGATGTGATAATCACCTACCAAAATGATAGGAAATTAATGCCCAATTGAAAAGGAAGAGGCAAAGCTAAAACGCGCAGGGCTCCTTCGACGCTTGCGGCTTGGATTCCAGTTGACCTTGGGCGCGTTCTACCAACTCAACAGTTCGTAACCGTCTTCGGTGACCAGCACTTGGACCTCCCATTGGGCGGAAGGTTGGCGGTCGGCGGTAAGCACGGTCCAGCCGTTGGGATGGTCCATGTCGATTTCCTGTGCGCCCATGTTGATCATCGGCTCGATGGTGAACACCAAACCCGGCGCGAGCACCATGCCGGTGTTGGGCTCGCTCACGTGGCTTACGAACGGGTCTTCGTGGAACTCGAAGCCCACGCCGTGCCCGCCGAACTCACGCACCACGCTATAACCGTTGGCTTCGGCATGCGCTTTCACGGCTGCACCGACGTTGCCGAGCAGCTCCCAGGGCCTTACCTGCTCAAGGCCTTTCAGCATTGCTTCGCGCGTAACCTCTACCAGGCGCTTCTTTTCCGGCGACACCTCGCCGATGCAGAACATGCGGCTGGAATCGGAGAAATACCCATCGAGGATGGTGGAGCAGTCGACGTTGACGATGTCGCCTTCTTGAAGTACATCTTCGGTGCTGGGGATGCCGTGGCACACCACCTCGTTTATAGACGTGCACACGCTTTTCGGGTATCCCTCGTAGTTCAGGTCGGCAGGGATGCCGCCGTGTTCGGTCGTGTACTCAAAGACCCACTGGTCGATCTGCTCGGTGGTAACGCCGGGGCCGATGTGCTCGGCCACGTAGTCCAAAACGCCACGGTTAATCGTTGCGCTCTTCTTGATTGCCTCGATGTCGGCTGGGCCTTTGAGCATGTCGTGCCAGGGCAGTTCGTATCCCTGCTCGTACATTTCTTCCATCTTCTGATCGAAGGCGTGATGGCACTTCTTGTATTTCCTGCCGCTGCCGCACCAGCAGGCATCGTTGCGGCCGAGCTTGGGCATGTCTTCGTACATGGCGTCCTCGAATCTCTGGCTTCGTGCGTGGCAAGCATGCCGAACATGATAGTCCGACGCACTTCTGTTCCGCTCACGAATTATGATTCATCTGGTGACCTCAGTCAAACATAAAGTGAGGCAGGCCTAACCAACGATGGCGTCTTTTGCGCGATCAGCATGCCCCGCTGTCGAAGGCGAGCAGCGAACAGAAGCGTTCGCTGGTGGCGACGAGCTTTGCAGGGGATCCATCGAGCTCGATGCGGCCATCTTCCACGAACACCACGCGGTCGAAGCGGGCGATGTCTTGCAGGTGATGCGTGATCAAGACAAGCGTCTTGTCGGCACACGCGCACAGCAGCGTGTCCAACAGCTCGTGCTCTATGGCGGGGTCAAGCCCCACCATGGGCTCGTCGAGCAGCACGATGGGTACGTGCGCAAGCAGCACGCGGGCAAATGCCAAGCGGTGCCGCTCGCCACCTGAAAACTGGCTGCCTGCTTCGTCGAGCACCGTGTCGAGGCCTTGGGGAAGCCGGCGTGCCACGTCGTCCATGTGCACCTGGCGCAAGGCCTCCCAAAGCTCTTCATCGTCGACGTCGGGGCGGGCGAGCGCCAGGTTTTCGCGCAGCGTTCGGTTGAACAGATATGTCTGCTGCTGCACGATTCCCACGCGTTCGTGCATGGTGTCGGCCATGTTGGCTACGCTTTCGCCATCGATGCACACGCTTCCCGCCGCAACCTTCAGGTCGCCGCGCAGCACCTGGGCAAGCGTGCTTTTCCCGGCACCGCTTCGTCCCAAGATGGCAACTTTTTGACCTGCGGGAATGTGAATCGTGACATCGTCAATGGCGTTACGGGCCGATTCTGCATAGGCGAAGGTGACGTTTTCGAGGTCGATGCGAAGCGCCTTGTGCCCAGCGGGGCCGTGCGGGATGTCCCCTTCAGCTAGGTTTTCGTGGTCATCGTCGCCTTTTGTGGGCAGGGCACCGAGCCTGTCGATGGATTCGGAGTGCGTTTCGGCTTGGGCCACAGCATTTGACACGGGCCCGAACGCTTCAATGAGAGGGAAGAAACCCAGAGCAAATGCGGCAATCCAATTCGATGAGCCGCCCACATGACCCGATGCGAAGCTTGCGCCGGCCCACAGCGTCACTGCCACGACGCAGGCTCCGAATACGGCTGCCAGCACGAGGTCGTTGGCGTGGTCATAGCGGTCGAGACGTCGTTGCAGCTCATGTTCTTCCTGCTGTCCGGTTTCGCAACGGCGCAAGTATTCGTCGCTGCGACCCGAGAAGACCCAGTCAGCTGCACCCAAGACGTTATCGGTGAGTTGCCTGTAAAGCTCACCGCGGCGCCATTTCAGCTCGTGGACCGCTTCGCGGTTCACCCTGTTCGCAATTGCTGGCATTGCCACCACGCACAGACCTGTTGCTACGAATATGAAAAGCCCGAATCTCGGGTCGAATATGCCGAAGATCCCAGAAACTGCCAGGTAGAGCATGCCTGCTATCGTCACGGGGAACAGCGTGCGTAAAAACAGGTTCTGCAGATGTCCGATGTCATCGACCACCAAGCTCAGGAATTCCCCCATTTGGTGGTCTTTGCGCACGTGCATGGCCTGTGCCTCCAGGATGCCATAGAGGCGCACGCGCAGGCTCGACGTCATGCGGAAGACCCAATCGTGGGATACGAGACGCTCGATGTAGCGTGCGATGGGCTTGCCCAAGCCGAAGATCTGCACGAGGCCGATGGCATACATCGCAGCTGCCAGCGTGGGCAATGCCGGGTCGGCTGTCCAGCTGATAAGGAAGCCGGCCGTGAACATGAGCAGGGCCGAACAGGCGAACGTCGCCAATCCCAATACGAGCGCATAGGCAAGCTGCTTGCGATAGCGGCCGATATAGGGGCGCACCCAGCGCTTTAAGCTCGTCTTGCGATCGGCTCGGGTGGTTTCGGGCTTCGGGCATGGTTGCCGTTTCGCAGGCGAAGAGGTCGCATCTGCGGCAATCCCGTTTTTTGCAGCTTCGCGAGCATGTTGCTGGAAGGAATCGAAGCCAGTGTCGTTGCGAGATAGGACAGGCTTTGACGTCATGTTGGCAGCTGTGCTTTCGGCGCCATCAGGCATTTCCGCTTTCTCGGGGGCTTTTCCAAACGGTTGCGCCATGCTTGCCTCGAAGCCCGTGTTCATGCGGTGGGCAAGGTCTGCGAGCTTCCCCTCGTCTGCGAGCAGTTCGTCGGGCCGGCCCTGCTCCACGATCCGCCCTTGTTCCATGACCAGGACATGATCCATGTCGTGCAGCCAGTGCAGGCGGTGCGTGGCGAAAAGCACCAGGTGGTCTTCCATGAGCGGCAGCATGCGGCGCTTCAGCTCGAGTTCGGTTTCGATGTCTAGATGTGCTGTGGGCTCGTCGAAGACGAGTATCTTGCGCGTGTGGTCTAGCAGCACGCGGGCGAGCGCGATGCGCTGCGCCTGCCCGCCGGAAAGCCCACGGCCGCCTTCCCCAATCACGGTATCCAGGCCACGGGGCAGCTCGTCTACCAACGCTTGAAGACCGACAACATCCACGGCGTTGGCGATTTCCTCGTCGGTGGCATCGGGCGTGTAAAACGCGATGTTGGCGCGCAGGGTGTCGTGGAAGATGTAGGGGTCTTGCGGGATGAACAGCACCTGATGTTGCCAGCCGTCGAATCCAAGATGGGAGACGGGTTCGCCGTTGACGCAGATGCTTCCGCTGCGAGGTTTCCAAAAACCGCCGAGAAGGTTTGCGAGCGTCGATTTCCCCGCGCCGCTTGCACCCACGATGCCGATTTTGGCAAACCCCTGCACCTGAAGCGATATGTCTTCGAGTGCTTGCCGTTCGGGTTCGTATCCGAAGCTCACGTCGCACAGCTCGAGTGTCGAGTCCGGATTCCATGGCGATATTGCAGAATCGCTTGCAACGTCTAGGGGTTGTGCGGCGCACGATCGCATGCTCGCCTGACTGCGAGTTGGGGAGTCCTGGTCGACGGCGTTCGTGAGATTGATCGTGGTTCGCGTGTCACGGGACGTCATCGCATCATCATCTGCGTTGCGTGCTCCACCGATCATGCGCATGATATCGGCGAGGGCGTTTTTGCCGTCGAGCGATGCGTGGAAATCGCTTGCGAAGCTGCGGATGGGCTTGAAGTAATCGGGCGCCATCACCAGGATGGGAAGCGCAGTTGCCAACGCTATCGAGTGGTCGGCAAGGCGCAAGCCGAGCATGATGGCAACTGCTCCAATTCCGAAGACCGTGCAGACGTCGAGCACGGCACCCGAAAGCGTTGCCACCTTCAGCGTATCGACGGTAGCGCGGCGAAAACGTTCGCTCACCTGCCAAATACGGCCTCGTTCGCGCTTTGATGCGCCGAACGCCGCGAGCGTGTCTATACCGCGCAACGTGTCGATGAAGTGGTTGGAAAGCTGCTGGTAGGTGCCATATTGTGCCTGGGCTTTGGCTTTGGCGGTGCGGCCGAGCAAGATCATGAAGAAGATGATGACGGGGAACATGACCAGCAAGATTACGCCCGACACCCAGTCGAGCGTGAACGCGGCAACAAGGATGACGAGCGGCATGGCCGCCATTTCCACCATCTTCGGCAATACGAGCTTGAGGTAGGTTTCCACCTGGTCGCTGCCTTCCAGCATGGATGCAGTCACCGCGGCGGTTCCATTTTCGCGCACCACGCGCGTCCGCGATAAGAAGATGCTCTGTAGCAGGTGCCGACGCAGTTCGGCTGCGCGTTTTTGAGCGAACGAATCAAGAAGATGCTGTTGGGCGAACAGCACGAGCTGCCTGCCAAGGTAGCAGGAGAAGAACACGCCAAGCAGCCCGGCCTGCGCAAAAGCAGCTTCGCCGTTCCACATGTTCACGATGGCAGCAGATAGCGAGCATGCCTGCCCCAACACGAAAGCGGCTTGCAGGAGGGCGGATACCAGCAAAGCGGCAAGCATCTTATGCACGCCAGGCAACTCGAACAACGACTTGTCTATCATCTGCATCTCCAGACTCATGCCCGAAGGCGTTCTGCGTTCGTTGTCCCTGCGTGTTTCCCCTGAGTTTGCGTCATTATACCGCATGCCAGTCTTTTCGAAAGGAGTAGCTCCAAGTATTGGCGATGCCGACCGCCGTCTTCCAATCGTTGTTGACAGGGAACGGAGAATGGCTATACTGCTCTTAACGTATGCACATCTGTTCATATGAATGGTATTAACGAAAGGAAAACAATGGCAGACGAGCACGAGCGTGACGAAGCGGAAGGGACGACCGACGCATTCGTGGACATGCCCGACGAGGAAATGCTCTACGACCTGGCCGACTTGTTCAAGGTGTTTTCGGATACCACCCGCATCAAGATTCTCTATGCCCTGATGGGAGGGGAGCTGTGCGTGGCCGATATCGCCGAATCCGTGGGGGCTTCGCAAAGTGCTGTGTCCCACCAGCTGCGTATCTTGAAACAAGCACGGCTGGTAAAGTTCCAGCGCGACGGCAAGAGCATCATCTATGCGCTTTCCGACGATCATGTTTATACCATGCTCGCCCAGGGTATGACCCATATTTGCGAATAACAGCATCGGCGCGCGGCAACAACGTCTGAGCGCAAGAAGCACATCGGGAAGAATAGGAAGAAGAACAGCGATGAAACGGGCAATGAAACTTGAAGGCGAACTCTGCGGCAACTGCGCCAACAAGATACAGGCAAAGATCAGCAAGATCGACGGCGTCAACGACGCCAAGGTGAACTTCATGACGATGCGCTTCACCCTCGATGCCGATGAAGCATGCTGGGACGAAATCGTAGCCAAGAGCGTGAAGGTATTCGACGCCATCGAACCTTCCTGCAAAGTTGTCGTCCGCTGAGCTCTTTTCGCAAACGACCCGACTTGGCCGCTTTCCGGCAACCGGCTCGGGTAGCTTTCAATGATCGATAAAGGCCTTTCATGTCCGACTCTCAGAGAAAAACACTCATCCGCATACTGGTGGCGCTGGCCATCTTCGTCGTGGTCATGCTCCTGCCCATCGATCGATGGTTTGAAAACCCCACGAACGTCTACGTGGAGTTCGCGCTGTTTTTGGTGCCCTATCTTCTGGCGGGCCACGACGTGCTGGGACGGGCGGTTCACGGCATCGCTCACGGGCAGGTGCTCGACGAGAACTTTCTCATGACAGTTGCCACCATCGGGGCATTTGCGCTCGTGTTCTTTCCCGAAAGCGAGCCGCACATGGCCGAAGGTGCAGCCGTGATGCTGTTCTATCAGATTGGAGAGCTGTTCCAGAACTACGCCGTTGGGAAGTCGCGCAAGAGCATTGCGGCCATGATGGACATTGCGCCCGACTATGCCAACGTCATGCAGGATGGCGAGCTCGTGCAAGTCGACCCCTACGACATCGAAGTGGGACAGCAGATCGTGGTGAAGCCCGGCGAGCGCGTGCCGCTGGACGGAGTGGTGGTTTCCGGTCGCTCGCAGCTTGACACCGTGGCGCTCACTGGCGAATCGGTGCCGCGCGTCGTGGAGGAGGGCGGCGAGGTAGTGAGCGGCTGCGTGAACATGACCGGGGTCCTTGTCATGAGCGTGACCAGGCTTTTCGACGATTCGACGGTATCACGCATCCTGGAGCTGGTAGAAACCGCAAGCGAGAAGAAGGCTCGCACGGAAAACTTCATCACCCGGTTCGCTCGCTACTACACTCCGATCGTGGTGGGATTGGCGCTGGTTTTGGCTGTCTTGCCACCGCTGCTCACAAGCCAGACATGGTCGCAATGCGTGCAGAGTGCGCTCGTGTTTTTGGTGGTGAGCTGCCCGTGTGCGCTGGTGATTAGCGTGCCGCTTTCTTTTTTCGGAGGTATTGGGGCCGCAAGCCGGCTTGGCGTTCTGGTGAAGGGCTCGAATTACCTTGAAACGATGGCAGATGTGGATACCGTGGTCTTCGACAAGACGGGAACGCTCACGGATGGCACGTTCAACGTGGTGGCCGTTCATGCGGAAAGCGGCCTCGATCCCGACCTCGTGCTCTCCCTTGCCGCTCATGCCGAAGCGTATTCCGATCATCCCATTGCCCTGTCGATCAAGGAGGCGTTTTCGGGCGAAATTGATGCGGCCCACATCGCCGGTGCCCGAGAAGAGAGCGGCCATGGGGTCTTTGCCACCGTGAACGAGCGCGTGGTAATGGTGGGCAACGACAAGATGATGAGCCAATACGGCGTCAACTGGCATGCCTGCGAGCTGACGGGCACCATTTTGCACGTATCGCTGGATGGCGAATACGTGGGCCATATCGTCATCGCCGACGCCGTGAAGGAAGATGCCGCCCAAACCATAGTCGACCTGCACGAATCGGGGGTGCGTACCACCGTCATGCTCACCGGCGACCGCGAAGATGTCGCTTCCGCTGTGGCAAGCCAGCTTGGTGTTGACGAATGCCATGCGCAGCTGCTGCCGCAGGACAAGGTTGAAATCGTCGAGCGTCTGCTTGCGCAAGCGGGCGAGCGTGGCACCAAGCTCGCCTTCGTGGGTGACGGCATCAACGATGCTCCAGTGCTCATGCGCGCTGATGTGGGCATTGCCATGGGCGCCATGGGGTCGGATGCCGCCATCGAAGCCGCCGATATCGTGCTCATGGACGACAGGCCGTCCAAGATCGCGAGCGCGATGCGCATCGCTCGCAAGACCATGCGCATCGTACGTCAAAACATCGTCTTCGCCATTGGCGTGAAAGTGCTCATCATGGTATTGGCCCTGCCCATCGTCGGTATCGCCAACATGTGGATGGCTGTCTTCGGCGATGTGGGTGTGGCCTGCCTCGCCATCCTCAACGCCATGCGCGCCATGCACGTGAAGCGATGACTCCTCCATCATCCTCGAGCGGGAAATGGCAATTCGGAAAAGATTTCGACGTCATGGGCGTGCAGGGCATGTTCGAACGTCAAATTCGGTAAAATCTTGCTGCACATGTCTATATCCGCAGGTGGAGGAGTGTCATGGGTTATCGCCGTATCCGTGTGGGCAGCATCGCCGCTTTCTTGGTCGTCGTCTTTGCAGCGTTGGCGTGCCTTGCCTCTTGTTCGCCGGGGGGCGGCTCCGAAGATGGGCTCGGTATCGACTTCGGGAAGAAATCGGGCGATTCGTGGACGGTGCTCGTGTACCTGTGCGGATCGAACCTCGAGACCAACGGCGGGTATGCTACCCACAACATCGAGGAGCTCGCTTCGGTCGACCTGCCCGATAACGTGACTTTCGTGATACAGACCGGCGGTGCGAACGGCTGGCGCAACGAATGGGTGGATGCCGATGCCTTGCAGCGGTTTACCGTCGAAGATGGTGGGCTGGTGTTGCAAGACGAGCAGCCGCGTGCCTCGATGGGCGCTGAGAGCACGTTTGCTGATTTCATAAGCTGGGGCGCTTCGAACTATCCCGCCGATCATTACATGCTCGTGTTCTGGGATCATGGCGGCGGTTCGCTTTCGGGCGTGTGCCTGGATGAAGGCGACGGCGATACGCTCACATTGCCGGAAATCCGCGAAGGGCTCGACTCCGCTGGTGTCACCTTCGACATCGTGGGCTTCGACACCTGTCTTATGGCCACGCTGGAAACGGCGCAGGTCATCGCTCCCCACGCCCATTACCTGGTGGCTTCCGAAGAGCTGGAACCTGCCGAGGGATGGGCGTGGGGTGCTTGGCCCACCTGGTTCGCCACGTCGCAAGATGAAGATGCAAGCGGATTGGGGATGGTGATCTGCGATACGTTCATGGACAAGTGCGCCGAGAACGATGTGGCAGATGCGGCCACCATGTCGGTTGTGGATCTATCAAAAATCGACGATGTCGCCGCCGCATTCGAGAACGCTTCCGTGGACATGGCGCGCTCCACCGAGCAGCCCGTGCTGATGCAGCGGCTCGTGCAAGGTGCCCGCGACGTCGAATGCTTCGGTCACGCGAACTACATCGAGGGATACACCGACATGGTTGACCTCTCCGATCTTATGGTCTGCGTCGAGGATTCGGTGCCCGATTCCGCCTCGACGGTGAGGGAGGCCATAGGGGAAGCAGTGGTCTACGAACGACATGGTCAGTATCGCTCGCGGGCGACGGGCATCTCGGTGTTCTATCCGCTCAACATCGACCGCGACACGTTTCTGAACTATTTCTACGTGCTGAAGGATGCTCGTTGCGGAAACGTTGCCTACTTGCAGTACTTGGCAGTGCGTACCGGCACCTACGAGCAGGTCGACTGGGCAGATTGGGGAGTTGAAAGCCTCGATCCGGTAAACGAGGCGCAGGCGCTCGACGCTTTTGGTTGCCGTGGCGAAATCAATGAAGACGACCGCTATCAGGTGGTGATTACCGGCGATACGCGCTGGGTGGGTGGCGCGACGTTCAAGATGGGCGATGTGCTCGACGACGGAACGGTCGTGATGTTGGGGTCCGACAACAACATGGACCTGGAAATCGACCAAGCCACGGGCAAGGTGACCTACACCGACCGCTTCACCGGGCACTGGATGAATATCGGAGGCTGCTATGTGTACGCCGAAATCGTTGACATGGTGGCCGAAAACGACGAGCCGTCCTACAACCTGTATTCGGTACCCGTGGAGCTCACGCGAAAGACGTCGTCGGATGATGCCGTGACGGTGCGCACGAACCTGCTCGTGAGTTATGATTACCACACCGATTCTTACGAGGTGCTGTGCGCCTACGAAAACGCCGACGAAACGGGCATGGCCCCGAAGACCACGGAAGCCCTGCGCGAGGGAGACGAGCTGCGCTTCCTCGTGGAGCGACAGGTCGACGGCGAAATGCAGTCGGGCTCGACCGGCACCATCGTGTGGAACGACGACGTGGTGGTGGAACCACGACATGTGGGCGAGGGCAACTTCGTTTATATCGTGGAGGTGACAGACATTTTCGGCAACGTGTATACGCCCGATCCCGTGCTGTTCACCTTCGCGGATGGGACGCGTTATGCGAAGATGCTCAAGATGGGTTAATTGGCAGGTAAAGAGAGAGGATGAATGCCATGTACAAGACAACGAGGAAAGAAGGCTTGTCTTCCCGGGCGAAGAGGATTGCCCTGTTGGCAGCCATGGCGCTGGCAGCAGCCCTTGTGTGCGGCCTGATCGTTGGCTGCAGCCCGAGTGGATCGGATGATGCTGCTGACGAGGGCACCACCGAAGCTGTCGAGGAAACTGCCGACGAAGCCGCAGGTGAGGCTGCCGAAGAAGCTACCGGCGCCGCTGCCGAAGGTGACATGGACGTGCTCGGTGGCATCGAAGATGCCGACGCCGCTGAAGCGGGTGATAGCGACGCTACGATGGATGCTGGCGACGTGAACGAGTACTCTGACGCGCTGGCACAAGACGAAGAGTCGCGCGACGCAGGGTCTAATGCCAACATGCAGACCATCGGCAGCCGCGCAGTGGGCTATATGGCCATCCCCAGTACCTGGGTTGACCGCATCGAGGATGTTGACCCGAATCTCGTCGATGCCTACGAGATGGTGTATTACGCCGATCCCGATTCGGAGTACACCTCGGCGGCGTATTCGCACTTCGCGTTTTCCAAGGCCGTGCAGATGAAGGTAATGCCCACGTCGTATCGTGAGGTTGCCGAAGGCATTGCCGAATCTTACAAGAACAGCGAAATCACCGGCGACTTCGACCAGTGCGAGACCATGATCGGTGGACGTGACGCCATCTTGCTGGTGACCTCGATTCCTGTAGACAACCAGCTCATGTGCACGATCGTGATCGACCGCGATGGCGATGGGCATGCGGCGCTCGCCATCACCTGCAACTGCGGCGCAAACACCGACGAAGCCGAAGAGGTCCTGTCTTACCTGGCCACCTGGCAGCCTGCATAAACCGCTGCCGGTTCGGTCTCCAATACGGTTTTACTGGGGCACCCCAATTCTGAAGTGAACCCCGATAGTTGGACTGGAAACAAGAGTTTCCAGTCCAACTTTTGGTGTCTAGTTCAATTCGGGCGCCCTTCTTGGGTGTGTCGAGGGACGGTGTTTGGTGCATATGGGCGCACTCAATGCGTAAAACCCCGTCTTCCAAAAGGCAAGGAGGCGGGGTGCGGTCATAGGGTTTTTCTGATATGCCGCAATTCAGCGACGTTTAGGGTAATATTCTAGGTTGGCTCGATAGCTTAGATAAAACAACTGCAGTGGAGTTGCCGTATATGAACAAGCAGACTCATCTAGACCGGCTCGAAGCCGAAGCGATATACATCATGCGCGAGGTGGCCGCCCAGTGCGAGAAGCCGGTCATGCTGTATTCCATCGGCAAAGACAGCTCCACCATGCTCCACATCGCGCGCAAGGCGTTTTATCCGGAAACGCCCCCGTTTCCATTCATGCACGTTGACACGACGTGGAAGTTTCACGAGATGGTGGAGTTTCGCGATCGCAAAGCAGCCGAATACGGGCTCGATTTGATCGTGTATGTGAATGAGGATGGCGTTCGAAGGGGCGTGAACCCGTTCACATACGGTGCGGCCTACACCGACATCATGAAAACCGAGGCTCTGAAAGACGCCATGCGCAAATACGGTTTTACCGCTGCATTTGGAGGCGGCAGGCGCGAGGAAGAGAAATCCCGCGCGAAGGAGCGGGTGTTCAGCTTCCGCAACGCCGAGCAGGCGTGGGACCCGAAAAACCAGCGCCCCGAGATGTGGAAGCTCTACAATGCGGAAATCAACCAGGGCGAGAGCGTGCGCGTGTTCCCGCTTTCCAACTGGACCGAGGCTGACATCTGGGAATACATCCGCCGCGAGAACATCGAGATCGTACCGCTGTACTTTGCCAAGGAGCGGCCGTGCGTGGAATACAACGGGTCGACCATCATGGTCGACGACGAGCGCATCGTGCACTACCTCGATCTCGCACCCGAAGATATCCAGATGAAGATGGTGCGATTCCGCACGTTGGGCTGCTATCCGCTTACCGGCGCGGTTGAGTCCACCGCCACGACGCTCGACGAAATCGTGGCCGAAACGCTGGGCGCCACGCACAGCGAGCGCATCACGCGCGTCATCGACAAGGACGGCGGCCGTGCAAGCATGGAAAAGCGCAAGCGGGAGGGGTATTTCTAAGATGAAGCAGCTTTTGAAGTTCCTCACCTGCGGCAGCGTGGACGATGGCAAGTCCACGCTCATTGGGCACATGCTCTACGACGCCAAGCTCATCTTCGCCGACCAGAAGCAGGCTCTGGAGCTGGAAAGCCAGGTAGGGTCCGCCGGCGGGGAAATAGACTATTCGCTGCTACTCGACGGCCTGCAGGCCGAACACGAGCAGGGCATCACCATTGACGTGGCGTACCGCTTCTTCTCTACGAAGCGGCGCAGCTTCATCGTGGCAGACTCCCCGGGTCATGAGGAATACACGCGAAACATGGCCGTTGGCGCGAGCTTTGCCGACCTAGCAGTAATCTTGCTCGACGCCACGAAGGGCATCCTTCCCCAGACGCGCCGGCACACGCGCATCTGCGCGCTGTGCGGCATCCAGGACTTCGTGTTCGCCGTGAACAAGATGGATCTGGTCGATTTCGACGAGCGGGTGTTCGGCGAAATCGAGGCGGCGATTCGCCTGATGGTCGCCGAATACCCAGTTCATACCCTGGCCATAATCCCCACGTCGGCCGTGGCGGGCGACAATCTTGCGAACGTGAGCGATCGCACCCCCTGGTATTGCGGGATGCCGCTGCTCGAGTACCTGGAGACCGTCGAACCGCTCCGTCAAGAGATGAGCGATGGCTTCTGCCTGCCCGTCCAGCGCGTGAGTCGTCCCGACCGCACATTCCGCGGGTTTCAGGGGCAGATTGCCATGGGCCGGGTTCGCATGGGCGACTGCGTGAGGGTGCTGCCCAGCGGCCAGGAAGCGTGCGTTTCGCGTATCTTGGCTGCGGGGGAAGACGTTGACGAGGCCGTGTTCGGGCAACCCGTGTCGTTGTGTCTGGACCGGGAAGTCGATGTATCGCGCGGTTGCGTGATCGTGCGCGACATGCGCCCGTATATCACCGACAGCTTCGCAGTTACCATGCTGTGGTTCGACGATGCCCCTCTGGCGCTGTGGCGCAGTTACCTGCTGAAGGTTGGCACTGCCACCATTCCCGCGATGGTGACCAAGGTCCGCTATGGCATCGACATCAACACCGGCGAGCATCTGGATGCTCAAATGCTGGAGAAAAACGGAATCGCTCTCGTTGAGGTGAAGACGAACCAGCCTGTGGTGATCGATGCGTTCTCGCATGCTCCCATGATTGGCGAGCTCATCCTCATCGACCGCGTAAGCCACGCCACGGCGGCATGCGGCGTGGTGGAGTTCCCGCTGGCTGTCGAGGGCAGGGTCATCACCCAGGAGCTTTCCGTCACGCGGCAGATGCGCGAGCAGCGCAATGCGCATCGGGCCCTGACCGTGTGGTTCACCGGCCTTTCGGGGGCGGGGAAGTCGACTCTGGCCGATGCCGTGGAGCGCAGGCTCTTCGCGCGTGGCGTGCAGACCATGGTGCTCGATGGCGATAACGTGCGCATGGGCTTGAACAAGAACCTGGGCTTTTCGGCGGAAGACCGATCCGAGAACATCCGGCGTGTTGCAGAAGCGGCCAAGCTGCTCAACGATGCGGGTGTAGTGGTGCTCACGGCGTTCATCTCGCCGTTTTCCGCCGACCGCGCTGCAGCCCGCGAGGTGATCGGCGATTCCTTCGTGGAAGTGTACGTGAACACGCCTGTCGAGGAGTGCGAGCGACGCGATGTGAAGGGCTTGTACGAGAAGGCCCGCCGTGGCGAGATTCGCGAGTTCACCGGCGTGTCGAGCCCATACGAAGCCCCGCAGGACCCAGATGTCGTGGTCGATACCGCAAACGCGACCGTGGACGAGTCGGCTGATGCCGTGCTTCGCGAGCTCGAGGGGCGCCTTGTCCTGGCTTAGCGAACATAAAGCCGGTATCCGTCGCTTAGTGCCCACTCTCATGAAGGTGGGCTGCGTGGGCTTTGGCGGCGGCAGCGCTCTTATTCCCGTGCTCCATCAGGAAGCCGTGGAACGCGAGCAACTTATCTCCGAAGACGATTTCAACAAGGACGTGGTGGTAGCCACCATCACTCCTGGCGCCCTGCCGGTCGAGATATCCGCCGGCATCGGGCGCGAGCTGGCGGGCGTGCCCGGCATGGTGCTCGGGGCAACCTCCATCGCGTTTCCCGGCGTGCTGGTGGTGGTACTCGTATGCTCGCTTTTGGCAAGCTTCGGCGATATCCTCACCCAGCAGATCAACTTTCTGGCCATCGGGGTTTCGGGCTACATCATCGCCGTTCTCTTCGGCTACGTGGAAGACACGATGCGCATCGAGCGGCAGAGCCAAAGGTGGCGATACGGCCTGCCCATCATCATCTTGGTTTTCGCGCTCACATGTGGCAAGCAGCTGCACCGCCTCCTCGAGCTGTCAAGCGACTACATCACGGTATTCGGTATCTCGACCGTGAACATGATGGCCGTGGCGCTGTTCGTTATCTTCTGGACCCGCGGCCAGTTCACGAAGCAGCGCTTGATTCCCGCTGCCCTGATTTCGCTTGCATACTGTCTGAGTCTGGGCGGCTTGAGCGGTCTGATTAACGGCCTCCTCGACATCAACTGGCTGCGCAATGTGCTTCGGGCGGTCATGCTGGCCATGTCGGCTTACGGCATCTGGTGCAGCTTCAAGGCCAGCAGGAGCGAGGTTTCCCTGAGTCCACGCCGCACCGTTGTCGAGTTCGCTGCGTGCCTTGGCATCATCGCCATGGCGGCCGCGCTGTCGATGGTGGTGGGTGTCGATGGGCCAGTGTATGTCTACAAGGGGTGCCTGAGCAGCATCCTCTCTTTCGGTGGCGGTGATGCCTACCTGGCCATCGCCGGTGGCATGTTCGTGTCTGGTGGCATGATTGCCTACCAGGCGTTCTACTCGATCCTCGTACCGGTTGCCAATGCATCGCCCGGCTCGATTCTTTGCGAGGTGCTATCAGGCGTGGGGTATTTCCTCGGCTTGGGAATTACCGGGAGCATCTGGGGTGGCTATCTGCTTGCACTGTGCGGGTTCGCCTGCTCCATCGCCATGTCGTGCATCACGTTTTCCGTGGTGAACTTTCTCTACGAGCGCTTCGAGGACCTTTCCATCCTGGATTCGCTCAAGCGCTTGATCCGGCCGATCATCTCCGGTCTTCTGCTCACCGTAGTCTTAGGGTTTTTGTACAACTGCCTGTCCATGGGAAACAACGCCTCGTGGCCTGGCTGGATCGCCGTTGGGCTGTGCGTGGCGCTTGCGTATGCGAACTGGCATGTGGGCAAGCACTTTTCCGTGAAGCCCCTCTACATGGTATTCGGATCTGCGGCTTTCTCCGTGGTGGTGTGCAACGTTTTGGGAATCGTGTTCTAAGGCATTCCCGCCAAGTTTCCTTTGAGCTCTCCCATATGTCCAAGAAATTGCAATTTCCGCCCGATTGGATTGTCTGCTGGTATAGGCAACCCCAATAACGCTCAAGAATGTTTATGAAATATTGCATATGCGCAGCTGGTATCATTGAAACACCGTTATTGCAGGCGGGAGGTGATGTAGGGAACGGGAATTCGCCCGCCTCGCAAGGTGAGAAGGAGGATGTTCTATGAGTAATCCAATCAGTCGGAGGAAATTCGTCTACGGAAGTGCGGTTGCGGTTGCAAGCATAGGCCTTTCCGGTTTGGTGGGCTGTGCGAGCGGCGCGTCCGAGGAGCCGGCAGAAGAGGAAGCAGCTCCAGAAGAGCAGACGGAAGCCGCGGCTTCCTCGACCGAAGACGTCGTCGTCCGCCTGGCCGGGCTTAAGGGCCCGACCTCCATGGGTCTGGTCAAGATGTTCGATGACGCCGAAAACGGTCTGACCAAGAACCAGTACGAGTGCTCGGTCGGCGCAAACGCTGACGAGCTGACGCCGCTGATCCTTCAAGGCGAGCTCGATATCTTGGCCGTGCCTGCGAACCTGGGTGCCATTCTCTACAACAACTCCGAAAAATCCGTGCAGATGCTTGCAGCCAACATGCTGGGTGCAATCTATGTAATCGAAAAGGGCGAAACCATCAACACCATCGAAGACCTGGCTGGACGCACCATCTACACGGTCGGCAAGGGTTCCACGCCCGAGTACCTGCTCAGCTACCTGTTGGCACAGCATGGGCTGACCATGGGCGAAGACGTGACCGTGGAATTCCGCGGCGATCCCACGGAAGTCGTGGGCTTGATGAGTGCCGGCACGGCCGACGTCATCATGCTTCCGCAGCCGATCGTCACCATTTGCCTGGGACAAGTAGAAGGCTCTCGCATCGCCCTTGACATGAACGAAGAGTGGAATGCATTGGACAACGGGTCCGTCTTGGTTACGGCTGGCCTGATCATCAACCGTGCATTCGCCGAGGCGCATCCCGAGCAGGTTGCCACCACGATCGAGGAGTGCAAGGCATCCACCGATTGGTGCAACGAAAACGTCGACGAAGCTGCCGTGCTCATCGAGAAGTACGACATCGTTCCCGAGGCCGTCGCCAAAGTGGCGATGCCCATGTGCAACGTCGTGTTCATCACCGGTGAAGAGATGAAGAAATCCACCCAAGCCTACTTCGAGGTGCTCTACGACCAGGATCCGGCATCCGTGGGCGGCGCCTTGCCCGAAGACGACTTCTACTATGAGGCATAAGGAGTGGATTGAACGAACTGCCTCAGTGATATTGATTTTGCTCATCTGGCAGATTGCCGCGATGAGCCTTGCTCAGCCTCTGCTGCTCGCCTCCCCCCTGGAGGTGCTGCAGAGGCTGACGACAATATGGAGGGAAGAGGAGTTCGCAAGCATACTGGCGTTTAGCTTCAGCCGTATCGCCACGGGTTTGTTCATCTCGTTGTTCGCCGGCATCGTTCTAGCTGTCATCGCAGGGAAGGTGCGAGCCGTCGAGCTGTTCCTGTGGCCATTGATCTTGATGGTCAAGACGGTGCCTGTCGTCGCCATCATATTGATGCTTCTGATATGGATGACGTCGAGCCAGCTCACTGCCTTCATCATCTTGCTGACGGTATTGCCCATTGTCTACACCAATATGCTGGAGGGCATAAAGAGCACCGACCCGAAGATGATGCAGATGGCGCAGATGTTCGACATCCCCTTCGGCAAACGCCTGCTCTACATCTACCTTCCGCAGATCAAGCCCTTCCTCTTGTCGGCATGCAGCGTCTCGCTGGGCACGGCGTGGAAGGTCGGGGTGGCCGCCGAGGTCCTTTCGATTCCCGACGGCTCCATCGGCGAGGCGATGTACAAATGCAAGGTGTACTTTCTCACCTGCGACCTGTTCACCTGGACCATCATCGTCGTGTTGTTGAGCCTGCTGTTCGAAAAGGCATTCATGGCGTTGCTGGGCTTTTTGTACAACAGGTTGGAGAAGCTATGAGCGATATCGTCGTGCGCGACCTGTACAAGTCCTTCGACGGCAAGCAAGTGCTCAAGGGCTTCAACGCAACCTTCGCCGAAGGGAAGATCACCTGCATCATGGGGGATTCGGGTTGTGGCAAGACCACGTTGCTCAACATCCTCCTGGGCTTCTTGGAACCCGATGCTGGCAGCGTCGAGGGCCTTCCTGCGCGCATAGGCGTGGTGTTTCAGGAAGACCGGCTGTGCGAGGACTTCACCGCCGTGTCGAACATCCAAATGGTTACTGGCAAAACGCGCACGAAGGAGCAGATAGAGCAGATCTTGGTGCGCATGGGCTTGGGTGCCGAGCTGTACCACCCGGTGCGAACCTTCAGCGGCGGCATGAAAAGGCGCGTGGCCATCGCCCGGGCGCTCATGTACGACTGCGGATTGCTGGTGCTCGACGAAGCTTTCAAGGGGCTTGACGGCGACACCAAGGCAAACATACTGGCCTGCACCCAAGAATACGCGGCAGGCCGCACCGTCATTTCGGTAACCCACGACCCACAAGAGGCGGAAGTGTTCGGAGACGAAATCATACGGATGGGGGGACGATGAGCATAAGCACCTACGAGGATGTCCTCGACGTACTCAGGATGGATGACGAGGAGTTTTATTCGACCATAGCACCAGAGGCCGAACAAGCCTATCGCGAACAGGATGGCCGCATCATCGTGCGCACGGTGCTTCCCTACAGCAACCGCTGCAAGAACCGCTGCCTGTACTGCAACATGCGCGCGAACAACAAGCATCTCGACCGCTATGCCATGACAGTTGACGAGATTTTGAACCTGGCACGCTTCGCCCACGAGCAGGGTCATACCCGGATCTTCCTGCTGTCGGGCGAAGACCGCAAGTACGGCCTTGACGACTTTTTGCGCATCATCGGCGAAATCAAGGACATGGGCATGTACATGGCGCTTGCCGCTGGAGAGTTTCCCGCCGATCACTACCGCGAAATGAAGGCAGCCGGCCTTGACGAGTACATGGTGAAGTTCGAGATGGCCCAGCCCGAGGTGTTTGACCGGCTGAATCCCTCGACCACGTTCGAGAAGCGCATGGGGGCCATCTACTCGATTCTTGATGCCGGCCTGAACCTGGCATCCGGCAACATCATCGACTATCCGGGGCAAACGCTCGAGATGTGTGCCGAAGACATCATGCTCACCAAGAAGCTGGGCGTGACATGGGCACCGGTTATTCCCTACATGCCGGCTATGAACACGCCGCTGGCAGAAGAAGGTGGTCCTGGAAGTGTTGGGCGCGCCCATCGCGAAATCGCTTTGCTTCGGCTGATGGTTCCCGGTATCAACATTACCGCTCAGCAGCCGGGGAAAGACCCTGCCCAGGGCTTGACCGTTCCCGAAAACGACTATGCGGCAATCAAGGTCGGGGCAAACGTCTTGTTCCGTGGGCTCGTAGAGGCCAAAAAGGCCGAGCGGTTCGGCATTACCTCTAACCGCAACGCCGAAGGAACGGAACACATCCACGCTGTCGCCAAGCTGTCCGGCATGGAGATATCCTGGTAGCGGGCAGGAGTGCAAACGCCTTTCACTTGGTCGCGCTCACGCCCGTGGCAGGGCCTGCCCAACGTCTGCGCTGGCTGAAGCGACTGAAGCAATCATATTCATCATCGGAATTCCGATCATCTCGAAAGGGAGGCTGCCATGGAGGAAATTGCAAGCTTCACCAGGGATCATCTGCTGCTTGAACCGGGTGTGTACGTTTCGCATCGCCATGCCGACCCTCAGACAGGGTGCATGACCACCACGTTCGACTTGCGCATGACGGCACCTAACCGCGAACCTGTCATGGACACGGCGGCTGTGCATGCGCTGGAGCACCTTTGCGCCACGTACATGCACACCGAACCGGAATGGGGGCAAAAAGTGGTGCATATTGGGCCCATGGGCTGTCGAACAGGCTTCTACCTAGTAATGTTCGGCACCTGGGAGCCGACTGACGTCGCCGGGTTCGTGCGCAGCACCTTTGAGTTCATCCGCGATTTCGAGGGCGAAATACCTGGCGCCAAGCCGAAGGAATGCGGAAACTACCACGACAGCGATCTTGCCATGGCTAAGTGGTGGGCGCGTCGCTACCTCGATCGGACCTTGACGTGCCTCGACGAAGCGCACATGACCTATCCGGGATAGACGCTCATGGAGACTTCCTGGTACGCGCAATGGCAAGGCGGTATCGGCATCGTCGGGGCAATTGAATCCGAAGTCGTGCTATTGGAAAACGCCCTCGAGGACATCTGCCGCTTCGATATGGGTTCGGCTAGCCTAGCCGGCGGCTCGCTTGAAGGTTCCAAGGTCGTCGTGGCGCGCAGCGGCGTGGGGAAGGTCAACGCCGCCGCCTGCGCCCAAGCGCTTGCCGTGCTCGGCGTATCATGCGTTATCAATACGGGTGTTGCAGGAGCGGTGGGTGAGGGTCTGCGCATAGGCGACTACGTGGTGGCCACCAGTTGCGTCCAGCACGATTTCGACGTGGGTCATTTCGGATTCGAGGTTGGCCACATCCCTGGATTTCCCAGCAAGACGTTCAAGACCGACGATGCCTTGCGCGCCATGCTTGCAGGCACCGTTGCTCGCAAGACCGGCAACGCCCCATTCGAAGGGTGCATCGTGTCAGGTGACCGCTTCATAAGCGACGTACGCGAAAAGCATCGTCTTTCCCTGGCGTTCGGGGCGCTTTGCTGCGACATGGAGGCTGCCGCCCTCGCGCAAGTATGCACCTTGGCAGACGTTCCCTTTGCAGTCGTACGCGTGATCTCCGATTTGGCAGATGGATCTCAACCAGAAGACTACTGGCACTTCGAAACCGAAGCAGCCCATGCAAGTGCCGCAATCGTGCAGATGACCCTTCGCTCGTTCGGCGGCATGAAAGCTCGCTTATGATGTAGGACGACAACGAAGGCCATCCATCGACTTGCGACTATTTTGAGGACGCGATCATGATGATGAAGCAAAACGATTTAGACAGCTCGGGATAAAACAAAGAAAAGAGTTCAACACGAATGAATCACACGGAAAGGCGATGATGTTATGAAGATCACGACGAAGCAGGAAGTGCTCGAAATCCTGCAGATGGACGACGAGGAATTCACCTCCACCATCATGCCTGCCGCACATCAGGCATACATGGAACAGGACGGTCGCATTATCGTGCGTTCGATGGTGGGGTACAGCAACCGCTGCAAGAACCGTTGCCTGTATTGCGGCATGCGTGCCCCGAACAAGGAAGTCAAGCGCTACTGGACTCCTGTCGATGAGATCATCCAGTACGGAAAGCTAGCGCATGACCTGGGCTTCAGCCGCATCTTTCTCGTATCCGGCGAAGACCGCAAGTACACGATTGACGACATCTGCCGTTTCATCAACGAGATTCACAACATGGGACTCTACATCACGCTGGCGGCGGGCGAGTTTAGCGAAGAGCAGTACCGCGAGATGAAAAGCGCCGGTTTGGACGAGTACATGTGCAAGTTCGAGATGGCCCAACCCGATGTGTTCAACCGCCTGAATCCCTCGACCAACTTCGAGAAGCGCCTTGCAACGAACTATGCCATCAAGAGCGCCGGATTGAAGCTGGGTTCCGGCAACATCGTGGATTACCCTGGGCAGACGCTCGAGATGTGCGCCGAAGACATCATGCTCACCGCGGAGTTGGGCGTTTCCTGGGCTCCGGTCATCCCGTTCATGCCCGCGAAGAACGCCCCGCTTTCAGCCGAGGGCGGCCCTGGCAGGCTTTCCGTCCTGTATCGCGAGATCGCGATTCTGCGGTTGATGATTCCCGGCGTGGACATTACGGCCCAACAGCCCGGTCCCGACCTGCGCAAGGGCTTGGCCGATCCCGAAAGCAATTACGCGGCAATAATGGCAGGTGCCAACACGTTGTTCTGCGAGCTGCTAGATCCTGCGAAGAGCAAGGACTTCGGCGTCATCGACGACCGTAAAGTCGCCGGAACCGAGCATATCTACAAGGCCGCCGAACTATCGGGCATGGAACTATCGTTCTAGATTCGCATCGCTTGCTTGTTCCGCCGTTTTGCGGACGGTGGAGCTTCTGACCGCGCAATTAGTGTCCACAAATAGTTTCTCAACTGTGAATAAAGCGCTGTGAACAGGCATAATGATGACGCCCTTCCAGTTCATGTACACTATTGCTAACGTGAGTCAGTTGCCCGTAGTTGGTTGACTCACGTACGGAGCTGGCTGACGCATGTGTCAAGGTGTTCGGCTATACTGGTGGGGTGCGGGATTGCGCTGCGCCAAGCGTTGTCAGGAGGTCGGTTTGGCCACGTTGCCTCAGTTCATATGCCTTGGGTTCCAGAAAAGCGGCACCACCACCCTGTTCAAGATACTGCGTCAGCACCCGGACGTGGTGCTTGCGCGTGACGTGAAGGAGCCCATGTACTATCGCGTGCTCGTGATAGACGCCGTGCCCATTCTGGGACACGAATGGTTCTGCGAGCATCGCTATTGGCGGCACGTGAAGCCAGGTGATGACCGTCTGCGGGGCGAGATCAACGCCGGGCTCACGTTTTCCCATTGCGCCCGCAAGATCGCGCGCGACATGCCGGCCGACGTGAAGCTTTTGGTCATGATGCGCGAACCGGTTGCCCGCACGTACTCTGCCTACAAGTACTTCCTGGCGCGCGGCCACCTGCCCGAGTGGGTGGTCGACTACGATATCGCACATGGCCATGCACGCGCGTTCGACCATTACGTCCACTGGGTGCTCGACAACCCGCAGCGTCGCGAAGACGTGATGCGGCGGCGGCTCGAGTATCTGGTGCTTTCGCAAAGCAATTACGCCACGTGCATAGAGGAGTACCTTCAGTATTATCCCGTGGAGCAGGTCAAGCCGATCTTCTTCGAGGAATTCATCGCCGACCAGCATGCAGCGTGCCTTGACCTCTACGAGTATCTCGGCTTGGAGGACAGCCCGGCTGTGGACTACGGCATCCACGGCAACGAGGGCAAGGAACGGCCCACCACCGCGAAAGCCGCCAAGCTGGGGAATACCGTGAAGGGCTGGAACTACGGCTTCTACGAGTTCGCGCTCATGGACTTTTGGGGAAGCGGAATCTACGAGCGCTGGAACAAATGGCAGAGGCGCATACGTGATGCCGGGATGGAGCCCGATTGGGACCGCTCGAAGCTCCTCCCCGAGACGAAGGAGTACCTGCGCGAATACTTCGATGGGGAAGTGCGCCGCCTGGAGCGGATATACGACCGCGATCTTTCGCAGCTGTGGTTCTAGGCGAACACCTGGGCGGCGAAGCGCGTGTCTTCGGTGGCGTTCTTGGCGTAGAAGTCGGCCCCGATGCTGTCGGCATAAGCCTGCGTGACCACGGCTCCCCCCACCATGATCTTCACATCCGGAGCTTTTTGGCGAAGCAGCGCCACGGTTTTCTCCATGGAGGGCAGAGTGGTGGTCATCAGCGCGGAAAGCCCCACGATCTTCACGTCATGTTCGAGCACGTAGTCCAAAATCGCCTGTGGCGCAACGTCCCTTCCCAGGTCGTGGACCTCGTAACCGTAGTTTTCCAGCAGCATGGCCACGATGTTCTTGCCGATGTCGTGGATGTCGCCTTCCACGGTGGCAAGGGCGATGGCCCCTCTGCCCTTGGAATACCCGTCTGCCCTTGATGAGCTGTCATGGGCGTTATGAAGCTTGATGCGGTCGAATGCGGCTTTGGCGGCGTCTGCCGAGAAGATGAGCTGTGGCAAGAAGAACTCGCCCGACTCGAAAAGGCGCCCCACCTCGTCAAGGGCGGGTATGAGATGGGAATGCATGATGTCCACCGCATCCGAGGTTTCGAGCATCTCGTCCACGAGGCTGGGCACGGGACCCCGATCGCCAGATACCACCAGGTCGAACAAGCTCGACGTGTTCTTCTGCGCAGGAGCCTGGGTGGGAGAATCGGTTGCATGCGACTGCTTCATGCCGGGTTCGCTTTGCGTCCAGTTCGCATAATCCTCGATGAATTGAAAGGCGCCAGCATCCTGCGCGTTCAACACGCGCCAGCTCGCGACCGTTTCACCATAGCGTTGCTCCAGGGGGTTGAGGATAGGCATGTCCAGGCCTGCCGCGAACGCTGCAGCCAAAAACGTGGCGTTGACCACAGGTCGTGCGGGCAACCCGAAGCTCACGTTCGACACGCCCAGCACGGTGCGCACGCCGAGCTCCCGTTTAACGAGGGTCACAGCCCGCAAGATTTCGGGAATCTCGGATTGGTTGGTGGATGCGGACATGACCAGGCAGTCTATGAGAACGTCGTGGCGGGGAATGCCCGCACGCTCGGCTGCATCAACGATTGCGCACGCTATGGCAAAGCGCCCTTCGGCGGTAGGAGGTATGCCGTCTTCGTCGAGGGTGAGGCCCACTACGGCACATCCGTAATGCTTCACGATGGGGAGCACGCAAGCCAGGCTCGCCGCCTTGCCGTTCACGCTGTTCACCAGTGGCTTGCCCGCATATACCCGCACGGCAGCTTCCACTGCGGCGGGGTTGGACGAGTCTATCTGCAGTGGAAGGGGACTTGCGCCTTGGATGCGTGTCACCAGGGTGCGCAGGAGCGAAACCTCGTCCATGCCGGGCATGCCGACGTTCACGTCCAGCACGTCAGCGCCTGCCTGCGTCTGGGCGATGGCCTCCCCCAGTACGTAGTCGATGTCGCCTTCGCGCAATGCTGCCTGCAGCTTCTTCTTCCCCGTGGGATTGATGCGCTCTCCGATGACGGCGACGTCATGTCCGCGCAACGCCACGGAGCGCTGGGCGCTGGTTACCGTGCAGCTTCGTTTCACCTTGCGCAAATGGGGAACTCGGTCTTCCGCCTGTGCCGCGAGGAGCTTGATATATTCGGGCGACGTGCCGCAGCAACCGCCCAGGATAGTGGCGCCGGCATCTATCATGGGGCGCACGGCTGCGGCGTAATCGGCAGGCGAAACGCTGTATACGGTTTTGTCGTGCTCGATTCTGGGAAGCCCCGCATTGGCCTGAACCACAACGGGCAGGGAAGTGGTCGCCAGCATGTCCGCCACCAGCGGTGCGATGGAATCGGGTCCGAGCGAGCAGTTCACGCCCAGCGCCTGGACTCCCAAGCTATCTAGCACCTCTGCTGCGATGGCGGGGCTGGTGCCGAGGAAAGTTCGCCCCGTCTCGTCGAAGGTCATGGTTGCGATTATGGGCAGATCGGTTTCCTCTTTCGCTGCTAGAACGGCAGCTTTCATCTCCAGGAGGTCGGTCATGGTCTCTATTGCGATGATGTCGGCGCCATGGGCCTGGGCAGCCCGAGCTTGCTCGGCGAAGAGCGAATAGGCGTCTTCGAACGAAAGCGCGCCCATGGGTTCGAGCAGCGCACCTATTGGCCCGATGTCAGCCGCAACGTATCGCGCGCCCGATGCCCTCGCGCAGGAAATTGCAGCGTGGAACACGTCGTCGATGGAAACTGCGCTCCCGTCTGGTCCAACGGCGCCTTCCAGCTTGCGCGCGTTCGCGCCGAACGTGTTCGTGGTGACCACGTGGCTGCCCGCTTCCACATAGGCGCGGTGGATGTCGGTTATCTGCTGCGGCTGGGAAAAGCACAGAAGCTCTGGCAGGTTACCCGTAGCAAGCCCCCGGGCTTGCATCATGGTCCCCATGGCTCCGTCGAAGACGAGGTAGGCACGACCTTCCAGCACGTTGCGAAGGTATGCGTCCTTGATGCGCAAGGCGTCGAGCGAGCTTCTGTCTGGCAAGGGGGTTTTCGGGTTGGTTATGGGCAGCATGGGCAAGCCTTGTATTCTACAGGTATGGGCTTACGGCCTCGGTGATTTCTCGCGCGACCTCGGGCTTGTTCATGGTATAGAGGTGCACGCCGTCCACGCCATGCTCGGCAAGGTCGATCAGCTGCTCGCATGCATACTCTATGCCTGCCTTGCGCAGCGATGCTTCGTCGTCTTCCCACATCTGGAGCATCTTCACCACGCGTGCGGGCAGGCTCGCTCCGCACATGAACACCATGCGCTGAACCTGGGATTTGGACATGAAGGGCATGATGCCAAACGTGATGGGTGCCTTGACGCGCTTCGCACGGCAGCGGTCCAGGAAATCGTATGCAACATTGTTGTCGAAGAACAGCTGCGTGACGAAAAACTCTGCTCCCGCATCTTGTTTCTGCTTCGTGTATTTGGCATTTGCGTCAAGATCGAGGCAGTTTGCATGGCCTTCGGGATAGGCTGCTGCGCCTACGCAGAATCCATCTTCACGAAGCTGCGGGATCAAATCCTTTGCAAGCTTGTAGTCGGAAGCTTCCTTGCCGGCAACGGGGTCGCCGCGAAGTGCGAGCACGTTGCGGATTCCTCGATTCCGCATGGCAACGATTTGCTCTTCGATGCTTTCGCGGGTAGCGCCCATACAGGTGAGATGCGCCATGGTGGTGATGCCGAAATCCTGCATCCCCATCTGGGCTATGAGGCTGGTGTTTTGCCCGTTGCCCGAACCTCCGGCCGAATGCGTGACCGAAACGAACGCTGGCTGCAGCTGGGCGAGTTGGGAGAGCACCGGACGTGCCTGCTCGACAGACAGGTCGCCTTTGGGCGGGAAGATCTCGTACGAAAGGGGGATTCGGTCCTGGCCGAACAAATCGACGATGAACATGGGTGCCTTTCTGGTCGCTTCCGTTCTATCGGACATCGCGCCATGGCGAGGGCCGATGATATGTGACTTCATGTAAACACTACCCTGTAATCCATGCGCTTGACAAGCGCTGGCAAGCAAGAATTTTTCTTTTGCCTAAACGCAGTTCATACTGTGGAAACATCACCGAGTATCATAGGTTGCATGATGTTTGATTTTAAACTCGGAAGTGCTTGCATTCGGTAATTGCGCATCGGGGCATCGACTACCATTGGCGCTAGCGCATGACGAGTCGTTTGGAAGGCGGACTCATGGAAAAGATTCGAATTGGCATATTGGGATATGGCAACTTGGGCCGTGGCGTGGAAATGGCCATGGCTCAAAACGACGATATGGAACTCGTCGGCGTGTTCACGCGTCGCGATCCGGCTACCGTGAAGATTGCGAGCGACGTACCCGTTCGCCCTGCCGCCGAACTCGAGGCTGGCGTAGACGACATCGACGTGCTCATCTTGTGTGGGGGCAGCGCCACCGACCTGCCGAAGATGACCCCAGTCTATGCGGCCAAGTACAACGTGGTCGATAGCTTCGATACGCATGCCAACATTCCACAGCACTTCGAAGCCGTGAACGCTGCTGCTGCAGGAGCTGGCAAGCTTGCCCTCATCAGCTGCGGTTGGGATCCGGGCCTGTTCAGCCTGAATCGCCTGTACGGCACCTGCATCCTGCCGCAGGGCCGCGATTACACCTTCTGGGGCAAGGGAATCAGCCAGGGGCACTCCGACGCCATTCGCCGCATTCCCGGCGTGGCCGACGCCAAGCAGTACACGATTCCCGTCGACGCAGCGCTCGAATCCGTACGCGCTGGCGAAGACCCCGAGCTCACCACGCGCGAAAAGCACACGCGCGAATGCTGGGTGGTCCTTGAAGAGGGTGCCGACCCGGCTGCCGTTGCCGAGGCGATCGTGACTATGCCCAACTACTTCGAAGACTACGACACGACGGTTAATTTCATCAGCCAAGAAGAGCTCGACCGAGATCATGCGGCCATGCCCCACGGTGGCTTCGTTATGCGCACGGGTGGCAACGATGCGGGCAGCCGTTTCCTTATCGAATACCAGCTCAAGCTCGACTCGAACCCGCAGTTCACCTCGATGGTGCTCGTGGCGTTTGCTCGCGCAGTCGCACGTCTGGCTGCAGAAGGTCAGACCGGTGCCCGCACCGTGTTCGACATCGCGCCTGCCTATCTTTCGCCTCGCAGCGCCGAAGACCTAAGAGCTCATTTCCTGTAAATGAGTAAATAGGGACGGGTTCGATTTCTCATTCGTCTTTATTGGGCCACTTGCATGTATGCCCCAGCAGTTTTGCTGGGGCATATTTTTCATGCAGATGAAAGATGCTGCTGTTTATGCACGGATGAGCCTTAGACCCCATAGGCTCACGGCTCTATTGGCTCAACCTGCCTACAGATCGATGGAGTCGCGGAAGGCGTACCAATCCTTGCCGAACGTGCGCTTGGCTATGGCGAAGAAGACCACGATTAGGATGATTGCCACGGCGAGTGCACCGACGATGAGCGGCAGCCCACCGCCGCTGGTACCATGAATGCCCTGCCAGATCGTGTAGATGATGGAAACGAGCACGATGGTGACGGCGACGATTGCCACGCCAATGGCGCCGGGCACGAGCTTTTTCAGAGAGCGTATGGCTGCAACCTGTTCTGCGGATTTGCCCTCTTCTGCTTGGACCTGCTTGTAGGTGGCAATCACCTTCGCCAACCGCGATGCCCCGGCTGCCTCTTTGCCGGTAGCTTCCGTATAGATTTCATCCAAATCGACGTCGCCCAGTTTCATGTGCGGATTCCTTCTGTTGCCAAACATTGGGGAAGATGATACCGCACTCGCGCGGGGGCGGGTCGGAAACCTAGAAAGGAGCGTTTTGCCACAGCTTCGAGTCTTTGTCCCATTGCGTTTGCCGATTCATCCTCGTCGATGCAGGTACGCTCGCAGATTGCATAGGTTAGCCTGCCCCCAAGCTCTCATCTGCCACGTTGGATGATGTGATCGCATGGGAGCGCTATTGCTGGTCGGAGGATTCCTCGAGCGATGCGAACAGGCCCTCGAGCTCCTCGGGCTCTATCACGCCTGGTCGCACGAGTTGAACCTTTCCCCGTGCGTCAACGAACACCGATGTGGGGAATCCCGAGATGTTGAAGAATGCTATCAACTCGGCATTCTCGTCGAGCAGTATGGGGAAGTCGTAGCCTTGCTCGTTGCACCAGTCGATGAATTCCGCTTTCTCCATCTCGCCGAAACGGCCGGGTACGGCAATCGAGATTACCTGCACGTCACCAGCCTCGTTGTGACGAGCGGCCGTTTCCTTGAATTCCTCGATGTTGTCCATGCAGTTGGGGCACCACGAACCCCAGAACTCGATGTAGACGGGCGCGCCTTCGAAATCGGCTATCTGATGCTGCTCGCCGTTGATGTCCTCGAATGTGATGTTGCGCCATGCGTCCGCTTCGGGATTCGAAGAGGCATTGGCGTTGGCTTCGCCGGTGTTGGCGGCTTCACTCTCGGCTTGGGTTTCTGCTTGCTGCTGCGAAGCTGACATGTTGGCTTTGGGGGCATATGATGCCAGTTCGTGTACTTGCATGAACATCATCCACAAACCCATGATTGCGATGAGCACACCGCCAACACGCTGGATGACGGGCATGAACCGATGCAGCTTTCGAATGTGGTCGATAAGTGCGTTGGATGCAAGCGTGATGATCAGAAACGGAATGCACATGCCAAGCGAATACACCAAGGTGAGCGCTGCACCCGCAATGGCAGTGCCCTGCTGTGCCGCCAAGGCAAGAATCGATCCAAGTATGGGGCCGATGCATGGTGTCCAGCCAAAGGAAAAGCCCAGGCCCAAAAGGAATGCGCCAACCACCGTGCTGGCGTTGATCTTGCTAAGGTCCATGCGCTTTTCCCGTACGAGGATGGGAATTGTCATGAATCCAGAAAGATGCAAGCCAAACAAGAATATGACGAGTCCGCACGTGATGGAGATGTAGGGATTGTTCAGTGTGCGTCCCACCGCACCTGCCCCCAAGCCGAGCAAGAAAAACGTCGTGGAAATACCCAGCACGAACGCCACCGTGTTGGCAGCGCGTCGAGCAGCCCCCAGTTCGTTGTTGCCGGCATCGGTGGTCAACAGCCCGATGTAGACAGGCAGCAGCGGAAGGATACAGGGCGAAAAGAAGGAAAGCAGACCGGCGACGAATGCCGCTGAAATGATGCTTGCTTGCATTTTGCTCCTATCCGAGGCGCATGCGCGATAGCGATGCTCAAGGTTTCAGACTCGACTACTATGGTGCATGTAACCTTATGCTAAAAAACCATTCCGGGGTTTCTTGTGTTGGAAACTATCAGGTCAAACATCGATAATCAAGAGAATGAACGAATTGACAAGATGCTTTTGGGAAAGCGTCTTGCCTGATGCAAAGTCCTGACAAGTATTCCGCATCATGTCTTTGGGCCAAGCATCAGGCCGATGCCTCTCTTCGTTCGTTACGTACCATGGGGATAGCGAAGATAGCCGAATTGCCGAAGATGAAATGGATATGGCGCTGGAGGGATGGATGCGATTCGGATTAACCGAATCAAGCATACTTGCAAACAGGCTCATCGCTTTCAAATCGCGTATTCGTGGTACTATAGACGCTGTTATGCAGGGGTACTTCCCGATATGTCGGGAGGTTGAGAGGGCAGGGGCCCAACCCTTCGAACCTGTCAGTTAACACTGGTGTAGGGAGCATGTCCGCAATGCGCACGCCACCTACCCGGTGGCGTTTTTCGTGAAAGGATGAAACATGTTCGACGAGGCGACGTTGCGCGGGCAGGTAGCTGCAGCGGTGGATGAGGTGCGCGAGCTAAACCCCATGGCGGGATCGATCACCAACAACGTGACCATCGATTTCGTTGCGAATGCCCAGCTTGCCGTAGGTGGATCGGCTGCCATGGTGTACATGCCCGACGAAGGGGAAGTGCTGGGCCTGGCGGGTGGCGCGTTCTACGTAAACGTGGGAACGCTCGTTCCGGTGCTCGAAGAGACGATTCCACGTGCTGGGAGGGCCTTGCACGATGCAGGGCATCCTTGGGTGCTCGACCCGGTGGCGCTTGGAATCGGTTCGCTGCGCACGAAGATCTTAAGTGAGTTGAAGCCATGCAAGCCCACCGTGGTGCGGGGCAACGCTTCCGAAATCATTGGCCTGGCAGGTTTGTGGGACCTTGATGGCGATGCCGCGGAAATCGCACGCATCCGCGGCGTGGACAGCACCGACTCGGTGGAAGCTGCAACGTCGGCCGCCGTGGCGCTGGCTCGTTACACGGGTGGTGCCGTGGCGGTGTCTGGGGAGGTCGACCTCGTTACCGATGGAAAGATGGTCGCGCTTTCCCATGGCGGTAGCCCCATGATGTCGAAGATCACAGGATGCGGTTGTTCGCTGGGCGGTGTCGTGGCCGTCTATTCGTGTGTGGCATCGCCGTTTGTGGCGGCGCTCGCGGGCACGGCTATCTACAATGTTGCCGGCGCCCGGGCGGCAGCGCGAACCGATGCACCTGGCAGCTTCAAGGTGGCGTTCATCGACGAGCTGTACTACGCCACCGGTGCCGATGTGGCGGCGAGCGACATGGAATTCCGGGAGGTCTAACGCCGCTGGGGCGCTCAACCACTGTGATAGCTGCAACGACTTCATCTGCAGCATTGCGGGTCAGGCGTGCATGGGGTGTGCCCTATGCCCGCATGCGCATGACCAGCTGCTCTGGATGTGTCGTAGCGCCGTTAGCTGATGCGACAGGAGAATGAGTCATGGGTATACGAGAAAATCTGGACATATCCGCCTATCTGGTGATAGGTCCCGAGAACACAGGTGGGCGACCTGTGGGCGAGGTTGTCGCCGACGCCGTGCGTGCGGGATTCACCTGCATCCAGGTGCGCTCGAAGGTATGCGAGGCACGTGAGCTCATGGCGTGTGCACGCGAGGCGGCCGACGCCATCGCCGCTGTCGGCAAACAGGATACGGTGGCGTTGCTTGTAAACGATAGGCTCGACGTGGCGCTTGCCGCACGTGATGCGGGCATCAAGGTCGATGGCGTGCACGTGGGGCAAAGCGATGTTCCGGTCGAAGTGTGCCGCAAGTACCTGGGCGAAGAAGCTGTCGTGGGGCTTTCCGCCGAAACGCACGAGATGATTGACTACGTGCGAACGACAGATGTAAGCTGCGTGGACTATTTCGGCGTCAGCCCGCTGCACGACACCGAAACCAAGCGTGACCTGGCTGTTGATGCCGAAGGCAACATCATCTTGCATCCGGTGGAAGCGCTTCAAGAACTTGCACGCATCACGCCCGTGCCCGTAGTGGTGGGTGGTGGCGTGAAAGCCGCCGATGTGCCCACCATCAAGGCGACTGGCCTGCACGGCTTTTTCGTGGTGTCGGCCGTCTGCGCTGCTTTTGACCCCTACACCGCGGCGAAGGAACTCGTCGACGCTTGGAACAACTAGGGGAAAACGGGGAAACGCCGATCGATTCCAGTGAAAGCGATCGGCGTTTTTGCTGTTGGCGTCTTTCGCCAATGTTTGATGCAGGTTGCCGGCTACCAGCTAGGCCACTGTCTACTGGCTGTTTTCTGCAGATTCCGGGCTGGGTGTGGCAGGGGTGTTGCTCACCTTGTTGAAGATGATTCTCACGCCTTCGTCCTGCAGCGTGAGCTGGCCATCCTTCACGGTGTAGTGGAGGGTTTCATCGCTGGATGTTCCCGATTTCTCATGTAGTGTGATGGTGCCATCTTCGCTAGCTTCCCATGTTCCGGTGACGGAGGCTTCATTGAAGAAATCCAGATAAAACGTGCCGTCTTCGACCAGGTTCAGCTTGATTGCCTCGAGTCCCACGTAATCGAGGATTTCCAGATCGCTTGACGTGACCCCTTGCCAGGATGCCTCTTCTTCGATTTCGATGGACGAAAGCTCCCAGGAACCGGTCAGCGAATCGGAGTCGATGTCGCCCGTATTCTCGACTATGGTATCGGTGCTGTTGCCATAATCCCCTTCGGAGAGCACCGAGTCCATGACGGCGATGCCGGCGAACAGCAGCAGCGTCATGAGGATGGAAAACACTATGCCCAGGATGCCGCACACCAGACCCGCGGTTGCCTTGCCGTCCGGGGCGTTGTGCTTGGCCAAGATGGCCAGTACGATGGCGACGATGCCCAAGATGATGCCCAGGCCGATGGTGAACGAAAGCACGATGGCCAGGATACCGCATACGAGCGCGCCAACGGCAAGTCCTTTGCCCTTCGACTGCTCGGGGAGGGGCTGGGCGTTGGGCGGCGTCGGCGGTTGCCCCGGCTGTTGGTAGGGTTGCTGGGAAAACAACGCCGTTTGGTCGAACTGTGCTTCGGGGATTTGCGCAGTTGCCTCGGAATAGTTCTGGCTATCGGGTTGGTACGCGTTTGGCGCTGGTTCTGGCTGTTGGGGTTGGGTAGGGATGCTGCCTTGCTTCGGCATGGCTCCTCCAATCTTCAAGAGGGCTAGGAAGAGCGCCTCCTGCGACGTTGACGTTTTGCTGGGTTGAGTATAACCGTATGTAGAACGGCCATCGATTTTTGAAAGCAACCAGAAAGGAACTCTTAAGGAAGGCACTTGCTCGCATCCGTTCCCCTGCGCTGGGAGCCTACACGACATGAGCTTTGCTGTTACATGTGCCAGTTTTCGCATCTGGAGAAGGCGTTGTTTCTTCAATAGCTTCCAGAACCCGTTTTCGCCGATGGCATAAAAAACCTCCCGTTCTCGATGGTTGGAGAACGGGAGGAGCTTGCGTTGGTTGTGGCTTGCTCTAGCTTGCGTGCGTCATGCAGCTGTTTGCCCAGAAAGCGATTTGCGCATTTGGGCTGCTACTTCTTGGCGCTCTTGCGCGCTTTCACGGCCACGGCTGCTGCCACTGCCACTACCACGACGAGCACGCCCACGATGATGGGCAGCATCTGGTTGTCGCCGGTTTTGGGTGAAGTGCTTGCAGAGGTCTGCACGGACGACTGGCCCTTCATGTCTTTCACGTTCAGCACAGCGCAACCGTCGCTGTTGTTGTCGAGCGCCACCGACGCACCACCCTGGTCGATGAGCACCCTGTTCGATCCGGCATCGTATTTGATGTTGATGTCATGTTCGCGGTTGTAGCCCGCAGGAGCTTTGGTCTCGGAGAGCACGTAGGTGGTGTCTGTGCGCAAGCCGTCGATTTGTTGCGGACCGTACGCCGAGGAAACCCAGCTGGCAACAACTTCGCCCGAGGATGTCTTCATCGTGAACTCGGCTCCTTCAAGGTAGGTGTTGCTCTGTGCGTCGACCTTGCCGATGCTCATGGAATAGACCTTCGTGGAAACCGTCGTCGAGTTCGTTTCGGCAGTTTCTTCTTGCGTTACTTGCTCTGCGACGATGACGGCACCAGGGGTATCCTTCTTGCCGTCTTGCTCTTCTCCGTTGGCCTTCTCTTCTTCGTTAGCGTTTTCCTCTGTGCTCTGGTTGTCCTTGCTGGTGCCCTCGGGGTTATCGCCGCCCTCGGTTGTGCCCTCGGGGTTATCGCCGCCCTCGGTTGTGCCCTCGGGGTTATCGCCGCCCTCGGTTGTGCCCTCGGGGTTATCGCCAGCCTTG
>JBGUXY010000050.1:0-13144 GCA_045118335.1 Eggerthellaceae bacterium
ATTCATGAATACGAGTCAATCGTCTACGGGCAAACTGACTCACCGGCGCCCGATGGCATCTTCCATGGTATCGTTGTCCATCACGATTTGCACGGCCCAAGGTGGGGCGGGCGCTTCGTGGCGATTCTCGTCATAGAAAACGAACGCCGTACGGTATGCGGGCATGTACTGGGGATACGTTCCGAAACCATCGGTGAAGTACACGACACCGCCTAGGTCGTGGAATGCGCCTTGCTCCACGAGGGCGTCCACGTAGGCGAACGCCGGGCGGAAGTCGGTACCCCCGCCACCGGCGACGCGCATGCCGCGGCCCCACCTCTCCAGCTCGTCGAGGTTGGTGATCCGGTCGTCTGTCTGCACTTGGGCATCGCACTGCAGAATGCGCACATGCACCTGGTCGAAGAAGGCCTCGGTTTCCTTGAGGATGTCGAACGTGCACGTCACGAAGGCACGCACGATATCGCCTTGCACGCTCGCAGACGTGTCGATGACGATCACGAACTCGCGCACACGGCGTTCCTCGCGGTATTCCAAAGGCTCTATCAGGGGCACGTTGCCATAGAGTTCGAGCCCATAGGTGTAAAAGACGTTGTCGAACTCGTCGTCAGACAGGCGCATCACTTCTCCGGGATGGGAAAACTGGCGCAAGAAGGCAGCATAGTCGGCGCGTCGTCGGGCGCTGTCCTTCAAATCGTCCACGAAGCCGGCGAGTTTGTTGCCGCGGCGGGCCGATAGAGTTTGCAGGTTCACGGCCAGGCTGGTGGCGACCTGGCGCCATTCGGCTTGCTGCTGCTGCATGCTCGGCTGCTTGACCCGCCCGAGCTCGAAGTTCTCGCGAGAGGCGCTCACCTCAGTGGACGCGTCGCCTGCCGCGCGTCCCCATTGTGGGCCTTCGGCCCTTGCCGTGCCCCGAGCGGAATCCGTGGTGCTCGTGCTGTCGGTTCTTTTCGCGTCAGCCGCCCCTGCGCCGCTTTGCGTGGGAGCGTTTGCGCAATGCTTTTCGTTTTCCATCTGATTCGACGTTGCAGATGCAAGATCGCCTGTTGCAGCGTGGCTCTGCCCTAAGGTTGACGATTCGCTGGAGCTTCGGGCCCCCATCGAAGCGGTTGAGGCATCCGAAGGATCGGCATCGGCTCTTGGGGCATTGTTCACGTCATCTGGCTCATCGTCGGCATGCGGGTTTTCTTCGGGGTTGCCCTGCTCCCCCCGCTCGGGGTTGCCTTCGTGCTTTGGGCTTCCCTTCGACAGGGAGCTGTCGGCGTTTCCGTCCATGCTGCCCACACCGCCTTGTGGGTCGGTACCCTCGCCGGTGCCTTCGCCCTGCCTGTCGTCGCCTGACTGGGCGGGAGCGTACCACAGGTCGTGCGAGTCCGAGCGAAAAAGCCCCATCCACGCGCCGGCTGTATCTGCCCACCATCCGTCGCGCAAGCGCCGATAGACCCGCTCTGCGCTGATGCGGCAGCCCATGTCCTGCTCGATTCGCCGTAGCGCCAAAGCGGTTAGCGTGCCTTTTTCGTCGGGTAGGGCGTCCAGCAGGTCGATGACCATGCGCTCGGCGGCGATGTCGCAGGCCAGGTTCCACAGCGGCTGGTCCACCGAGGCGCTCACGTAGGGATGCAGAAACAGGCAGTGCGCCACGCAGTGCAGCAGGTTTCGCTTGGGGGCGATGCCCGTGCGCTTGAAGCGGGCCAACAGGTGCTTGGGGTCGAACGCAAGAAAATACCCATCGGTGGCAAAGGATGTCGTGAGCTGCATGGGGATGACGTGCAGCCGCCCGACGGCAGCGGAAAGGAAATGGTTGTCGGCGAGCACGGCGGCCTTTGCCAGGTCGACGACCTGCAAAGCCAAATCCTCCCTGTCTGCCATGATTCCAGGTCCAATCTGCACTCTTGCGTCCAATCGCCGCAAAGGCGGCCTTTGCAATGATAGCACGTGCCAAGCGCGCACTGTATTTGGCCTGGAATCACAAAAACAGGATGTGTTTCCATGTTTTGCCAACCGTCGGTTTCGTTTGTCGCCTCGTCAAATACCAAGACCGCTGCAGGCCTTGCGGGGAATTTGCCCAAGCCCGCCCTTTCCCCTATGAATCTCTAGGAGGCCGCCATGTCGGCGGCCTCCTAGAGATTGGGGTTAAAGTATTGGAAAGGGGAGCAACAAGCAAGGAAAGGATGCCGTTAGGCTACCGCGGGGATGGTTGCGGCCAGCTGGGCTACCATCTCCTCGGACATGTAGCGCTGGCGCTTTTGCGGCACTGGGCGGGCGGACTTGCGGGTGGAGCGAACCTTCACGGGGCGAAGGGCGGCGCTCATGCGAACCTCTGCCTGGGCTGCACGCTTTTCGGTGTTGGCCTGCGGGAGGGCGATGTGCATTCCGCAATGGGGGCATACGAACATGTTCGGGCGGGTGGTGCGGCCGCAGCGCGGGCAGTGGCAGTCGTGAGCTTTCTGGCTTTCGTGGTAATTGCAGCGCTCGCGGGCGATCACGTTGTGGCGGGCATGGGCTGCGTGCTTGCATTTGTCATCGTGGTTGCGGCGTTTCATTTTGGTCCCCTTCCTTTTTCCTTGCGATGATTGCATGGTAGGAGGGGTTTTCGGTTTTAAGTTGCGCAACAATGCGCAACTCTTGGAAATGGCCTTTGAACAGGTAAAACGATGAAACGCTACACAGGGGTGCGAAAAGTCGTCGAAAGTTGTGCAACTTCGGCTTATCGCACGATGGTCTCGATGTTGTCGAGCTGTTCGTCGGCTCGCGAAAGCACCCGGACAAGACGGTCGAACCATTCTTTGCGGGCACTTTCACTGTCGTCGCGGCTTACCAGGAATCGCACGTCGCCATCGAGGTCGCCCAAACAGTCCCACAGCGCAGAGAGGTTTTGCCCATAGTAGTCGGGGAAGTCGAGTTGGTCGGCCAGCAGCTCATGCACTTCGGCCAGCGTCGTGAAGTCTTGCTCTTCAAGGATGATCTCGAGCATGTCTGGGTCCTTTCAGCTGGTCAAAGGGTAATGTGGCGAAGGCGTTTCTTGGTCGAGTGGGGAATCATCTGGGAAAAGGGGCGTTTGCAGCCACCTGCTTCGAGGGTTTCCCCGTCGTCAATAGAGTCGCTCGAACGTCGAATAATGGTCTTTCGTGTAATAGATGAGCCCATCGTTGGAAAACACGATGCGTTCGCTTCCGCGGTAACCGCCATGGTAGTTGATGTCGCATTCCGTCCACGTGCGGCCTGCCTTGTCGGGCAGTAGGCCGTCATCGTTGTAGAACTGGCTTCCTCCGATGCTCATGCCCGGGCATACCTCGTCGAGGTTGCCTTCGCTGGCAACCCAGCCGGCTTTTTTCGCCTTCGTCTTGCTGATGAAGTTCGGGGGAAGATGACCGTATGTGTGGATGTAGAGCGCCACCTCGTCTTTGCTGGTGTACGTTGCGTTCTCGTCGACCGTGACCTCGTCGATGTCGGTGGGCTGTGCGGAGTCCAAGGCGCCGGTTTCCGACTGCGCCTCGCCTTGTTGCGCGATTGCCGACTCGCTGTTTGGCGTGCCCTCTTGCTGGGGCGCGGGTTCGTTCGCGTCGTACCCGTCGTCATAACCTTCGACGCACCCGCATGCGAAGAGCGCCAGCGCTGTGATGATTGCCCCGAAGAAGATGAAGCGGGCGAAGATGTTCGTACCTGTCGTTTTCATGCCCCGATTATAATCCACGGCCACAGCCGTTGGCTACGAAGAGCGCTCATCTGCGAAGTTTGCTGTACGTGGGCCAACGATAAGGAGCGTTACGACTTGGCAGGGCATCGTGCAGGATATGAGTCAAAGCCGTGTTGCAACCTGGTGCGTTTCGCGGTGTTTTCGGGTAAACTCATGCGTAAGACCAAAGGAGTATACGCATATGTCACACCAGACCAAGCGTGAAGGCGCAAACGTTCGCCTGAGCAATCCCGATTATTCCGCATCCGACTCAGCGGACCCCGACATACGCGCGGATGGGTCGGAAAGGCCTGTCGGCAACCCCGTCAGGCCAGGCGAATGGCTCTATTCGGCGGAATATGCCGATTGGGGCATTGCCGAGGAGCTTGCCGATATCATGACGTCTCGTGGCAATTCGATGGGGCTCGAAGACCAGGGGGACGACGCTTCGGGCAGCTTGGGCGGGGAGCCGTTCGCGCTCGGTGTGCAGTCGACGCAAGAAGGTCTTGCCGATGCCCTCAGGGGTCAGGCGGCCGAAGACGACGACGATGACGAGGACCTGAACTGGATTCACGGCGACCTCGACGAAGACGACGACGACATCGACGACAACGTCAACGACATGCATTCGGTGGCGTTTCGCCGCCGCGAAGAGCGTCAAAACGCACCCGACCCCACGGCGGCACAGGTCGTACGCAGCAACTTCACGGTCATTGCGGCGGTGATAGCCGGCGTGACCGTGGCCTGCGTGAAATTCCTCGCATCGTTTTTCACCGGGTCGGTGGCGATGTTTTCCGAAGGCGTGCATTCGCTTGTCGACGCATGCAACGATTCGCTGCTGCTGATCGGCGCCCGCGCTTCAAAGAAGAAGCCCGACATCGAGCATCCTTTCGGATTCGGGCGCGAGTTGTATTTCTATACGTTCGTGGTGTCCGTCGTCATCTTCTTCTTCGGCGGCGGTTTTACCATCTACCAGGGCGTGAGATCTTTCATAGCCGGTGGCAACGTGGTCGAAAGCCCTATCGTCGACTACCTGGTGCTCGTCATCGGCATCATCTTGGAGGGATTCTCGTTTTCCGTGGCGTGGTGCGACGTCAAGCGTGCACGGCAGGGGCGCAGCCTTATGGATTACATCCGCGATTCGAAATCGCCCACGAACTTCACGGTGTTGCTGGAAGACACTGCGGCCGAACTGGGTATGATCATCGCGCTTCTGGGCATTTCGCTATCTTTGGCGCTCGATATACCGCGGCTTGACTCGCTAGCGTCCATAGTCATCGGCGCGCTCATGGCCGCTATCGCAATCGTGCTGCTCCGCGAGACGCGAAGTCTTCTTATCGGCGAGGGCCTCACGCGTGACGAGATCGAGGACGTGGTGTTCATCGTGGAGGAAGACCCGTCCGTCATCAAATGCGGGCGCGTGCTGTCCATGTACATGGGGCCCAACGACATGTTGCTGAACCTGGACGTGACTTTCGACGACGAGCTGGACGAAGGTGACGTGCTCCAGGCCATCGATCGCATCGAAGCGGAGCTCATCGACGATTTCCCGCAGTGCTCTGCGATCTTCGTCGAAGCCGAATCGCTCAACCAGGTGTATCGCCAACGCCATGACCGGCGCCAGGCCTTCGAGGCAGAGCAGGAGGACGAAGAGGAACGCGAACGTCAGCTCGAGAGGGATCGCGAGATAGAGCGCGAGCTGGCCCGCCGCAAGGCCGCGAAGAAGAAGGCCAAGGCGAAGGCGGCGAAGAAGAAGGCGAAGAAGAAGGCGAAAAAGCGCGCGCAGGCACACGCGGAAGCCCTGGCCGGCATCGAGGAGGCAGCTCGCGATGCGCAATCGGTTTCTGTGGAGAACAGTTCGTTTGTGGACAGCTCGTTTGCCCGAGTGTCGTCGGTATTGGATGTGTTCACGAGCGCGGGATCGAACGGCAGACTGGCGAACGAGGGCGATGATGATGCATCCGATATCGCGCCATCGGATCTTCCGGCGGGCGTTCGGGAAACCTACGGTTCCAAAGACGATAGGTAGACGAGCCCGGGCGACATGGGCTGTGGATGCGCAGGTTGCGATACGACAAAGGTGGCGTCGGCAGCTATTCGACTGGCAGTAGAGTGCGGTGCGGCTATGCGATGGACGGACCAGATGGATGCAGCTCTTTCGCCAAATAGAGCCCAGCATCGTGAAAGCCCAGGTTTCGATAATAGTTTCGCGTTCCTATGGCGCTGATGACGTTGATGGTGTGATATCCGCTTGTCTCTGCAATCTCGCACGCCCGTTGCACGAGGCCCTTACCCAGCCCCGCGTGCTGCGCGTTGGGTTGTGCGTCATCTGAAGACGACATCTGCAACCGCTTGTACGGATTGCGTGTTTCGTCTACTCCGTTGTGGCTGCTTTGGGGCTTGTGCCGAATGAGGGACCCGGAGTTGCCGATACTCGCAACCCGGCCATAGACATGGACTTCGCGTATCATCGCCTGGTGGGCCCCAAGAGGTAACTCGGGGTTTCCGGCTACGATTTGGGGGTCGGGCAGGGAAAGGCGCAGGAACCCGACGATGCGATCTTGCGGTGTCGTCCACTGCAGGAAAACCTCGTGGGTGGATAACGTGTCGTAGTGCGTTTCCCGCAGCTCGAGCTCGTCGAGATCCGCTTCGGATGCGTTGAGCTCTCGGTGGCGCATTTCGCGGATGGGACGGCCCGATTTTTCTGCTGCGGATTCCACTAGTTGCCTCAGGTTCGCCTTCTTGTTGCCTGCAACGATATCACCTGCGGAAATATCGCGAATCATGCGCGAAACTCGGGTGAACTCGCATGTTGTGAGCGTGTCTGCAACTAAAACGTCCAAAAGCTCGTCTTCGGTGTAGGGTTTCCACGTACCGTCTTCGTAGTGCTTCTGAAGGCCTGTTCCCGCAACGAGCGCGCAGGGGTAGAGCTTCACCTCGTCGGGCTGGTAGGCGATGTCGGTTGCGAAGCGGGCGTAGTCGGCTTTGTCGCTGCTGGGGCTGGCTCCCAGCAAATTGACCATGAAATGCGTGTGCACCTTGAAGCCGAACAGCCGCGCAAGGTCCATGGCATGCTGCACCGTCTGCTCGCCTGTTTGCCTGTTGTTCAAGGCTAGTATCCGCGAATCGAGACTCTGGATGCCCATCTGCACTTTCGTGGCCCCCAGCTCGCGGATGAGCCGTAGGTTGCCTGCGTTTATCGCGTCGGGGCGAGTTTCCACCACCAGCCCGACCACGCGATGCGCAGCCGTCTCGTTTTTGCGATGCGCGAGCTCGAGGTCTTCCATGTGTGCCGTCTGCCAGCTGGAAACCTCGATCCAGGCGGGGTTGTTGCCGTAGAGGTCGCATACGGCTTCGTTGTACGTGGCCCGATGGTGCTCGATTTCGTTTTGCCAATGGGAACAGCGTCGTTGCAGCTCGTCGGGATTGCCCGTGATGCCAAATGCTTCGTTGCCGATCTTCATTCCCGCCTGTTCGTACGAATGGCGTCGGGCAACGGCGTTCGCAAGGCGTGTGTCGTCGTCGTCGTTCAAGGCGTCGAACAGTTGCCGGACGAACCAGATCTGATATGCGCGGGGATAGTCGCTCCATGTGCCGCCGAGGACGATGAGCTCGATCTTGTCGGTGATGTGCCCCATGTCCTTTAGGGCGCGCAGTCGCGAGGCGACCTGCATGTACGGGTCGAAGCAGTTGCGTTCGGCGCGCTGGCAGGCAGGCTCGTCGTGCAGGTAGCTTTTGGGCATGCGCACGTCGTTGGGGCAGTAGAGGCAGTTGTTCGCACAGGGCCATGGCTTGGTGATGACCGTGATGGTGGCAACGCCCGATGAAGTGCGTCTGGGTTTCATGCGCAATGTGGCGAGCAGGCGGGCTTCCAAATCGGCATCGACGTTCCAGCCCTTCCACGTAGAGGGATCGTTTGACTTCACGTCCAGATAGTAGGGGACGAGATGCTTTTTCGCATACTTGCGCACGGGGGCAGCCGCCTGTCGATTCCATCGCGCCAAGATCTGAGCGATTTCGGTATCGGTGAGGGTTTTGCCCGCCCGCAACTCGTCCAGTATTTCCCCAAGCACGCTTTCCATGCGCGTCATTATATGGCACATGCTTTGCCGGTTCCAAGAAAACTGCTTTCGTCAAATCTGGAGCTTGCGGCAGTTCGGGCAGAAGACACGATGCGGGGGCGAATGCCCTCAGGTCAGTTGTTCGATTCGCGGGTAACGTTGTGCAACTTTTTTACACTGAAATCTGAGATGCTTGGGAGCGAGCAGCGGCGAAAGCCTTAGAATATGGGCGTGGGGCTCCGTGCGGATGCGCGGCAGCATGCCCTAAGTTGTAAGAGCGCCGAATTGGTTCGTCGGCTTGGATGCGAAGCGAAGGGAAACACCATGGGTCAGGAATGCAATGAATTCGAGATGCATGATCAAGACGTTGTCGGGGAAGCAACCTGTGATGCCCCCGAGTGCGAAGACCGAGAGATTGCCGAAATCAAAGCCGATGCCGAGCGCGAGATGGCCGAGATCGAAGAGGAGCTTGCGCAGATCGACGATCGCCTAGAGTTGGAATACGCCACGTTGGGACGTCGTGCATTCGAGTATGCCCAGACCGACGAGGTGATTGCATCGAAGCTCGGCGTTGCCCTTGCTGCCGTGACAGCGCAAACCGAGCACCGCAACAAGCTGTCCCGCTCTTTGGAGACGCTGGAGAAGAAGATGGCCGACCGCATCGCCGACGTGTTGCGTGCCCGCGAGGCCGAGGAAGCGAACAGGCGCTTCGAAGAAGAGCTGGCTCGCAAGGAAGCTGCCGCCCAGGAGGCGATGGAACGTGCCCGCGCGTTGGAACGCGAAGCCGCCGAGGCTCGCAGGGCGCGCGAGGATGCAAGGCGCGAGGCCGATGCCGCCATGCTTGCCGCATCGCAGACCATGCTCATCTCCTTCACCGACGATGACCCCGACTACGCGTCTTCGCTGTTGTCCAGCGTGCTCGACGACAGTGACTTCGAGTCGGAAGTCGCATCGGGACAAGGACAAGAGCCCGAGATGGCAATTGCCGAGCCTGGCGTTTCTGCCGAAGCCGAGCCAGGGTCAGTGCCGGAGTTGCTGCTCGCCCCCGAGCCGGAGCCGGAGTCGCTGCTCGCCCCCGAGCCGGAGCCCGAGCCCGAAAGCCTGATGGCTACCGAGCTGGAGCCGGAGTCGCTTTTGGCCCCCGAGCCCGAGCCCGAAGGCGTGCTAGCTCCCGAGCCGGAACCGCTGCTCGCTTTCGAGCCCGAGTCCGAGCCTGCGGCGCCGATCGAGCAAGATTTCGAGTCGAGCTGGGATGCCGTCATCAAACCCGCGGAACCGGTCGACCCCAACGCCACCTTGCTGCTAGATGATTATGCCGAGGCATCAGCGTGGGGTGGAGTCGCCGAAGCTGGACAGCAGGCCATAGACCCCAAGGCAACCTTGCTTCTCGATGACGAGGTTCTAGAAACTGCCGAACCTGTGTCGCAGGCTGCTTCCGAACCAGGGTCGGAGCCCCAGAACACGTGCCCCGTATGCGGTGCCGAGTATGACGAAGGCAACTTCTTCTGCTTGAAGTGCGGTTCGAAGCTTGCACCCGAACCCATGCACGCTGCATCAGAGCCCGAGCTGGAATCCGAACCCGAACATGCTGCGGTGCATGCCGCAGCCGCTTCATCCGCATGCATTTCATGTGGTCACGAGCTGCAGCCGGGCGACAAGTTCTGCATGTTCTGTGGCGCCAAACAGGAATCCGAGCCTGCTGCGGTAATGAACGTCTGCTCCGGATGTGGTTTCGAGCTGCAGCCGGGCGACAAGTTCTGCATGCGTTGCGGTAAGCCGGCCCAGCAGGTTCCCACCGATGCTGCCCCTGCCGTTCCCATTGCCAAGATCTGCCCGAACTGCGGAGCGGAATACACCGATGCCGACAAGTTCTGCATGATGTGCGGATACAAGCTCTAGCGAGGCGACGATGGCTCAAGCCGACAAGGGTCCGATGAACGTTTCCGCCATGGTGGCGTTCGGCATGCTAGCGCTGTTGGTACTGGTGATGCTTGCCGTTTCGGTGTTTCCGCATGCCAGCTACCTGTCGGTGCCAGCGCTTACCGGAAAACCGGTGGCGGTAGATGTCGAAACCTTTCCCGATACCGCTTTTAGGAATTACGTGGAGTCACGCATCGATCTGAATTCCGATGGGTACCTTTCAAACGACGAGATTGCCGCCGTGAAGGCCATTGGCCGTTACGACCAGAAGACCTATGCAGTCACCGAGACGGGGTTGGCCAATGCGGGGGTGCGCTCGCTTGAGGGCATGAACGTGTTCTACAACCTGGAATCAATCGTGGCTTCAGGGAACGAGATCACCGATTTCGACATGAGCGGCAACAAATCGCTGCGTTATGTCGACTTGCGCGACAACCCTTCGTTCTCCATCGGCTACACAGAGTCGAATGCTGGTGCCCAGCTGCTCGTGAGCGAGAACTACGATTTCTGGGGTGACACCGGTGGTCTTGACATCGTCGTGGTGGAAGAGTAGGGGGTCTGTGCGTTGAACGAAAACATGCAGGACATGCAGATCCTGGAACTCGATTCCTTCGAGGTGCCGCGTCCCATGACGCAATCCGAGCAGGAGAAGTACCGTCGGCGCTTTCTCACGCTGTTCATTCCAGACGGATCTTCGTCGAAACGCGGCGGTTCGGGCATGGTGGACAAGGTGTACAACGCCGAGGGCGAAGTCTTTGCCATGAAGCGCATCGCCAAGCCTCCGCGTGGCATCATGAGCGAGGAACGCTACCGGCGCAGCATCGCGGCGCAGGAAACGGCGTTTCGCAAGGAATTCGAGAATCAGCAGCGCTTGAGCACCTTGAAGGGTTTCCCGGCATTGTACGGTTACGGCGAGGCCGAAGGCGAGCCGCTCATCGTCATGGAGTGGATCGAGGGCAAGACCGTTGGCAAGTGCAAGGAAATCCGCGCGGCCGATCCTGAAGGCAAACGTGTTCCCCCGCTGATCGTGGCCGAGCTGGGCGCTGCGCTCTACGGGCTCATTTCCCGTTTCGAGTACCTAGACGACAGCTTTGCCCACCGCGATATTTCGCCGAACAACATCATGCTTCGTTCCGATCGCGTGCCCATCGAAAAGCAGGTGGCGAAAGACGACTTCGACCTGTGTCTGATCGACTTCGGCTCCGCCACGCTGCTCAGCAGTTTCGATGACCCCACGTTCACCGTGATGACGAGCGTTTTGCGCAAGGCCACACCCGAATACGCGCCGCCAGAGATGCTCACCAACGACCTGCCCAATCTCGAGAAGCTCCGCCAGTCGGCGCTAATCGACGTGTATGCAATTGGCAGCGTGCTCTACGAGCTCATGTGCGGCGAGGCGCCCTACCGCCTAAGCAAGCTCGCCACCGATCCCGCATCGTATTACCGCTACAAGCTCGAGCATGTGCCGCCGTTGCCTACTTCCCTGCACGCCGACATGACGTCGGTGAGTGCGCTTTCGAAGCAGCCGAGGCTTTCGTCGGTATTGGATTTGGCACTCGACCAGGGCAATTTCGACCAGGCGAAGTTCATCGAGGCCGTCAACGTTGTCGATCAGCAGCTGGGCCATATCCTGATGCAGTCCATAGAGGTGGAACAGTCGCATCGTGCCCAGGCGTGGGCGATGAAAGATATGCTCGAGCGATACGTGAAAAACTACGGCGAGAACATCATGCGTCGCTATAACGGGCAAAAGCTTTTGCCGTTCCGCGACGTCGACAACATTCCCAAGCGGCCGAAACGCGTCACGCAACTAGGAGGCGTGCCCAACACGCCCGGCCCCGTTACCATCCTGCGTCCAGCTGGGCAAGTCCCCGTCCAGGCCAGCGGTCCCATGACGGCAATACCGTTTGGGGGTGCAACGGTGGTTGCGCCGGCTGGTGCGGGAAGCACCGCCGCGTTAACCCCCGAAGTCACGCCTGGTTCAGAGAGCATCGTGGTGCCAGCGGTCATCACCGGCGTGCTCGCATGCGCCCTGGCGGTTCTCCTGTCGATGGGGGCAAGCGGTCAACCGGGTACGCTCGACCTGTTTGGAAAGACCTTCACGGGCAACGTGCCGTTTGCAGTTTGCCTGCTTGGATGCCTGCTGCCCGTGGCGGCGTCGATTCCGTTCTACTGGCTTGGCGACGATGCTGGGAAGAAGATGCTTTTCGGCACGGCCGCCATGGTGGTGGTGGGTGCTTTCGTGTGGTTCCTCATACACCTAACGAACTGGATATCCCTGGCAGTGGAACCCATGTGGTCTCTCGTGTTGGCCCTGATCATGTGCATATGCGCCGTGGGGGCGTGGACGATGATCAACATGAAGGAAGGTTAGACCATGATGCTGGATAACGAACCGCCTTGTGGCGTACTGTTCGAGACGTTCAAGAACTTCGCTCGGATCAGCTACCGCGATTTGGCCTCGGTCATCCTGTCCGACAAGCCCATTGCCGGTGGGCGCTCGCCTCGTCAGCGCATCGAGGACAAGTCGTACCTTTCGCGTGTCGTGGTGCACAGCAAGCCCGGTGACCTGATCCCCACGATGTTCGCCGACTTCCAGGAAAGCGCCCACACGCTCTATTCCATGTTGCGGTCGCCAGCTCGCTCGAATCGCACGGCCGAGCAGATCCTCAACTGCTTTTCGGGCGAAGCGGCGCAGGCCATGGTGTCGGCGTGCAGGGTCTATGGGCTCGACCACGCCTTGTACCTGAACACGGTGAACCGGCTCATGTTGCTCCAAGGAGTTTCCACTCCCGATCGGGCTTTTCTGTTGGTGCTGTTGTTCCTGGAGACGGGATGTTTGCAAGACACGAAACAAGCGGCTTCAGATGTGCTCAACCTTTCGGAGCGTACCTTCAATGCGGCGCCGGTGACGCAGACTGCGCAGTCGTACCAGCGGCCAGCCGATGCCGAACCGGCGGTAGAAGATGTGCGATTGGCGCTGTTCCGTGTGCAGGGAACACGTCTGAGTGGTAAACCCCATGTGCTTTCCACCGGGCCGAAAGGCACCGAAATCGGCTACCTTTCCACGGCTGCCGACTCGATTACCGATGTGGAGGAAACCGTTTCGCGACATCACCTGCTGATATATCGTGGCGACGACGGCCAGTGGTATGCACGTGGGCTGCAGTCTCGCAACGGCTCCATCCTGGTGAGCGGCAACGACCGAAGCGAAACCGTGATCGAGCCTCCGCGCAGCCGTGCGGATGGGTTTGACCGCGAGGATGTTTTGGTAAAACCTGGAGACAAATTGGTATTAGCCCGTGATACAGTGTTCATGGTCATGCAGATAGACCCCGGATCTGTATAGCGACCTCGCTCGCACCACGAACCAACTCCGAACGCACTACTCACGAAACAGGCGAAGTTGCGCAACCCGGCCATGCCGCCCGGCGGTATGCTGGGACCGTGGAGTATTGGCCATGGCTCGGCCATGGAGTCGACATATTGC
>JBGUXY010000051.1:0-22694 GCA_045118335.1 Eggerthellaceae bacterium
TCACGTGCGGATATGATGTCGGGCATGTCCACGTTGTAGATCTTGCAAGTGCCGTTGTCGCATGCGCGACCCGTCTGGTCGAGTCCACAACCCATGTTCACGATGGCGGCATCAGGGTGCGTCGCCAGGTAGTCTCGGATCTCCCATTGCATGTCGAGCTGGCGCATGGCGGCTTCGAGCGCCCCGAAGCGCCAGAGCGTGTTTTCGGCTTGGCGGTCCAGACCCGGAGAAGTCATAGTCCAGCTTCGAGCACAGCTCGGCGGCGCTCGTGTCGGTGTAGAGCGCCGGGAACGCTTCTTCGCACAGCTTGCGTCCGTAGAGGGGGATGATGAGCGTTTCCTGGACCGAGCCCGGCTCGATCTTGAACGTACCTGCCATTCGGTGCCTTTCGCGTAAATGTTAGACAATCCTAACTTCACTATAGCATATCTGGTATCGGTGTCCTATCATGTGTGGTTAGGCAAAGCTAACAATTGAAAGGATTCACATGGTAGAGAAGAAGCAAGGGGACTTGTCCGTCCTTCTCGGCTATGCTGGCAGCCATAAGGCGCTTACGATTATCGGGTGCTTTCTTTCGGTTGTCGCCATGCTCATGGGCATGGCGCCCTACATCTGCATATGGCTCGTGGCACGCGACCTCATCGCCGTCGCGCCCGACTGGGAGCTGGCGAGCAACGTTGCAACCTATGGGTGGGTGGCGTTCTGGTTTGCCATCGGCGGAATCGTCGTGTACTTCTTCGCGCTCATGTGCACGCATCTGGCGGCGTTCCGCACGGCGTCCAACATCCGCAAGCAAGGCATGTCCCGCATGATGAAAACCCCGCTCGGCTACTTCGATGAAAATGCGAGCGGGCTCGTCCGCAACCGCCTGGACAACGGCGCGGGCGAGACCGAGACGCTTCTCGCTCATAATCTGGCCGACATCTCGGGCGCGGTTGCCATGCTCGTCGGCGTCATCGTGCTCATGGTGATCTTCGACTGGCGGATGGGCGTGACATGCTTGCTCGCGGCCACCATCTCCATTGTCGCGATGTTCACGATGATGGGTGGCAAGAACGCGGGTCTCATGGCTGAATACCAGGCGGCGCAGGACCGCATGCGCACTGTCGAGAACGCCGACAAGATCGTCGTGCTCTCGGAGGGCGCGGTCGTCGAAGAGGGCCCAGCTGCAGAGTTGCTTGCCCTCGAGGACGGCGTGTTTGCTCGTATGCGTGCGCTGCAATCGGCAAGTTCCCAGTGGAGTTTGTAAATGCAGAAAGAATATCGATATGGCAGCACGGGAGAAACCAAAGGCAAGGACCTCATCGACATCGGCATCTACGCAGCGATATAATGCGTGGTCATGACTGCAATCGCCATGCTCGGCTTCATTACCATCATGATGCCGATGTTGGCGGTGCTTTGCGCCCTCGTCGGCGACATAGCTTTGGAGGGGCGGTATGGCGAGGAGCTGATTGTCAGGCGCCTCATCGGCATAGATGAGCTGCCTAGCTTCAAGTGGACGGAGCAGGAAAGAAGGAACGCGCCATGGCAAGGATTCTGGGCGTTGACATCGGCGGCACGAGCATAAAGGCCGGCCTTTTCACAGAGGAAGGCTCTCTCGAAGCTACCACCAAGATTCCCACAGGCCAGGTCGTGGGCGATCCTGCCTTCGCTGCCGTGGTCGAGGGGCTGAAAGCCCTGATCGCCGAGAATGGTCTTACGCCAGCGGACGTCATCGCCATCGGCTTGGACGTACCTGGCCCTGTGGACGAGCGCGGGTGCGTGGGCATGCTTCCAAATGTCGAGCTAGACTCCGATGGGCTGAAAGCTGCCATCCAGAAATCTTTCCCCGATGCGGTTCTTGCTTTCGTAAACGACGCCAATGCGGCTGCTCTTGGCGAGCTGTGGCAGGGTGCGGCACGAGACGTGGAAAGTTTCGTGATGATCGTTATCGGAACGGGCGTCGGAGGCGGCGTGGTCGTGAATGGCAAGGTCGTGGGAGGCGCTTTCGGGACAGGCGGGGAGGTCGGCCATATAACGGTTAATCGCGACGAGACCGTCCGTTGTGGTTGCGGTCGCATGGGCTGTCTCGAGCAGTATGCCTCCGCTACTGGTATCGTGCGCATATACGAGCAAGTTTGCAACGAGCTTGGCATCGAGCCCGTCAGACTCGACGGCCCGACCGATACGCTGTCGGTCTTTGCCGCGCATCGTGCGGGCGATGCTGCTGCTAAAAAGGCTATTTCCACTATGTGCGATAGCTTGGGTTTCGCCATGGCGCAGATTTCGGCGATACTCGACCCCTCTGTGTACCTGATCGGCGGAGGGGTGAGTGGCGGCTTCGAGCTCTTTGCGGAGGAGCTGGGCAGCGCATATCGTACGTACTGCCTGGGATCGAGCGTGGATGCAAAGATCTTGCCTGCAAGCCTCGGCAACAATGCAGCCATGTACGGCTGCGCTTACCAGGCACTTCTGAAGTGGCATGACAAGACGTAAGGAAGCTGTTTCCTTGTCGCACACCTAAGTGTGGCAGACAAAAGGTTTGCGAGTTGCAATTCAAGCACTGTCGGACATGCTCCGGTATATTCCAGCTTGGCGACGGGCTATGGTGCGCTGAATTCGCACGATTTCGGCTGTCGTATCGATGAAGCTGGCGAGCTCGTTCTTGCACGTCCCGTTTTCTCGCTTCTTGCTGAGAATTCCACAAAAAGAGTCAGAAAAACCGATTTGCCGACAAGTTGATATAAAATGTCATCAATAATGATGCAGATAAGATTCTAAAATTACCCTATGAGTGGAACATAATCCTTTCAATGGGGGAGTTATGTTCCCTTTTCGATGGAAATCTTTGCAGCATAAGTCGGCAAATCGGAAATAGTGACAATAATCGAGCAAATATTGAAAAGATGCTAGTATTGGCAAACACCGAAGGAAAGGATTTGCCAGTTTTAGGCATCTGAAGCGTTTCTAGTATGCTAGGAGGTGAATTCGCAATGGCCGATTCTATGTTGTGCGTAAGCCACGAATCTGCACTGTTCTATTGGCGAACGAATCCCCCGTGGTATGTCCTTGAGGGGGGCGAGCGAAACATCAGGTCACTACGCGGTTCAGCGAGCCGCATTGAAGAATTTCACAGTTACCGATTGCCTGAGGTGGAATTCGGCCCTCGACCAATCGATGTGTTGCTCCCGACGAAGAAGCCGTGCAGTCCCGAGGGGTTTCGAACGCATGAGCAGAAAGCAAAGTTGCCTCGGCATTCCATCTATCCATTGGAAGGGGGGTTGCATGTTGTTTCCCCCGAGTTGTGCCTGCTCCAACTCTGTCAGTCGAAGTCGCTTGCCGAGATGCTGGCGATAGGCATGGAATTCTGCGGAACCTATGCGTTGCGTCCGTCTGAAGATGGAGAAACATATCTGGCACAAAGGGATTATGCACTGACGCACACGAAGCAACTGCAAAGGCATTTCGAATCGTGGAAGGGATTACATGGCGTCGAGCAGGCACGCAGGGTCGCGCTTTATCTGGCTGACAATTCAGCATCGCCCATGGAATCTGCGTTATACCTGCTTTTGTGTCTTCCGCAGGGGTTAGGTGGATATCATTTTCCAAAACCCGAGCTTAATCCCGAGATTCCACTAAATCCCGACGGTCGCGAGATTTTGCGCCAGACGAAAGTAAAGCCCGACATGCTGTGGCGCGAGAAGAATCTGGTAGTTGAATACGACGGCGAATATCACAACGATTCCGATCAAGCCCTGCGGGACGAAATGCGCCGGGCGGTGATGGTTGCGATGGGCTATAACGTGCATGTGGTGAAGAAACGGCAGGTTTACGATCCGCTGGTCTTCGATGGCACGGCCCGAGCGATAGCTAAGCAATTGGGGAAGAGGGTGCGCTCTCTGACACAGAAGCAGAAATACGCTCGCGAAAGCTTGCGTGGGGCGCTTTTGGGCCAACACGCTGAAATCGGAGGCATGTCGTACGTCGGCAATTACGAGCAAGGCAGCATCTGATAGGCCTTTGCGAGGGCATCTCGGCGGAATGGTTTGAATTGGTGGGCGACGAGGGTTACTATACGTCGCTTGCCGAGGCATTCAAAGTCTTATGCTGTGTTGCTGCACCTAGGGAAGGAACAAGGCGATCGAGAACGAGTTTTCGGCAGTGATATAGAGGTCGAGACGGCGGGAATCCTCACACGTCGCGGTAGCGATTGCGTGATTGAGCTGTACGTACAGGGGCAAACAACGGAGAGGAATCTTCAAGGCTTGGAAGACTTGCAACAGTGAGATTGGGCAGGTAGGCGAGATGGGCATACGCGATTTCCGAATCGACGGCGGCAAGCCCTTTGACTGGGGAAAGGTTTCGGTCGATTATGCCGCGTATCGGGATATTTATCCCCAGGAGTTCTACAGCAAGATTGCCGAGCGTGGGCTCTGCACAAGCGGCCAGCGCATTTTGGACGTTGGGACAGGGACTGGGGTATTACCCAGGAACATGAGCGTATACGGCGGGAGCTGGTTTGGTGCAGATATATCGGAGGAGCAGATTGCCCAAGCGAGGCGGCTTTCGCAAGGCATGGCCATAGACTATCGCGTGGCGCCTGCAGAAGAACTTGACTTTCCGGATCAATCCTTCGATGTAATCACCGCCTGCCAGTGTTTTTGGTACTTCGACCATGAGCGCACGGCGCCTCTATTCAGCAGGCTTCTGAAGGCGGGCGGGAAGTTGCTGGTGCTGTACATGGCTTGGTTGCCCCTCGAGGACAAAATCGCTGGCGCAAGCGAGCGGCTCGTTTTGGAGTACAGCCCGCAGTGGAGCGGTGCTGGCGAGTATGTGCATCCAATTGAGATTCCGGACTGCTACCTCGAGTGCTTCGACGTGATTTATCGCGAAGAATGGAAGCTCAGCATCCCGTTCACCAGGGAATCATGGCACGGACGGATGAGGGCCTGCCGGGGTGTGGGCGCATCGCTTTCTCCCGATGCCATGCAATCGTGGGAGGACGAGCATCGAGAGCTGCTTCGAAAGATGGTGCCCGAGCGGTTCGACGTTACGCATTATGCTGCGATGGCGGAACTCGTCAAGCCGGCAAACTCTCCGTCATAGTGCTCGACGATTTCGTAGAACCCTTTTGCAGGTCTTGGTTATCGTCTTTATAACGGCAGTCTTCTCTTCAAACGGCTTTCTTGTAGCCCGCGCATTATGTCCAGAAGCGTTTTGTGCTTGAAGCTGAACTTGCAGTAGCCGATTCCACTGCTGTAGCGAAACAGATGTAGTTGGTCGAAGATTCCAAGCTTCAACTGCTTTCCCATTCCGCCATATAGCGCGCTCCGTAGGTAGTGACGCAGCTGTGTTTCCCCACGCCCAGATATGGCCGTGCGCTATTTCTTCTTGGGCTTCGGCAACTGCGGGAGCATTGCTGCAACGGTCTTGGCGACGAAGGCCGGGTTCTCGTTGTCGACGAGCAGCATAGGTTTGGCCCCCTCGTATGGGATCTGCTCTTGCGCGAACGCACCACGTGAAGCGGGCGTGTCCTTTAGCAGGAACCTGTCATCGTATACGCCTCCGAACAGGATTCCCTCGCTGTAGAGCATGTACTCACCCATCATCTTCCGATGAGAGATGCAGGGAACGTCTCGGAGAAGATCCAGGACGTATTCGAGGTATTCTTCGCTGCTGGCCATGGTAGATCTCTCTTTTTTCTGCCTTGTTGCTATGCCCGAAATCTGTACGTCTCGTGCCGTACGCTACAGAAGCGGTGCAACCAATCGAAGAATCAGCATGAGCAAGTGCATTCCCGCACCTGGCTTGGAGTACTCTTCGGTCACTTCATGGCTCTGTTCGAACATGCTCTCGAAATCGCGTTTGGTATCCAATGTGGCTTCGCAGCCATAATAGAGACAACCGTTCTCGAAGTGGTGGTAGAGGCTGCGGTAGTCCAGGTTGATGGTGCCGCAGGTTGCCAGGTTGTCGTCGGCTATGCTCATCTTGCAATGGCAGAAGCCAGGCGTGTACTCGAAAATTCGCACTCCGTTTTTCACCAACCAGAAGTAGTGCGAGCGTGTAATCGAATAGACGAGCTTCTTGTCGGGGATGCCGGGCGTGATGATGCGCACATCCACTCCGCGCTTGGCGGCAAGCCCCAACGCATGGTTCATCTCGTCGGTGATGATCAAGTAAGGCGTTACGAACCACGCGTAGTCTTTCGCGTATTCCGCTACCGAGATGTACACGTTTTCGCCGACTTGCTCTTTGTCAATTGGGATGTCTGCATACGGCATCACGAAACCTTCGACAAAGGGGGGAGTGGCGACAGATGGCAGGTATCGGTCGTAGGAAGCATCGTCTTCGTCCTCGTCGCTGATGGCGTTCCACATCTCGAGGAAGGCGACGGTGAGGTTTTTCACCGCCTCGCCCTCGATGCGCACACCAGTATCTTTCCAGTAACCAAATGGTTCTGTGATGTGGAAATACTCGTTGGCAAGGTTGTAGCCGCCGGTGAAGCCCACGCGACCGTCGATTACGGTGATCTTGCGGTGATCTCGATTGTTGAGGAAGACGTTGAGTCCCGGGGAGAAGGGGTTGAAGACGCGTGCCTTGATGCCCACTGCTTCGAGGCGCTTGGCGAAGTCGGTGTTGACAAAGCCGATGGACCCCATGTCGTCGTAGAAAACGCGGACTTCGACACCCGCTTTAACACGGTCGACCAGGATATCTTGGACCGAGTGCCAGCTTTCCGCATCCTGAATGGCATGGTATTCCATGAAGATGAAGTCTTGTGCCTGGCGCAGGGCCTCCTTTTGAGCCTCGAGGCCGGCAGCGGCATCGTCGTAGTAAACGATGGCGGAGTCGTCGTAGAGCGGGTATCCCGATGACTTGCTCACGTAGCGCGCGATGTTCGCCGCGCGGGGGTCGATGGCGTCCAGGTGGGATATCTCTTCCGAGTCGTCTTTCAGGAGCGGGAAGAGCTGCTCGCCGACTATCTTGTAGCGATGTTTCATCTTCAGCGAACGGGAGTTCAGCCCTATGAGCAGGAACAAGATGGCGCCAAAGACGGGGAGTGCCATTATGACGATGATCCAAGTCATCTTCATGGCAGAAGGCCGTTCGTCACTGTAGATGAGCAGCACAAGGATTGTGCCGAGGACGCGGGTGCCTATGGCGAACCATTCCGCCTTCTCGGCCCAGTAAATATTGACGATCATGATGAAGATGATTTCGAGGGCGATTGCGATGAGCGCGAAGACCATTCGCTTGACGCCGTTTGTTACGGAAGCCTCACCTTCCAAGGTGTTCTTGTCTTCCATCGCTATTCCTCTCTTGTCGCGTCTTTCCCAAACTCGAAATCTGCGTACTTATTGCATGGCCAAGCTTGTCTTTGGTGATGATTATCGCTTCAGTCGTAGAGCAGAGCTTATCCGCCGCAAGGACTGCCCATCCTTCGGGGGTTTTGGGTGGGATGATGCCGATTGGCCACATGTGGTGACGGATGGCGTCGGCTTGGGTTGCATTTGCCCCGAATTCCTCACGTGCGATGCGAACACCTTCTCGTGGGTGGGAAAAAGCCTTCCGGTAGGAGGGGCTTTTGGAGACGCTGTTTTCCGTCATTCCGATATCGTGCAAAAGACCTGCACGAACGGTGTCCTCTTCGCTTACAGCGACCCCACGCCGGCCAAGCCAGCGGGCAATCGAGAGGGCAAGCCCCGCTGTTTTGAGGCTGTGGTTGTAGATGTTCCTGTCCTTGGCATGATGGATGACGTCTTGCGCCTTGGCAAAGCGATCGGATTCCACGATGTCGCCGCCGAGCTCCATCACGTCTTTCTTCAGGTTTTGATGCATACGCTCACCAGATCTTGCATTGTTGGAGTGACTGTTTCCATTTATACCGCCGTTTCGCTTATTGTACGCGCAAAAAGAGCAGATACGAGGTTCAAGCTCATCTAACACTGCAGATAAAAGGCGATTTTTCGATGCAACCGAAGACAGAGCCAATCGAATCGAGCTTCTGTTTCGTGCCATGTGGCGTTCGCTAGAATCAGCATGGCAGGGGGGACGCAGGCAGTTAGCCTCTATATATAAATGGCTAGATTCCCTTTTCACCCTGTTTATAGCGTAGAATGCAGGAGGCAACGAAACCTTCGCTTCGACAGATTCGTTAAAAGGGAGAAGAAATGGCAAATTGGAAGAACCTCGATCAGCTGGATGCATATCAGGAGCTTGTGGCGGACGATACAAAGGTTGACCTGCGCACGGTTCTGGCGGGGGAGCAAGGTGCGCAACGGGTGAGGGACTACGCCCTGCCCATGGCGTGCGGGCTTTCGTACAACTATGGCGCCAAGCAGGTCGACGACGCCGTTTTGGGTAAGTTGGCAAACCTGGCGAAGGAATCTCAGTTGACCGAGAAGTTCGCCGAGCTCTACAACGGGGCCATGGTCAACACCGGGGAGAAGCGCCTGGTTTTGCACCATCTGACCCGAGGGCAGCTTGGTGGTCCTGTCGTTGCGGACGGGGTCGACAAGCGCGAATTCTACGTGGAGCAGCAGAAGCGGATCGCCGATTTCGCTTTGAAGGTGCATGGGGGCAAGATAACCAACGCGGCAGGCGAGGCTTTCACGACAGTCGTGCAGATTGGTATCGGAGGAAGTGATTTGGGCCCTCGGGCCGTATACCTGGCACTGGAGAACTGGGCTCGTGCCGAGGGTTCTCTGAAGATGGAAGCCCGATTCATCAGCAACGTCGACCCCGATGATGCGGTGAACGTGCTGAGCAACATCGATGTGGCGCACTCCCTTTTCATCCTCGTCTCGAAATCCGGCACCACGCTCGAGACGCTGACCAACGAAGCGTTTGTGAAAGACGCCCTCGTCAAGTTGGGCCTCGACCCGGCCGACCATATGGTCGCCGTCACCAGCCAGACTTCCCCCCTGGCTCAAGATAGCGGTTATCTGGAAGCGTTCTTCATGGACGACCACATCGGGGGCCGTTATTCTTCCACCTCTGCGGTGGGTGGGGCAGTGCTGTCGTTGGCTTTCGGCCCCGAGGTCTTTGCGCGGTTCCTTGCCGGCGCCGCCGAGACCGATCGGATTTCCATCAACGAGAACCCGCTGGAAAACCCGGCGATGCTCGATGCTCTCATCGGGGTATACGAGCGAAACATCCTGGGATACAAGAGTACGGTAGTCCTGCCCTATTCCCAGGCGCTGTCCCGTTTCCCGGCTCATTTGCAGCAGGCGGATATGGAATCCAACGGCAAATCCGTCAATCGTTTCGGGGAGCCTGTGGGCTATCCCACCGGGCCAGTGCTGTTCGGAGAGCCTGGAACCAATGGCCAGCATTCCTTCTACCAGTTGCTTCACCAGGGTACTGACATCGTCCCCTTGCAGTTCATCGGGTTCAAGGAAAACCAGGGCAAAACGGATGTCTTGATAGAAGGCAGTTACAGCCAGCAGAAACTGGGAGCCAACGTGGTTGCGCAAATCGTCGCCTTCGCCTGCGGCAAGGACGACAAGGACCCGAACAAGCATTTCGAAGGCGGGCGCCCGTCGAGCATCATCGTCGGAGATAGGCTCACGCCGGAATCCATGGGAGCGCTCCTCGCGCACTTCGAGAACAAGATCATGTTCCAGGGCTTCCTCTGGAACCTCAACAGCTTCGATCAGGAAGGCGTGCAGCTCGGCAAGGTTTTGGCCAAACGCGTGCTTGCCCACGACACTGACGGTGCGCTGGCCGTGTACAGCGAGATGCTGGGAATCTAGCAGGTTCAGCTAGAGCGACAAGGAAATAGCTCTTTCAGTGGTCCGCAGGCGACGCGGAGGGAAACCTTTTGCGGCATCCACCGCATTGTCTGATTCCGTCACGCTCCATCCGATGTGCTGGGGCGCGGTTTGAGCTAGCGTCTATTCTTCGTCTGCGATCCAACCTCGTGCTATAATCATTTATAACGACTGTTATAAAAGGAGACTAGCATGAGTCCGAAGGTTGTGGCTACGCGCGAGACGATTGCACAGGCTGCATTCGAGATCGCACGGGAAGAGGGCCATGAGGCTCTGACCGTACGGCATATCGCAGAGCGCCTAGGCTGCTCCACGCAGCCGCTGCTCTACCATTTCCAGTCGATTGAAGAGATACGACGAGCGGCATACGAAATCGCAGATGCATTCCACACGGATTACATCACCGACCTGCACGGCGGCTATCCCGACCCGATGCTCGAGTTGGGAATGAGATACCTGCGCTTTGGGCACGACGAGGCGCGTCTCTTTCGCTTCCTTTTCCAGACGAACGAATATGCCGGACGTGACCTGCTCGCCCTCAACGACGACGAAAACCTGGCTCCGGTAATCGACGTGCTGCAGCAGGCCGCTGGTCTCGATCGCGACCAAGCAAAGCTCGTCTTCACATCACTTGCCGTTATGGCGCACGGATATGCCAGCCTCATGGCCAACAATGCGATGCCTTTCAACGAAGAGCTTGCGAGTCAGCTTCTCGTCAATGCGTTCGTGGGGGCGATAACGCCAGCTGACACGCTGTTCGATCAACCAAATGACGAGAAAGGATAGGGTATGGGAATAATGGTTCTTGCGGTGCTCGCGGTAGTCGAGGTCGCCGTTCTTATCGCCAGCATCAAGATGCAGAGCAGCAAGCAGAAATGGATACGCATCCGCACCACCGTGAGCGTCTGTGAGGCGGTCGTGCTCGCGCTGCTCATGACGCTTACCGTCTCTGGCATCGCATTCGATTTCCGCTGGGAGATGCTGCTCGTCGTACTCGTTGTGCGGGCAGTCATCGCGATTGTCGTCTTCCTAACTCGCAGCAAGAAGGCGAGTGCAGACACGCCGCACCGCATTCCGCGCATGGTGCTCAACGTCATCGGCAGTATCGTGGTCATCGCTATTGCAGTAGTGCCGGCGCTGGTCTTTCCGCCGTATGACGGTCTGCCAACCACGGGCGATTACGGCGTGTGCCAAGCGCATGCCATCATGGTCGACGAATCGAGGGTTGATTCCTTCGAACAAGACGGCAGCTATTGCGAGATTCCCGTGTGGTTCTACTATCCCGACGCCTCTGATGAATCAACTGGCCAGTTCCCCCTCGTGGTCTTCTCACACGGTGCCTTTGGATACCACGAGAGCAATTTCTCGCTCTACACCGAGCTCGCGAGCAACGGCTATGTGGTCGCCGCGCTCGACTACCCGCATCATTCGTTCTTCACGACTGACACCCAGGGCCAGACCATCCTTGTAGACCGCGACTTCATCACCCAAGCCATGGCAGTGCAGGGTGGAGAGCTTTCCGAAGACGAGTCATATCCGCTGACCCGCGCGTGGATGGAACTGCGGATGGACGACCTTGGTTTTGCTCTCGATACGATCGAAGCGGCGGTGAAGGGCGGATCGACCGATGGCAGCGCATGGTTCTTCGATTCCAACGAGCAGAAGGAGCTCGTGCAGCAGGCCCTGCGGATGGCCGACGTTGACAAGGTGGGACTTGTCGGGCACTCGATGGGCGGGGCGACCAGTGTGGGTCAGGGCCGTATCCGCGACGAGGTCGGCGCCGTAATCGATCTAGACGGCACCATGTTCACCGAGTACGAGTACAACGGCGATGGTACGTACACGTATATCGAGGATCCCTATCCCGTCCCGCTGCTCTCCGTTGACAGCGACCAGCATTATCTTAGTGGTCTGGAGACGAGCGAACAGGGTCAGAAGTACGTGAACACCTATGTGCTCGACAACGCGAAGATCTCGGCGCACACCTATTTCAAGGGTTCCGGCCACATGAATTTCACGGACCTGCCGCTCTTCTCGCCGACCCTCGCATCGATGCTGGGCACGGGAGACATAGATGCGCAAGCCTGCATCGAGCAGACGAACGTGATCGTGCTCGCCTGGTTCGACGAGTATCTCAAGGGACAGGGGCACGCGTCTATCGCTGAGAGCTACTAAGAGATGGGCGCCCTGGATTGCAAGCGAACCACACCTCGATTCTTGGGGGTGTAAAGCAATTTACCTACGGAAGCGATTGGTAACCACCGCTTGCGTTCGGAGGGGTAGCGACCATGTTAGAAAACGCAGCGTTGATGCTTGTCATACGACGTACGGCGAATCTAGTCGCAATTGCGCCCATCGCATTGCTTGCGCTTGCGGCGTGTACCGCATCGGGGGAGGTGTCGGCTGCTGGCCAGCCAGAAGGAACGCAAACCGCGCAAACGGAAAGTGAAGCCGACGGTTCGGCGGAATCGACTGTTGCGAATGGCCCCGTGGAACAATCGGCCCAAGAGGAGCCCCTGCTCGCCATCACGGCGAACGGGACAGCGACACCGAGTAAGCAAAATAGCCATCTGGGTCTAATTGGCTTAGAAAAACCTCTACGGACTTGTTAAAACCCTTCTGACAAGCAATCGCTTGCAGAGGGGTTTATCGTGCACAACAAGGAAAACGTTCGATTTGCCAGCCTATTACGTGGCGGAGTCGCCCCCGATTTCATGATTGCGGGCAACATGCGGCGATCATCGTCATGCAAACTGCTCCTGCGCAAACTCCGCAAACCGTTTGGCGGCAGGTGACAGTTCTTTTTTCCTAGGTATGGCAATACCGATCTCGACAGGCTGTTTCGGCGAAAGCGTCAGATATCGAACGCCTTCCTTGAACGATTCCCCAATAATTGCATTCGTGCACGCTACACCCAATCCTGCGGCAACCATCGCATAGGCGGCATAGTTGTCCGACGTAGAGTATTTGACATGAGGCGTAACTCCGTTTTTCTGCAGCATTTGCGAGTTGTCCGTTTCCTTTCCAGGATAGAGTTCTATGTAATCTTCTGTTGCAAAGGCTTTTACGGGGAATGATTGTCTTTTTGCCAAAGGGTGCTTTTCTGGAAGACAAGCAAGCAGCTCATCCTGTTTCAATGGAATCCAATCGTATTTGCCCTGCCTGCGGCTGACGATGCAAAGATCTGCCCGATGCTCTTCCATGGCGCCGATCAGTTCCGTGCTGGTCCCCTCGATGATCTGTACTTCTATGCCTGGATACAGCTGTTGGAATTCGGCAATCAGTCTGGCGAACCAATCATAGTATGCATAATATGATGTTCCTATCCGGATCGTTCCTCGTGTTAATCCCACCAGTTCACCTGCTAATTGGTTGTATCGATTTGCCAGCGCGAGTATTTCCTGCATCAGGGGCAGCAACTGGCGACACTCCTCTGTGGGAACCACACCGCTATGGCTGCGCACCAGTAATGGGAAACCTGTTTCTTCCTCGAGTGCCGCCATCATTCTGCTGACTCCCGATGTCGTATACCCCAGTTTCTCTGCTGCGGCTGTGAGGCTTTTCTCTTCGATAGCGCATAGCAATGCGTTGATGCGTTCCGTATCCATGGCTTCTCTTCTTCCTTGAATACTAATCAAGGATATATTGAATAACTTTCGGTTTACTCAATATTAAATCTCGATACAATGGTGTCAAGGGGTGATGAAAGTAGAGGTAAAACCAATGCTGGAGATTTCCGAGAACAACCTGAGAATCAGCTTCAGAGCTGGCTGTGCGTTAATGGCGGCTTTGAGCATTGCCCGCGGTTCTTCCTTCCTGTTCTCCAAGCACTTGCTTGGAAGCATGGAACCTCTGAATCTTCTGGGAATCCGCTTCTTGCTGGCTTTTCTCATTCTCTTCGTATTGTTCTCACATAAGGTCATTGCAGACATCAAGGCGAATCCACGCATGATCCATGCTTCACTTCTGTTGGGTGGCGTGTACTTTCTATGCATGGCTGCTGAACTGATCGGTCTTCAGTACACAACAGCTTCCACCTGCTCCTTTTTGGAAAACAGCGCCATCGTCATCGTCCCTATTCTCGAAGCGATCCTGCTTCGCAGATTTCCGAAATTGGTGATCATCGCAAGCACGGTGGTTACCTTCATCGGTATCGGGTTGATTGTGCTTTGTGGTTCCGCTGATGGGACATCCAATGGAGGTGGTGTCTTCTTCGGCAATCATCTGGGTCTGGGTGAGATGCTCTGTATGATCGCCGCTTTGACTTACGCCACCGCAATCATAATCACAGACCGTATCTCGAAAAAACACGACCCACTGACACTCGGCATTCTTTATGTCGGGGTCATGGGTCTTTTGGGCTTGGCAGCATCATTCCTGCTTGAAGCTCCTCGCCTCCCCGAGAGCAGACCAGAATGGTTCATGCTTTTGGCTCTGGCAGTCCTTTGCACTGCTTTCGGATTCGCAATTCAACCTATAGCGCAAAAGCCACTCTCTTCAGAAAGCGCGGGAATCATTTGCGCCATCAATCCTCTGACAACTGCAGTTCTAGGATGGCTGCTGATGGGGGATACGCTGGGAATTGCCGGCATAGCAGGCGCAATCCTGATCATCATGGGAATCATTCTGCCAAATGTTCACTTGCCGGGTTTCGGGGCGATGGAGGGTTTCGGGACGAATCTGTGACAAATTGATGTCGGTGGGTGCTTAAAGCCTTCCATGTCGCAGTGCTAGAGGGGTTGGGGGTCTGATGGCAAGGCCGTCTGCTTTGTGCCTCACGTCATCCTCTCATGCATGGCCATTGATTTTCCGTTGCGTGATATGGGAGAATCGATGCTGTATTCACCCAGATGGGAGGCTTGCAAAATGATTGAGAACACGCAGGTGGCCGACCTGCCCGAGCAAAACGGGCTGCAGTGTCAGGAGTCGAATGGGGAGTTTGGTCCCACGAAGGGCATCTCTAGGGCTGATGAGACGGAGCGGCTCTTCCGGGATGGCTACTGCTGCAGCTCGGCAGTATTCGCAGCCTTTGCGGATACTGTTGGCATGACGACAGAGCAGGCTGCGAAACTGGCTTGTCCCTTTGGTGCGGGCTTCGGCAAGTTGCGGGAAGTATGCGGCGCGGTGTCCGGCATGACCTTGTTGGCGGGCTACCTCCTCGAATGCCCCGATCCCAGCGATCAGGCGTGCAAGAAGGAACTGTATACCAAGATGCAAGCCATGTGCCACGCCTTCGTGGAGACGGAAGGGTCCCTGATCTGCCGCGAGCTCCTCGGCTTGGAAAAAGGCGAAGAGCTTGACGAACCAGCGGTCAGAACCGAGGAGTACTATCGCAGCCGACCCTGCGTGCGTGCCTGCCGCAGGGCGGCGCAGATCGTCGAGGAATTCATTCTCAGCGATGAGCATGATGGTTGCGCTGCGCATGGTGGGGGATGCGACTGACGGGCCGTGCTATGAAAGTGCCGTTTCAATCTGTCAAGGCAAAAGCAGGTTGCATGGGTTTCTTCAAGTACATAGCAAATAGGATCCCAGCTTCTCAATCTGGCACAATCGATGCTGATTCATATGAGCCGCTTGACAGGGCCAGCTTCATCGAGCTGTTCTTCGACCTAGTATTCATTTTCTGCATCCGCAGCATCCTGCCCATCATCACAGACGTCGAAGGTGGGCAAGTAGACTGGTACTCGTATTACACATTCTGCTTCACGTTCACCCTGATGCTTCAGATCTGGTTCAACAGCACCATCTTCATGAACCGGTTTGGCTCCGGGCGCGCGCCTGACGTCGTGTTTCTGACCACGAACATGTTTCTGCTGTTCATCATGACGCAGGCCATCAGTACCAGTTGGGAATACTATACGATCTATAACATCAGCTGGGTGTTGATCGTCGTCAACACTATGATTCATTGGGTCATTCGCTACAGAAGCATCATCAATCCGCCCTATCGGATCAGGCGCGACACCGTTGCTGCGATTTTCACGTTGGTCGTCCAGGCTGCACTGGTTTTGATATCACAGCCGATGCCCAAGGTACCAGCGCAAATCATCTGCCTGGTGGCGATGCTGGTCGGATTCGCATTCTGGCGCACCGGGGGCAAGGACGATCTTGGAGAAAGAAACAAAGCTCATCTGGCCGAGAGATGCGCGTTGTTGATGGTGCTCACGTTTGGCGAGACCCTGATCGGCTTTGGCAGAGAGGTCTCCACGGATTTGAATCTGTTTGAGCCGATTATGTATTTCCTGCTCATCTTGGGAATGTTCCTTATCTATCTCAACGAGATTCTCAACTTGCTTGATCTTGACACGATAGTCAACGGCAGGAAGTACATGGCCCTTTCGGCATGGATGACGTTCTGCGTCGCAAACGTGACGGCTGGATTCGACATGACGGCCAGAGGCATGGACCTGATGGGTATGGAAGGCGATGTCTATTTTGGAATCAGCGTTTTAGTGTTCTTGCTGAGTTTCCAATTGTATCTACCGTATGGCAAGTACAAGCATCCATCGGTGAAATGGATTGTCGCGCGTATTGTCGCTTGCCTGTTCGTGCTTCTGCAGACATCTTCTGTGGCTGTGATAACGTATCGGCTCTTGAACCAGACCGCAATGAGCCAAGAAACGGTCAGTGAGCTTTTTACTCTCATGTCATTCGTGATGATGGTGCTTGCCGTCGCTGCCGTGTATGCCGTCTTGATCATCGACCGCATCGCCGTCAGGCGCCAGAGGAAGGCTGCGTCGGCAGGTGAACCTTCTGGAGCCTCGGCGGCTGAACAAGGGGTCAAGGATTGTTTGCGCCCCCCTTATGCAATGAAAAACTGTTTCCCATAATGCGATAAGATGCATTTGAAACCATTTTCGTTGAGGAGTGCCACATGCCATTTGATTTCAAGAAGGAATACCGTGACCTCTACCAGCCCAAGACGCGGCCATCCATAATCGAGGTGCCGCCGATTCGCTTCCTAGCCATCGAGGGTTCGGGGGACCCCAACGAGCAGGACGGTACGTACAAGCATGCCCTCGAGCTGCTCTACGGCGTTGCCTATACGCTCAAGATGAGCTACAAGACCGATCACGCCATCAAGGGTTTCTACCAGTATGTGGTGCCACCGCTCGAGGGTTTCTGGTGGCAGGAGGGGGTGAGCGGCGTCGATAACGCTGACAAGTCGTCGTTTTGCTGGATTTCGGCAATTCGCGTTCCCGAGTTCGTGAAGGATGCCGACTTTGCCTGGGCAGTCGAGGCCGCTACGGCCAAGAAGGGGCTCGACTTCTCTTCCGTGCGACTGGTCGAGATAGACGAAGGCCTTTGCGTGCAGTGCATGCACCTTGGCCCATACGACGACGAGCCCGCGACGGTCGCAGCTATGCACGAGTTTGCCGAATCGCAAGGCTTCGTGCCAGATTTTTCCGACGTGCGTCGCCATCACGAGATCTATCTTTCCGACCCGCGTAAGGCGGATCCCGCAAAGATGAAGACGGTCGTGAGGCACCCGATAAGAAAGACCTAGCCTTCTGACAAGGGGACAGGTCGTTTGTCAGGAGACATATGACAAACGACCTGTCCCCTTGTCAGACCTGCCCCTTGCCATCCCTTCGATATCGATCACCTCAAGACGACTGGCAACATCATCGAGTGGCGCGCGATTACCGTGGCTTATACGGATGCTGCGCTCGTTGTGGAGACTGGCTGTCGGTGCGGAAGGGAATGATGCCATAATGATCGCAGCGAACAATCTGGCTCATTAGAGGGAGGGCTGTGATAAGGGCATGCCATTGAAAACAACAGTGGGTGTGTGGTTTTCCGAGCTCAAGGATAACCACGAGCCATCGAAGTATACTCCCCGCGAGTACGTGGCATGGCACCGTTTCGAATGCTACGGGCATCTCCCTGATGGCTCGTACTTCGGTGTGGGGGAGGTCCGCGGCGTAGATGAGTGCTGGTATGATGACCTCTTCCTGGTCGACGCTGAGGGCAGGGCGCTCGCCTATGCCCTCGAACACGATGTGCCGTTCCTCGGATACGGCTATCCCATGCCCGATGCCATCGTCACATCCCCTTCGGGGAGGTCGATCGTGTGGCTTGCCGGTGGGCAGCTCTGGGTATGGCTTCTCAACCGCGATCGCGGGCGGTTCGCGAGCTTCGAGGCCCATCAAGTGCATTTTCCCGAAGACGTTGCGGTAGCCGACGCGCGCATGAACGAGAGCGGAATGATGGACGTGTGGTGTGCCGATGGCAATCGTTACGAGTACGCGTGTGACGTCGACGCCCTGCTGGCGCCGGGCAAGTGGGGTTCGCTGTTGTGCACCTATCCCTTCTCGTTCGGCTGGTACGCGTTCTTTTGCCGCACCTCGTGCGATGCATACTTCAAGGCATGTGCGGAGGCGTTGCCGGGCATTGCGGGTCTGCTCGTTTGTGCGAACGCCGAATCCTTCGAGGCGACCGAGCTGCCTGACGGCTTCCGCGAGGTGCGCTTCTCTGCGGACTACGACTGCGTGGAGAGCCTCATGTTCGCCGGTGCGAAACTCGAGCGCGTGGTGCTGCCTGCAGGCGTAGACGAGGTTGACCAATGCGCTTTCGCCTGGAACCCCGCGCTTCGTGAGCTCGTGGTTGAGGGAGATATCTCGCGCATCGCCGTCTGGGCGGCCGATGCGTTCGAGGGCTGCCCGTGCGAGGAAGAATACCTTGCGCTGCGCCGCAAGACATGGCAAGACAATATGCCCATCGCATGACAAGGGTCTCTTCCGACAACAAACCGTTGACTGCAAATCGCATTGCATACGCAAGCCACGGCGGGTATGGGCTATCATGCCCTTGAAACATTACTAAAATGCGACAACGTTAGGAGAGACAATGGATGTCATCCAGGCCATTGAAGAGCGCGTCTCGTGTCGTGCTTTCACAGGCGATCCGGTCGAGCAGGAGAAGTTCGACGCGCTCGCCGAGGAGGTTGCGCGCATCAACGAGGAGTCGGGGCTGCATTTCCAGATGTTCGGCCCGCGTGAGGACGGAACAGCCCTCGACATGAGCGAGAACATGTTCGCCGCCAACCCGCCATGCTATGCGGCGCTCGTGGCGCAAAAAGATCCCATCGAGGAGGAGAAGCTTGGCTTTTACGGCGAGCGGCTCGTGCTGCTTGCCGAGATGATGGGCCTTTCGACCTGCTGGGTCGCGGGCACGTTCAACCGGGAGACGACGCGCGTCGAAATCGCTGAAGGGGAGGTCCTGCACGACGTGGTTCCCATTGGCTATGCCCCGGCAAAGACGCCGCTCAAGCAGCGAACGATTCGCGCGGGCATTCGCCGTCGCTCCAAGCCGCTCGAGGACCTCTACCGCGGCCCCGTACCGCTCGATGCCGCTCCCGAATGGATCCAGGCTTGCATCGACGCGGTGTGGAAAGGCCCTTCGGCCATCAACGAGCAGCCGGTCGTGTTCGTCCAAGACGACGTTGAAGGTCCCGTGCGCGCCGAGCTCATCCGCGTGAAATCGGGGATGGAGTACACCGACCTGGGCATTGCCAAATACCATTTCGAGATCGTGGCCAACGCCTGTGGAGTCGCAGGCGCTTGGGAGTGGGGCGAAGGCGGCGCCTTCTCGTAGCACGGCTTGGCGCTGCAATCGTCTCGATATACTGGTACCGTCGCATGCAAGGTTGGGAGGATCCATGGAGTATCGGTTGGACAAAAAGACGGGTGAAGATTTATCGGTGCTTGGCATGGGATGCATGCGTCTTCCACGCGGCGTTGGCGGTATCGACATGCTGAAAACCGAGTACATGATCCTGACCGCATTCGAGCGTGGCATCAACTACTTCGACACGGCATACGCTTACAGCGGCAGCGAAGAGGCGATCGGCGAGATATTCGAGCGCAATAACCTGCGCGAAAGCATCTATATCGCCTCGAAGCTCCCGCACGGCAAATGCAAGTCGGTTGACGATGTGGAGCGGCTGTTCGCGACATCGCTCGAGCGCCTGCGCACGGACTACCTCGATTGCTACCTCATCCACAACATCGTGACTTTCGACCAATGGACGCGGCTTGTCGAGTTGGGCATCGAGGACTGGATCGCCCAAAAGAAGGCGAGCGGGCAAATCCGGCGAATCGGCTTCTCGTTCCACGGCAGCATGTCCGAGTTCCGCGCGCTTATGGAAAACTACGACTGGGATATCGTCCAGATTCAGTACAACTACGTGAACGAGCACTACCAAGCAGGCCGTGAGGGCATCGAGCTGGCGGCCTCGAAGGGCATACCCGTCGTCATCATGGAGCCGCTTCTGGGCGGCCGGCTCGTCTCGAACCTCCCGAAGGCGATGTTGAGCGCGTTCGAGCGTGCGGTGCCCGGGCGCACCCCTGCGTCGTGGGGGCTGCGGTGGCTGTTCGACCAGCCGGATGTGACCGTGGTGCTTTCGGGCATGAATTCCAACGAGATGCTCGAGGAGAATTGCGCGATTGCAAGCGAGACGGCGCCCAATTCGATGACCGACGAAGAGCACACCGCCATTCGCGAGGCGAAGGCGGTGTTCGAGGAGAGCTTCCGCGTGCCGTGCACGGGATGCAACTACTGCATGCCCTGTCCGCAAGGGCTCAGCATTCCGTCCATCTTCGCGGCATACAACGAGAGCTACTCGCTGGGCTGGCGCACCGGGTTTTTCAACTACATGCTGAGCATCGGCGTGACGAGTGGCGATCCGCGCCTGGCGAGCAACTGCATAGAATGCGGGGCCTGCGTGAAGAAGTGCCCCCAGCATATCGACATTCCCGCCCGCCTTGCTGACGCCCGTCGCCGCCTGCAACCGCCCGGCCTGAAACCCGCCCTCAAGATTGCCCAGCCGTTCCTCTCGTAGCCGTTTTGAAGCTCGGGTGGATTACGCCAGAGCTGGTTCGAGAAGCTCGGAAAGAATTAAAGCGGATTAAACCGACAGGTGGGAGGGGCGAACATGGCTCGGCTGCACCACGAATCCGACGTTGCGGCGGTGCGCCCAGGCATCTCGCGCAACACCGGCTTCGCCGACTGACAACATGACAAGGGGACACATGACAAGGGGACAGGTCGTTTGTCATATTCTTGTCATATGACAAACCATATGACAAACGACCTGTCCCCTTGTCATGCCTAGCTCAGCCTTCGTTTCTCCCATGATTCGCATAGGCTTCTCGCAGCGCGGCCGGCATGCAACCGAACATGCACGAGGCGAGCTGCTCCGGCGTCGCGGTGATCGAGCCCTTCAGCCAGTCCACGAGGCAGCCCACGTTCCCAAACGCGAAATGCCGGGCTATGAAGGCATGCTCACGAGAGAGGATAGGAACCCCCAGATGCCGCTTGAGCACTCGCTCGTTGGCCTCGATGCTGAACTGTAGGAGGTAGCGCCAGATCGAGTTCTGCGAGTCTTCCTCGAAGGCGCGGCGGTAGAAGGAGCGACGCGCCCAGAGCCTGCTGTGCGCCGCAGCGTAGAGCTCTTCGGAATAGGGCGTGCGCCCGTCGGCTGCAGAGGCGTAGTCTCGCTCGAACATCCAGGCAACCAGGTCATACTTGTCCTTGAAATGGTAGTAGAACACGCGTCGCTCGACCTCGCAGCGCGTGCACAGGTTTGCAACGCGCACCTTCGAGAGCGGCATTTGCTCCATCATGGTTTCCAGCTCGTTGGCGAACATGCCCCTGGTATCACGCATTGTGCGCATGGGACCCCCTCCTGCTTAAATCGCTCAATCGAAGATACCGTACATATTAGCGTATTGTACGGATAATTTACGAACGTTCAGCCCTATCCTGTTATCGAAAACAAGATAAGAGAAAGGAATTAGCCATGCACTTCACCGAACCTGTATACCGCAACCCCTATTGGCCCACGTGGCCGCTGTTGGAAGTCACTCGAGGCTGCACGCACAACAAGTGCAAGTTCTGCACGATGTACAAGGGCGTGAAATTCGGCCTTGCGCCAATGGAGCAGATCGAGGAAGACTTGCGCGAGCTCGCCGCCACGGTGCCGCACGCACGCACCATCCAGCTGCTCTCTGCCAATCCGCTCGCACTGCCCTTCGACAAGCTGGCTCCCATCTTGGAGAAAGTCAACTTGTACTTGCCTGATATGGAGCACATCTACACGGTCGGCCGTGTGACCGACCTGCGCAACAAGAGCATCGAACAGCTGCGGGCGCTCAAGGACCTTGGCATGGACGAGATATCGCTTGGCACCGAGTCGGGCGACGACTGGGCTCTCGAGCGTATAGACAAGGGCTACCGCGCGGCCGACATAATCGAACAGTGCGCCAAGCTCGACGAGGCAGGCATACGCTATTGGCATTCGTTCCTCAACGGCGTGGCAGGGCGTTCCCACACGCGCGAGCACGCCATCAACTCCGCGAAGGTGTTCAGCCAGACGAACCCCATGGTCGTTGGCACGGGTGGGCTCACGCTGTTCCCGGGCACGCCGCTGCTCGAGGAGGTGTATTCGTCAATAGAAAAACCGACATTTCGCTATGCAGGTTTTCGACACTTCGCCAGCAAGTGCCGACCCGCTTTCTAGACTTCCGATTTCCCTAGCATGAGCGCCGCGTCCATCCTCTTGCTGGCGCCGTTGAACTCGACGAGCCGGCCGTGGTGGACGATCCTATCGATGACGGCCGCGGCGAGCTTGTCGTCGCCGAACACGGTGCCCCACTTGCTGAACTCGATGTTGGTGGTCACGATCACGCTCCGCTTCTCGTAGCAGTCGCTCATCACCTGGAACAGGAGCCTCGCGCCCTCGATGTCCAGCGGCACGTAGCCGAACTCGTCCAGGACGAGCAGCTCGGCCCTGGCCAGGTCCTTGAACATCGCCTCGAGCGCATGGTCGCGGTTTGCCTTGACGAGCATGAGCACGAGCTGGGCGGTCGTGAAGAAGCGGACGGTCCTGCCGGCCTGCACGCACGCGTTGCCCACGGCGATGGCGAGGTGCGTCTT
>JBGUXY010000052.1:0-99682 GCA_045118335.1 Eggerthellaceae bacterium
ACGTTCGTCAGATAACGCTTTGGCCAAAGGATCGTTTGAAACGTGTTTCGACCACGCATCAAGGATGTAGTCCGTCTGGTCAAGGAACGTAAGATCCATAGTCGCCTCCTCGCATAGTCCCGATTTAAAAGAGTTCGTTTGGCAATTGCGCCACGTCGTTGCTGCAACGATCGGCTAACAGCTGCATCTTTGCTGCCACTGTATACAATAGTAGCGGTTTTCCCATCTTCGCGCACATTTCTGTGCTTCACGACGCCGAGGGGTATACAGCGCATCGCCTTGTTCACACCAGACCCCAGCGCATTGGTGGCGCCATATACGCCAAGGTGGCGTAGCGTGGTCAGTCTTCGATATCCCCAGCCATGCACATGAGATAGAACTTTGCAGGACTTGGCTGGCAAGCGGAAAACTTTACCTTGGCATAGTTCAAGCGGACCATCAACGCCAACCTACCCTCCGTCCCATCTTCGCGCTCATAGCCCACGTGGCGTGCGAAGGAGGCACCAGCTATCAACTTCCAGCGATCATCTGCCAAACCCCAGTTCTGAAGCGTCTGCATGAGCCTCGCTCCGTATCCAGTCTCCATGCATGCGCGTGCTTGGCGTGGTTTCGTCTCGTTGAATGAGAGCGAAAGCCCGAACATGTCCCCAAAGGTGCCATCGGGCATGATGTCGAACTGGAAGTCGACGGCAGGTGCAAGCTGCATGAACTCCGAGCAACGGGCAAGCATCGTATCATCGAAAGCCGTGAAACCGATTTGACGAAAACGCCTGCCCAGATGCGCTGAGTCATCCGCGCAATGCTCAAGCTCGGCTTCGCTTAGATAGCCCCCGATTCGCATGGGAGTTCCCGCACGACCTGCAAACAGCCCTACGTAAGCCGATGGCCATCCCTCGGGCATGTTGTAGGCAGCATCTAGATAAGATTGCGTGCGAGCCGACTCGCCGATGCTTTCCATGAACGGAGCGACCAGCTCCATGCGCATGCGATGTTGCAGGTAAACACCTGCGGTCTCGGTTTCGCCGGCCGAAAGATCCAGCTCGAATCCGCAGCTCACCGTGTTGTCAGGTTCGCACACGCCAGCGAACCAGTCGAACATCGCCTGATGGCCAAAACCCGCTCCAGGAGCAAACCTCTCGCCAGGTTCCACGAAATCATGCCCAGAGAGCAAATCGAACCCTGGCTTTCCCAGAAGCGGAAATTCCAGGTAAGCAGTCGGATAACCGCTGCCAATGAGCGTGCGCGCGTAGGCGTCATGAGACAACTCGAAGCAATCCCCAAACAGAGCTTCGCCTCGTCCATCGCCAGCTGCTATCGTATACAGTGCATCAAATGCCTGCAACTGCGTGGGTTTTTCCATGCAAATCAATCTCCAAATCCGCTTCCTTGGGCATGCGGACATCTTTGTGTTTTCTCCAGTGACTTCGCTTAAGCGATCAGTAGCTAAACCTTGATAACGGTCCTATCGGACATCGCGGCCTTTGCGGATAGATTCGCGGGTGCTTTCCTAGTACCAAAGCTCTTCTATTGCTGCTAAACCGGCATCGGCGCCGGTTGCCCAGGCGCCTTCGGTGCAGGCGATGAGGAACAGGTACTCGCCTGCTAGATGCAAGCCCTTCACGTCGTTGAAGTGGTTCTTCAGCAGGTCCTGGATGGCTACGTACTGCCCCGGCTTTTCGAGGTTCACGGCGCGATCGTAGCGGATGCTGTGCACGAACACCGGATCGTCTGGCACGTCTGGGAAAAACTTCTGGACTTCCTTTATTACGGCGCGGTCGCGTTCGTCGTCGGTCATGGCATCGAGCTCTTCGTCATGCCAGCCAGCGGTGAATGCATGCAGCACGCTTGTCCCAGGCGGGTTGTTCTTCAGACAGCCGTTTTCGTCGAAGACCGTGGTGAGGATGGAGTTTTCGCTTCCCGGGATGAACACGGCCAGGAAGTCGGGAGGTGTGACACCCTCCTCGACGCCGATGATGTAGTTCCACGAGGCACTGTATTTGCACGTGGCAAGTGGCTCGGCCATGGCAGAAGGCAAATCGGGTGCTATCTCGAGTGCAGTTTCCGCATCCACGGCCATGATGACCTGATCAGACTCGATAAAGCCATCCTCCGCCTCGACGCCCTTGACGCAGCCTTCTTCGATGACGACCTTCTTCACGGGAGTGTTCAGCTTGCATTTTCCGCCGACTCTCTTGATGATCTCGTCGTTGATGGAGCTCAAGCCACCGTCGATGGAGCACATGCCCTGCATCAAGCTCATGAGCGCAATTGGGTGGGCGATAGAAACCTCTTCGGCCCTGGTAAGCACCATCGTGCCCAGGAATGGGGTCAAGACGCGATCGACAATGTCTTCGCCACCATACTTGCGCCCGAACTCGGCTGTGGACATCATGGACAGTTCGGCCAGCGAGCTGAAATCGTGGTTTTCGTCAATCCCCTTCATGTACTTCATCAAGTTGGGCGCGAACTTGGCGAATTGGGGAATGATGCGCAATGGCAAACCACGGAATCTCAGCATCTGTCCCAGATCGCCTTCCCCGCCCAGGGGGATGTAGTGCACCTTGCCCTTGTACCAGAAGCCATATACCTGGCGGTCGATGCGGTGGACCTTGTCCATCATGTCGAACTCGTTCAGGTATTCGAACGTCTTCTTCCACTGGGGCTCGGTGAAGCCGGCTCCCGTAGCATATTCGTACTCGCCTACGTGTCTGAGGCCCACACGCCCACCCAGCCGATCGCTGGCTTCGTAGAGCACGTAGTCGACACCGGCCTTCTCTAGCTCGAACGCCGCAGCAAGGCCGGCGTTGCCACCGCCCACGATCACGACGGGCTTGTCGGATGTGGGGGCTTCCCTTCTCTGCTTCGGCTCGGGCAGCTCCTCCACTTCTAAAGCCGCCCGCTTGGCCTTCGCCTTGTACGCTATCAGGCCAATCGCAGCTCCACCAACAGCCGCTCCAGCACCCAGGATCCACGGTAGTCTCTTATCCATAGCAACCCCCTCAACATGTTTCGGCAAAGACCAATACCAGCCTTGGCAGCCTTTCCCAAAAGAGGTGCAGCGCCCCGTTTTGAGGCGCTGCACGATGAAACGATTCTTACTTCCCCAGCTTCTCGGCCACTTGAAGAGCGCATTGTTTGCCGGTTTTGTAACCGCCTTCGGTGCATGCCACAAGATAGCCCCACTCACCAGCGAGGTAGAGGCCCTCGGTTTCGTCCTGGTACCTGTCGAGCATGCCGTGGATGGCCCTGAACTGTCCGGGAGGCTCCAGGTTGATACCGCGCTCGTAACGCTGGCAGCTGACGACCTTGCCCTCCGCGGCAAACGCAGGCAAGATCTCGGCGCATTCCTTGCGAACACGCGCCTCGCGCTCCTCTTCGGTCATGTTCATGAGCTCGTCTTCGTGCCAATCGACGGTGAAGACCTGCATAAGGGTGCAACCGGGCTTGCCGCAGATGTCCTGCAGGTTTTCGTCGAACATAGTCGATATGATGCGGTCCTCGTGCGTAGGCAGGAACATGAGCATGAAGTTCTCGGGCGTGATGCGCCTGTCGAACTCGAAGACGTAGCGCCAGCTTGCGCAGTAGGTTGCGGTGCTCAGGGCGTCTTTGATGTCCTGGGGCATGTCGGGAGCTATCGCAACCGCATCGACGGCGTCGGTGCAGCAGATGACGTTGTCCGTCTCGATGACCTCGCCGCCCTCGAGGCGCACGCCCACGACCTTGCTCCCCTCGAAGAGAATCTCCTCGACGCGGGTGTGGAAGCGGATGTTATCGGCAAACGTTGCGCCGAGCACGAGGTTGAGGGCCTCGTGGCTGCCCTTGATCTGCCCCATGCCGGACATGAACTTGAGCAGCGCGAGAGGATGCGCGACAGAGATCTTGTCGGGATGGCCGATGGTCATGGCGGTGATCATGGGGCCGATGAGCATATCGAGCATTTCCTCGCCAACGTTGGTCTTGAACCATTCGGTAATGCTGTAGTCGGAAACGTCCATGAGTATGTCAAGGTTTTGGGGGGTAAGCTCCTTCGCATCTCGCCCGAACGCCTTCAAGAACTTGACGGCTTCGGGAATGATTCCTGGAGACAAGGCTTTTAGTACCGGCAGGGCATGCAGGGGGTTGCCGTCGTCGGCCATCCACGCGATTCCCTTGTCGTACTTGACGCCATAGACCTTCTTCTCGATGGGCCAATAAAGGTCTTTTAGTCCCAGCTCCTCGAGATATTCGAACGTGACCTCGTTGTTGGGTTCGGTGAAGACGGCACCGTTGGAGCAGTAGTGCTCGGGATTGTCGGGGTCGAAATACTCGGCGCCTGTGCGTCCGCCCAGATGCCCGCTCGCCTCGATCAAGACGAAGTCAATGCCCTTCTTGTGCAGCTGGTATCCCGCAGAGAGTCCCGCGCACCCTGCGCCGATGATGACAACTTTCTTCTGCGTCATTCCCGTTTCCCTGTCCCCTTCTAACGGCAACCTGATCGTTGCGACTGGAACGCAGAGCAAGCGTCTTGGAAGCCGTCTTCGATAGATTTACGCTTCTTGGGATTATACGCGCCTGCCTGAATGCGGTGCTTATGCTGGTTCGATTTTCGCATCGTCAACGCAAACGCGAAAACCAAAAAACCCATCAGCTGATACAGGCGTTACGCGCAAATGCGCTAAAACGCATATTGCTTTGGCGAGACGCAACTTGACATACCTTGGCCGCGCTCAAGATCGTTTCTTGGCCATAAGCATGCTTCTATAGCATGTTTTCCGCCATCCTCAACGTAACTTCAAGGGGAAGGAGACGTCCATGAAAACTCATAGCCTGAAGACCTGCGACTTCGGTTTTCACGACATTACCGCGCAAGTGGAGGTGGATGTGCGTGAAAGCGGCTACTTCTGTGAGTTCGACGGCCCACGCCACCGCAAATTCCACGTCCAACTGGTCGATTGCACCACGCACGCTTCTCGCTAACACAATGCGCTCTCCATCCAGCCCAAAGGGGCTCTGTGGTATGCTACGTAAAACGCGCAGGGCATGGGGCCTTGCACAACCAACCATCCAAGGGGATGTCTTTTTGGTCATTGTTCTTTAGTGAACGCTAACCGAAGAAAAGTGATGATAGCACACGAGGTGCCTTATAGGTTTGCGTTCTGAATCCCCTATCTGCCCAAGATTCCGACAGAACAGGACATTACCATGAACTTCCCGAAAACCAATTCGTTCCCAAAATCAATCTCGCTCGAACGGAGCATGGGGCCCAACCCGTTGAAGCTTTGCGAGGAGTTACTCGATTGTGCTGATATACCATCCGGCTCCATCGTTTTAGACCTCGGCAGTGGTGCAGGACTCACAAGCGCTCTCATGGCACGCGAGTACGGATTCACCGTGCATGCAGCAGACCTTTGGAGCGAGCCAGGTGACAACATGCGCTTCTTCGAAAGCATCGGGCTTTCGAACCATCAAGTCATACCATTGAAGGCAGATGCGCATGCGCTCCCCTACGCAACCGACTTCTTCGACGCCGTGGTAAGCGTGGATTCCTATAACTATTTCGGACGCGACCCCGAGTATTTGGAAACGTGCTTGCTGCCGTTCGTCAAACGCGGTGGCACGCTGCTGTTCGCCATTCCCGGCATGGTGCGAGATTGCCATGACAATCCGCCCGCATGCCTGCTTGCATCGTGGACGCCCGAACAGCTGGATTACATGCACGACATGGACTGGTGGCATAGCGTCATCAAGCGAGCAGAAGGCATCGAAATAGTCGATATGCATGAAATGACCTGCACGAACCAAGCATGGGCTGACTGGCTCGAATGCGACAACGAATACGCCCGAGGCGATCGCGCCGCCATCGAGGCTGGTGCGCTTGAGCACCTGAACACGATCGCAGTCCTGCTGCAAAAGCTCTAGACTCTGAAACGAACGGGCGGCTCCCATCAGTCGGGAGCCGCCCAAGCCATAGCCGGGTTTTCAGATGTATCATCCAATCAACCCGAATGATTCGCCAAAGATGCCAATTGCTTCACCAAGATAACGGCATCATTTTTTCAACGTGGAATCAGTAGCTCTTTATGGGAGCCACGAAATAATCCTTGCAGGACAAGACGCCGTTGTCGATACCCGCCAGCACGTCTTCTTCGGTGACTCCTTCACGCACGCCAACATACCTGCCATCGTCAAGCTCTATCTCATCGTCGTAGCGCCAGACCCATTTCCCGTCCTTCCACACGGCCATGGTGTGCCACTCGTTGAAAAGAATGTCGCCGTCAGCGTAATCGCCGATGAGGGTCAACCCATAGACCGCATCTTCGGTAGAAGGTAGGCCGATGTCGTACGGTGACACCTCCTTGCAGCTCGTGACCTGTTGTATTTCTGGGTAGTTCACGTATCCGGCGATGCCGCCGTTTAGATAGGTCACATCTGCCACGATCTTGTAGAAACGGCCATCGACGAGCTCCTTTTCCGTATATACGCCAACGGAATAGCATCCGTCGACCGTCACGGTCTCGCCGTCGATTTGGAACACATACAGCTCGGCACCGTAGACTTCTTCGGTGAACATCTGGTCGGTGGTGCCGTCGTCGATTTCCACGACTTCATCCTCTCCGTCTATGACCGGCCCACCCCCCGATAAGATAGCGCCGCCTGCATTCGAGCAGCTTGCCGCGAAGAGCAATGCAAAGACGGCGCATAGCACCGCCATAACGATGCGCTTCATAGGAACTCCTCCTTACCGAACCTGCAACCACCATGGAGCCGCCGACATCTTACACTGCGAAAGAACTGTGGGGCTCATCCATGCCCCATCTGCTATTCTTCTGACTTCAGCTCTGCGACTAAGTCGCACGCGTTATTGCGCGTGAAGGGCGCTATCGCGCGAAGGGCGGCATCGCGAGCTTCTCGAGCCTGGTCTACGCTTTCCAACACGAAACGCATCTTCGCCCAGACGCCGTATTCGCCAATCTGGGTCACGAGCATCCAGGGGTCTTTCACCACTGGATATCCTTGCAGTGCTTCTTTCGCCGCAGCCTCGACGTGTCGGAGCACATCGTCCACTTCCCTTCCGTCGGTGTTGAGCACGACCACCGTCGACACCAAAAACTCGGGCTTGACCTGCTGCACCACCGAAGCGTTTATCACGGAGTTGGGGACTATGTGCACGACATTCTCGTAGTCCTTCAGCACGGTATGACGCCAGTTGAGGTCTTGGACTATTCCCTCCACTCCGTTCACCAAAACATGGTCGCCGGGTTTCACGATGCGCATCAGCGTCACCTGCAGTCCACCTATGAAGTTCTTGATGGTGTCCTGCAGGCCCAAAGATAGCGCCACGCCGCCGATTCCCAGAGCAGCTAGAAGCGCGTTCACGTCCACGCCAAAGCACGACGAGAGCATGACGCACAGACCAATAGCCCACACGCTAATGCGCCCGATATTCACTAGAATGCTACTGGACGGCAGTGGCGCGCCATCCGATTGCATAATGCGCTTGATCAGCTTGGTCAGAATATGCGCAATGACTGCGGTGATTGCCAAGATGAAAACTGCAATGATGATGTCCCGCAATCCACCTCCTGTAATGAATCCTTGCACAGATTCGATGTTCGCGTCCAATACCTACCTCCATGCTCCGTTTCCAGCAACCACGTGAACTCTCACATGCATCCCTTTTCCTTTTCGAATTCAGCGTGAACAAACATCATACTATCAATAACGCCTATTACTTGTTTTATACACCAGAAAGGCTGGCAAACCCCCTCTCTTCTGACAATGGGAATCTTAAATAAATGCATTCGATAACAAACGACTATACGTTTCGTTGACCCACCTTTTGCATTCCTTTAGACTTGCCCCAGGCAAGCAAACACTCATTTCACTTGCGCCACTTTACGAAGCAAGAGACGATGCACGAGGTTGAGCCCATGGGTTTCAGGAAGAAGAAACTCGATTCTATGGCTCTCTACAACAGTGGCCTCATCATCTTGCGCCCAGAGCAGCTTTATCGCTTTGTGCAGCTTTACGTTTTCTCAGATGTTGATCACGACCTTCTCGTCAAGCGCATAAAAGCATGCCTGCCTCAAAACGTTGATATTTCCACATTGATTGCTTCCTCGGAAGAGGTTTTCTTCTCAGCGCAGTCATGGGATGCGAAGCTCGTTTTCATGGGATCGAAGAACAGACAGCAGGCATTCGAATTCTGGTTTACCGACCCGAAATCAAGTTCCGACCTGCAAGCTTTGTTGCTCATGAATGTCTTGCAAACTGCCGTTGAAAAAGCAATACTTCTCTCTGATGCTCAAGCCCAAGTGGAATCTGCGCGAGCCACGTCTACCGCTCGCTTCTTCGAGATAGGTTCAGGCGGTAAAGACGATAAGACGCTGTTCAAATTATTTGAATTGCATGATATCAGCCCATCTTCCATAGTCATTAGAGCACTCGAAGTGGGTGCGAGCACAATTTCCAGTCTTTACGACGGCGCACAGACGCAGCTCTTCAACGAATCGATACGCAACTCTGGGGCAATGCGCGGATTGCTTCTGACGCATTATGAGAACACGCCGGCTATGCCTCACAGTCTGAGATCCAAGGTGGCATATCTTTCTGCACTCTCGCCAAAGACTCCTCTATATCCTTCTAAGGCGCCTCATGCGCAGGTTTCCGCCACGATTCCTCAGCGTGAACAGGCATGCACCGCTGTTGAAGCCAATTGCCAAACGCAAATCAGTACGTGTCCGAACAACATCCAAGCACCTACTTCGCCAACAATGACCAATCAGGGAAGAGCGAATCCGTTTGGTATAATCAATAACACGCATCAAACGGCCTTTTGCCAATACTGCGGTGCGCCCACTGTAGTGCATGCACGGTTCTGTTCAAGATGCGGCGCGGTATTATAGTTGGGAAAGGGGCTCCCATGAAATGTCCGCATTGCGGCAACAATGTATCTAACGAGTCTGAGTTCTGCGAGCTTTGCGGGACAGCAGTTGGCAACGCAGCGTCATCTGCCCCAGTTGCCGGATTGCCGACAGATGCAGGCTTCATTCTTGCTCAGCAAGAAAAAAACGCTGGTAAACGCGCCGCCAAACGTGTTGCCATGCTAATCGCCGTTGTAATCGTCGTCATCTTGGCACTTCTTTTCTCGCTGGGAAAGCTTTTGGCAGACAATTCAACATTTTCGTCGCAACCCGAACAACAGGTGTCAACGGACGCGACGAACAGCGACTCAAATACCCGAACAGATAGTCTGTTAGGTCAGGAAAGCGTCAATTCAGACAATTCATCGGGAGCAGTATCATCCAACCAAGACGACGATTCCGCAGACACATCTCTTCGTGACTTTACTGGCACCTGGACCTGCAATGATTACGATTACGATGGAAGCACCCGCAATTTCACCGTGTCTTTCGACGTCAACGGATGCATGTACGCATGGATTTGGACGAATGAAAACAACAACGTATATGCGGCGACCAGAAAATACTCCGGGTCGAATGGCATGGTAACGGATGCATCCGGCTTCGAATTCAAGCTCTCAAGCGACAAGCAAACCTTGACGCTGATAGTTCCGGAATCCAATCAATCTCATCAGATGAAGAGTGAATACACCTTTGTCAAGGAAACCAGTGACGTGAATTCTTCCGAACTCTTGTTATCGGCACTGGGATGGTGGTACCAGACTGACGATGATTTCTCGTTCTATCTGGATACAACTGGGTTTATGTTTACCGATTTGGATGCTAGGAGCAGCATCTCTTGGTGGATGGAAAACGGTGACGTAATAATCAACATCCCGAAAGATGACGGAACAACCGAAACGTTTACTCTTCGATACACCAAAGACGATCTAACCGAACTGACTGACATTAACAACGGAGTCATGTATTCACGCACTCCCTCGCAGTCGAATGGCAATGCTTGATGCGTCTCTTGGCTCCTGCATCGATGCTGCGCATCGTCTATAACAGCAGGTAAATACTAACGGATGAGCATCCGCAAGCGCTTGGCATTCCTTGGCTCGCAAAGCCATCGTGCCTTTCTATGATTATCTTGCCCAAAGACGACAATATCCAATACACGATAACGTGACGTGTATATGAACACTCGATATGAAGTCTTCTTAGCGCGCTATTCTTCAGAAGCCGTTTCGGTCTCGACAGCCATTTCCGCCAGATTCTCGCCTTCCGTCAGAATCTCCGGAGCAGGCAGGGCATGCGCATCGCGCCATTCGGCGTACGCTTGCAACTCAGGCTCGTTGATTTTCATGGCCAGCGTGATGACGGCAACGTCATCGGCCAAGCCGACAACGGGGATGGTATCGGGAATGAGGTCTTTGCGCTTTACCACGTAAAGCAGCGCGCTAACCACCGTAACGACCACTTTCGGGGAAACCTCGGTATACTCCCTTGTCACATAGCTTTTCACCATCGAAGCCATGAGCGGAATGTTTTGAAGCGTACCTGCTACACCGCTGGGCAGATCCTTCATCTTCGCCTGCAGGTCGCTCATCAGACCCTGGACCTGGCTGGGGTCGTCTATCAGTCCTTGAGCTTTCTGCATGCCCGTGTCGATGACGCCACGCGCCCAATCTGCATTGAACTGCTCTGCCATTTGAGCCTCCTCTATCCAAAGACGCCTTTCTTTTCATCTGGGGTCATTCTACATCGCCCGTCATAAGGTTCATAGGTAGACACCCCGGGATTCCATGCGTGCCAAGCTCCTTATGCGATTCATCGCATCCATTTTCTCAAATCATGATGATGGCGGAAGTGCAATTACACGCCAAATCATGCCGATTCATTCAAGCTTCTAGAGATGAGTCCGCATATTCGGGACAAATTGCAAAAAAACCGCCATATGGTGTGGATTGTCGAATAGAACCATGAGGCCCTTTGGCAAACGTATTCTTATAATCCCAGGTCGCGACGAAACAGGTTTCGTTTCATTGAAGAACTCAGCCTGATAATCCGCACCATATGGCGGTTTTTTTGCAATTTGTCCCGAATATGCGGACTGAGATTGCCCAAAACTAATTATTCACTAGCCAATCGTGATTGGACGGTCCTGATAGCCCACGAATGCACGGCCAGAATGGCAGTGTCGAGCCAGGATTTCATCAAGGGCATTTAGAGGAAGCGCGTATGTGTTGTTGTTTTGGGATACGTGCATACCAACGACATGTTCCAATTCGGTGCACAGCAACTGTTCGAGCAGCCTTGCCGACTGATTGTTTGAAAGGTGACCGTGCTTCGATGCTATGCGGTCCTTCAAATAACGTGGATATGGACCACGTTCGAGCATGTCCAAGTCGTGGTTCGCCTCGATTGCCAACACGCGACAACCTTTCAGTGCATCTACTGACTCGTCGGTGGGTATGCCGGTATCTGTCATCAACCCTATAGCATCGCCTGAACGCTCGAAGCGAAAGCCGAAGGATTCCGCCGCATCATGCGAGGTGTGGAAGGCATGCACGAACATTCCACCTGCGCAGATTTCGTCGCCCGCCCTGAAATGGCGCAGGTCAACTGCATCCTGAATCTCTTTGATCTTTGAGCTCGCCTCATGGACTGCAGCGCTTGCGTACAGCACGGGGTGCGAGCCCAACTTCGCGAGCCCGCGAGTGAGTACCCCCAGGCCATTCACGTGATCCGCGTGCTCGTGCGTCACGAAGATAGCCTCGACTTGCCCCGGGTCTAAACCGCATGCTTTGCAGCGCTCCATGAATGCCCGCTTGCTGATGCCACAATCCACTACCGCAAGCTTGCCGGATGCGGTGTTTTCAATCACCGAGCAATTGCCTTTGCTGCCACTTGCGAGCACGTGCAGCTTCATCTGTTGACAAGACACCGCTAACCTCCCCTATGGACCGCTTCGATTTCATGCATTTTGCAACCAGCGAATACCACTTGCAACAACGATTCCAAATCGCTTCTATAGAATCCAGCGAAGCAACGCAAGATTCAGCTAATAGGATGTAGAAGCTTGCGGATAATTGCCCCTGTATCTTCCTGCATTGCGTTTCGGGAGTAGAATAGGCACATGCAGGACGGGCTTTCATAACTTGGGCCCATCCAATACGGAAAGTGGGCAAGCAGCCCGCGTCGCTTTAGCCTAGGAGGTTTGCATGAAACAATCTCAGCTCTTCATCAACGGCGAGTTCCTTGACAACGGCGACCGTGAGATGAGGGAAAACATCAATCCCGCCACCGAAGAGGTGGTCTCGCTTTTCCCAATGGCAACCGAGGAAGACGTCGCCGCCGCCGTTGACGCTGCCTTCGAAGCTCAGAAGTCGTGGGAAAAGCTCCCCCCCATCGAGCGCGCGAACTACCTGATGGAGCTCGTCGAGCTCGTGAAGGAAAACCAGGAAGTGCTCGCCCGCGCCACGACCGAAGAAATGGGCAAGCCTCTGGCGCAGTCCATGGACGAGGCCGGCTGGCTGGCCGCCTACATCCAGTACATGGCCGCGCAGGCTCGCCATATCAAGGGTGAGATCATTCCCTCCGACTCCCCGAACGAGAACATCCTGCTCTACAAGATGCCTATCGGCGTCGCCGGACAGATCATGCCCTGGAACTTCCCGCTGTTCCTGATCGGCCGCAAGGTTGCACCCGCGCTGGTCGCTGGCTGCACCGTCGTGCTCAAGGCTTCCTCCGACTGCCCGAACGGCGCATACGAGTTCGCGAAGCTCGTGGAGAAATCCAGCCTTCCGGCGGGCGTCATCAACGTCATCACCGGCTCGGGCGCCGTTGCTGGTGCCTCCCTCGCCGCCAACCCGAAGCTCGGCATCGTCACCATCACCGGTTCTACCGCCGTGGGCAAGAAGATCATGAAGGCCGCCGCCGAAAACGTCACCAAGGTTTCCCTGGAGCTTGGTGGCAAGGCTCCCGTCATCGTCATGAACGACTGCGAGCTCGACGCCACGGTCGAGCACGTGCTCAACAGCCGCATTTACAACTCCGGCCAGGTGTGCAACGCCGCCGAGCGCGTCTATGTGCAGAAGGGCATCGCCGAGGAATTCACGAAGAGAATCATCGAGCGCATGAAGCAGGTCACCTACGGCCCCGGCCTTGGCGGCGAGTTCGACATGGGCCCGATGGTGAACAAGAACCAGCAAGACCACGTGGTCGAGCTGGTGCAGAGCGCCATCGACGAAGGTGCAACCATCGAGTGCGGTGGCAATGCCGTCACCGTCGACGGCAAGGGCTACTTCTTCGAGCCCACCGTGGTCACGGGCGTAACGCACGATAGCCGTATCATGCGCGAAGAGATCTTCGGGCCGGTGTTGCCCATCACCACCTTCGAGACGCTCGACGAGGCCATCGCCATGGCGAATGACTGCGAGTTCGGCCTGACCAGCTCTATCTTCAGCACCGACTACGACACCGTCATGCGCGCCATGAACGAGATCAAGTTCGGCGAGACCTACGTGAACCGCCATCACTTCGAGGCTTTCCAGGGCTTCCATCAGGGCGTGCGCGGCTCGGGCATCGGCGGCGAGGACGGCGAGCGCGGCCTCGAGGAATATCTCGAGACGCACATCAACTACATCGTCTACGACACGAGCCGCAACAAGGCATAACGCGAGACTGGCGTATAAACCCGATTGCACTGGGCTAGATTGCGACACCAGGGCCGGCGATGGCAATCGCCGGCCCCTTCTTGCGACAAACCGCCTATGCCATCCCCCGCATCAGCCAACATGACTACATGGCTGAGAAACGGGGTGACCCCTGACATCCGCTTCGGAGAGGTTTGCCTTTCCCTGCAGTCAACCGTAACGACGAAAGGCCCTCTGGGAATAGACCAGAGGGCCAAACGAAATCGAGACGTTCAGAGGGCCATATGCGGTTTCGACGAATAGCTAGCGGGTCATGAGGTTTCCAGCTAGCCGACGCCTAGCCGACGATCACATAGTGCACGTACATGGGGCCGTGGACACCTTCGACTCGGACAAGCTCGATGTCGGCGGTCGCAGAGGGGCCGCTGATGAAGCACAGCTGCGAGGGAAGCTTGCCTTCCCCGAACCCCTTCAACACATCACCCATCGTGCCAACGATGCTTTTTGCATCGACCACGGCGATGTGGTGCAGCGGCAGCAGGCTTATCGCGCGACCGCAGCAGGCGCTTGTTGGCTGGGCAATCGTGGCGGTTTCGGCGATGCCGGCGGTTGCGTACGTGATGCCGTAGAGCGCCACGCGAGCGGCATCCACGTTGATTTGGCCCTTCACCGAATCCCAGACGAGCACGTCGGTGACGCCTTCGGCTGCAAGCAGCGCATCGGCCACGCCAGCAGCGTTCAGGCGATCGTCATCGGCTACGACCACGCCGCCGCCTTCACCTTGCGAAACGATGCCGGCCACGCATGCAGCGAGTTCGTCGGCCGTGCAGCGGTGCACATCGACGCGAACCTTCTCAGCCTCATCGACGAACATCGAGACAAGCTCGTCTCGGCTCAACCCATCAGTCGCGCGCACAGGCGTAGGCGACCACTCCGCGGGTTTGCATATGCTCGTCGCGGGGACCTTGCGCCCCTGCTGCTCGGAAATGGGGGCAAGCAGGTCTTGCAGCGTCTTCCCACCCAGATTCATTACCTCTCACCGCCTTCCTGCGCAGTCGCACAATCTGCGGCCGCATCGGCCTCGTGCGCGTCTTCCGCTCCGCGGGCTTTCGCCAGCAGCACCTCATCGGGGTCAAGCGGCTCGTGCTTGCGGAACCACGTGCGGAAGCGCTCGGGTGCCAGCACGTCGAAGTCGCGGCTCGAAATCCAGCCTTTCACCACGGGCATCCACATGCTCTCCTCGCCGAGCGCGTCCTCGCCGTGCGAGAGCGCCTTCATGACGGGGCGGCCAGCCTTCATGGCAGCCAGGTAGACCGGTCGATTCGACCACAGCAGCTTGAGCGCCTTGAAGATGGGTACCTCGGCCGAGAGGTTCTTATGCTTCTCCACCATATCGATGCGATGCTGTCGTACCAGGTCGTGAATGGGAATGCAAACCGGGCAATGATCGGAGCACGCACCGCAGAGCGTGCAGGCAAACGGCATGCCGCCCAGGTTGTCGTAGCCCTCCAGCGCCGCCGTGAGCACGATGCCCATGGGGCCCGGGTAGATGGAACCATAGCCGTGGCCCGTGATGTGACGGTACACGGGACAAATATTCAGGCACGCACCACAGCGCATGCAGCGCAGCATGTCCTCGTATTCGGTGTTGAGCAGACCGTGACGCCCGTTGTCCATAAGGATGATGTGCACCTCTTCGGGGCCGTCCACCTCGCCTTCACGGCGCGGGCCGGAATCCAGGCTGAAATACGCCGTCATCTTCGAGCCCACTGCGCTGCGGGCAAGCAGGGCCGCCATGGTGTCTAGCGACTCGAGGTCGGGCACGATACGGTCGATGCCAACGAACACCACCTGCACGGGCGGGAACGTGTCCACCATGCGCCCGTTGCCCTCGTTGGTGACCAGCGTCACCGAGCCGGTCTCGGCAACGGCGAAGTTGCACCCGCGGATGCCCACCTGGGCGTCCAGGAACTCCTCTCGCAGGAACTTGCGCAGGAAGTGCGTGATCTCCTCGGGCACAGAAGAGCCATCGTAGCCGCGTTTCTCGCGATAGATCTGGGCGATGGCCTCGCGATTGAAATGCAGCGCGGGCACCACGATGTGGCTCGGCTTCGACTCGGCCGTCTGCAGGATGTTCTCGGCGCAGTCGGTTTCGATGACCTCGACACCGGCCTCTTCCAGAATCTCGTTGAGGCCCACTTCCTCGGTCATCATGCTCTTCGACTTCACGGCCTTCACGGCTCCATGGGCCTCGAAGATGTCCAGCACTTCCCACAAAGCGTCATCGCCCGTGGGAGCATAGTGCACCACGCAGCCGTTCGCCTCGGCGTTTTCCGCGAACAGCTTCACGTAGTAATCAAGGTTTTGCGTCACGTGTGAGCGGATGTTGGCAGCACGCAGCCGCATGTCCTGCCAGCCTTCCATTTCCTCGACGAGCTCGCCGCGCTTGAAGTAGAACGTCTCTTGCGCATTTTTGATCGCATCGTGCTTGAACTGGTCTTCCAGGCAATCCGATACGCGTTCGCGCAGACTCTGCTCGGAGTTGTACATGATAGGCATGGCTAGCACCTCGCATCCAGAATCTGGGCTATGTGCATGACGCGGATGTCGCGGGAAAGCTTACCCGTGGATCGCATGCGCGAAAGCGCACCTTTGATGTTGAGGAGGCAGGGCACATCGGCACCGCAGAGAACGTTTGCACCCGTGTCGATGATGGTCTGGCATTTTTCGCCCACCACCTCGCCCGAGATTTCGGGTTCTTTGAACGAGAACGTGCCGCCGAAACCACAGCAGCGATCGGCATGCGCCATTTCGATGTACTCAAGTCCATCCACATGCTGCAGCAACTGCAGCGGCGGTTCCTTCACACCAAGCAAGCGCGTTACATGGCAGCTTTTGTGGAACGTGACCGTGTCATGGAAACTTGCCCCCACATCCACGATGCCCAGCTTGTTCACGATGAAATCGGTGAACTCGTAGAAGCGCTCGGCAAGCTTGGCGGTGCGTTCGAGGTATTCGGGGTCATCCGCGAACACGATGGGGTAATCGCTGATGATGGCATTCATGCACGAACCCGTAAGGGATACGATGGTGTCGTATTCGCTGGTCTCGTACGCATCGACTATCATCTTCGCAACCGGGATCATTTCCTTGCGATAACCTGAGTTCAACAGACCCTGTCCGCAGCAGATCTGCTTTTCCGGCAGCTCGAGCCGACATCCAAGACGCTCGAGCACGTTCACGGCAGCTATGCCGACCTCGGGGTAGATCATGTCCACCATGCACCCCGGGAAGAACGCGACTTTCATTGTCTTCCCATTCCTCTCCGCTCTATGTTCGGATATGCTTTTATCGCCAGTTTAAACCAAATATGGCAAACGCGAGAATCCGTTTGCCATATTCAGTCCAAAGATAGCATCCACCCCATCTGGACGCAACGGTTGAGGCAGTTTCTCAACCGTTGCGTTCGTGGTGATGCAACAGTTGGGGGAAGTCCCCAACTGTTGCATCGGGATATGTGAAACTATCCAATTGCCGTGAAGGACAGCATCAGGCCACCTATAGAGTTGCAGCCATCGTCTTCGTAGCCGTATTCGCCGAAAGTGAACTCGGCCAGGAAGGGTACGCCATCCGCCTCGGCAATGAACGCGTCGGCCACTTCGCCGATACGCGCGTCAATGGCAGCACGGCGACCACCGCAATGCACGAAGAAGTAAGCGGCGGGCTTGGCGCCGGCCTTTTCCTTCAGTTCGCCAGCGGTTTTTGCAACGGAAGCAATCAAGCCATCGACGCTGCCATCCATGCAGATGACACAGGTCTTTTCGGCGACCTTTGCGCCCACGGCAATGGAATGGTCGTCATTGCCGTTCATGGGATGGCGAATGGCGATAAGGTCTCCCATGCGGTCCTTTACGCCCAACGGAGCCACGATTGAGGCAACCAGCAAGTCACCGCCCATAAGCTGATCGGTGCTCATGCCACGCCAGTCGGCATACACGTCCAAGGCGGGCTTGCCGCAGATTTCGGCGATACCGCGGTCGCCGTCCATCTTCGTGACCACGCCGAACTTGTCGGTTTCTTCGTAAGCGCCAGTGAACTTGTTCGTGAACGGGGTGTCGGTATAGAAGAAGGCGATCACGCAACCATCGGCGAAGGCGTCGGCATCGGAATAGAGCATCCAGTTGCCCTCGATGGTGTTGTCGGCGGCGCTGCCACCGAAAAACGGCACGCGGCCGATGATGTCGGTGACACCCTTGATGTAGTACTCTTCTTCCGCCGGGGACGCAGCCATGTACCAGTAATCCGGTGCGCAGTCTTTGCCGGCGGCAGCCATGGCATCCTTCGCTAGCTTTTTGCCGATGCAGCGCGGGCATTCGGCGGTATCGCGAGCAGCACCTGCTGTGCCGACAACCACATCATCGCCACCCAGGGCGAGAATGCCTGCAAAGGGCGTGTCGCCACCTACGTAGCCATCGGGAGTGATGATGCCGGTGAACGACGTGTTGCCCACAACGGGAACGCCGGGCAGGCCCTCGGCGATGGCTGCAAGCAGCTCCTTGGAATCGTAGTCACAGCTGCCATAGGCCATGGCAAGCTTCGCGCCGTCGATGCCGGCGGCGATCTTCGCGGCAACTTCCTTGCCAGCTTCGGCGGCAGTTGCAGCAGTTGAGGTAGCGACGAAACTCTTCATGTTGACTTCCCTTCTTGTGGACGTCGGTCTTCTATTCCGAAACAGGATGCTCTTAAGCACCCTGGCAGAACCAGTCATACGAGCGTCCCCGCCTCACCTGCCACACAGCGTGGATCGCCTGCGTTCATTATAGACTGTTGGAGCATATGAATTGGCGTGAAGCGATGTGAAACAGAAGCGCGCCAGAACCACGCGTTTCTTTTTGGAGCGAAATATAGTTTCCTAAACGAATCGCCCTTGGACATGACGTAAACCAGAATCAAGCGAGCGGTTTCGGGAACAGCCGAAACGAGAACGAACCCAGAACGTATAATGAGCATAGCTGTTTTCTTGAACGGATTACCCTCTTGCGAAAGGATCAACGATGAAGCTCGACGACATTAGCCCTGAACTTCAGGCCAAAGCACGCACCTGCAAGACCCCCGAGGATGTTCTGGCGCTCGCCAAGGAGGCAGGCTACAAGCTTTCTGACGATGAGCTTGAGGCAGTAGCCGGTGGAGACGACAGCTGGTTCTGGTGCGATGATCAAACATGCGATCGCGACATGTGCCTCATGCCGTAACACTACTTGCGATACCGTCACATGCTGGCAAATAATGAGGGCATCCGTGCATGAAGCACGCCGAGGACTGCATCCGTCCTGTGCTTGAGCCCATCTTCCTAAACAGCGTTCTCGGTCACCATGGTCATGCTCATGCTCGGCGCTCATCATGGTATTCTCCTCGAAATACGCCCTGCTGCTCATCGGTGAGATTCTCATGGGCGTCGGCGTCGTCGCGGACCTCTCGATATCGCTTGCGACCATCTCGGAGCAAGTGCCAGATGACAAGCGCGCCAAGATCTCGCGGGTTTTCTCATCTTCCTGCTATTCGGCGCATCCGCAGTCACATATGTGCTTACCCAGCTGCTGTACTGCATCGATGCTGCGTTCGCCTTCGAGGATATCCTGAAGGTTTGGATGCAGGAATGCTTCCCGGCACTGCTGCGCACGACCGCAAACGGCACCATCGTATTTGAGAGCCGCTTCAGCTGCGCCATCGTTGGTTTCTTCGCCGTTTCGTTCATCACGATCTTCGGTTATAAGATTGCGTTCCGAGTACTCTTCGCCATGTGTGCAATCGGTTTCATCGCTGCAATCTGGGCCTTCTACGGCAACCGCTACAACACGCTCGAAGCTGAAGAAGCGTAAGGTCAAACAGGCGCATCAACACCTAATCATAGCGGGTGGGGCTTCCCCACCCGCTCGTGCGCTTAATAGAGGTTGCTGCCACTTGACCAAGCTGCCGCTTTTTTCGATTTGCTGACGATTTTGCTCTATTGAGGGGAATGAATGGCAATTATTTCGATTTGCTGACGATTTCAAACGAGTCGATATGATTGTATGTGAAAGTGAATCACATTATTCCACGTCAGAATGTCGACTTATTGTCATAGTCCAGCTTTAGCACTAGAAATCGTCAGCAAATCGAATTTTTTGCCAAATCTCAGCCTAGTTTTACCGTAATCGTCAGCAAATCGAAATAATTGCCACTGCAATTGCGACAATTGCAAACATGCTGGAATCCTTTTCCTGTTGAACGCTGGACATACCGAAATCGCGCGTGATGACCACGATGTTTGCGTCCTCCCAACCACACTCCTCACACTCCCTCAACCGCATTCACACCCATGCATTAGAATGGAGCCATTCGATAGATTGGGACTCATGTAACTGAATCCAGTGGCAAATGCGCTGATACTCAACGGCTCGCCGAGAAAGACGAGTAGCCGCTCTCTCGCCTCTCAAGATATAACGCGAATATGCGATTCTAGCGCTGCGCGTTTTACTACCCAAACGCAACACGTTGTTGATTCACCGCGCCATACAACAGGCTGCCTTTTCGCTATGATGCACTATTTGGGGAACCATCTTGTTCACGCACAAGCATCCCCTATGAGCCCCGCCATATAGCGGCACTAACGCGCAATCACGATCACATCGTATCGTACGGCTTTGCCAGTTAGAGAGTACACAGGTTTCATACCTGCCAGATATGAGCCCTTTGGGGGGCGCTTGATGACCACCTTTCGGGGACCTGCCGCGATTGCGGCATGCAACAGGGCTTCCTCGTCTTCGCAGGGACGCTCCAGCTTGTGAAGCAGCTGAAACTTCTTCTTCACGCTGGCGCTCTTCGTGCGCTTGGGAAACATGGGGTCTAGCAGCACCACGTCGGGACGCTCCGGCAGATTGGCCAGTGCCTCGATGCTATCTTCCTCGAACATCTCCATGCGCGTCACGATATCGACGAGCTGGGTATCGCCCGCCGCACGGCTCAGCGCATCGCTCAACAGCAATGCAATCACCGGATCGCGCTCGTAGAGACGCACGCGAAACCCTGCTGCCGCGAGCAGGATTGCATCTTCCCCCAAGCCAGCTGCGGCATCCACAGCTAACGGGCTTGCTCCAGCTCCCCTCACTTTCGCCGCTCTTACCAACAGCTCACGTTGCAACCTGCCCGGCTTCAACCGTGGCAGCAGATGCCTGAAATCGCCGCGTAGTTCCATGCCATCCCCCACCAAGGTAAATCCATCGGGACCCTGCAACAAATCGACTCCAGATGGAAGAATCGCATGCACGTCGAGCATCGCGGTCACTGTCTTTTCATTCCCGTACGCGGTTGCATCCACGTAAGCCAGGCGTCACCAGCCTCGCGGGGAACATCCAGCAGACGAGTGGTATCCCTCTTGCGCCCTGCGGCAGTGGTAACCGTCATGCTTGTGAGGTCTAAACGACGCTGGAACGGGTTCGAGCGCGTAGCACCGTCTTGAATCTTCTTTCGGGGAACACACACCTGGGTGGTCCGCAAACCGCCATTGCGTATGACCACGTATCCCCTGTTCCACGCGTAGCGCGATTCGCGTGCCCACAACACCGCGCCAATGGCCAGCACTGCGGTCGTTGCGACACACAGCACTAGAACCAATGCCGTCACGAATCCCATGGCGCCAAGGGCTGCATGAGCAGGATTGACGAGGCCAAGCACGATTGCCCTCCTCCAAGCCACCCAGAACAGCAGCACGGCTAATGCAGCATAGCTCGCAGGGTTGTACCACAGGCAACGACGGAGCAGGCAGCGCCTCTTGGCAACGGACGGGAGCGGCATGAGATCGTCTTTAGCAGGACGGTCGGCGAATTCGGGTATTAACTCGGCAAGAATGGCCTCTACCTGGTTCACCTTCACGAATGGATGGATTACGAGACCATGCATCTGGTCCTTTTGTTCGTCGTTCGCCTTGTCCTGAGAACTCGAGTTGATGCGCCCGAGCGAAAGCTCGCAATAGCCCATCAGGCGGCGAATGAAGGTCTGGCGTACCTCGATGGACTGAACGCGCTCCACATCGATCCCACTGAAGCTTCGCTGCAGCAGCCCGCGTTCCACCTCCACCCGCGTACCACGTCGGCACACGCGGAACTTGCCATACGAAACGGCCACGCCAACGGCTCCCAGCAGCCAGGTAACGACTGCAGTAAGCATCACGAGCGCGATGGTAAAGGCCACCACAAGCATAGCGGCCAGGTTGAGCCCAAGCGCAATCGGCAAGGCGAAGCTGATGGACGAAAGCCCCATGATCAGGGCAAGCATGAATGGCATGTCGTGCGAGAAGCTGGTGAACATAAGCTCGCGATTATTCAAACCCAACTCGAATGACACGGGTTCCAATCCCGCGACATCGCCCCCGAACAGACCGCGCCAATCCGCCATATCGCCCACGGTGGAGTCTAGAACATTTGGCGCCACCACTGGAGCCTGGGCTTTCGTTGGCGCAGCAGCGGAGCACGCAACCCCAGTTGCAACTGTGCCACCCAATGACGCCACATTTCCAGCTGTCACGTTGGCGGATGCCAGGGCCTTGCGCAGGAACAGCTCGGTACGGATGGCTTCGGCGGTATCCAGCGTCACGTAGGGAATGCGCATCGCCCTGTTCTGGGAGCCGCCCGCCGTGTCGATAGCCACTGTGCACACGCCCACGATGCGCTGCAGCACACCGGCCTTGTGATTCACCGACTGGACACGCGCATAGGGCACGTGCATCTGCTTCCTGTTCAGTATTCCCGAATACAAGCTGAACTCTCGCTCCCCGAATTCGTATCCCAGGTGCTTGTAGGCCAACGTATAGACGCCGAGCATGATGCCGTAGAGCACCGCTATCGCAAGCACCACGACAATCGCCACCAATAACACAGGAACTTCCACTCCCGCTTGCCGCAACGCCGAAAACGCTTCCCCCAGACCGTTGAGACTGTTCAGCAACACCACCACGAACACGGCAAACACCGCCATGGGGCCCATGATGATATAGCTCTTATGCACCTGGTAGCGTTCCCCAGTTTGGAAACGCAGCATCGGAGCGATTTGAGGCGTAGCACTCTCTAGCATGGCAGTTTCCACATCAGCACCATTCGTGACAAACACGGGTCCATCATGATATGCGCAATCTCTGAACGCAACACCACTAGGTTTACCTTTGTTGCCGCCAGCCATACTACACATCCTCGCGAGCCAGCCGTGCGAGCTCTGCTGCACGGTCACGCAGCTCTCCGGCTACCTGGAAGTCCAGACCGGGAATCTCGTGCTCCTTCGCAGCGGTTGCCACGGTCACGTTTGCCAGACCGAACACTCGGAGGACGGGTCCTTGCCGCGTATCGGTGTTCTGCACGCGGATGAACGGAATCGTGTATCGCTTGCGCCAGATGATGCCCTTCGCGATATCCAGATACTCGGGAGTCACCTGGTAGCGCCATCGCACGTAGCGAATGGGTGGGAGCACGAACAACACGACCACCAGCAGCGCCACCAGCAGCGCCACCTCCACGGCTGCAAGCACGCCCAGCAGCTTTTCATCGAGCAGGGCAGCTATGGGAAGTGTTGCGCCCATGATGCATCCAACTATGAGCAACACCCACAACATATCGACGATGCGCCAAACGTTCTTCACCCGTGGATCAAGCTGCTTTTCCGGCATGCTTCTCAACGCAACCTCCGTCTCTAGCCTATGCGAGCGGCTTTCTATCCTTTTTTGTCGGTTACCTAGCCCATGTGGGCGAGCTCCTGCCTTTCTGGGCGGGTATCTTGCTCATGCTGGTAGGTCCCCAACCCATCGCCATGAGGGCGGGTCTCTAGCCCATGTGGGCTACAATGTAGTCTTCGAATTCATCCATGAGCGCGGCACGCAAGCGCTCGAACGTCTCGGGCTCCTTGCAGCCAACAGGCGTGCCATCCACTTTTGATGCACGAAGCGCGAACTTCGTTGACGAGCTCACCACAACCTCGTCGGCATCCATGAGTTCGTCGAGCGCATAGAGTCGCTCTTCCACGGGGATGCCCAGGCATTCGCAGCGGCCCAGCAGGTGCTTTCTCGCGATACCCGGCAAGATATGGTTGTCAGCAGGATGCGTGATGAGCACGCCATCCTTCAGGATGTGAATGTTGCTGTGCGCACATTCGGTCACGTACCCGTCGCGCACCAGCACCGCCTCCTGCCCGCCATGCTCCACGGCGTTCTGGGCGGCTAGCACGTTAGGCAGCAGGTTGAGCGTCTTCACGTTGCAGTAGCCGTAACGCTTGTCCTCGTACGTGAACAGCTCCAACGTCTTGCCGAAATCGGGCAGCGGAACGGGGGTGACCATGATCCACAGGTTCGGCTCCACATCGGCGAACTCGTGTTTGCGCGGCGCCGTACCCCGAGTAATCTGCCAGTACAGGAAATTGTCCCGTTCGTCTGCCATATCCAGCACCCGCTGCAGTTCTGCCACAAGCTGTTCACGACTGAAATTGGGCTCGAAGCGCATGAAGCTCATGCTGTCCCAGAAGCGATCCAGATGGTCTTCCAAGTACAGGATCACGCCACGACTTGCCATGGTGGCGTCGTAAACCCCATCGCCAAAGAACGCCACGCGGTCTAGAAACGGTACCACCAAATCCTCGGGCGCGCCAATCTGTCCGTTATAGTATGCGACTCGCTCCATCGCATTCCTTTCGCCGAATCGTAGTGAATGTCCATATAACAAACGATGCGCCTATTATGGCGCATCGTCGAGCAATTATGCCGTGTTGTCGAGCATTTCGCCGAAAGCTACAGCAAGCTCACCACAGCTTCCATTGAGTCGCGTGCGTCGCCCAGAAGCATGCGGGTGTTGTCGTTGTAGAACAGCGGATTCGGCACACCCGCGTATCCCGCATTGCCCATGGAGCGCTTGCAGGCGATGACCTTGCCGGCCTCCCACACGTGCATGACGGGCATGCCGGCGATGGGAGAATCGGGCTTGGTCTCGGCCGAAGGATTCACCGTGTCGTTGGCGCCGATGACCAGCACGGCGTCCACGCTGCCAAAATCGTCGTTGACCTCGTCCATCTCGAAGACGGCATCGTAGGGAACCTTCGCTTCGGCAAGCAACACGTTCATGTGGCCTGGCATACGGCCAGCAACCGGATGCACGGCGAACTTCACGTCCTTGCCAGCGTCGATGAGCTTGCGCGCCATCTCGGCCACGGGGAACTGCGCCTGTGCCACAGCCATACCATAACCCGGGGCGATAACGACGCTGTTGGCATCGCGCAAGATCATGGCAGCCTCTTCGGGCGTAATTGCAGTGTAGGTGCCCAGGTCTTCATCATCACCACCCGAACTCTTGACGGGAGCCTCGCCAAAGCCACCCAAGATCACCGATATGAACGAGCGGTTCATGCCCTGGCACATGATGTAGGACAGATACGCACCAGAAGAGCCCACGAGCGCACCGGTGATGATGAGCAGGTCGTTGCCCAACGTGAAGCCAGCCATGGCAGCCGCCCAACCCGAATAGGAGTTGAGCATGGAAACCACCACGGGCATATCGCCACCGCCGATGGCCGCAACCAGGTGCAATCCCAGCAGCAGCGATACCACCGTGAGGATGACGAGCGGAACAATACCCTGCGCCACACCGACCGAGTTGATGAGCCATGCCACCATGGCAAGGCAGATGATGATCATCGTCAGGTTGAGCGCGTTACGGCCGGGAAGCGTGAGCGGACGACCGCTGATCTTGCCGGAAAGCTTCAGATAGGCAACTATCGAACCTGAAAGCGTCACAGCGCCGATGAGCACGGCAAGGCCCACTTCGCCCAGATGATACGCGTTAGCGTTGGCTTCTGCCAGCACGCCACCCGGCGTAGCCAAAAACGAGTTGAAGCCCACCAGCACGGCGGATGCGCCCACGAACGAGTGCAGCATCGCCACGAGCTCGGGCATCTGGGTCATCGCCACCGTGCGCGCACGCCAGGTGCCGATGATAGCGCCAATAATCAAGGCCAGGGCTATGGCGATAGCAATGCTGATCGCTTGCTGCCCGCTGCCCGAAAGCGCCGCGGCTATGGTGGCGATGAGTGCCACCGCCATGCCCGCAACGCCCAACAAGTTGCCCCGCCTGGCCGTGGTCTGCTTTGCCAAGCCGGCGAGTGCCAAAACGAACAGTACTGCCGCCAGCAGGTATGCCAGCGTTTGGAATCTAAACAACAGGACGGCCATAGTTTACTCCGAACTCTTCTCGAACATCTCCAGCATGCGATTCGTAACCAGGAAGCCGCCGAATATGTTGATGGCGGCAATTGACATGGCTATGAAGCTGAAGACGAACATCAAGGTACTTCCGGTTATGGCTGCCTGCAGAATGGCACCCACGATGATGATGCCGGAAATGGCATTGGTCACCGACATGAGCGGAGTATGCAGGGTATGCGACACGCCCGTGATCACGTAGAAGCCCACCACGCAGGCGAGTGCGAACACCACGAAATGGGCTGCCATCTCCTCGGGTGCGCCTAGAATGAGCGCTGCCACCAGAATGCCCAGCAGCACCTTCCACCAATGACGGGCAAAGGCACTCTTTTGCGGCTCTTCCTCTTCGGATTCGCTTCTTTTCTCTCCATCGGTGGCCTTGGCATCCTTTTTCGGTGCAGCCGAGACGCTGATGGGCGGTGGTGGCCACATGACCTGCCCGCGCGTTGTCACGGTAACGCCTCTGACGATGTCGTCTTCGAAGTCCAGCACCATGTTGCCATCGCGTTCAGGCGTGGTGAGCTTCAGGAAGTTCACCAGGTTCTGCCCGTAGAGCTGGGATGCCTGCCTCGCCATAGTTGCAGGCAAGTTCGTGGGGCCCAGGATGGTCACACCGTTTTCGGTGACGACGGTCTCGTCGGGTTCGGACAAAGCACAGTTGCCGCCCAGAGGTGACGCGCCCATGTCCACGATGACCGATCCGGGCTTCATTCCCTGCACAGCTTCTTCCGTCAGCAGCAGCGGGGCAGCTCTGCCAGGAACCTGCGCCGTGGTGATCACGATATCGCTTTTCGCGGCCTGATCGGCATACACTTGCAATACCTGCTGCTGCTCTTCCTCGGTGAGCGGGCGCGCATATCCATCGGCGCTGTGCTGGCTCACGGGAATCTCCACGAAGGTGCCGCCCAGCGATTCGACCTGGTCGGCTACATCGGCACGCACGTCGGTGGCAAACACCTGGGCACCCATGGAACCTGCCTGGCCTATTGCGGCCAAGCCCGCCACGCCCACGCCGATCACGTAGACGTTGGCCGGACGCGTCTTGCCCGCAGCGGTCACCTGTCCGGCAAACGTGCGCTCGAAGGCCTCGGCCGCCATGATGACGGCACGGTATCCGGAAATGCTCATCATCGAGCTTCGAACGTCCATGGACTGCGCACGGGAAAGGCGTGGAATCGCATCGATGGCAAGTGCCGTTATTTTCAGACGGGCAATGTCATGCGCGAAGTTCGGGTCGCGATTGGGATCCATGCGGCAGATGAGCGTCGCGCCCGAACGGATGGTCTTCAGCTGCTCACGAGTTGGGTAATCCAGATGCAGCACGATGTCGGCCGTCCAAGCTTCCTCGGCCGAGACGATGCGTGCTCCCTGTTCCTCGTAGGCATCGTCGTAGTAGTTGGCATTCTCGCCAGCGCCGGTTTCCACCACGACCTCGTATCCCAGCTTGCGCAGTTTCGAAACCGTCTCCGGTGTGGCAGCTACCAAAGGCTGCCCAGGCGATTCTTTCGGCACGCCTATGACCATGGGCTTCACGTCCTGGTCTTCGCCTTGTACCCTCTCTTCCGTTTCCATATACAAATCCTCCAGTCTTGCAATCTCAACTGTGCATCTTGCAAGCGCATGTCGGTATCCGCCGGCAAAGCGTTTGCCAATGCACATGAAAGCGGGCCGGCAAACATGCCAGCCCGCGCAATTACCATGTCTGTCGAACTCAGCGCACAGACAGTTCACCATCCCCAGGTATGGTCGAAGAACACGAAGCTACCGAGCAGTAAAACCACTCCGCCGTACTCGACATGGCTTCTTACACCTCTTCCCTGTCGCTAGATACGCCGTCCGCGCACGCAGGCCTTAAGACTTTAGCACAATCAGTCGGTTTTTTACCGAGAATTTCACCGCATGTTGCATTGTACACATTGAGGACCTAAAACAGCATCTCCTGCGCATCGTCATCGCTCGTTTCACGATCGATTGCGCGGTGCCTAATCGTCAGCATCGTCCCGAGACTCGACAAAAGGGTTCCCCTCCGCTTCCCTGCGCCTGCGAAGACGCTTCACCTTATTGGAGATATCATCTAGCTCTTCTTGGGAAAGGTCGCAAAGATGCTCGAGCTGATATATGAAATGGGCGACGCTCTCGTCGCGGTGAGCTACCATGATTGCCTGGCAGATGTTCACCGCAGTGGCGGTAACGAGAGCGAAGAAAAGAATCGAGTAAAGCGACAGCGCCACGATAGCCAAACGCCCTAAGGTGGTGCTGCAAACGTAGTCTCCAAGACCCATGGTGGTAACGACTTCGAACATGAGCCATACCGAATCGCCGAACTCCCCGACACTCGGCTCCACCAATACTACGATGGAAGCTGCAACCACGAACATCACCATGAACACGGTGAACCATACATGAAGCCATGACGATCGGATGACTGGCCAGATGGCACGCAGCCTTGACGAATGGCGTGTGGTTTGCCGATTGGTTGCCATCGATAATCTCCGTTCATTCGCACAGTCGATGCGTAGTTCGTGCAACTAATTTCAATCCTGTAGCATAATACGCATCACTACCGCTTCTATTCACAGCTCTTCGCTTCCACCAACCCTACGTCTGCGATACGAGTTACTCACCTTCGGGTATCCCAAGCGCACCGAACCCGAAGTCGATGCTGAAAAGCTTTCGGGCGGCGTAGATATAGTTTTCCCGAGCATGCGACATAGCTTGCCGGAGCGTCTGGCCGGCGCCGGCTTCGATAACAACGTCGAGGCCGATAGCGTTCAGGGCGTCAGAGGGCAAGTTGACCTTCCCGCAGATGGCAGCAACGCGTACTCCCTGCCTGTGGGCGTGTGACGCCACGCCGGATATGGCCTTCCCCTGTAGCGACTGGGAATCAAGACTCCCCTCTCCCGTCACGACCAAATCGGCATCGGCGATGATGTCGTCGAAGCCTTGACAGCGCAGTAGCTCCTCGATTCCCGGACGAATGCTCGCACCCATGAACACCGAAAGCGCCATGCCAAGTCCACCTGCGGCTCCAAAGCCATATGTCGAGAAATCGGTGCCGGAGAAAACCATCTCGACCGCTTTTGCATATTTGACCATGCCTGCTTCGAGTCGCTCGACCATCGCATCGTCTGCACCCTTTTGCCGGGCAAATACACACGTTGCGCCGTCTGGCCCCAGCAACGGATTGGACACATCGGACATGACGGTAAACGCTGCGCTGGCAACTCCTTTATGCATCCCCTCCACATCGATGGTTGCAATTCGTTCCAAATCAAGCCCACGTCCAGCTAGTTCATGACCCCCCGCATCGAGAAACCTTACCCCCAAGGCGCGCAAGAACCCTGTGCCTCCGTCGTTGGTGCACGAACCGCCCAACCCGACAGTTACGTGCTTGCACCCCCGGTCAAGCGCGTGGCAAACGCATTCCCCCACACCATAGCTCGAAGTCAGAAGCGGGTTGCGTTCTTCTTCTGCCAGCATCGTCAAACCGCAGGAGCAAGCGGCTTCCACAAACGCATCGTCGCCGCAGAGAAACATTTCGCACGTCGTGCTACGCATCAGCCCATCATGAACGGCAAGCGAAACACGCTCGCCGTCCCGCATGCTGCTGATCGCCTCAAGCGTTCCCTCACCGCCATCGGCGATGGGAAGCTTCACGCAAATCGCCTCGGGGAATCGCTTTTTCGCCTCGTCTTCTAGAATATTGCCAATGGACACGCTGGAAAGAGACCCCTTGAAGGAATCGGATGCGAACACGAGCTTCATAACTCCCACCTTTGGCAATCTCGACAATAATAAGACCGCATCGCCATTTTGCATGGGGCCTTAATGGTCCGAATCGTAACACCATCATATGGCAAGCAAGATTCGCGCACGTCCGAACGAGTCAGTTACCTGCGTCCCAATTGACTCCCCGTTGGCTCATTCAGGCTTGACCATCACGCACGTTGGCTGATGCGGGTGATGGACTGGACAAGCACGTCATCCAGGCATTGCGCGATGGCGTTCACCAGCACGTCAGGACGCAAGTTGCCGTTCTCACCGCTTTCCAAAGTGAAGAACAGTCGATCGCCGTCGAGCAGGTACCCGGGTCGCAGATAGTCGGCAACGCGCAACACCTTTTCCTTCTTCTTGCGGACTACCGTGACGGTTTCGGGAACGGGCAGGTTGTTAACATCGCAATGCAATGGTTTGCTGAACTGGGCGACGTAGGTAGAAAACGGAAAGGCCGCGCTAGCCGCAGGAGCTTTCGCGGGTATGTATTCGCATCCGAGCACCATAAGCGCCGGCGCGCTGGCGGCCTGCAGGGAAGAAAGCGCCTCGCGTTCTGGAATGCGGTCGGTTAATAGCACGTCAAGGTATTCCCCTAAGCTTCCTACGCCAACAGGCAGAGCAGACCCGAATGACGCACGCATATGGGGTGAGAACCCGTTCGTGATGGCATAAGGCAAGCCCGCACGGCGTACGACGCGCTCGAGCGCCCGCGTCACTTCCAAATGCGAGAGCATGGCCGCCCTACCCTGCTTCTGATAGCAGATGCGCATGCGATGCGTCACCGGACTCCCGTCACGGTTGCGCGCAAGCGGCTTTCCCCCTCGCCCCAAAGCCTCTGCAGGCATGGGCCGAGGCTTTCCCTTCCGTGGGTTATTCACGTGGCACCCCCTCATCCTGATTCGAGCCAGTGGGGGTGCCAGCAGAGACGCTCCAGGTGTCTTTTGACAGACAATCTTTTGCAGGCTTGCTCCCATGGGGAGACATTTGGAGTGTCCCCATTGGCACCGCAATCCCATCTTGCACAGAGCCGTCATCTCTTAAAACTGGATGGCGCTTTTCCTGGATTATGGGACGTACGTGCAGATCGGGACACAGACCGCAGCCTGTGCAGTTGTCGAAGGTGCAATCGGCAAGCGTCTTGCCACGTTGGGCTCGACGGCGGTCCATCCGCAGGAACCGCAAGCTCACGCCACATGAGATGTGCTGCCATGGCAGCACCTCGTCCAAGCCGAAATGCCGCTGCGCGATGGCTTCCACGTCCACGCCGGTCGCCTCGGCTGCATCACGCCATGCCTGCTCGTCGAAGTGCTCGGTCCAGGCATCGAATCGCGCGCCACGCTTGAAAGCGCCTTCCAGCAAATCGGCGCATTCGCGGCCGCCACGGCTCATCACGGCTTCCACAAAGGAGCTGTCGGGGCTGTGCCAGTTCACCTGGATTGCCCGGTACTTGATGGAGCGGCGCAGCAGGTTCACGCGTCTTAGCGCCTCTTCAGGCGGAATCTGCCCATCCCACTGAAACGGCGTCTGGGCCTTCGGCACGAACAGAGCGCACGAGATGCCCAACGCAAGCCTGCCCCTCTGATCGGGTGGTGTCGCTTTCTTCATGCAATCGTAAGCCCGCTGCGTCAAGCTGGCTATGCCCTTGATATCGTCGTCGGTCTCGGTAGGCAGGCCGATCATGAAGTAGAGCTTCGCGCGCCTCCAGCCAGCTTCGCATGCGGCGGTTAGGGCACAGAACAAATCGTCTTCCGTCACGTTTTTATTGATGACGTCACGCAAACGCTGCGTACCGGCCTCGGGCGCGAACGTGAGGCCACCACGCTTCTGCCCTGCAACGAGCTTGGCCATGTCCACGCCGAATGCATCCAGCCGTTGCGAGGGAATGCTCACGCGAATACCCGTGCCCTCGAGCGCGGTATGCAAACGCATGAGGATTTGTTCGATCTGAGAGTGGTCGGTGCTCGAAAGCGAGGTGAGGCTCACCTCATCGTAACCCGTCACGCGCAAGCCTTCGAGCACCGCCTCCACGATGTTGTCGGCGGATCGCTCTCGCACGGGCCGATACGTCATGCCCGCCTGGCAGAACCGGCATCCGCGCGCGCACCCACGCAAGATCTCGACGTTGAGCCGATCGTGCACCAAGTCGGCATAGGGCACTACACACGGCTCCCAGCCACTCGCATCGGAAAAGCCCTCGTACACACGCTTGTTCACCACGGCAGGCGCGCAGGCTCGAACTGGCCGCACCCGGTATCCGCATTCCCTTGCGCGCTCGTCGTCGAGCAGCTCGTAGAACGAGGGAACATAAGCGCCCCCGATTGCAGCGAGGTCTTCCAATATTTGCTCTCGAGACTTGCCAGCAGCGCGACCTGCACCGACGCAAGCGACCATCTCTGGCAGCGATTCCTCCCCCTCGCCAATCGATATGGCATCGAAAAACGGGGCGTAGGGTTCGGGATTGTACGTGCAGGGCCCTCCTGCGAACACGAACGGGTCTTCTTCGCTGCGATCGCATGTGCGCAGAGGTATGCCAGCCAAGTCGAGAGTCTCCAAAACGTTGGTGGCAGCCAACTCGTGCGGCAACGTTATGCCCACCACGTCGAATTCGAAAAGAGGTGCGCAACTTTCAAGCGAGAACAGGGGCAACCCCTTGGCGCGCATGACGTCGGCAAACTCGGCTGCCGGCAAAAACGCACGCTCCCCCCACATGCCGGGTGTAGCGTTAACCGCATTCACCAGGATGCGCACGGCCTGGTTCGCCTGCCCCAGTTCGTAGGTGTCGGGGTAGACCATGCAAAACGACGTGTCATTTGGATCGGCATCTTCCGCGCGAGGCACAGCTCCGAATTCGCTGCCGATGTATCGAACGGGTCGTGCTGCCTGCGGGAGCAGGGGCGCCAGCTTGGGCCAGAGGTCTTGCATGCAGCTCTACTCCGCTTGTCTAGCACTAGTCAGGGAATGCACGATTTGCTTTCCCAATTCAGCAGGCCTCACATCGGCGTTTGCGCAAAGCTCGACCACCGTGTTACGTACGTTGGGCACAGCTTTCCTGGCAACGTCGACGGCACCGTTGGCTACATCGCCCGCTACGGTTCGGGCTGCTGTCAAAGCGCCTTCGACCGGGGTGTTCCCGGCTTTCATCGACTCTTGCACGCGGGCGGCCTCCATGCGCGCGGCTGAAAGAATGCTTTCTGCGACGACGCCCTCACCCGATAGCTGCTCGAAGTACGCGATGGCGGCATATCCCATGGCCATGGTGCCCGTGAAACCCACACCCGCCTTCACAGCCCAGCCGAAGCCGGGAATCATCCCTATAAGCTGCCTCGCGATGGCCCGGCATGCGAACCCGCCTCCCACCACGGCAGCGAGCTCGAGGATGCGTTCCTTTCCCAAGTTCTGCCCGTAGGCGGCGGCAATCTGCAGCAGCATCTTTGCCTGGTTCAAAGTCATGACGGGCATATCGGCCCCAGGTATGATGACCACAAGCCCGATGCCCGCATTCTGCACCGACGTCGCATTCACGAACTCCAAAGACAGCGGTATGCGGACGAACGGAAACGCCAAGGCGAATGCCAGGCGCTTTTCGCGGAACGTGTCCACGACCCACTCGCCCATACGGTTGGAAAGCGAGCGGAGCCTGTCGATCGTGAGCGGATATGGCTCCTGGTTGAAATCGCTGTCAGCCGGCAACGCATAGCCGTCTATCGATGCAGAAGGATACGCAACGTCTTCCTCGAGCAGCGGGTAACCCATCTCCCGTGCTTGTTCGATGACGATTTCCGGCATGGTGGTGACGGTAAGCACCGGAACCCCGGCTTCACGTATGGTCTTGGACATCATGCCCGTGGCCGGTCCCAGACCCGCAACCAGCACCGCCAGATCGCACTTTTGATCCACGGCGAATGCCCCAATGGGATACTCCATCAAACACACCGAGGCATTGCTCGCAGAGGTATCGAAGCAACGGCAGACGAACTGCAGCAGCTCGTCAGGAGCCTGCGGGTCGAAGAACACGCTCACGCGTATGGGCATGCTCCGCGCAGCTTCGGTGTCAGCCGCAGTGTTAAGCACTTCCTTGATGTCGATGGGCATCTTCATATCGATACCTTACCTTCCGTTATGGGCCCAGACCGAGCCGATGAAACCCAGCAAGATGAAATTGACGATCATAAACGATGAGCCGTAGCTCACAAAGGGCAAGGGGATGCCCGTGATGGGCATAAGACCGCAGTCCATTCCTATGTTTTCCAGAATCTGAAACAGCCACATGCCTGCTATGCACATGACGATGATGGTGCCGAACAAATCGTTGGCGCTAAACGAGATGCGAAACGCCTTGACCACCAAGGCCGCATAGAGCACGAGCAGTGCAAGCGCCCCCACGAAGCCCAGCTCTTCGGCGAGTACGCAGAAGATGAAGTCCGTCGCCGACTCGGGAAGGTAACCCAAGGTGGACTGTGTGGCCTGCAAGTAGCCCTTTCCCAAAAAACCCCCGCTGCCGATGGCGATCTTCGCCTGCTGCAAGTTATAGCCATCGCCAGTCGGATCGTAGCTGTTGTCCATGAACACGAGCAGGCGGGAGCGCTGGTAGTCCTTCAGCAAAACATCATGCCCCGCCATGTTGTCGGCTATCGGGTCGAGCACGAACAAGCCTACAATCGCCACCGCCAGCAAGCCCACCGTGCCCAGGATGAAACGCGGGTTGGCCCCGCCCACCAGCAGCGCTACGCCATCGATGAACAAATACACCAGACCCGTGCCCAAGTCGGGTTGGGTCATGATGCCTAAAAAGGGGATGAGCATGATTCCGATGCACTTGCAGTACTCGCGGAAGTTGTCGAGCTTACCCCCGTAGCGGGCAACGCAGCTCGCCGCTGCCAAGATAACGGTCACCTTCGCCAACTCGCCCGGTTGGAACGAGAAACCCCCCAGGTGGATCCACGATTGGGCTCCGTTGGCCGACATGCCGAGCACCGGCATGTGCGGAAGCAGCGTGAGAATCGTGCTGATGGCCACTAGAATGCCCATGTAGTGTGAAAGTCGATGGTAGTCGTAGCGAAAGATCGCGAACATGAACACCGCGCCAACGCAGACGAACAGCACCTGGCGGCTGAAGTTGTAGTTGTCGTTGTTGACGGTGGCGGAATACACCACGGCGAGGCCATAGAGCACGAGCAGGGCCACGATCACGACGAATCCCACGTTCACGTACTTGAAACGGTGGGGGCGAAGCACGCCGGCATGTCCCTCTTCGGGAAAACGCATCGATTCGATTGTCGGCATTCCAGACATGTTCCACCTCCTCCACTAGTCGGTTCGGCCACTCGAGCTGGCAGTGTACTCAACAGTATCATAGGTAGCGGTGACGGGGGTAAGCTTATCCTCGATATCACCACGGTCGTACTCTATGGCCGCCTGCAAGACCTGAGATGACATGTCGACGGTGGTGCTGTCGGTGATGGCACCTTGCTCGCACACGCACGAGACCACGTACTTGGGAGAATCAGCAGGGGCGTAGCAGGCAAACCACGTGTAGTCGGCTTGTCCGGAAACTTCGGCCGTACCCGTCTTCCCGGCAACCGTGCACCCGATTTCGCCAAAGTACTTGTAGGTGTACTGGTTCACCTCGATGACCTTCTTCAAGCCCTCGCGCACGAGCTTGACGTCCTCGTCCTGCATTTCGGGCTGGTAGATGACTTCAGGCTCCATGGACACCACTGCCTCGCCCATGGAGTTTCGGACTTCCTTGAGCAGATGGGGCTTGTAGATGTTGCCCGTCGCGATACCGCAATAACCGCAGCACATCTGCAGCGGAGTTACGAGCACATAGCCTTGCCCAATCGACATGTTCGACATATCGCCGCCCATCCACTGGGCTTCTTCTGGGACGTCCTTGAAGTATTCCTGCTTCCATTCGGGCGTGGGTATGCGTCCCAGGGCCTCGCCGAACAAGTCGATGCCCGTGGTGGAGCCAAACCCGAACGTGCAGATGTAGTTCTGGAGGCAATCCGACCCCAACTCGTCTGCTTTCTCGAAGAACGCCTTGCCGATTTCGTAGAACACCACGTCGCACGAGTTGGCAATGCCGTTGACGATGTCCATCTCGCCATGTCCGGAAAGCAGCCAGCAGTCTTGGGGGTAATCGGGCCCGAAGCCGGTCCATGTCCCAGTGCAGTTGTACTTCGACTCATCATCGGCAATGTCGTAGGCCAGCGCACCGCTCGAGACGAACGCCTTTAACGTCGATGCTGCCGGATACGTACCGGCAATCGCCCGGTTCATGAGCGGATAGCGGGATTCCTCGGTGTTGAACGAATCCCACATGTCCTGCGTTATGCCACCGATGAAGCTCTCCGGAGCAAACGAGGGGAAGCTCGACATGGCCACCACTTCGCCGTTGGTGCAGTCCATGCACACGATGGCACCACCCGTGCCCCTGCCTCCACCAAGCACGCCACCCGGAGCGATGCAGTTTCGCAACGCGTTGTCGGCCACTTGCTGGATGGGGGCGCGGATGGTGAGGTAGATATCGTTACCGCGAACGGGCTCCGTTTCGCTGAGCACCTGCTGCACGTTGCCATCGGCATCGGTGAGCAGGGTCCGCGTTCCGTGGTCTCCGGCCAGGATGTCGTCATAGGATTGCTCGACACCGCTTTTTCCCACCATGTCGCCGAACTCCACCGTTCGTCCTTCGGATACGTTGGCGAGCTCCTCTTCCGAAACGGTACCGGTGTATCCCAGCACATGCGCTGCCAGCGCTCCATAAGGGTAGGTCCGCGCCGTGCGCGTCTCGCAGGTAACGCCCGGGAACGCATCGGGATGTTCGCTTATGAAGGCCACGTTGCGCAAGGACACGTCATCGGCCACCACGCGGTTGTTCTGCGCGCCGCTGCTGGTGTCGAGTATTCGTTGACGCACCACCTCGTAGGGAATACCCAGCAACGCCGAAAGGTGCAAGATGACATCGTGATCGTCGGCCACATCGGCCGATGCGAGGACCGTGAGCGAGGAGCGGTTCTTTACCAATGCCACACCGTCGGCATCATAGATGACCCCGCGCGGCGCAGGCGTGTAGACGGTAGTGTAGAGGTTTTCATCGGCCTGGTTAGAATACTGGGCTGCCTGGAGCACTTGCATGCTCCACAGCTTCGCGGTCAGCGACCCGAATACCGCAGCCGCCAGCACTCCCATCGCCACGAAGCGGCCGCGTAGCATTTCGCTTGGAGCGCCGCTCGACGTATGCACTACGGGAACCGAAGCGGTATGCGATTTCCCGAAGCGGTTCTTCTGGTCTATCGGCTCCACGCCGAAGGTGTCGATCGACTTGACCTTGCTTTTGGGAAGCGCATGCGTTTCGACATGGTCTTTTCTTCGACGCATGATAACGACTATGACGACAACCACCGCAACGAGGGTGACGATGCCGGCTATGATGGCTTGCAGCATGGCCAGCCCACCCCCTATCGCAGGCGGGCAATCGGGGGCTCGGAGCCCATGCCCTGACGACGTTCCACCAGAAAATGCGACATGACCGGGTACAGCACCAGGCCTATCACAACGTCGAAGGCAGCGCATGGCATGGCAAGGTAGACGATTGCGTCGATGGCCGATATGCCTGCGCCGAATGCCAACATGAACCCGGCATGCAGCAGCTCCACGAGCAAGATGAAGACTGCCATGGTGACAAGGGGCACGAACAGGGTGCCGTTGTCGAACATCCCCGATGCGCGGGTGATGGCGAACGCAGCCAGCACCAGCAGAAACGGCAACGCGCCCACTGGTCCGAATCCGAGCAGGTCGCTGAGCAGACCCATGACAAATGCAATCACGTATACCTCATCGCCTTTGTAGAGCATGGCGATCACGATGGCGTAAGAGACCATGGCATTCGGCGTCGCCGAGAACAAGGCGATGTTCGGCGAGATGACAACGTCGAAGATGATGGCGATCACCGCTCCCACGATTGCAACTAAGAGTTCGCGCTGCATGCCATCACCTCCTACCAGACACTCGTCTCGTCGTAGTACAATCCAGAGCCGTCGTCGTAGAGACCCGTTCCATCGCCGTAGATCGCGGCGCTGCCATCGTCGTAGTACAGCTCGGTCGTGCCGTCATCGTAGGCGGCCGTGCCGTCGTCGTAGTATACGTCAGCCGTATAATCCTGCGTGACGGTCGCGTCTTCGACGTACGTGTCGGCCTCACTTTCCACCGTTTCCTCGGAAGAGCCGTCTTCGCCCTTGTCGGTCTTCTGGGGGGCGAGCGCACCTTCTGAATTCATGGCCGTGATGACCATCACCTCTTGCAGCGGCCCCGTGCTTTCGTTGGGCTCGACCACGATGCGACGTGTTCCAGTGGAGGCATCGCCGTCGACCTTCACCACGGTACCCACGATGATGCCACGGAAGAAGCTCCCGCCTAGGCCAGAGGTTACGATTACATCGCCGGTCTTGACTTCGGCATCGTCGCTCACGTTCTCCAGGTACAGCAAGCCATCGAGCGATCCCTTGAGGATGCCCTCCTCGCGGTTCGACTGGATCATCACCGCAACACCTGATTGGGAATCCTGCAGCAACCGCACTTCGGCGGTATGCGATGTCGTGGATACCACTTGCCCCACCAATCCCGTGGGGCCGGCGACGGGCAATCCTGCACGCACGCCTTCGGCGCTCCCCTTGCCAATCGTGACCACGCGGTTCCACGAGTCGGTCGAGCGAGAGAGCACCGTGCAGGTAACGCCCTCGAGATTGTAGAGGTCTTGGAACTCGAGCAGCTGTTCGAGTCGCTGCGCTTCCTGTCGGTACTCTTCCAACTCCGACACCGTCTGACGCAGCTGTTCGTTTTGCTGTCTCAGCTCGCTGAGCGTGCTTGGATCGGCAGTGGAATCGTCTATGGCGGTAAACAGGGAATACTGAGCTGTCGCAACGGCTCCACTCGCCGTCCGCAAAGGAGTGAATGCTGCAGACGTGCCAGACTGCATGCCATGGAGCATGCCGTCTTGCCCCTCGCGTGCGTAAACCGTCACGAAAACGAGAGAAACGACAAGCAACAACGCTACAAGCCCGTACGTGCGAAGCGCCGGGTTATCATGTCCGAAGTTTTTCGCCATCTCGCTTGCGAACCCCTATCGAGCGCGCATGAGCGTCTGCTTCAGGGCAGACGGGGTTTCCAGGACCTTCAAGCACCCCACAACCACGTTCGTGAGCGCCGTTTCGCTCACCCAGACGGGAATCTCGAGCTCGCGCGTCAGATACTCGTCCAAGCCGGATAGCAACCCACCGCCACCGGTGAGCAGGATGCCGTTTTGGATGATGTCGCTGGCCAGGTCGGGATTGGTCTTCTTGAACGTCTCCTTGATGTGGAGCACCATCTCGTCGATGGGAGCCTGCAGCGCCGCGCGGACGTCTTCCGATTGTATGGTTACTTCCTTGGGCTGCTCGGTAAGCACGTCCTGGCCGGAGATGATCATGTCGCGCTCTCGTCCGTCGGCAAATGGAAGGATGGAGCCGATCTTGATCTTGATAACTTCGGCAGTACGCTCGCCGATCTTGATGCCCAGAAGGTCGCGCAAGTGCATGGCGATGGCTTCGTCCATGCGGTTGCCAGCCAAACGCAAGCTCGAGCTGGTTACGATACCACCCAGGGAAATGACAGCCACTTCCGTGGTGCCACCACCGATGTCGACCACCATGGAGCCCGTTGGCTCGGTGACGGGCAGGTCGGCTCCCATCGCAGCTGCCATGGGCTCTTCGATGAGGTAAGCCTGACGCGCACCCGCCTGAATCGTGGCTTCGAACACGGCACGCTTTTCCACCGAAGTAGCACCGCAGGGAATGCACACCACGATACGCGGCTTCGGCTGCCACGGGTACGTGCGCGGAACGGCTTTGTTGATGAAGGCGGAAAGCATCGCCTCGGTGACGTCGTAGTCTGCGATCACGCCATCATGCAGCGGATGCTCTGCCGAAAACGCATCCGGCGTGTGGTTGATCATGTTCTTCGCCTCGTGGCCCACGGCCAAGACACGATGCGTGCTCTTCTCTATGGCTACGACCGAAGGCTCGTTGATGACGATGCCTTCGCCGGTTATGGCAACAAGGGTGTTTGCGGTGCCTAGGTCGATAGCCATATCGTAAGGCGCCGTGCCACCGCTGATAAAATCAAGGAACGACATACAAGCAACCCTTAATCTCGAAATCTGGGATGTTGATTCTAACACAGGTTGCATCGCGCGCTTAAAATCCACAGGCCAACTATACGGAGTTCACGGTTCACCCCACGAATGCCACAAGCCACCCCCCACTGTTGCATCATAGCCAGCCATGATCATAGGGGACACTCCTAACGTCTCATCGTGCCAAAGGGGACACTCCTAACGTCTCCCCTCTCAAATGAGATGCGATGAGACATTAGCATCGTGCCAAAGGGGACACTCCTAACGTCTCCCCTCTCAAATGAGATGCGATGAGACATTAGGAGTGTCCCCTTTGGTAAGGAGTGTCCCCTTTGGTACCCTTTGGTAGGCACCCTTTGGCATTGGGGAGTGTGACAGTCGGGGAAGCGGACCGACTGTCGCATTGCGATGCCGCGATGTCGGCAAGCATGTCTCTATCGCAGTTCCACCAAAGACAACGAGAAGCCGCCTGATGCCCATGTTGACCTAATTTGCGCAAAAGCGGCCTTTTAAGTCGCGATAGAGCAAGCAGCGAATTGTCCATGTCAATTCAGTCTCTTTTTATGCACCCGAAAGAGCGCGCCCAGCTTAACTGGGCGCGCGTCATATAGCTTCGAATTATCGACTGGTTTCGCCGGCTTAAGGCCGGCGGAACTCTTCTACTGAACGGAGCAAGACAGGCAGGGATCGTAGGCGCGGATGAGCTTTTCGATCTCGAACTTGATGATGTGCTCTGCAGTGCCGGTTTCGGCGAGCAGGGTTGCGAGCTTGCGGATGTCGCACTCGAGGTTGGCGAGGTTTTGCGACGTGGGCGTGGCTATGGTAGCATGCACGACCTTGCCTTCGTCGTCGAACTCGAGCTTGTGGATAACGATACCGCGTGGCGCCTCGGTGATGCCAACACCCACTCCAGCACGAGGATGCACGGGAGCGGGAACAGAGCTTCCCTCGCCCTTGGCCAGCTCACGGCAAACGCGAGCACAACGCTCGAGTGCGTCGACCAGCTCTACGGCCTGGGCGACGTTGTTCATCATGGGGTTGTACTCGGGAGGCCTCAGTCCTGCTTTCGCAGCCGAATACTTCGCCGTCTTCCCAAGGTTTTCCCACGACGCATTGACGCGGGCGAGCGCACATGTCATATAAGGCTTGCCATTGCTCTTGCGTCGCGCGAAGAACGCGCCGGAATGATCAACCTTGTATTCCTCGATGAAATCATAAGCGGAAACGCTGTTGAAATCCTCGGATTCGCTTTCGGCACCGAAGAACCTAAGCTCATCCGAGCTCTGCACGGGATAGTAGTCGGGCTCTACCATGGCGAGCATGTCTCCATCGGTGGTAATGTCGCATACGCGGAAACCCGAGAATAGTTCGACGGTGGCCTGGGCAAACGGCACCATGGCTTCCATCTTGTCCGCAAACTCCAGGTACTGCTGAGCAGATATCTCGTGCGTGAAGCCCCCTACCACGGCCGTGATGGGATGGATGGAACGACCACCCACGGCATTGCACAGCTCGTTGCCCAAGGATTTGAGCCCAAGAGCCTGTGCGAACAGCTCGGGATTCGATTTCTGCAGCGGGAACACACTCGCCTCGCCGATGAAGTCGGGCGTGGCGAGAACGAATAGATGAGCCGCATGGTTTTGCAGATAGCTGCCATACACCAGCAGCTCGCGCACGAGCTTGGTACGCTCGGAAACCTCGATGCCAAATGCTTTCTCCACCGCCTTCAGGTCGGTGATCACGTGGCTGGCCGAGCAGATTCCGCAGATACGGCTCGAAATGTAGCTCACTTCCTTGTAGCTGCGACCGCGCACCATGCTCTCGAAGAAACGTGCCGGCTCGACTATTTCCATCCTCACATCGCGCACGCACCCGTCTTCGATGACGACGCGCACGTTTCCATGGCCCTCGATGCGGGCGATGTGATCTACCTTGATCGAAGTCCTAGTCATGAGCGACCCCCTTTTCCTGGACGAAGCTCTTGCGGGTGGCATCCGTTTGGCTGAACAGCTCCAGACGCGCATCGAATTCCTTGGGATCGAGCCCATAGCGGCACACGGATTCGCGAGCCGATTCCAGATTGGCGTCGTCGGAAAGCCCAGCACAGCCGTAACACGGCCTCCCCAAATTGGGACAACGGGCTCCGCATCCTGCAGCAGTCACCAGACCCAGGCACAGCTCGCCACGCTCGAAGAAACACGTGGTCTCGTTGCGCTTGCAATCTCCGCACATCGTGCGGTTGGGCTGTATCCAGTTAGCACCATAGAGCGCCTTTTGCAGAACTGCGACGAAGTCGTAGAAGTCTATCGGGCAGCAGCGTACCTGATAGTCTACATCGATGACACTGGGCACCGAACGTGGCCTGATCACTTCGCCACATGCATAGGGAAGGTTTCGTCCGTAGATATCAAACGGGCGAATGCTGAAATCTCCCGCCGCTATGCCGGGAATGCCCGCGGTGTTGGCGCATGCGCCGATGGTGATCACCACTTTGGCTTTCTTCCTCAACTTGTACACCAAGTCGAGGGACTCTTCTGTCGTGACTGCACCTTCGATGACGGCGACATCATAGTCTTCGGGCATGGGCTCGCTGCTGGCCAGCTGCCAGTAACGCAGATCGATCTGGCCCACTACCTCCATAAGGTGCTTTTCCATGTTCGTTATCTGTAACTGGCAGCCAAAGCAGCTCGCCAAGCCGACAACCACCACGCGCAGTGCCGGCCGGTATTCGCGCTCGATGCCGCCTTCCGTCCTGTTGAACTCGTACATCCTCATGCTACATCGACCCCTGAATGTTCTTGGCCTCCCAGTAATTGAACACCGGCCCGTCTATGCAGCAGTACTGGTGTCCGATCTGGCAATGGCCGCACTTGCCCATGCCGCACTTCATATGCCTCTCGAAGCTCATGTAGATATGGTCGTAGCTGATGTTGCGCTTGCGCATCTCGGCAACCACGAACCGATACATTATCGGAGGCCCGCAAATGGCGCCGAATGTATCGTCGGGATTGAGCTCCAAGGTGGGAATGGGCGCAGTGACCAAACCCACATGTCCGTCCCACGTCTCGTCGGGGTGGTCGACGGTAAGGTAGAGGTCGAAGTCCTTGCGGTGACGCCACATCTCGAACTGATCGCGGAACATGACCTCGGAAGGAGTGCGCGATCCGTAGATGATGGTGACCTTCTTGAAGTGCGAGCGTTCGTCGTGAATGTAGTTGATCAGCGAGCGCAGAGGCGCGATACCCAAGCCGCCTGCCACGCAGAGCACATCGTGCCCGCGCATCAAATCAACCGGGAACCCGCGACCGAAAGGCCCGCGAATGCCGACGATATCACCGCATTCCATCTCGTGGAGAACCTGCGTGAAAGTGCCCGCACGGCGCACGCACAGCTCGAAAAAGCCCTCTTTGGTAGGCGAGCTGCTGATGGATATGGGCGCCTCGCCCGTGCCGAAGATGCTAACCTCCACGAATTGACCCGGCTTGTGACGAAACGCCTTGCGGATACGCTCGTCGATGAAGCGGAATTCAAACAACTTCTCGGTTGCGGTCAGTTCGGTAATAGCAGTGATGCGAGCAGGCCAGGGGCGGTAGGGATTAGCCTCCATGAGAGCATGCCCGTCAAGTGACTGCTCCAATGCACCCAGGGGGGCCACATCCATCGTGCTCGCGACTTTCGGCGCGCGCTGGGGCTGCATCAAGCCCGCTTGAGCATATTCGCTACTCGTCATGCTCGAGCCCCTTTCTCTGGAAGAACTTTAGCACCTGAATGGGGTTGATGTCTGCCTTGCAGGCACGCACGCAGCGGCCACAGCCCACGCATAGCATGCGGTCGTGCGTCATCAGGAACCCGTTGAGCTTGTGGTACATGCGATGACGCACCCTCGTGCGCCCATCCGGACGGAAGTTGTGACCACCCGCCACCCCAGCGAACTCAGGCGAGCAGCATGAATCCTGCAGACGCATGCGGCTGCCCGTCAATCCATTTGGATCGTACACGTCGGCGATATCGAAGCAATAGCAGCTGGGACATACGGCCGAACATGCGGTGCAGCTAAGGCAACGCCCACCGAGCTCATCCCAGAACGGGTCGTCGTGGAACGCGTCCATGAGCAGTGCGACTTCCTGGATCTCGGGAATGTCCTCGTTGAACGACTCCTGGCGCAGGCGAGTTTGGTTGCGAAACGCCTGGCGTTCCTCGTCTGTGGCCTCGCGGGGATTGCAAGCGCTTTCCAAGATGTTGGTGGCTTCCACGCCCGACATGCTGACCAGGTACTTCCCGCCGATATCGGACAGGAACAGGTCGTAACCGTAGCGCGCTTCGTCTGAACCCCACAGGCGGCAGAAGCAGTTCGGACCCGGCATGCAGCTGATTCCCACGATGATGGTCGCCTCGCGACGGGCCACGTAGTAGGGATCGGGGTGGTCGCAGTCCTTGAAAACCAAATCGAGCCTGTTCAAGGCATTGATGTCACACGAGTGCATGCCGAAAACGACGCGTTTGGGAAACTCGATGCGCGTTGGCATGACCTCGTTGACCATTGCATCGAAGCGGAACAGCTCCTCTTCTGGCGGCAGGAAGTACTTCTTGGGCGAGACTGTGGTGTCCACGTAGTCAAGCACCACTTCGCCCGGGGAAACAATGACGTCGAAGTCTAGCCCGTTGGCACGTTCGACGGGAGCCACTACCTCATAAGACTCCATGAACGCCTCAATGAGCTTTCCAACCTCAGACGCATCGATGACGCGGTAGAGCATTGGCCTTACGCTCCTCTCTCTCCTTCTCCGTGGCTATAGTATATAATGGCGTAACGCAAATAGCACGCACGTATACGCCCCACGCCATGTATTATTCGAGCAACGGCAGGCGGAACATCGTACGCTAGAATGCCCCCTGATTCTATTCCTGGCACAACGCGAGAAGCTCGTCGTGTTTTTGTTGAATCTCTTCAATCAACGGACCGTAGTCCCTCTCTTCGCGAGCACGCAAAGCCTCGGTGATGGTGTTTACGGGCTCGTAGAGCGGCGTGAGGGCGAGATTGCCGAGCATGCCCTTGAGCGCATGAGCGCACTCGAATCCACGTTCGAGATCACCAGCCTCAATGGCTTTCTTCAGCTCTTCGAAATTCGCATCGCCAGGCACGGTTCGCACCAGCTTCAGCAAGAAGTCCTCGTTGCCGAGGCATCGGCTCAGGCCTTCTTCCGTGTTCGCCCCATAACTTCTCAAGGATTCCACTGTAAGCATCGCAGACCCCCGTTCTCTTCGAGGCGGCATCTTCGTCGTGAGGAAAGCCGCCACCCGACATACCCGTCAAAACTCGATTGCATGCCTTGAACATGCGTAAAAACACTGCTCGGATGCAGCAGATTGCCGCATCCGAGCCACTAGAAGATGCTATTCGGATTCGATTCCCTTGTAGGCCAAGGCTGCCAGGGCACCACCCACGAGCGGGGCTACGATGAACACCCACACGCATCCAAGCGGATCGGGATTGCCCGTCACGGCGGCGACGATAGCCGGACCGATACTGCGCGCGGGGTTCACGGACGTGCCGGTGAGGCCTATTCCCAGAATGTGTACGAGAACGAGCGACAAGCCGATGACCAAGCCCCCGAACGAGCCATGGGCCGCACCCTTCGAAGTCACGCCCATGATCGCGAAGACGAACACGAACGTGAGCACGATTTCCACCAGCAAACCCGCGACCGCGCTTCCGTTCACGCCCGCAAGCCCATTGCTTCCGAAACCGCCCGTCATGTCGGTTACGCCGCCCATGCCGAAAATCGCAGCGAGCAGGCAGGCGCCTAGCAGCGCTCCGACGCACTGGCCGATAACGTAGCCAACGAAATCCTTTCCGTCGATGTCGCCGCGAATGAGCATGGCTAGCGACACGGCTGGGTTCACATGGCAACCAGACACGTTGCCCACCGAATATGCCATCGCGACGATGGAAAGGCCGAACGCCAACGCCGTGAGGATATACCCCCCACCTGCCGCTGCGTCGCAACCCACCAACATGGCGGTTCCGCATCCTATGGTGACCAAGACCATGGTGCCGATGCACTCTGCAATGTACTTCTTCATATCGCACCTCCGTTTGCCATCGCAGATAATGCTGCCACCTCAGTATACTACAGCTGCACAAACGCTCCTCGCCAGATGCGCTTCGCATCGCAAATCATTTGTGTGACCTGGTTGTATACAGAAGATGAATTGGCTGGCATAGGCGCTTGTGCCCAACGCTTCGAGAAAGCGCGACCCAACTTATGATAGCCTGGCAGCTTCCTGAACCACAACGACCGTCAGCAGCATGGCAGTTGAGCAGCGACCTCATCCGCCGCATGCTGCATGCATAGCCTGCTCATGAAAAGGGCCGCCATTTCATCATGGCGGCCCTGGCGTTTGGAGCATCGAGACGGTCTGCAACCGCCCATGAACCTAGTTCTGGCTGGCGAAGTACAAGTCGATGCCGTTTATCTTCCAGCCGATGTTGTCACGGCTCATGGTAATCTTGTACTGCACGTCACCGCCTTCGGGTGTTTTCGCGGTGGCATAAACCGTAGAAGCGTTCATGGACATGTCGACGCCGTCTACCTGCACGTCGGAATCCTGCACCACCGGATTGAGCATGGTGGCGATGCGGTCTTCGCTCAGGTCGGGCGAAAACACTTCGGACGCCGCAGCCTGAGGGTCGGCGAAGAGCTGCTGGACCACGTCTTGCTGCGTGGGATAGCCATAGCCCTTGGAATAGGCGTACACGCCCGCGGCAGCCGCCAGCAACAGCAACACTATAAGAGCGATGAGGATCTTCAGGCCCACGTTGCGACGCTTGCGGTCCTGCTTCGCCACGGCCTTGCTCCAGCTCTTGAGCTCCTCGTCGGTTGCATTGAAGAAGCGCTCGTCGGAGGACGCGTAGTTGTCGTGAACATCATACGTGTCGGCGTAATAGTACGGGCTCTTCGCCGCCGCAGCCGTGTCGGTTTCGCTGTAGACGGGGATGCCGTCGCCGGTGACGTCGAGGCCCGAGAAATCGTTGAAACCAGAACCACCTTCGACGGGCTCGATCACGGCGGTGCCCTGCGCAACGGCGCCGATGGCACGCTGGTAGTCGACACTAGCGGCGTCGTTGAGGAAATATGTCTTGTCGGCAAGTGCCTGCTCGAAGGCATCAACGGCCTGCTGCATCTTGCCAGACGCAGCATAGGCCTGGCCAAGGTTCGCATAGAGCTTGTTCTTCGTGGCCGAGTTCATGCGAAACTGCAGCGCGCTTTCGTAGGACGCAACGGCATCGGAGGGACGGCCGAGCGCCATGAAGCAGATGCCCAGGTTCAACAGCGCCTGAGCGGGGTTGGGGTTGGCCTCGTCGAGCGCGGCGGAACGGAACGCCGAACCAGCCTCGGCCGTTTTGCCCAACTTCAGATATGCCTTGCCCATTCCCGAATACGCCTTGTAGGGCGTATCGTAATCGGCATCGGTGAGCGCGAGCTCGAAGTTCTTGATGGCATTCTCGTAATCGTAGAGTGCGGCGTAGGAATTGCCCAAGTTGCAGCGCACGGCGCCCACCTGCAGGTAATCGGGATCTGCCGCAGCCTGCGAGTAGGCATGGATGGCTTCTTCGTAATCGCGCAACCTGACCAAGCAGTTGCCGATCTTGTGGTACAGCTGACCTATTTCGCCGGGCGCAAGGACGGCGCCTTCGCTTTGGAGGCACTGCGTGTAAGCCTCTAGTGCGGAAGGAAAGTCCCTTCTGTTGTAAGCGGTCTGAGCCTGCTGGTATAAGACGTTGTTCATCGGTTCCTTCTGTTCTCTAGTGTCTCAGACGACGGTCACGTGCGGCTTATTCGTTGGCGCCTTCGATGGTGATGCTATCTATGACATCACCGACGCGAAGCTGGCCTATTACATCGAGTCCCTCGATGGTCTGCCCGAAAACGGTATATCCACTGTCGAGGTTGTGCTGCGGGCCCAGGCACAGGTAGAACTGCGAACCAGCGGAATCGGGATGCTGCGAGCGAGCCATGGCCAACGCGCCATCGTTGTGGGAATTGTTCGGATTGGTGGTGTATTCCTGCTTGATGGTGTATCCGGGACCACCGGTTCCCAGGCGCATGAACGGGTTGTTCACTGCCGAGGCAACCTGCTTCGAGCTAAGCTCGCGGGTGTTGGGGTCGCCGCCTTGGATAACGAAACCGGGCACATGACGGTGAAACTTCAGATTATCGTAGAAGCCCTTTTGCGACAGCTCGACGAAGTTGCCCACGTGAATGGGCGCATCGGCACCGGCAAGCTGCACGCGGATGGTGCCCTTGGAGGTGGCGATGACAGCGACTTCGTTGCCATTCGGCTGGTATTGCGGTGTGTACATTGCCATTTAGGCTCCTTCCAGTAGTGCGTTTATACTGCGTATTCAATTGTACCCGTGCGCAAGCGCGCGGTACGAAAGGCCCATGGTGCCCTCGACAGGATTCGAACCTGCGGCTTTCTGCTCCGGAGGCAGACGCTCTATCCCCTGAGCTACGAGGGCATAAACCAGACAGATTATACGCCAATATCCCGCAGACACAAAGCACCTTCGCAATCTGCAAAGTATGCCCACCTGAAGATACAGGCTTTCCGCATGCTTAACGAGCCTCATCCGACACGTTCTTCCGCCGGCATCGACTTTCGTCTGCACGCATCAGGTGCATGCAGAGCTTGACAACGGCGATGGCAACCGCCAGACTCGTGATTGGCTGGATGAGCGTCGGATGCTTGCGATGCCCCACCGCGGCGAGGCATGTTGGAACGTTCCGATGTCTCTTTGAGGACTCACTATGCCAACTGCCTTCCACATTCGACGATGAGGAGTTGAGATGCTGAAGAAGATTCCAACTCGCAAGGCCGTGGCTGCATTGGCGATTACAGCAGCTGTGACAACGGGCCTTATGGCTGGCTGTGCTCAGCAAGCAGATCAACCTGAAACGGATGTGGGCCAACCACAGGCAACACAAGAGCCCATAGACGTCGCGAAAGCAGAAGAGCTCACGGGGCTTTCCGCCAACGACGAGGGCTCTGTTTACAAAGAGGGCGAGCTAATGGTTATCTTCTGGCCCGAGAACACCGTGGAAGATCTGGAAGCCGTCTTGGCCCAGGCCCCTTCCGTACAGGAAAAGCAGATTACCGAGGACATGATCTACGACGGCACCATGGAGGGCGGCAAGCTGCACAGGGACACGCTCGAAGGACCAACCCTGAGGGTGCACTCCGCTGAGGGCGCCACCGTGGTACAGGCCATGGCAGAGCTTGAGCGATCCGACCTCGTCATCTCGACGGACGAGATCGAATTAGACGTGGTAGACGGATGGGACACTGCAGGCTCGTAACCGCGACAGATGAGGCAATAGCTCACTGTCCCTTTGTCAGATTCGGGTTATTCCTGGTTGTCGGAATCGACGCATCATACCTGGCATATTCCGCCGAGCATGAATGCCCTTCCTTTTCATCACCAAGCTCCTAGTTGCCCGTGAACCCCGCAGCATCGTCGCTCGTGAAATCCCCGGAGTAACCCGATCCGATTTCGTAGGAACCGCCCTCTTCGAAACGGAACACGTCGGTCGTGTCGTAATCGCCGTTCGGACCAAACGCCTCTTGGTCGGAAATCCACTCGTCGCCTTCGGCTGTCTTCAGGGTGTAGCGACCGCACGGGAAACTCTCGCTGATCGACTCACCTGGCCCGAGCAGTACCTGAAACTCCGTGGAGCCGTCCATCCGCACCAGCCTGTAACAAGCCGACTTGTCATCTGGGGCCTTGAGGTAAATCGTGCTCGTGCCAGGACCATAGGGCTCGTTTCTCAGTTCCTCAAGCTCCGCTTCCTGCTCTTCGGCATCACGCTTTGCAAGGTCTTCCGTGATTTCCGCTCCCTCGATGACGGTTTCCAGCAAAACCGTTGCATCAGGATCGGAAAGGCTTTCGATCTCGGTGTATTCTCCGGCTTCCATCTGACTCTCGGACGCCGACGCGCGTATGTAGCCTGACGTTGCATCGAGCACGAAAACGGAACCCAAACCGTTAACGTGAATGCCCCCAACGTAATCATGCTCGCGCACAATCGCCGTCTCATCTCCAGTTTGCGTGTTATAGAAGCACGGAACTTCCCCGCTGCTTTCCTCGAAAGTGTACGCATCGGCATCTGGATTCGTTACCGCCAAGCAGGTCCTGCTGTAAACAACGTAATCGCCATAGGAGAAGATCAGCCCCAGTTGGTCACGATGTCTCCACGTGATATCAGTCTGTGTGACATTGCCCTGCTCATCACAATACGCAAGAGCGTAATTGGGCGTCTTGACGGGATTGCTGGGGCTTGATTCTTCAAGCTCGCCCAATTCCTGGATGAAGTAAGCCCTGTCCCCCACCACGGCACAATAATACACACCTTCCGGTAGGGTAAAGCGCGCTGCCGGATCAACCGCGGCTTTCACCTCTTCGTATTCTTCTTGCGAGATGGAGCTCACCGTGAGATCGCTGGTATTCAGGCAATAATACCCAATGTAGGTAACCACGCCGTTGGCGGATGTCAGGGAGTCATTCCTCTCTGCGTAATATAACGAGCCATCCTGCAGATAGAAGTCGGAGAAAAGACCCCTATCGAGCATGGTCGGGGATTCCAACGAAAGATCCGTCCGATAAAGACCTCCCTCGTCCCCGTTGGAAACGTACGTGAAGTAAAGGTATTCGCCATCACTTGCCATGGCGGTTCCGTATGTCATATCGACGTTCTCGATGTCGATGGCATCTACAGCTTCGGGCACCATCGCATCTTCTTGGGGGTTAGCCTCGGATGAGTCCTCGAGGACCTCGCCCGATTCGCTGCCGGAGACGCCGTCCGCGTCATCGGTTGTGCCCGACTCATGAGCAGAATGCGATGCGCAACCGAAAAGGAACGCGACAAGCACAATAAGACAGATGACAAACGCTGCGCATTTCAGAGTCTTCGAACGATTCCCCATCTCAAACTCCATTTCATATGTGCCTTTTATGTCGCATGTAGACTTTAGCGTACGAACATCCCCCTGTCAAAGCATCCAGCATCCTGGAACGCAACACGCCTGGTAGATCAATGAATTCGCGCCTTACTATCATTAAAAGGCTTCATTTGCAATGCGCTGTGGTCATCTCATATGATTCGGTCGGACAGAACGCCCTCAGACGTTGCGGCCATGTGGCGCATCCCCTTCACGTAGCGCTCCCACGCACTCAGAGGCAACGTGGGCTTGAGCAACTCGAGAACCGCATGAATGCAAGGAGCACACGATGAATGACGCCCAGTACAAAGGAACTGTCAACATCAGCTCGTTGGGGGTGGAAATGAGCAAATGCGACCCGTTCCTCTCACGCGAGGCCGTTCTGCCGCGTGGACGTGTTTCCACTTCATTTTGGCATTGGCCACCCCAACGAGCTGCTACAATGATGCGTCACGAAAAGACCGCATCAAGTTGGGGGCAAGATCATGGCTTCGGGCACGGAACATAGATTGCGCATTGACGCGCTCACATACGGTTCGGCCGGCATCGGACGCACGGAAGACGGAAAAGCCGTGTTCGTGGATCGTTCGGCGCCGGGTGACCTCGTGCGCGTTCGGGTCGACCACGAGAAGAAGAGCTTCGCCGAAGCCCATGTGGTCGAGTTGCTGGAGGCGGGAGCATCACGCGTGACGCCGGTTTGCCCCCATGCTGCCACCTGCGGCGGCTGTCCCTGGCAACACATCTCCTACGACGCGCAGCTCGCCGCCAAGCGGGATAACGTGGTGGCGGCACTCTCGCGCATCGCGCACTGGAACGCCGAACGCGCCGAAGAGCTGATCGAGCCGTGCGTGCCCAGCAAGCGTCAGATGGGATACCGCAACAAGCTCGAGTTCGGATGCGGAACCGACACGCAGGGGCGGCTCGTGCTGGGCTTTCGCCGCGAAGGATCGCACGAGCTGGAAACGCCTGCGAGCTGCCCCCTGGCCGTGAAGCAGATCCAGAAGGCTCCGAAGGTCCTGAGCGGCGCCCTGCGCTACCTGCAGGGTTCCGGCGGCGGAAAGGACGGCGGTCAGGACCTGGGGCTGTTCCGTGTGGGCGTACGGGGCAGCGTCCGCACGAAGAGCGTGGAGGTGGCGCTGTGGACCAAGCCCGGCCCCTTCCCGCGTCATGCAGCAGCGAAGGTGCTCGGCAGCGCGCTCAAGGCCACGAGCATCGTGCGCGTGATCGCCGACCCCGGCAAGAGCCGTGCAGTGAAAAACGTCGAGTGCCTGGCGGGCCGCGGCTACTGGGAAGAAGAGCTGTGTGATACGCGCTTCAAGGTGAGCGCCCCGAGCTTCTTCCAGGTGAACACCGCCCAGGCCGAAGTGCTGGTGAACACTGCACTCGAAGGGCTCGAACTCGATGACGATGCGGTCGTCGCCGACCTCTATTGCGGCGTTGGCTCCTTCACGCTCCCACTCGAAGAGCATTGCGACCTGGTCTATGCAGTCGAGAGCGCTGCGTCGAGCGTACGGGACCTACGCCGCAACGCTGAGGATAACGGCGCTTGGATCGACGTCATCGGCGGGGACAGTGCACGCGAGCTGCCCGAGCTCGGCCACCTTGATGCGCTGGTGGTTGACCCGCCCCGCATCGGCCTTGCCGACGGGGTGGCCGAAAGCATCGCCGAAGCCGGCCCCGAACGCATGGCTTACATAAGCTGCAACCCCGCCACCTGGGCTCGCGATGCCGCACGCCTAGAAGCTTGTGGCTATTCCCTATCACGGGTGGTCCCCGTGGACCTGTTCCCCCAAACCTACCACTGCGAGCTGGTGAGCATCTTTCAGAAGCGGTGATGCCGTTGCCAAATGCACAGGTGTGTGCTGCTGCCTGCTACGCGGTTATGAACATGCGTTCCAGCGCAAAAGAGAGGAGATGGTAGATATGATATTGGGAGCGATTGCCGGCGACGTGATTGGTTCGCGCTTCGAGTGGCGTAACGTGAAGACGACGGAATTCCCCCTTTTCGAAACCAGGTCGACATTCACGGACGACAGCGTGATGACGCTGGCGGTGGCGGAGTCGCTGATCGTCTCATCCATGAACCTGCAGCCCCTCTCCCTTGCGTTCATGATGTCCATGCGACAGCTGGGTCGGGAGTACCCCGACGCTGGCTACGGCGGAAGGTTCTCTCATTGGTTGAAGGATCCCATTTCCTTCCCACGTCCTTATAACAGCTGGGGAAACGGTTCTGCCATGCGCGTGTCCCCCGTCGCATGGGCGTTCGACTCGCTGGAACTCGTTGAATTCGTTGCAGCCGAGTCCGCGAAGATAACGCACAACCATCCCGAGGGAATACGTGGTGCGCAAGCCATCGCAGGATGCACCTTCCTGACACGCAAGGGCGCATCCAAAGACGAGATCCGCTCGTACTGCGAACGTCTGGGGTATGTGTTGGACTTCACGCTCGACGACATCCGAGATGACTACGAGTTCGACGTGAGCTGCCAGGGCAGCGTGCCCCAAGCTATCGAAGCATTCCTGGAAAGCGACGGCTTCGAGAATGCCATACGCCTTGCTATCTCCATCGGTGGCGACAGCGACACGATCGGTGCCATGACGGCGTCAATTGCGCAGGCCGCCTACGGCGTGCCGGAAGAAATCGAAGCTTGGGTGCGCTCCTGCCTAGATGCCAGGCTGCTTCAGGTAAACGACCGCTTTTGCGATGCATACATGGCAGGCTCAAGCCCAACGCAAGCATAAAACCCAATCAGCGAGCAGCAAACTCATAGGGGATGTCCGATAATCCGCATAAGCAGTCCAGGGCAGCCTGAGCAGACGGCTCGGTGGTTGACGGGGTCTTCCAATGGCGCACGAGGGACTCAGGCGGTTGGCGGTATGTGAGCACGCGAGGTGTCCCATCCGAATCCCACACGTTACGTGGAGGGTTTGCCCGAGGATCCATGGCGCGCTCCACCTCCACCGGATCGTCCACACGTGCTAGCAGGTGGCCCACGGACAGTTCGCATTTCCAGAGGTTCGCACGTTTCTCCTGTGCGAGGATGACGAGCGTTCCGAGGTCGTTCGCGCACAGGCGAATGTTCTTGTCCGCATACACGCCATACGTGCATATCCAGTTCAAGAGCTCCTCTTGCTCCGAATCGCAAAGCGGGGGAATGAGAAGGGTCGTCGCCGATTCGCAACAAGACAGCGAACCATCCATCGCAGCCGTAAGCGCTTTGTAGTCGGTCTCGCTGCCCCGGTAGACACGGCCTTCGCTGTCTTTCGGAGGGCAAATGGGCTCGACGGAGCGCCGGCTCTGGGCGGCTTCACCGTAATAGCATGCACATTCGCCGCCGAACGTAACGCGATAGAGAGCTTGGCGCTGCTCGTCGGTCTGCATCGCCTCGGCCTCGCATAGGAAACGCAACGCACGGAGACGCTCTTCCAGCGGTCGGCCCCTCCCCCCGATTTTCGCAAAGCCCACACCAGCTGCCTGGAACTGCCCGAGGTGACAAGCGGCACATGGATACGGCTGCAGATAAGTGCGACTCTTCCCCAAGCAGGCATGCGTGCGATAGGTGGTGTCGAACGTGTATAACGGCAAAGCTTCCGGCGCGTCCTCTCCAGGAGCGCGATCGGGATACGATACGCCATGGCGATGGCGGCAATAACCGTCGACCCAGGGGCACTTGTCGAAGAAGGCCATCACCTCGGCTTCGATGCCGCCGCAAGCGCGAAGCAGCCGCGCCGCCTCTTGCGGTCCCACGAAACGCGGCAGCACCACACGGGTCACACCTAGTTCCCGGTAGGCGTGCAGAGTTGACGTGTTCTGAGCCACAGCTAGAAGAGACAGACAACGGGTAATACCCGTGTTGCCTTTGAGGCGCCAAAGCAATCCCAAATCGCTCGCGATGACCCCTGTTCCTCCCATGCGCTCGAAGTCTTTACACAAATCCACCAGGTAGTCCAGCTGTGGCTCGGTGTAACGGGAGTTGAGCGCAAGATAGAGAGGCGCACCTTTGCACCGGGCAGCATCCGCCATCTGGGAAAGCTCTTCCCGGGTATTCAAATTAGCTGCACCCTGCCGGCGGGTCGCACTATCGTGGTCGCCGTAACGTTCCACCCACCACGCATCCTGGTATCCGCAATACAGCTCGGCAGCACCAGCGTCAACGAGATAGGGCACCTCGCTGACAGCGTTCACGGGCACCACGTATTTCACGGCATCTCCCTCAAGCCAGTCAATGTGCATTCATGCAGCACCATCGCCGCAGAAGCCTTCCCCAACACGGAACATCGCATCGTCAAGTGAATCATCGCAATCCGAAGCAGCAGTCTTCGAGACCGCGAGAACCGCAGTATATTCTATACGCAGATTCGCACCAAGACCATTCATCGAAGGGCCTCTTTCCCTGATGTCCTCATATGCACACCCCTTCTGTTACCATTGGCATGTGAAAGACGCGTCGCCACCATTGCTTCGCAAGACAGGAGATGGAAGTTGAAAGACCTTTGGCAAAGAGGCAGTGCACTGTGGGCGGAATTCTCGCGCATGAACGCAACCACATATGCCTCGAGCATTTGCTACTTCAGCTTCCTGTCGATCGTACCTTTGCTCGCCCTGTGCATATCGCTCGTATCGATAGTGGGCATCGAGCAGCAAGAGGTGGTCTTGTTCTTCTGCAGTCTCCTGCCAGATGCTCTCCATGATTTCGTGAAAGCGCTGGTCAAAGATGCGTTCGTCCGCTCAGATGTCGCGTTTTCCGTGTCCTCCATCACGTTGCTCTGGTCGGCATCCAAGGGCATGAAGGCCCTTCGGCGTGGACTGAACGCAGCTTACGCGGTAGAGGAAACGCGCAATTTCGTGCACATCGCAGTCGTCTCTATCGTCGCGGTGCTCATCTTGGGTTTACTACTTACGGCGGTCATGTGCCTTATCTTCAGCGGGGTTGTAGTGAACGTCATCAACACGCTTTTTCCCGACGCCCACGTGCAAAAGGGCATCTTGACCACGGTCGACCTGATTGCGACCATGGTGCTGGGGACGTTCGGACTCGCCGCATGCTATGCTTTTCTGCCCGCCGAAAGGCAGCGTTACGCCGCCCAGCTTCCAGGCGCCTTGTGCTCGGCACTCGCATGCAGCGTCTTCACGTTCGGGTTCTATATCTATATCGACAATTTCAGCAACTTCACAGTGCTCTATGGCAGCATAGCCACCGTGGCGGTATTCCTTTTCTGGATGTACCTCGTCTTCAACATTCTGCTTGCAGGCGGGTTCATCAACCGCATTCTGAAAGACATGCGCAAGGGAGTGGCAGACTCGGCTTCATCAGACGCTGCGAGAAGCCAAGATGCCCATCAATAGCAAGCATGCCTGGAAATGAAGGTATGCTAGACCATGCTGCTGGCTACGCAATTGCAGATAAAGCGCACGAGTACATGATCGGCCTCCTGTAGAGGTCATGAACACATTTTCACGAACAGGGCGAATGAACGTTCGTTCACCACTTCGAGCGTTTTTTGAATCTCCTTGCAGGGTTCATGGTTTCCTGCAAGAAACGCCTTCGCACTTGCATAGGGTTCCGATATGGCTGCTTGCATCCACGTTCCCATAAGGTCCTGCGTTGCCCTGGAAAAGCGTCGGTAGAATGCTTCCTCTTCGTCACCCATCATCTGGAAGCCAGCAGCATCGACGTCTTTCGGCGCCAGTGCGCACCCGGGAAACGCAATTAGCCGGCTCAACGCTGCCCGATGGCTGTAAATGCCCAGTTCATGGAGCTGATGCACCTCGTGCAATGCCCCTTCCACCGTCTGATCCGCATGCCAAAGGATATAACCTGGCTGCACGGTTATGCCTGTCTGGCGAAACGCTGAGAGCACTTCGGGCAGCGCCTCGAGGTCCATCGGCTTGCGCCATCGCTGCAGGGTTTTCGGGTCTAGGGACTCGATGCCAAAGAACACGCGGGTCAGGCCAGCCCGATGTAACCGTTCGAGGCGAAGTGCAAGCTGCCCTTGATGGCAGAGCGCGGCATAGCGCATCTCGCAGGCAAAGGCCACTCGCATCTGACGTGCATCCAGCTCATCAGCCAGCGCTTCCAAGCGCTCGATCGGACCGAAATCATCGTCCACGAAGTTGAAGATGGGAGGAAGGCCCACATTCTCGAGCCGCGCAGTTTCCCGTTGCATCTCGTCCACGACCAATTCCAAGCTGCGCGGACGCCACCGCCGCAAGTCCTCAGGCAGCGACGGTGTGGCGCAGAATGCACATGCGCCCTTGCATCCGCGCGACGTCTGCATGTTCACCGCGCATCCCAAGCGGGCGTAATCCACCAAGTTGGGCCGATATGGTATCGCCCACTCGTCAGGCGAGCATGCGGAAGGCACAACGCCCGAGGCGGCTGGAACCTCTCCGCCGTAACGACATTCCAAGGCCATCCGCAACAACGCGACCTCGCCTTCGCCACGCAGCAGCGTGAAACGCGAAGGAAGCATCCGCTTCGCCTGTTCCGGCGAGGTGGTCACGAACACGCCACCCGCAACGAAACGCGCCTCGGGCCACCAGGCACTCAAGCGGCTCGCGATGCGCCTCGCATCGGGAACGTCCGATTGCGTCATGAGAGAGAAGCCCACCAGGTCGGGTGCCGCTCCATCGGGGTAAGCCTCCCGCAGCACCTCGAAGAACCCGATTGGTTCGGCGGAGCTGGACGAGCGTGGACCATCCGTACATGCAGGGTCGTCTTCAAGAGAGAGGTCTGCCTGCCGCTTTCTTGCGCCCAGGCGACGATCGGCGATGCGAACCTCATCAATACCGCGCGATCGCAGATACGCCGCCAGCCGCTCGATGCCCAGAGGCTCGGCGAACTCCTGCTCGTCGCCTTCGCAGAGCGGGCGGATCAACAGCACCGATGCCATGGGCACATGCCTTCCGGAAAATCACTGGAAGCAGCATTCGGCACCTGAACGCAACGCGTTCCCGTCCTCATCGCCACTCCCATCGCCACGGTCCAATCGCAAAGAGGAATCCCCCGCGTATGCACGTTGGGGATTCCTCGTCACGCTCGGCACGACTGTTGAAGTGCAACTCCATGGACGCCCGAACAGGTTTACCCTTCGGAAGCACCTTCGGCAAGCCCGGTCGACTCTCCCACAGCCTCGATGTAGGCTAACAGCTGCTCGCTATCGGAGTCCTCGGGATACTGTTCCAGTTGATACTGTATGGATTCCTCGATGGAGGCATATTCCTCGCTCGCCCGGGAGTCAGATTCCTGCTGGGCTTCGTAAAGATCGGTCTCGATGCTGTTCCAGATATTGTTGTAGGTAAACGATCCATAGTATTCGTTGAAGCCCTCTTCGTCTTCATTCAGCAGGCTGAATACGCCCTCTCCGCCAGCGGCGATAATCGTTTCGTCGAGGACTTCCACGATGTCGCTTTGCCCGTATCCGCACGCCGTGGCCGCCACCTGCGCGTTCAGCAGGCATCCCTTGTCATCGGGGAACAGGTAGACGCACTTGAGAGCCTGTTTCAGCGCCTCTTCCTCATCGCCATACTGCAACAGCGCGAGCGTCAGGTTCACGTTGGCCCCGTAATGCAGCGGATCGTTTGCCAAGATCGTCTGATACGAGTTCCTGGCATCGAAGTAGTTCCCCTCGCGATACTCGGAATTCGCTCTGGCAAACAGATCAGCCCACTGAGATGCGAGTTCCTCGCTCGACGATTCCTTTTCCGAAGCCTCCTCCTTGGCCATCTCGGCTTCGGATATCATCGCGTCCATGTTCATGAGGAGTTCATCGAAGTCGCGAGGTGCATATCCTTCATAGGGTCTTTCTTCCTGCGCCTGCTCCGCCTCGGCCGCCGCCTCCTGTTCGGCTTGGATTGCCTCATCTCCCGACATTCCGTTCTGAGAGTTCCCGCATGCTGACAGGGCAAACGCCAGAACCGCTGCCGCGACGGCAACCGTCAGTTTTCTGAACATCATTGCAGCCTCCTTAATGCACGGGGACGCATGCGCACGGCGCACCGCAGCTAACATATCCGCCCGAACTGCCGGTGTCGGTATCGCAGGTGCAGCTCGTATACCCATCGCAGCTGCATACGCCTTCGCACGTGCACACGCTCTCGCAGGTGCACACGCTCTCGCAGGTGCACACGCTGTCGCACGTGCACACCACATGCGTGGTAGCCACCGTGTCGCAAGTGCAGTACTCGCCCATCACATAAACGGGAACATCCTCGGGATCGTCATAGTCTTCCACGAAGTAGGTCTTCATGCTTGGCTTGAACACGGAATTGCCATCCACGATAATTTCGATCTGCGGCTTGGGCAACGCCTCTTCGTTGGGCTCGCCAATCGTGCGGTCGTTGTACGTCTCATCGGCCATCGGAGGACCTCCCATCTTCTTGTGGTTTCCAATCGAGCTTGCGTTGTATCTGATTCAGAGTGAGCGCACGGCTGATCTGACAGCGCACGCTCCCGCGATGCTGCTCCAATTCGATGCCGTCGAGCACCTTGGCAGCGCAGTCGCCCGCGCAATGCCAACGGCAGAAGCAGTCATCGCAATACGCTATGTTATGCACGCACAAACGGGAGAGCTCGTCGAGCTTCGACTGGTCGAACACGAAATCCCCCACTTGCTCGTCGAATCGCCCGAAGAAGAAGCGCTCCGCGCGCGGATCGCTGCGGTAGCTCACCTCGTAGCAGGCGGTCACGTCTCCTGTGGGCGTGACGGTGAAACTCCCGCTGCTCACTTTGCAGAACGAATCGACCACCATGTCCTGACGGGCCCCGGAAAACACCAGGCGAATGCCCTTCTCTCGAGCCACCTGCAGCGACGCCAGGTAGCAGTCGACGAACGCCTCGGATGTGGGCATGGTGTCGGCCGAGGTCACGCACCTGCCGCATTCCCACACCGGCTCGAAGTGCAGCTGCTCCAGCCCCGGATAATTATCCGCCACGAACGCGACGATCTCGGGCATGCGGTCGACCATCGCAGCCGTGACCGTAGTGCGGATGCCAAAACCCAGCCCGGCTTGCGCTATGCGGCGCATCGTGCGGTCCACACCTGCGAACGACCCTCGACCACCTGCCACCGGACGATTCGCATCTTGGAATTCCGGCAAGCCGTCAAACGAGATGTTCACCGAATGGAAGTTGGCCACCAGGAAGTCCAGTTGCTCGTCGGTAAGCACGCCGTTGGTAGCCGCGTTGAACACTGCTGGAACACCGAGCTGTTCGGACACGTCCTGGCCATACCAAACGATCTCGCGGATCAGGTCGAAAGCGCAGAACGGCTCTCCGTTGCCGTGAATGGAGACGAGAAAGTTGCGGATAGGTTCCCCCTCAGCAGAGCGATCCCTCGCGTTTTTCGCGATCAGGTCGATCGCGCGCTTGGCGACATCGAGGTTCATAGTAGAAAGCGGCTCGCCACTGCCGCCTCCTTCCCCGCCGAACGCATAGCAATAGCTGCAGCGCAGATTGCAGCGGTTAGTGGGAAACAACGTCACCTGAACTGGGCGGAAACCCACTTCATGATGAGGTAGCGGGCGCTCCTCGAAAAAGCCCCGCTCCTCGAATAGACGCACGACTGACTGCTCGTCGGTCGACATGCTGTCAAGCACCTGAGGGTTATCCGCATACGCGAGAGCTGCGGCTACCGCCGACTCGTTGGCACGAGCCATCAAGCGCCCTAACGGGGCATAGAGAATCGGGCCGCGCTCGTCGCGAAGCACGAACAGCTCGCGCGCCGTCGATGCATCTGCGCCATGTTGGAAAGACTGGTTCACGGCAATCCTCTTATGCAGGATTCTCCACGAGGTTCACGTAGACCTCGTTCTGCAGGTAGCCCGATTGCCCCAGCGTGACGAAGAACGATGCAACATCAGCCACATCGAGTTCCTGGCCCAATGCTACCTGCGCCTCATCTGCTATGCCGTCGAGGCTGCGGGTGCCATCAGCCAGCTCCATGAGCTGGACACCGGTGCCATCGACGGTGAACAGCTCGGTGTTCCCAAAGAAACCCGAGTAAGCGTCGTCATCCACAGCTACCAGGTCGATGTCGCCCTGCATGAGGGGCCCTACCGCCTCGTCTATCGCAGCTCCATCGGGGGTAGTGTACACCAGCCCCTCGCGAGCCTGTTCGGTAGGCGCAGCCTGCTCGCGCGAACCGGCGAATCCCAAGCCAGCACCAGCCGCCAGTATAGCCAGCCCGAACGCGCCTTTCACAAACGTCCTTCGCTCCATATGCATCCCCTTCTCCATAGGGAAACCGTTATCGGGGTATCCTTAAACCGAGAAACGGTCCAACTGGCAGAACTGCCAACCACTTCGACTCTATCGAAGCTGGTGAAATCAAAACCCCGATACCCCGCTCATGAGCGGTTTCGCTTGAGTAATTATACGATGCAGAACCCCTGAATGCAGGAAGACTCTGACATTTTTATACGGCAAACCAGCAGACGGCGTCTTTCGCGTGATACGCGACGACGCCTCATCGATGTCAGATGATTCAACGACCTTGCTGATCCGCTTAGATTCCGTTCCGATGAGTCGGTTGCCTTCATCCCCATTGACTCACTCCACCCGCTATCGAAAACTGCGCGTCTTGCGAATGAACCTGCGAAATGCTGACACTCACCACGAGCTCATATGATGTCCGGAATGGCACCTCAAGCTACCCAGAACGTCGAACTTGAGGTAATAACCTATCCCATTGACCTGCCTTCACTGGCATTGAACCGACTCGGCTGAAACTCTTTTCGGGCACGACCTGACTAGAACTGATTCCGCAATCATGATGTACAATTGAATTGCTATAAAGTCGTTTCCCGATGTCAGCCCTTTTGCCGGAAGCATCTTTGAGGAGGACGCCATGAGCTACAAGGGGTCGATTTGCGGAGTCACTACCGAACGCTTCACATGCAAGATACGCGTGGCAGTGGGTTGCCCGTACAACAAGTGCGCGTTCTGCGTCTTCTACAAGCACCTGGACTATCGGGAGCTGCCCCTTGAAGACATCGAGGCGGAGCTTGCTCGCATCAGCGAGGCAGGTGGCAAGCCCGACCGGATTATGCTCGGCGACGGCAACCCGCTCTGGCTGCCCTTCGACCGCCTTCAGCAAATCTTCAAGACGATCGAGCACTACCTCCCGTCGTGCACGGAAATCTGCAGCGACGCGACCATCCAAGCCATCGAGGGCAAGACCGATGCCGAGCTCGCCTGGCTTGCGGAACATGGCTACCGCATGGCATACGTCGGCATCGAGAGCGGGCTTGACGACGTGCTCGAGTTCATGCACAAAGACCACGACAATCGCCAAGCGCGCGAGCAGATCGCGCGACTGCACAAGGCGGGCATCGACTTCAGCGCGCACATCATGACGGGCATCGCCGGCGCCGGCCGGGGCATCGAGAACGCACGGGCCACAGCAGCGCTCGTCAACGAGCTGCGCCCCACGCACATCTGCGATTTCACGATGGGCGTGGGCTCGGTCACCGAATTGGGCGTCATGGAAGAAGAAGGCCTTTTCGTGCAGGCGTCGGCGCTCGAGCACCTGCTCGAGATGCGCGAATTCGTGAGCCTGCTCGACGTGCCGCAGACTCCCCTGTTCTTCGAGGGGTACCTGACCGCCTATATGCCCAGACCAGAAGGCAAGGCGATTGGCGCGCAGGCCAAGGTCGTCGCGAACGGGGCCGGAGAGTTCGCTCGCAAGAACATCATTGCGAAAGGCGATATGCACCTCAAACGCGACGATATCTTGGCTTCGCTTGACAAGCACATCGAGACGACGAGGCAGTTCGTGGCCGGCAGCGCAAAGCAACGCAACTTAGTCGTGGCCTAGCGGGCGTATTCGCGAGAGCTGGCATGCCGGTTCGCTCCCTGCCTATCATCATGCTTCGCGAATCACGACTCGATCTTTCGTTGCAACGCAGGCAATGCTACAGCATCGGCAACGGCGCCCAAATGAAAAGGCCTTGAGGCAAAGGCCGCCAACGCTGGTTGCATCCACAAGAGAAGAGAGGAACACTCATGTTCACCGAGATTATGATTGCGCCATGCGGCCTGGACTGCAGTTTGTGCAGCTACGCCCAAGTGGAGGAGGACCCCTGCCCTGGCTAAAACGGCGACGATGAGAACAAGCCCTCATTCTGCGCGGAGTGGTGCGAGATCATCAAGTGTCGCAAGCGGCAGGAACGGAGTTACCGCTACTGCGACGAGTGCCCGGATTTCCCCTGCGAGCCCGTCCGGGAGCGCGAGACCCGCTACACGGGCGCTTACCCGCTGAAAGAGTCCCCCATGGGCAACCTCAGGCTGATCCGCGAGCTGGGAATGGAGGCGTTCCTTGCGCAGGAGCGCGAGCAGTGGACGTGCCGCAGTTGCGGCGGACCCGTGTCGGTGCACACGGGCGTATGCTCCAAATGCGGGAAGAGCCATCAGCTGTAGCTATCCGGCAGGCTGCTGGTTTGGCCGCATAACGGCACCGCAGCGATTCGGCAAGCTGCCACAGGACCTGACAAGCTGCTGGCTCGCCCGAGCGCAACGGAGGCGCGACTGATCATGCGGAAGGCGGCATGAATCTGACGGAGGGAACCTCACCGCTCGCTAGCACGCGTCTTATGCTCACGAAACGCCAAGCCCAGCCCTCTTGGCACGGCTCCATTGGCGCCTTGTGAGTAGATTCGTGCATTCGGATTCGAGATTCTCACCATCTATGTCATTTATTTCAGTTTATGATATTTGAGGTTCCGTATCTGCTCACAGAATTAATCACCATTGTCTGCATCCAATGGGTTTTCGAAGGTATTGAAGAGGTTACGGCGTTTCAGTTTAAGCCATTCCACCAATCGAAGTATCATAAACTGAATTTTCTGACAAAATTGACCACATCTCCCACTAGCAAAGCTCCTCTGAGCATGCGACGAGTCGTAACTCTGCTGGCTCATCCACTGCGAAGCTGGACGTACAATACAATGTAGACAATGTAAACGCATTGGAAACCGCTGTTCAATCGGAGGGGTTATGGGAACGAAGCTCGTCGAGATGCTGCATCTGGAACTTGAGCCTGTGGGCGTGTTTCTGGGGAACGCCGAGGCCATCTGCGACCTACAGGCTCAGCCGAGCAGGCGCAACTGCGTGGTGCTTTTCCTTCTTTCCGCTGCACGCGGCAAGGTTGTGGGCATCGACGAGGAAGGCTGCACTTGCCCTGGCGGTACCGTCGGATGCTGCTTCGGCGATGGGTTCACACGCAAGAATCCCAATATCCACGTGATGCTCTCACAGGGTATGGGCGAAGCCGCGCCACCGAATGCGCCCATCCACCTGATCGAAGGCGAGCGTTTCTTCTGCGATGCAGGCACCGCTATGAAGTGGCGCAATGCCATGCCGTTTTCCGAAGCGGGCCTCCCCCGCGTCGTGTTCGCACCGGAAAGCCGCTGGGGCGAAATTGGCGAGCCCGACCTCGTGCTCGTGTTTGCCGACGCCGACCAAGTGTCCGCACTCGTAACCATGCTCGGGTTTCACAGTGGCCGCGCCATCAACACGATTGCGCCGTATGGGGCAGCATGCCACTCCATCGTCTTCGCCGTTGAACAGATGAACAGAAACGAACCGATGGCAGTCCTAGGCCTGTTCGACATCTCGCAACGCAGCCAGGCTATCGCGAACTACCTCTCGCTTACCATGCCCCTTGCTCTGTGGCAGGATCTGGCCCGCGACCTAGATAAGAGCTGCCTGACCACCCATGCGTGGAAGCGAATCGAGGAGCGGATGTCGCAAGACTAGTCCTCTGGCATGGCGCCTCGCATCAGCCCTTTTGCTGGCTCGCTTTGATAACCCGCATGGCAAGACAAGAACAAACCCCTTACTTCTGTGCTCGCGTGTGCTCGCGATGCCGCGAATCGGCGAGCATGCACAGTGAGTCAATAGGCTATTGACTCACTTCGTTAGTTGCCGAGGGTGAGGTATACGCCCATGACCAGAAAAAGGAGCATGGCGAGCGATACCCAGATGAGGGGCGGCGCTACGAATGCCTTGATGGTGTCGCTAAGGGATTTTGTGCTCGAAGCAGTCGTTACCTTGCGCTCTGCCCCCTGCCCGTCGGTCACGTAGATGTAGGGGTTTTCGTAGATGTCGATGCGGCCCATCTTCACGAAGTACGCAATCGCAACGGGCACGGTTATGCACAGCCAGACCGCCGACCCCCCTGGCTGGAGTCCCTGGGCGCTGAACCCGTTGAGCACGAAGGCGATGATGAGCGGCAAAGCCACCACAACCAGGGCGAGCAGGGCCATCTTGCACATGCGCATCGGCGTGGTGAAGCGAATGCGCACCGGCGTGGTGGCACCCTCCACCTTTTCGAAGAACACGGGCTTCACGGGCTCCTCGGCGATTGGCGTGCTCGATACGTGTAGCGAGCCATCGGGCGCTCGCTCCAAGACCTCGCCTAAGGTGAATATCTTCGGGTCGAGTGTCTTGCGCTTCTCCCCCTCGTGCGCGTTCGAGTAGGCGGTGTAGAAGATCAGCCCCATGACCAGTGCGATCCCGCCCGCCATCACCATGCCGCCCCGCCAGTCGCCCACAAGCAGCATGGCTATCGCAAACGCAACCGCGAACACCGCGAGCGTCGCCACAATCGGCCGAACCCACCAGGGCATGGTCTTGCGCACCTTCTCGCAGCGCACTGCCACCTTGCCGGTCTGGCCGTTCACCGCCGCTTTCACGTTTCCCGTGCTGACGTAGTAGACTGGAAGCAGAACGGGCAGCCTGAGCAGGTCGCCTGTCTGCGGCACAATGTCGATGTTCTTGGTCTCGAGCGCCTTGTGCACCACCGGGCCATAGCCAGCCGCCACTTCCTCCTTCACCCGGGCATCGAGCTCCTTCACGCCGATCTCGTCGGCCTTGGCCTTGTGCTGCGCCAGGTAGCCGAACTCGAACGTGCGCAGCTCCCGCAAGTCGTAGGGCTCCATGCCGTTGAGCGTAAGGTTGTCGAGCTGCGCAGACGTGTTCACGAACACGCTGGTCAGGAAGCCGCCGCATTCGTATTCTCGCGATGCGCCCTCGCGCATCACGCTGCACTCGATGGGCCCGCGCACGAGCTCGTATGGCAGGTAGTAACCTTGCATGTCGCCAAGGCACGATTGCAGGTGCTTCGCCTCGGCCTTGCGGGCGTTGTGACTGCACCAGTTTTGAAAGCGCTCCCTGGCTTCATCGGGCGTAATGCGAAACGGGATGATGAGCTCGGGGAACTCGGGGGTTTTCAGGTACTCGCCGCGCACCAGCGCCCGCCCGCAGAACGAACAGCCCTGCAGCACTTCGTTTTCGGGAAATATGATCTCGGCGCCGCAGCCCGAGCATGTGCACCTTGCAGCGTTGAATTCGTCGCCATGTTCGCGCAGCTCCTTGCGGCACAGTTTGCGAAAGCCCTTCTTCTGCCGCTGGGCTTCACCGATGCTGATGGTGTTTCCACAGTACGCGCACGCATACGTATGCTTGACGATGTCGTAAGTGGCCGGCGCCCCACAGGTGGAGCAGTGAATGCTCAGCAGGTCGAAGCCGAATTGCATCTTGGGTTGTTCCGCGTCCATGAGCGCCCCTTCCACATGCCGCGTGTCGGCTTGCGTCCATTATAAATCGCATAATGATGCCCGCACCTTCCAGACCCGCGGGCATCCGATTCGAGTTTGCCGCAAGCGCCCTACGCATATAGAATGCCAGTTGGAGCAAACACCCAAACCGAAGAATCGGCGCGACACGAGGACACCGACGACCATGGAAACCATCCAGGCGCGGCCTGCTGCACATGAGCAAGCCAGAAGCTTCTACCATTCGCTCATCGAAGAGATGGAGATGGCGGGCAACGTCATAACGTGGGTGAAAGACGTATACCCTTCGCAATCATTCTTGCAGGCCAGCGCGCAGCAAGGCCAGCTTTTCCTGGGCGTGGAACAAGGACAGATAGCGGCCGCTATGGTTTTGAACCACAGCGCCAACCCTAGTTATGAAGACGCTCCGTGGAAGGTGGCCGCACGCGAAGACGAGGTGGTGGTGATCCACGCCCTGGGGGTGCATCCACGCTTTGGCGGCAGGGGCCTAGGGGCGGAAATGGTGCTCGCGGCCATCGCCATGGCACAGCAGGCGGGCATGAAGGCCGTGCGGCTCGACGTGCTCGAGGGTAACGAGCCTGCCCGGAGGGTTTACGTGAAATGCGGGTTTGTGCCCATTTGCTGGCGGCAGATGTACTACGAGAACACAGGACTCGCCGCCTTCGAGCTGTTCGGATACGCGCTCTAACGCTGGACTGCACGGGACGGAGGCCACATGATGCGGGGCTGCGCGAAACGGTTCCGCAAGACGTGAAATCGCACAATGCAAATTGCGAAAAGCGGGGCTGGGAAACGTGGAACCGTTCTAAAACGGCGAGGTCAATCTTGAGCGCGTCGCCGAGACGTAATACACCGAGACGGCTGGCAGATTCCGCCAACCGCCTCGGAGAGTCATCGAGCTCGCCGATGCACGAGCACAGTTTCAAAGTCCCTTGAAGCTAGATGCGCCCGAACTTGGTGAGCAGCGCTTCAGCGGCAGCATGCGCGTCGCAGTTGCAGTACTTCTCGCCCTGAGCCTTGCGCTCCTTCTGGGCAACCAGCATCGCGGCGGCCTTCTCTTCGCCAAACACGCTCGCACCGGCAGTTTTCACGAAAGCGATCAGGTCATCGATGCCAAGCATACGGCCCTCCAGGAAATCGAGCAGCTTAACGGTGGCGGCATCAGCGTCTTCACCTGCGGCGATGGCGTCTTTCCATGCAATGGCGGCTTCCTGGGTATCCTTCTTGCTGGTGGGAGTCGTAGCCAGAATCTCGGCGCGCTCCGCTACGAAGTCGATCAGTTCCTTATCCATGATGTGCCTCCTGTCCAGGATGTATTCCAAACTGTATGGAATCACGTACCATATTGTATTATACATACTCCTCCTACTGCCCACCGCTTACCACCCCTCCATCTCGAGCTTAAACCTCGCATTCTCCTCCCTCACCACCTCGACGTATGCGTATGCCATGCGGGAGTAAAAAGGGTTGTGTAAGCGAAACCGACACGCTCAACAGCCTCGACGATATTGCGGGATACACGCAAGTCGCCGAGTTCCTGACCGACTACCACACCCCCGTCGAGGGTGGCGACACATGGGAGCCTGAAACGGAGATGCAAGATTTGAGTGGTGGCTGAGTCGCACCGCCGACGGCGGATGGCAGCTCGTCACATTCGGCTACAACCAGAATCCAAACGGTAGCTGAGGCTAAGTGGCGGCCTCCCACGCTGCAAATCTGGGGCATTCGGCTATAACCGCACCGCGGAGCAAGGTATTCGGAGGCTGGCGTGGGATGGTGTCAAGAAGACACTGCCGCCAACCTGAGATGCACAATACTTCGAGGTGCGGGCCGTCGCATTTCTCCTGCGACAGCCTACGACACCTCTGCATTCAAGGCAGTACAATATTGAAAAACCCTACCGAACAAGGAGAAGCCACATGACAACGATTCCCAAAGGGCATCCGGAAAAGCCCCAGGGTGCAGACGGCATTGCTCTGCTCGAGCGCATGAACGGCGGACACCACGAGGAGCTCGCGCTGTGGGGGCTCTCGCTTCTGGCAGTTGCCGAAAACGGACAAGCCCTGGACATCGGCTGCGGAGGCGGCGCAAACATCGAACGTCTTCTCGCGCTCATGCCCGAAGGGCGCGTATGCGGCATCGACTACTCGCCGCTGAGCGTCAGGATATCCCGCGAGCACAATGCGTTGGCCATCGAACAGGGCCGATGCACGGTATTGGAAGGCAACGCGAGCGACCTCCCCTTCCCAGATGCAACGTTCGACCTGGTCACGGCGTTTGAAACCACCTACTACTGGGACCTTCCCACTGCTTTCGCCGAGGTTGGACGCGTCTTGAAACCGGAGGGCCTCTTCCTCGTTTGCAACGAAGATGATGGCTTCGACCCAAAGACCGCAGAGCTCGCAAAGCATATTCCCCATATGAGCGTGCGCACCATTGAAGCTCTGGAAGCCGAGCTTCTGGCAGCGGGATTCTCGATCTTTGACGTGAAGCGAATTCCGAAAAGGGGCTTTTTGGCAATCGTGGCACAGCGAAAAGAGTGATACGGGCTCGAGAAGCTGGTATCCCAGCCTGCGATTCCGCAGAACGGCGAGCATTCCAAACTGCAGGTCCAGCAAATCAGCAAGGCACCCCTGGTGATTGCGATAGACTCGACTTGCACAGGAACGTATTCCAGTACGCGACGGAGCAAGCGGAAGCCTAGCGCGCCACCAAGGGCGGCTGCGATGTCGACTGCCTGCAAGGTTCGCCACAGCCTCGCGGCAGATTTGCCGCTGGGACGGCTGCAGCGTATAGCTGTTACGCAGTTCCAAGAATCGTGTTGCTAGGAAAGCCAACGGGCGGCATCTTTGGCGTGGTAGGTGATGATCGCATCAGCGCCGGCGCGCTTGATGGAGAGCAGCAGCTCGAGCACCACGCGCTTCTCGTCGATCCAGCCGTTTTGGGCAGCCGCCTTCACCATGGCATACTCACCCGAAACGTTATAGGCCACCGTCGGGAAGCGCAGCTCGCTCTTCACGCGCTGGAGCACGTCCAGATACGGCAGTGCAGGCTTCACCATCACCATGTCGGCGCCTTCCATGATGTCGAGCTGGGCCTCGCGCACGCCTTCTTCGCTGTTGGCGGGGTCCATCTGATAGCTGCGACGATCGCCGAAAGCCGGTGCAGAATCGGCGGCGTCGCGGAATGGCCCGTAGAAGCCCGAAGCGTACTTGGTGGAATAGGCCATGATGGGCACGTTCTGGAAACCCTCGGCATCGAGCGCCGCACGGATGGCGGCCACGCGGCCATCCATCATGTCGGAAGGCGCCACCATGTGGGCGCCGGCGCGTGCGTGGCTCACGGCCTCAGCTGCCAGCAACTCCAGAGTTTCGTCGTTCTTCACGTAGCCATCTTCGTCGAGCATGCCGCAGTGGCCATGGCTCGTGTACTCGCACAGGCACACGTCGGTGATCACGTACATCTTGTCAGTGTGGGCGCGGATGACACGCACGGCCTCCTGCACGATTCCGTGATCGTCGTAGGCTTCGCTGCCCTGCTCATCCTTGGCGTGCGGCAGACCGAAGAGCATCACGGCCGGCACACCACACTCCACCAGCTCGTCGATTTCAGCTGGCAGCATGTCGAGCGAGACCTGGTAGACATTCGGCATCGAGGGAACTTCGTCGCGGTGCCCTTCGCCCGGCTTCACGAACAGCGGGTAGATGAAATCGGCTGCAGAAAGCTGGGTTTCGCGGATGAAGCTGCGGACGGTCTCGTTGGCGCGCATACGGCGCGGACGATATGCAGGAAAGGATGCGAACTGTGTCATGATGCCTCCTGGGTGGCTCCAGTTAAAACGATGTGCGACCATTCTACCCATTATGCAAATACAGGACAGTCCTCTTTTTGCCATATTGGGGAGTGTCCTGTTTTTGCAATCTTTACCAGTGCATGTTTGGCGGACGTTGACGAATGAATTAGAATGAGCTGACGCAAACCCAATCGAGCGAAGGAGCCGACTTGACTGACCAGAACGCAAAGCCCACCCCTGCCCCTGCGCGCGAATGCGCGCTCATTGCCGCAAAGGCCGCCGACGAGAAGAAGGCAACCGACATCATGGTGCAGGACGTGCACGAGCTCATCTCGGTCACCGACTTCTTCGTCATTGCCACGGCAGCGAACAACCGCCAGGTATCCGCCATCATCGACGAAGTTGAAGAGCAGGTGCGCATTCAAGGTCATGTGAAGCCCATCCATCGCGAGGGGCTCACGGATGGAACTTGGGCGCTGCTCGACTACGGCGATTTCGTCGTGCACGTATTCCAGCCCGAAGCGCGCGACTACTACCGCCTGGAAACGCTGTGGAACGACGCCCCCATCATCGACTTGCGCGAGGCGGGCATTACCGATGCCGTGTACTCTGACCGCATTGCAAAGCTTATGGGCGTCGAGCTTTCCGAGGGAGAAGAAGAGTAGTCCGCGGGGTATTTCCGAGCCGCTTTAAGAAAACGCATTCAATAGGCGAAATTGCAGCGGGGTTGCCGGTTTTCATGGCAACCCCGCCTTTTGCATGTAACAACTGGTTTCCGCGCCTTCGCAACTGCCCCACTTCAAGCCCGTGGGCTTCAGACTCTATAAAGTGCCGATTCTGTTACCACCATCTGGACGCGTCGATCGTGTGGCTCGACCACCTCGACGCGACTGCAGAGCTGGCAGTTACGGCAAAGGCCCACCGCGGTAATGCGAACGGGATCCACACGCGAGAGGAACACATCGTAATAGCCGCCACCGTAGCCCAAGCGGCATCCCTGTGGGTCGAACATGAGGCCGGGGACAAGTGCTAGACCGTGCGAAATCATGTGTGGATCGATTTCGTGTTCGGGATCATGCGCAGGTTCGTCAACGCCGAACGAACTCGTTACCAGACCATCGAGCGAGTCGATGCGGTACCATGCCATCTCGCGAACTCCAGGAACGCATCGGGGCAGCAGCACCGCTTTACCGTCTTTCCACGCATGCTCGATGATGCCCCGCGTCTCCACTTCAGAACCAAACGCCTTATAGGCGAACAGGGTATTCGCCTGGGCGTATTCGGGAAGGGACAGCACACGATCGGCGATGCGCGAATCCATGCGCAAGCGCTCTTCCGCAGGAACGGCTGCACGAGTTTCCTTGCACCGCTTTCGCCACTGTACCTTTCCCATCATTTCAGCCATGGTTGCAACCTTTGCATTGACCCACTCTGGCACACCGTTGCACAGGTTCCGCCCTCGCTAGATAGGGGCTCCCGTAGTGAAGTCGATATTGGGAAGCTCGGGGATGGAACGGCCATCCATCACGGGCTTGCGCGGGGGAACAGGGGGCTTGGATGCCACTGGCTCGCCAGGCACAGGCAACGACGCAGCAGCATGATGGGCTTTCGGAGAGGCACCCACATAAGCGTCCACCTCGGGAGGCTTGGGCTTCGGGGTGGCTCCAGACACGGAGTCGACAACTTTCGCAAGGTCGACCGCGATGCCGAGCAGCTGACAAGCCAGGACTTCTATCTGGGCGCGTGTGGATTCGCCGATGCCGCCCTTCACGGTAGGTACCATAGAGCAGAACTCGATATCGGCGCATTCCTCGAGCTTGGCGCGCATGTGCTTTGCCGCCTTCGGAGCCCACGTGCCGCCCTCCATCAGACCCACCATACGTTTCTGGAAGTTGTGTTCAACCAGATCGTCGAGGAAGTGGCGCATGGCCGGGAACACACCGTTGTTGTAGGTTGTGGTGGCAAATACCACGGTGCCGTAGCGGAAGCAGTCTTCCATGGCCTCGGCTACGTCATCGCGCGCGAGGTCGCTGATGGCCACCTTCGGGCAGCCCTTTTCCTCGAGCAACGCCGCCAGAAGCTCCACGGCTTCCTTCATGTGGCCGTACACCGACGTATAGCAGATGGCGATACCCGGGCTTTCCACGCCATAGCTTGACCAGGTGTTGTAGAGATCCAGGTAATAATCCAGGTTCTCTGAGAGTACGGGGCCGTGCAGTGGGCAGATGATGTGCACATCGTATCCAGCTACTTTCGCAAGTGCATCCTGCACCTGCTTGCCAAATGTTCCCACGATGCCGAAGTAGTAGCGGCGTGCCTCGCAAGCCCATTCCTCGTCGACGTCGAGCGCGCCGAACTTGCCGAACGCGTCGGCGCTGAACAGCACCTTGTCCGCGCTGTCATAACTGAAGTGAACTTCGGGCCAGTGCACCATGCGCGCGCCGATGAATGTGAGCTCGTGACGGCCAAGGGAAAGGGTGCTGCCCTCGCCTACCACCTCGCGGCTCGGGGCGAAATCGCGGCCGAAGTAGTTCTCCATCATCTTGAAGGCGTTCTTGGAGGAAACGACCGTCGCCTGCGGGTAGCGCTCCAGAAACGCTGCGATGCTGGCTGAATGGTCAGGCTCCATGTGGTGCACCACCAGGTACGCCGGTTCGCGCCCGGCAAGCGCGGCTTCCACGTTTGCGAGCCATTCGTCTGTGAAGTTGCGGTCGATGGTGTCCATGACGGCCGGACGCTCGTCCAGGACGACGTAGGAGTTGTACGCCATGCCGTTTTCACGCACGTCGTACTGGCCTTCGAACAGGTCGATGTCGTGGTCGTTGCATCCTACATAGATGATGTCGTCGGTGATGTACATGCGGTCTCCTTACCGATTGGCGCCGCGCGCTTGCTTCCCTAAACTGGTGCAAAAGTATAGCGCAGCCGCCCATAGCACCTTCTGCTGCGCACGAATACCCCATGTGCACGCGTGATCTGCGGTCGCACCATTTTTCAAGCCTGATATGCGATGCAGGCGTAATCTCGTTTCGCCTGCACCTGGCATCCGACGCAGGCATGCAGCCCAATCTTGCAAGACTTCTCCGCATTGCATCGCATTTCGAGAATGGACCCGCCGATATGCGACAATGTAGGCACCTTACAGACGGCTGGCAAACGTGGAATGAACCAAGCGGCATTCGGGATGCTGCACCGTGACAGGGAGTAAGCATGAAGAAGTTCGCACCGAGCATCATGATGCTCGCGCTGTTCGCAGGCATCGGCATCGCACTGTGGCAGGCACTGGACAACCCGTTCTACTTGTTGAACTTCGGATACATCGGCGGGTGCATCGCGGTGGGGCTGGCGCTCTACGCATGCAAGTGGCCGCACGCTCGCCGGTTCGTGCAGTTCGCCGTGGGCTGCTACATGCTCTTCTACGTGGGCTTCGCCCAGGGCGAGAACATGCAGATCGAGGGCTTCTGGTACTACCTGTTCCTGGGCGTGTTCGAAGGCGCTACAATCCACTACCTGGTGGCGAAAATAGCGGGTCCGGCGCTGTTCGGGCGCGGCTGGTGCGGTTACGCGTGCTGGACGGCGATGGTGCTCGACCTGCTGCCGTGGCGTCGCTCGCCCGGGCGCAAGGCGGGGCTTGGATGGATACGCTATGCTCTGCTGGCGGGTTCGCTGCTGTTCGTGGGTGCCACCATGGTTTCAGGCGTGGCAAGCGAGCGGCTCTATTTCGTGGCGTTCATCGTGGGCAACGTGGCGTACTACGCCGTGGGCATCGCGCTAGCGGCGGCGCTGCGCGACAACCGCGCGTTCTGCAAGTACATCTGCCCCGTGGGCGTGCTCATGAAGCCCGCCGCGCACGTGAGCTTGGCACGGGTGAAATGCGACGCGAGCCTGTGCATCGACTGCGGGAAATGCCGGCGCGCCTGCCCCATGGACATCGACCCGACGCTCCCCTTCCGCGAGCGCCCGCTGGCCACCGAGTGCATCCTGTGCACCGACTGCGTGAACGTCTGCCCGAAAGGCGCGCTGAAGCTATAGCAATGAGTCGGGTACCTGGTCACGACTCATTGTGCGCAATTAAATTGGAGTATAGGCACAATGCGAAATGCTGCATCGTCGCGGTAGACGCTGCTCACAGCATGTCCGACCACGAATACGCCGTCGCCCGCCAAGCGGAGTGAGTCGGCGTAGCCGACCCGCTCACTCCAGGCCGACACCGTTTTGCCAGGCGGTGCAGCCGATGGTGTAGTATCGCTGCCCCTCGAAGAAGATGCACTTGTTGGGAGAGTTCACGTTGGCGCCGCAATCGGCGACGACGTCGGCCCGACCCCAGAGTGGGCAGTCATCAATGTAGTAGTTCGACCCGTAACGCACCTTCAGCAGCGCCTCGACGCCCTCGTCCTCGAAAGCGCGGCGCTCTGCCTCGATGGCCTCCTCGCGATCACGCTCGCGACGGCGGGCTTCTTCAGCACGGGCTTGCTCCGCTTCGCGGCGGTACTGCTCCCGCCGACGTTCCTCTTCGCGCATGGCTGCCATCACCTGCTCGTTGATCTTGCGGCGCCAGCGCTCATGTGCATTCCGCTCGCCTTCTTCGCAGGCTGGATGGACGAGCCAGCGCATTACGTTGGTGGGAATCGCAAGGGCGCCCACATCCCATATGGCGTCATCGGCGTCCTCGCCTCTCAGCAGAACTTCACGCAGGTAGTCGGGGTCCTGCACGCTCATGAAGAACTCCCCGCGGCTGAAATGACGGCCCTCGGCATCGCGCATCCCGGAATAAGCTTGCCGCAAGTCGAGCCCGAGCACCTTTTCGCCCCTACCGCGATACGCATCGAGCACGCTTTCGGCCATGGGCTTCGCCAGAACCACCACAAACGTGAACTGGCTTTCTGCACCCTCTTCGTCGGTGCAGGTCAGGCGCAATCCCGGCACCTGACGGCCGCTGATGTCCAGGCGCTCCACGCTCTGCAAGCTCAGCCAGCCACCAGGGCGGTATACCCTCCAGCAATCATCGCAGAAGTCCAGGTAGCCGGCAGGCTCGACATGCATGCGCCCTTCATCGAGCAGAATCTGGTGCACGAGCATGACGACTGCCGTCTCGGCAGCCCGCTGGCATCCGCCCTGCTTGTGAGCGAAATGGTGAACAAGCAGATCGCCGCCGTTTTTCGCCACGAGCGGCTGACGGCACGAAGGGCAGGAGCAGCCACAAGTCACACCGTTGGCGACGGAATCGACGTGCACGAGGGCGCCGGACGCATCGATTGCGTAGATGAGCGGGTCGGATTCCCAATATGACATGACGCTCCTTCCAAACGGTCGATGACGAATGCGTGCGCCTGCCAGACTAGGCGCATGCGGGCATCATGGAGGCGCGAAGCTGCGCCAAGGCATCGCACCTGCTGCCCAAGCTCGCCATAAGGGGCTGCGTTGCGGAATCGTAGACGACGATGACGTGGTCGAGAGCCGACCGATGCGCGCGGTATTCGCCCGAGATAATCAGGAGCAGCAGCCGAGCGGTTACTTCCGCGTCGTAGAGCGCGCGGTGCGCTGACCCCTGGTCGACGGCGACACCGTACCAATCTGCCGCTTCGCGCAGCGCCATGTGCTTCTTGTTCCCCACACCCAGAACACGCGGGAAGACACGCTGAAGGTCGAGCCAACGCGCCAGTTGCGCGGGCACCTTCAGGCCCTTCGCCTTGCACTCGCGACGGATCTGGTTGCGGTCGCTGTCGCTCCAGGCCACCATGCGCGTGTGACCTTCGCCAATCCAAGCAGCGAGGCGCTCGAGCGCCACTTCCAGCGGGTCGGCATCGTGCACGTCGGCCATGCCGATACCCGTGAGGTCGCGAATGTGGTCGGGGATCTGCCATGAGAACTGCGGTTTCACGAAGCAGCTGAAAGAATCTGCCACCCTTCCCTGCGCATCGATGCGCACCGCCCCGATCTCGATGATCTCGGCAGCAATGCCGCACCTCCGCAGCTTCTTCGGCACCGGGGTGAATTCCAGGTCGATGACGATTTGCTGGTCGTAAACCTTGTTCTGCATGAGCTCCCCTTCGCTCGGCTGGTAGCACTCGTGCCACATGATATGAACAGAATATCTTATGCAGAATCTTCGCGAGTACCATGAACAGGACATGGCTCAGCAAAGCGTTCGCGTCTGCGAACCCCGTTTGACGGAAATGCAGATACGGTGTGGCTGGGGAAATCTTGCGCCCCATGACATCAGTGATCGAAATTACCCCATCTTGCAAGCGGATGAGAACAAGAGGGAAACAGTGCCGACACTCGTTCCTTCAGACGAATCAGACACGTCTTGTTTATCCATGAACGATCGGAATGCAATCTGTTGAGGTCAGCGCGTCGCAATACCAGACCACTGCGCGTGTTGCACGATGAGCGCGTTGTAGATCTCGTCGGTACCGGGAAACATGCGGCGATCGCCCTCGAGCAGGTAGCGCAGCGTGAACTTGAACGCCTGGTAGTAGAGCTCCTGCAGCGGCACTTCGCCCACGAGCGCGCGTAACTCGTCCAAACCTGAATTCGGACCGTAATCGCGACCAGGCTCGATGATGTCAGCCGTGTATATGATGCAGTCGAGAGGCGTCATGTCGGCCGCACCGCAGGTGTGCCGCGCGATGGCCTGGAAGGTGTCCGCTCCCCATTCGGGGAATTCGCGAGAAAGCGCCAGCGCCGCTGTGGGACCATGCAGCAACCAGGGCATCTCATCGATGATGGTGGGGTCAGCATCAAGCTCAAGGTCGATTGCCCGCTGTCGGGCACCTTCGTAGTCGTAGCACTTGTCCCAATCATGCACCAAACCCGCCATGCGCGCCTGCTTTGGATCGAGCCCGTAGACCTTCGCCATCCGTTTAGCCGTCTTTGCCACCCCCACGGAATGCCGGTAACGCTTCGGCTTCACACGTTGCTTCAAGCGCTGCTTCATATCCTGATAACAGGATTTGTCAAAAGGATCGATTGGCGTGACGTTATCGACCATGATTGTTTGCTCCTACTCGATGGGCTTCCTCAAAACCCGGATGAGTCAGCTGCCCGTAGTCGTTTGACTCACTGGCTCATTCGGGAGGAAGATACAAGCCGCTGTTGGTTATGTAGTTGTATACGCCCATGGGCACCAGGTAGCGAATGGGCTTGCGATCTACCACGAACTGGCGAAGCATGCTCGAGGAGATGGACAACGCTGGAATCTCGAGATAATGGATGTCGAAGCGCGTGAGACGAGCCATCTCGTCTTTGAATGCCTGCGTTATCTCGCTGCCAGGACGGGTGACCGCAACTAGATGAGCCAAATCGGCAATGGCTTCCGAATCGCGCCATTTCAGGATGCTCAGCACGGCGTCGGCACCCGTTATGAAGTAAAGCTCGACGTTGCTGGGGTAGAAAGCGCGCAACTGGCGCAGCGTGTCCACTGTATAGGTATTGCCACCGCGATCGACCTCGATCGAACTCACCCCGAAACCAGGGTTGTCTGCGCAGGCCAGATGACACAGCAGCAAGCGCGTCTGCGCAGAAGTCACCTGCCGATCGCGTTTGAACACGGGGTTGCCGGTAGGAATGAAGACCACGCCATCAAGCCCCAGGGCCGAACGCACCTGCTCGGCGCAGGAGAGATGCCCGATATGGATGGGATCGAACGTGCCGCCCATGAGTCCCAACCTATACGTGCGGGATGGGTCCTTGCGGCCAAATCCGTCGAATTGGGGGCACACGCTCTCGGGAGTACGGATGTTATACCGCAACAGCGCAGTATCCGCATTCTCCTTCGCCATCGACTTGTCCTTTGACTTCCCCTTCGCCATTACTCGAACACCACAAGCTCATCGCGGTGGATGATCGGCCGATCGGCCATCGAGGCAAGCAGACGGTTACGACGCATCTGCTCTGTGGAATACCCCCGTGCCAAGTCGATCTCGTCAGCAGAAGCATTCACCTTGCCGCGCGCGAACAGATGTCCCGTCAAATCGCGGATATCCACGATGTCATTGGCCTCGAATTGACCTTTGACCTGTGATACGCCTACGCATAGCAACGACTTGCCACGTTGCAGCAGCGCTGCCTTCGCACCATCATCGACAACCAGCGTTCCCTTCGCCGAATCACCCAGGGCAATCCAGAGCTTGTAGTTCGTGATTTCGTGCGGTTTCGCGTTTGCCGCGAAGAGCGTTCCCACAGACTCGCCATTCACGATGCGTACGAGCGCATTGGGTTCATGCCCCTCGCACACGGTCAGCGGAATGCCTGCCACCATGAGCGTGCGGGCAGCGCGGATTTTCGTAATCATGCCGCCACTGCCCACCTTCGAGCCCACGCCGCCCGCCACAGACATCACTTCCTCGGTGATGCGATCGACCCGCTCAATCAGCTTGGCGTTCGGATCCTTTGCAGGATTGGCGCTATAGAGGCCGTGAACGTCGCTGAAGATCACGCAGCGGCGAGCCTTGATCAAGCAAGCCACCACGGCAGATAGCGTATCGTTGTCGCCGAATTTGATCTCTTCGACAGACGTGGTGTCGTTTTCGTTCACGACGGGAATCACGTTGTAGTCCACCAGGCGCTCCAAGGCATCGCGCGCGTGTAGATACGCATGGCGACTTGCCGTATCATGCCTGGTCAGCAGGACTACCGATGTGGTGATTCCGAACTCGGCGAACACTTCGGCATAGGCGGCCGTCAGCACGCCTTCGCCAACCGAGGCAACCGCCTGCAAGCTCGGCACGTCCTTCGGGCGCACCTCCATGCCGAGCGCCTTGAGCCCCACGGCTATGGCGCCTGACGACACGATGATGGGCTTCCAGCCCATGCTACGCAGCTCTTCCATCTGGGCTGCGAGTTTCCATAGGTAACCGCGGTCAAGCCGTCCCGCCGAATCTATGAGCGTGGACGAACCGATCTTCACGACGATGATGTTGTTGGATTCCGCCATAGTGCTATTCCTATCCACTACAGGTCGAGCATCGCGTAGATGTCTTCGCGCTGCCTACCCGATTCGTATTCGAAGGCACGGCCCACGATGCGGATCTCGTCTCCATCGCAGGCGCCGGCAGCCTCGAGCGCGGCATCCACGCCCAGGCGCTTCAGCCGATGCTGCAGGAATGCCACAGCCTCCTCGTTTTCCCAGTCGCATTGGACCACCATGCGCTCCACCTGGGTGCCCACCACGCGGAATACGTCTTCGTCTTCGCGCACGATTTCGAAGCGTCGCTCGCGCTCCTGGCGCTTGCGCTCCCACACGTGGTCGAAACGCGGTTGCGACGCCTCGGCCTCGCGTGCCGCCTCGCGCAGCTTATGCACCTTGGTGCCCACAGCTGATTCCAGTTGCTTCACGCCCTTGCCGGTGACCGCACTGGTAAGGTAGAGCTTCGGGTCAATCGTGCTTTCCGCGAACTCGTCGCCACCCGCCGCTTCAAGGGAATCCTGGCGCACAACCGCGGCCAGACGCTCGACGGCCTCTTCGGTGCCGGGCATGTCAATCTTGTTCGCCACCACCACGCAGGGACGCTTTGCGAATTCCGCGTCGTAGAGCTCAAGCTCGCGCTTGATGATGCGGTAGTCCTCCACTGGGTCGCGCCCCTCGTAGCCGCCTGTCATATCGACCACGTGCACGATAATGGCCGTACGCTCCACGTGGCGGAGGAACTCGTGCCCCAAACCGCGCCCCTCGCTTGCACCTTCGATGAGACCTGGAACGTCGGCGATGACGTAGTCGTACTCATCGGATCGAACCACGCCCAGGTTCGGCACCAAGGTGGTGAACGGATAATCGGCGATCTTGGGCTTGGCGGCACTCATGCGGCTGATCAGCGAGCTTTTGCCCGCCGACGGCACGCCCACGAGCGCGGCATCGGCCATGAGCTTCATCTCGAGCTCTATCCACCCCTCGTGGGCGGGTTCGCCCAACTCGGCGAACGCGGGAGCTCGTCGCGTCGGCGTCACGAAATGGGTGTTGCCGCGGCCGCCCACACCACCTTGTGCCACGATCACTGCATCGCCATCGCGGGTGAGGTCGGCTATGAGTTCGCCGGTTTCCTTCGTTTCCTCGAAATATTCGCGCACTACGGTTCCAACGGGCACCTTCAAGATCAGGTCGTCGCCGTTGGCGCCATGCATCTTTGATCCCTTGCCGTGCGTGCCGCGTTGCGCCTTGAAATGATGCTTGAAACGGTAGTCGATCAACGACGACACGCCACCATCGGCCTGCACGACCACGTTGCCTCCCCGACCGCCGTCGCCGCCGTCGGGACCGCCCTTGGGCACATGCGCTTCGCGGCGGAAGCTCATGCAGCCTGCCCCGCCGTCGCCGCCCTTCACGTGGATGCGTACTTTGTCTATGAACATGATGCGTCCGAATCCTCTTTCCGCCACCGGCCTGCTGCCGCTATGCCGCATGGAAAAGAGTTCCCAGGGGCGTTCATCCGAAGAGCTCGCCCCGCCATGCAGCAACCTGGCCGTTTGTGGCATTGTATGCGAAAAGCCCCCTGACGTGCAGAGGGCTTCGCATATTCTGGTTATGCAGCCGTATAGGCTATGCCAGCGGGCGGACATGCACCTTGCGCTTGGCGCCCCTGGTGTAGTCCACCTTGCCGTCGATCAGAGCGAACAGGGTGTCATCCTTGCCGCGGCCGACGTTTTCGCCTGCGTGGAAATGCGTGCCGTGCTGGCGGACGAGGATGTTGCCAGCCTTCACCGTTTCACCTGCGAACTTCTTGCAGCCGAGTCGCTGAGCATGAGAGTCGCGACCGTTGCGAGTGGAGCCTAAGCCTTTCTTGTGTGCCATGCTGACTCACTCCCCTTTCTAGCCCACGGATTCGATCTTGACGCGCGTGAGCTGCTGGCGATGGCCGCGCAGCTTCTTGTAGTTCTTGCGCTTCTTGAACTTGAACACGAGCTGCTTGTCGCCCTTGAACTGAGCCAGCACGGTCGCCTCGACCTTGGTTGCAGCGGCCTTCTCGGGATCGGCCTCGACGGTTTCGCCATCGACAACGCAGATGACGGGAAGCTCGACCTTGTCGCCCTCAGCAGCGTCAAGCTTTTCGATTTCGATGATGTCGCCAGCAGCCACCTTGTACTGCTTGCCACCGGTTTTCACTATTGCGTACATGGTTCTATTTCTCCTTGTAAGTGTCAAAACGCAAGGCGATATTGTATCGACGCGATTGCTGGACGTCAATGTTTCCGCATCGATTTATGGTGCGTCTGCGCAAAGCGCACACACATATGTGGGCTAAGACCACGCTACCGCGTGTGTCCTTGTGCATACTATCACGATTCACCTGCTTTGGCGTGCGGTTTTCTTGTCGAACCTGCACCCCACGTTTCCTCCATGCATGAGGGCATCGTTGGGGAACAGATCTGACAGAGCACCTTCCTAAGGTCTCACGCCCGCTCTATGCAGCAAGCGATCCTCTCTACCGCCGCGCGACCTTCCGGCATGTCGGGATAAAGTGCGTAGGTATGCCACAGGCCCTCGCCCAATTCGAGTTCCACCTCGCCCCCGGCCTCGCGAATCAACCGCTCCAGCTCGCATGCATCCACTTTGAGCACCTCGGTCGTGCCAACCTGGATGTACACCGGCGCCATTCCCTCGAAGGGACCATATTGCAGATTTGGCGGGCACGCATGCTCGGCTACGATGTCGGGACACCAAGCTTGCGGGATGCCGATCAGGCTCACCATGCCGATGATGGGGTCCCCTGCCTCGAGGTCGGCCTTGCCCGGCAGCTCGTTGGCGAAATCGATCCAAGGAGAAAGCACGATGATCTGTGCGGGCTGGGGCAGCCCGTCGCGTAGCGCAAACTGCGCAGCAGCAATCGCCAGGTGAGCGCCTACGGAATCGCCGAGCAGCACTATTTTGCCAGGGTCGGCCTTGTCTAGCACCCAGCGATAGGCATCCATAATCGAACGGTACGTTTCGCGATGCGTGTAGGTGGGAGCAAGTGGATACTCGAGCATGTGCACGGTGCATCCCAGCCGTTCGACCAGGCTTTGGGCCAGCGTCCATTGGGTGTCCATGATATTGATGAGCAGCGCCCCGCCATGGTAGAACAGCACGTGCTTTCCGCTGCGGAGCACGCCATCTGCCGGCGTCATCGTGAAGATGCGGCAACCTTCGCAGATGGTTCTATCCTCGATTGCCACGCCTTCAGCCTCGCTCACGAACCCCGGCAGCTCGTAGCGCTGCTTCTGGGCTTCTCCCATGGCGTCGACGAGCGCGGCGAACGACGCCTCTTCGGAAAACGGCTTCTTGTACTCGGTCTGGACGAGGTTGTCGTATATCGCCTGGGCTTGAGCGCTTAGAGCCATGGCGGCCTCCTTGCCGTGGTCGTGCAGCCATACGCTTGAAAGCTTATGCCCAACGTTGATGCGCATCAACGAACAACCTGGGCGTTGTTGTCGGTTTTGCCCAAGCCCGAACAGCTTGGTTTCGCCTACGACGGGGTTGCATTACAATTGTGGCCTGTCCGTGATTCGAAGGGAGCCCGATGCAGGCACAATGGGATGTCGTTATCGTGGGCGCGGGTGTGGCGGGATGCTGCACGGCGCGCGAACTGGCGCGATGGGATTTGCGCACGTTGGTGCTGGAAGCTGGCAACGACCTGGCATGTGGGTCGTCGCGGGCGAATTCCGGTATCGTTCATGCTGGGTTCGACCCGAAACCGGGCACGCTCAAAGCCCGCTACAACGTGGAAGGCTCGCGCCTGTTCCCCCTATGGGCGCAAGAGCTGGGCTTCCCGTTGGTGAACAACGGGGCGCTCGTGGTGGCGTATTCCCCCGACGAGCTTCGGGCCGTTCGCGAACTGGTGGAGCGCGGGGCGGAAAACGGCGTGAGGGGCGTGCACGAAGTCGACCGCGATGAGCTTCTGGCGATGGAACCGAACGTTTCCCCTTGCGCCGTAGGCGCGCTGTTCGCACCCACGAGCTGCATCTGCGACCCGTACAACGTCGTCTTGCGCTCGGCCCAAAACGCAGTTGAAAACGGCGTGGATCTTGTTTTCAACTGCAGGGTGACCGGCATCGAGCCACAAGGCAGCGCTGGATACCTTGTGAGCCTGCAGGATGGAACCGTCATCGACACTCGGGTCATCGTGAACGCTGCTGGCTGCTTCGCCGACGAGATGCACAACATGGTAAGCGCCCATACGCTGCACATCACGCCCCGACGTGGCGACTATTGCCTCTACGACACCGAGTACGGCACCACGTTCACACGCACGATGTTCCAAGCCCCCACACAGGCGGGCAAGGGAACGTTAATCACCCCCACCGTCCACGGGAACCTGATCGTGGGGCCCAACGCCCATGCACAGAAGAGCAAGTTTGACGTATCCACAACGGCTGACGGGCTGCGCGAGGTGCTTGACAAGGGCCTGAAGACGTGGCCATCGCTTTCGAGACGGGGCATCATCGCCAACTTCGCGGGGATTCGCTCCACCGAAGATGGAAACGACTTCGTTATAGGCCAGCCACAAGACGCGCCGGGCTTTTTCGACATCGCCGGGTTCGATTCCCCGGGGCTTTCCAGCGCTCCTGCCGTGGCAGTGGACATCGCAACCCAGGTGGCGGCGTTCCTGCAGGCGAAACAGCGTGCTGGCTTCAACCCATGCGTTCATGCAAGCAAGCTGTTCGCAATGATGGACGATAACGAACGTAAGGCAGCCATTGCCGCCGACCCGAAAGCCGGCCACATCGTGTGCCGATGCTGCGAGGTAACGGAGGCAGACATCGTGGAGGCGCTGCACGGCCCCATCCCCGCGCTTTCCCTGGATGCGCTGAAGTGGCGCTGCGGCGCGATGATGGGCCGCTGCCATGGCGGTTTCTGCAGCCCCGAGCTGATGCGCGTTTTCGTTCGCGAGACCAGTGCCGACCCTGCTTCAGTGGACAAACGGCTGCCAGGATCCTATATCGTCGCCGAGGCGCGCGGGGATTACCGCGAGCTGGCGGGGGCCATGCGAGCTTCAGGTTCGACGAACCGCTATTCTGGATATGACATCATCGAAACCCCCTACGATGTGGTCGTGGTGGGCGGAGGGGCCGCAGGCATTGCAGCAGCCAACGCCGCTGCGGGCGCAGGAGCCCAACGAGTGCTGCTCGTGGACCGTGAGGACAGGCTGGGCGGCATCTTGAAGCAGTGCGTTCACAGCGGTTTCGGCCTGCACCGTTTCGCCGAGGAGCTCACCGGCCCCGAGTACGCAGCACGCGAGATCGCCGCGCTCGATTCTGGCGTGCAGGCAATGGCGCTGGCAAGCGTCGTTCGCATCGATGCGGCGAAAGACGCCCGAGATGCACATCTTGTGGTCGCGGTGAATGCTACTGGTGTGCATGCCATCCCCGCCCGCGCAGTCGTGCTGGCCACGGGATCGCGCGAGCGTGGAGCAGGTGCGCTCAACATCGCCGGAAGCAGGCCTTCGGGCGTGTTTTCCGCCGGTAGCGCCCAGAACTTCATGAACTTGCAAGGATGCCTGCCCGGGCAGCGCGTGGTCATCCAGGGCACGGGCGATGTGGGGCTGATCATGGCGAGGCGCCTGACGCTGCAAGGCGCCCAGGTGCTGTGCGTGCTGGGTACCAGCCCCTGGCCCTCGGGCCTGCGCCGCAACGTGGTGCAGTGCTTGGACGACTTTGGAATCCCGCTGTTGCTTTCCAAGACGGTCACGCGCCTCGAGGGCGACACTCGACTGGAGGCGGTATGGATAGCCGATGCCGAACCCGGCACCCGCGCACCCATTCCTGGCACCGAGCAGCGCATCGAGTGCGACACGCTGCTGCTCTCGGTGGGTCTGCTGCCCGAAAACGAGGTGGCCAAGACCGCCGACGTGCAGCTTTCGAGCTCCACAGGAGGTGCTGTGGTCGACGATGCGCTTGCGACGAGCGTTGCAGGCATCTTCGCCTGCGGAAACGCCCTGCACATCCACGATATCGTGGACTTCGCCTCGGCCGAAGGCGACCGGGCGGGTGCCAACGCGGCACGCTACGCGCTTTCGCAATGCATGTGTGCAGGCAACGTCGTGCCGATCGACCCCGGCGAGGGGATGAGCTACGTGGTGCCTCAGCGCATCCGACGTGCCAGCATAGATGCGGGCGACGGGGTGGTGACGCTGTTTGGACGCGTACGCAAGCCCATGAACAAGCCGGTTTTCTTCCTGGAAGCTATAACGGGAAGCGGCGAGCTCGTAGAGCTGCGCAGAAAACGAGAGCGAATCGCCGTGCCAGCCGAGATGGTGAGCATCGAGCTCGACCTGGCGAAGCTGGCCGCCGCGGATGGCCTTGCGTCTTTGCGTCTACGTGCCGAAGGAGGCGAATGACATGTCTTCCCAAAACATGAGCTTCACCTGCGTGAGCTGCCCCATGGGTTGCATGCTGGAAGCGATCTTCGACTCCGAGGGAAACCTTGCGGACGTGACGGGCTACACCTGCAAGCGCGGCTTGGAATATGCGCGTCAAGAGGCGGTTGATCCGCAGCGTTGCATCAGTGCCGTGGTGATGGTGTCGGGCAGCCTCGAACCCTTGAGCGTGAAGACGGCACGGCCCATCCCCAAGGCTAAGATCTTCGATGTGATGGAACAGATTCGCGCTCTTGACCTGCATGTTCCCATAACTGCAGGGCAGGTGCTCATACCCGATGCCGCTAACACGGGCACATCCGTCGTCGCCACCAAGACACTGCAATCATAGCCTTCGCGCCCGATAGCCGGTTTCTGGAAGGACCCTTGCGAACCTGTCGGCCCTGAAAGCAGGTATGGGCTAGCGGCTACCACATGTTGCCGGTGAACACGTTCGCCAGGTGTTTCTTGGCTTTTGACGCCACACAACGTACCTTGCGGTTTGGCAGCGCGGGAACGTTCGACCAGCGGTATGCGGGATGGTACTGCGTCACATGGTAGGGAATCTGCGGATCCACGGAAGCCAGCCAACGAGCGGCTCGCTCCAACGTCTCGGGGGTTTCGCCGTTAGGCACCACGAGCGTGGTCACCTCCACATGGCATCCCGGCTGTGCAACGGCTCGGCGAATCGCATTGCGAACTGCATCGAACGCGCGCTGGCCCAGATCCATGTTCCCTTCGCCATAGACACCGCCACCCAGACACATGGCATAGAACTCGGGCGAGAAACCCTTCAAGTCGATGTTTACCGCATCCAACAGCGGTAGCACCTCGTCGAGCACATCGTCGGTTGCCATGCCGTTGGTCACCGCCACGTTGAGCAGGTCGGCTTCACGTGCGATCTTGGCAGTATCGCGCAGGTACTCCCAGCTGACGAGCGGTTCGTTGTACGTGTACGCTATTCCCACGCAACCAAGTGGCCTGGCCTGCAGCGTGGCATCCACCAGCTCTTCAGGCGACACCTCGCGAACGGGCAATTCGCCTTCGCACGCTCGGGCAATTTGATGGTTCTGGCAGAACGGGCAGCGTAGATTGCAGCCAAATGACCCCACGGAAAGCACCTTTGTCCCAGGATGCCACATGGCAAGCGGCTTCTTCTCCACCGGATCGAGGGCTACCGACGTGAGCTTCCCATAGTTGAGCGCCACAATGCATCCGTCGACGTTCCCCCGCGCCCCGCAGGCCCCCACCTGCCCTTCTGCGAGCATGCAGCCCCGCGGACAAGCCCCGCATTGCATCCTAGCCATCAACTCATCCATGCACTCCCCTCCGATGTTTCTCATCATTGAACTACCCGAATGTCTATTTGGCACTGTCCTGTTCTTGCAATCAATGGTGACGAACGACTTCGAAACGTTGGAGGTTGCAGCTGGCGCTTTGCGGGATGCCGGCTTTCTGCTTCGCTATGGCAACCTGCAGCTCTACGGTGTCCACGCCATCGAGGTCGGGCAGCAGCACGCCGCGGTGCCAGCCACGGGTGACGATGACGCCATATCGCTTCACGTCGAGCTGGTCGAAGCCTTCGATGTCCTCGGGTTCGCCGAGCACGTCCACGCTGCATTCGATGAAGGGAAGCTCCTCGGGCGTGACAGGTGGGAAGCGCGGATCCTTGCTGCATGCGGAAATGGCGTTGCAGATGATCTCCTCCGCGATGCTCTCGCGCGTCGGAGCTAGCGTGCCGATGCATCCTCGCAGCTCACCGCCCAGATGCAGCGACACGAACGTGCCCGCCCGATTGGCGGTCATCTCGGAGGGCAGGCCATCGGGAACGGCAATGTGCTCGCGGCGCTCCGTGTACGCCGTGAAGCTCGCCCTCGCAAGCGAGACGTATGGGTCGGGCTCGTGCTCGGGCTCGGCTGCAACCGCATCACAGGCGCCATGGGGTTTGTCGTCGGAAGAAGCGTCGCGATTGGCATCATCGTCGGCCGAGCTGTCGCAATTGCCAGATTCCGCCTCGTTCACCGACGAGCTAACGGCCGCAGAGGCGCAAGCGCCCGCTGCACTGGTTACGGATTGCCCATCCCTCGATGACTCGGCATCGTCTTCGTCTTCTGCCATATTCACCTCGAAGGCCGCCACGCCATATCCCACGCCGAAGGGACCCTCGTAGCTCAGCAGCTCTCCAGCATGCGAAGTGCCATCGAGCGCGCCTGCCATGATCTGGAACGAACGCAAACCGCATTCTGCCGCCGCATCGGTAAGTGCAGGATCGAAGGAAAAGATGTCGTCAAGGCGGTTTTCGGCAAATGCTGTCGTGATCATCTCGTCGAACACAGGCCCTTCGGGCACGAACCCATAGGGGCCGTCGTCTTTGAGCTTGTGGGAAAGATCGCCACTGGCGATGTATACGGCCCGACGTCCTAGCTTCTGCACCTGGGAGGCTATGACTTGCCCCAACACCCGATGCTCGTGTGCTGGCAAGCCGGATAGCCCCACCACCACCAGCTGGTAGTCGGCGTAGAACTGGTTCACGAAGTGCAGCGGCACGAACGTGGCATGGTCCATGGCCGCCCCGCGCCATGCATGCCCTAACACCGGTAAGCCCGCATCTACCGCAGCAGTCTCTATGGCACGCGTAAGCTCCACATCGATGTCGCAGGCCATCTTGTCGCGCGAGCGGAACTGGTGCATGTTCCCCTTCAACTTTCCGTCGGGACATATGGCGAACGCGTCGTAGTAGGCAGGTGCGTGGGGGCTGGACACGACTATAGTCTGGGGCGCATGCGCCGCCACCCTGCGGGCAACTTCGCGATATGCGTCGATGGTGGGCTGGATCTTGCGCTCTTCCCCGCGCCCCACGGAAGGCACGATCAGCGGCGGATGCGGTACGGCATAGGCGGCAACGATGGACATGGCTGCTCCAATCTTTCGTGATGGCTCTAGCTTATCATCCCGCACGGCAATAATCAGCTACGAGCAGAAATGAGTCGGCATGCACGAAGGGAACCGGCTTGTTCGCGAATTAGTGTCCAAACTTCAGGAGACGCCTTGGAAAACCCCATGTCACAAGAATCTACTCTCGGGAAAACTCCGAAGTTTGGACGCTAATTCCGAGTCAATGGAACGCAGACAGCTAGCATGAGTCAGTTGCTCTGAGCAAACGATTCATCGGCGTGCTGTGAAAGACACCATCGGCCCATAGAATTAGCTGATAGCCTTAAATTGCATAAAACAGTAGAATGATGGCATGCATCATTGCGCACCATCATTTGCTAACAGGAAGGCAGGACGCATGGAATTCTCCTTTGAAAAGCCGAACGCAAAGCATGAAGACGTCCATTCCAAAATATTCATCTCGCCAATCGTATTCGCACTGACCTGCTTGCTTGCGCTTGCGATGGCTACAAGCTGCACCTCGCAAAGCTCCCCTTCGACTGATGCAGAACAGGACCAGGCTTCCGGGGAAGTGGCAAACCAGCAGGATGATTCGGCCAACGATTCCAACGGTTCCGCAGACACGCAGTACGCAACGGAAGCAGAGCCGGAAACAGAAACATCCAACGCTGCGGAAAACGCCTCTTGGGGTGAGATTCCCACAGAAGAAGAGGTCGCACTCAACAACGAATGGGCTGACACCACCGTACGCAATGCTCTGGATGAGCTTGTCAACGAAGGTGCAATCGCCCCAATCGCAAGCGATGCGGAGCTGATGGGGGATGCATTCGAGTACGAGACGGCCGACTCAGGATATGGCATCGCCTTCGAAGACGAGGCGATCGGGGCCGAGCTGTCGGACGATTACACCCTTCCAAACGGCAAGGTGATCATCGGCCGCATCGATTACGGAGACGAATTCCGTCCGGTGAGAGCCGACTATGCAGATGGGGATTGGGTATACGAAGCCGTTGGCGAAAGGGTGCCCCTGTTCTATCCCGAAAGCCTGAACGGGCACTTCAGCGACGAGAGAACCGAGACCATCCTCGCAAACGTACCTGTGGAAACCTTCGCCAACAGTACCGACGAATGCGATTACCTGATCATATTCGACTCGGTGACTTCCCATGTCGACGAGGATTACTACATGGGCAGCATCGACCGCACGAGCGTCACGTCCCTGGTGTTCGTCATCGACGTGAACGAAGGCAAGATCGTGCACATCGAGAATGTCGGCACCGACACGCCGGGCTCTACGGTGGAGATGGGCCAGCAGAGAGGTGACTTGCTCTGGGACGAGGTCGCCGCATACCTCAACGAGCTTCTGCTGAACCGCTCTGACGGCTAGACCCGACGGCCTTCTCGCATTAGAAGCAATACACCTAAGACCGAGCTTTGCCCTCTGCTAAAAAACCTTCATTGACATGCATGCCATGCTGCCGTATGGCAACCTCGATCAGCATTCAATAAGTCTTTCGCTAGTGGCAGGGGAGCGAAGGCTTACGAGCAGATGGTTTTGCTTGGCGATGGTAATCGTATCCGGCATCGCCCCGATAGGGGTGTTCACGTTTGCCTAGCCCTGCATCCACGAAAACGGGTCGACAGCTAGCTGTTTCGGAGCGGCCCAAGCAATCATCGGATTCAACATTGGTGGGAGCAATCGGCGGGCTCGTGGGCGTTGCCGTGGGGGCAATCACGTTTCTGGCATTCGGCCCCCTCATCGAGACGTCGCTTGGCGTCCCGTTCCTGACGCCGGGCCTTCCCACTTCGATACTGTATGGCGCTTGCGCATTTATCGTGGCCTTGATTGCCTGCACGTTGGCATCGTCTGTTTCATCTCGAAAGCTGAGCCGAGTCGATGCCGGCCAGATTCTACGGGAGGGATAATCGTGGGCGAGACTTTGATGGAAGTACGCGAGGTGCGCGAGGAATTCATCCGCAGCCAGAAGCAATCTGCGCGCCGCTTCGATGCCGTTGCCAATGTGAGTTTGACGCTTGGCGCTGGTGACATGGTCGCCTGCATGGGCAGGTCCGGTAGCGGCAAGACAACAGTGCCGAACATGATGGCGAGATTGCTCGAGCCTACGCAGGGATCGGTTTTCCTGGAAGGGCAAAACCTCTACGATCTTGACGATGATGCGACGTTTGGCCGTCGCCCGCGCGCTCGCTTCCAAACCATCCGTGATTTTGGCAGACGAACCCACCAGCGACCTGGACGATGCCAGCACCGCTGATGTCTTGCGGGCTTTCGAGCAAGCTGCCTCCGAAGGCGCTGCGATATTCATGGTCACCCACGACAACCAGGTGGCCGAACACGCCTCGCGCATCATCCGCATGTCATCTGGGTCGTTGGAGTAACCCAAACGCATTGCCAGACCGTATTTGCCGCTGGTACCAGCCGTTATCGATCGTGTCATCACTGGGTTTTCTGGTGTGTCAGCAACAGCAGACTAGGTCTCTTGACGCCATCGACCAAGCCTCCTGGCATCATCTTTTTTGCACGCTACCCCAACGTGACGGATTGCTGGGTTTCACGGCGTCTCTTGCCCCGCTGACCTGGATGAGCCAATCGCCTTCGCTCCTATAAACTCACGCGGCGGAAAGTGGCGGCAAAATGGGCGTCGGTACCCGACTCGTCAAGGCGCGTCTTGAAGAAGAGCTTCGAGAGGGTGGTGGCGGGGCACGGCTCGATGCGGAAACAGGAGCCTTCGGGCGAAGCGAGGAAACGCTTCACCGCATACTCGTTTTCCTGCGGGGCCACGGTGCAGGTGGCAAAGACCAGGCGCCCGTTTTCTGCCACATGGGATGAAACACCCCGAAGGATATCAAGCGAGAGATCGGCCATGCCTTGGATGTCCTCGGGCTTAAGCCGCCAGCGGATTTCGGGATGACGGCGCAGCGTTCCCAGCCCCGAGCAGGGCGCATCCACGAAAACGGTGTCGAACTGGCCCAAAGACGCGGGCAGTTTGCGCGCATCGGCGCTCATCGCATCGGCAAGCTCGATTCCGTAGAGTTGCGCCCGCTTGCGAAGCAGATTCGCCTTGAAACCATGCGAATCCAGGGCGGTCAGGTCAATCTGGCTACCGTAGCGGCGCATCGCATCCGACTGCAGCAGGATGGTCTTCGTCCCGCGGCCCGACCCCACTTCCAAGAAGCGCTCGGGCTTTTCTTTGGGCAATGCCAGGTGCGCTATTGCCTGGGCGGCAGCATCGCTTACCAAAAGCTCCCCGTTGGCGAACATCGAACGGGCAGCGTGCGTACCCACAGCCGTCTGCGTCGGCGCATACAGGCACCCAGGCACCACATCGCCTTGTGGGTTGATGCGCACGTCCTGCAACTGCACGTGCTCGCGCGCAAAAGCACGCTTCACCTTGGCATCATCGGTCTTGCACGCGTTGACAGCGAAGAAAACGGGTGCCGGCTCGTTGCATGCAGCCATGAACCGACCAGCCTCTTCCCTGCCAAACCAGCTCACGAGCTCACGCGCCAGCCACAGCGGGAACCCATAGCTTCGCGCAAGCGCAGCATCATCGGTAGCCGGATCGCCGTAGGGGAACTCGGCCTTGGCGGCAACCACCTTGCGCAACACGGCATTGGCCAGGCGGCTCGCCTTCGGTTGCACGAAACGCACGAGCTGCACGCCCTGGTCCACAGCGACATGCCCCGCCTTGTCCAAAAACAAGATCTCGTAAGTGGAGACACGCAAGGCGTCGCGCACATCGTCTTGTATGTCGCCTTTGCTGTTCAGGCATCGATCGATGGTCTCATCGAGCGTTCCAAGGGTAGTCGTGACCCCCAAAGCGAGCACACGGGCGAACGCTGCGTCTTCACGCGATAACTTCGCGGTACGCAGGTGCGTGTCGAGCACGTCCGCCGTGAACGCACGCCTCTGTCGCACTGCGGCACCAACCTGGACAGCCACGCGACGGGCGCCGCTGAGCCTAGCCATCGATTCCTTCCCAGGTAATCAGACCGCTTTTCACGTTCTGGACGCCGGCGGCAAAAGCAGGGCCTTCCATGACGCGCTTTCCCTGAGGCTTTATTTCCAAGATCTCAACCGGCTTGTCGCTAAAGCCCATGTAGAGCTTCTTCTGGTACAAGATGATGCGCCCAGGTCGAAGCGACATCTCCTCGCGCAGCAACCTGCTGGACACCCGCTGAGCGCGCGTGATGGCCACATCGCGGGATGCCACCACGCAACGTGCGGGATGGGCGGGCGAAGATGCCTGCACCTTGAGCACGGCATCAGCCGCAAGGTCTGTCGGGTTCAGATAGAACTCGTGCTTGCCGATCTTTTCGGCATACGTGGCGAAGAAATCATCCTGGCTCGTCCACTCGACGCGGCCGCTCTCGAACATCATGAGCGCCGTGAGCAGGGCCTGAGAGCCCAAGTCGGCAAGCTCGGCCGTGACTTCCGTCGTGGTCTTGTTTCCAATTTCCATCGAGCGGACCACGCAGTAGTCACCTGTATCGAGCCCCTCTTCCATGCGCATGATGCACACACCCGCACGCTCGTCACCTGCCAAGATGGCACGCTCCACCGGCGCTGCACCGCGCCAACGGGGCAGCAGCGACGCATGCACGTTCAGGCAACCGTGCACGGGAAGCTCGAGGACTTCCTTCGGCAGAATCATGCCATAAGCCGCCACGCAGATGATGTCGGGACGCAAGTCTATCAGCTGCTTGAACACGAGCGGATCGCGCAGGGTCTTCGGCGTGAAGACGGGTACGCCTCCCCGCAGCGCAATCTGCTTCACGGGGCTGGGCACAAGCTTTTTGCCCCGACCCCGCACGGCATCGGCGCGCGTGAAGACGCCGACGACCTCATGCGAGGACATGAGGTTTTCCAAGATGGTTGCGGAAAACCCCGGAGTGCCCATGAACACTACCCTCATCAGCGGATCCTTAGACGCGACGAGCGGTCTTCGAGGGAAGTCTCGCCAGGACGAGCACCGGAAGCCAAGGCGGCTTCGTATTCCTGCAAGGCGCGGATGCGGTCAATGGGCGAGCAGCTCTCGAACAGCGTGCGGCCGTTGAGATGGTCGATCTCGTGCTGCAGGCAGCGGCCCAACAGCCCATCACCTTCGATGGTGCACTCGTTGCCGTCGAGGTCGTAATAGCGAACGCGCGCGAAAGGCGGCCGCGTAACGGGCACCGAAATGCCTGGACACGAAAGGCAGCCCTCCTCTTCGGTGACAGGATCGCCGGATGTCTCGACGACTTCGGGATTCACAAGCGTGATGGGGTTTTGCTTGTCGTTTTCTATATCGCAGTCAATGACTATCAGGCGCTTGAGCACGCCCACCTGGGGTGCTGCCAGACCGCAACCATCGTTTTTGTACATGTCTTTGGCCATTTGCTTGGCCAGCTTCTTCAAGCTCCGATCCCCGGGCACGCAAGGCTCGCACACCTGACGCAGCATCGGATCGGGCGAAAGCACGATCTTCATGGTAGTTCCTATCGATAAGGCACGGCACCAAGCCGTGCTGGTGGTTTCGTAACCGCTATTGTAACCACTTTCCCCTCAAACGGAAGACGTGTCACCGAATCTTAAAGAGGCCACTCGGCGGTCGGTGTAGCGCATGTGACTACCCTGTTTGAGACCGTAAGGCAAGTGAGCCAATGTGGCAGCGAACGACGTCTATTTCTCATCGAGCTCGTCGTGAGCATCCTTGCCGGTTTTCAGGAAACCCCGCAGATGTGGCAGCTCCAGCTGCTCGACCAGCTTCAACAAGTTCAAAGCCTGCTTCTGATGACTCACGTTCTCCTTCACCTGCATGCGCATTTGGTCCACCAGGGCCTTTGTGGCGTCCAACACGAAGCGACGGTCCTCTTCGTCGATGGCGTGGCTTTCAGATATGGCGCGCATGAGCATGGGGAGCGGGTTTTCCTTGATCTGCTCGAAACGGGTGGCGTCGGTTGCGTCGAGTACGCGGAACACCGTGCTCACATATCGGCGGCGCTCTTCGGGCGTGTACTTCAACGCCCAGCTGTTGATAGCCCGGCTCAAGAAGCGTGCACCCTGATTCAGCTGGTCCTTTACCGCAAAATAGTTGCCTTCCACAAGCCAGGTGAACGGGTCGTGCTGCTTCAGGCCTGACGCGCTCGAGCGCACCACCGTGTACTGGCCGCTTGTTTCCGATATCATGCCTATCATGGATGATTCGGGAATGATCTTGCGGTGCATGGCACGATATTGCTCGTCGAAGACACGTGGCGAAGGCGATTCCATGAACGAAGGGCCATCATGGTTGAAAACTCCCACGATGCGCCGATACACGCTCTCGTCACTGCAAAGAGCCGCGTATTCGGCCAGGTTGCCACCCTTGGAATGGCCTCCGAGCACGATTGAGCCCTGCAAGGCGCTTGCTACGCCCGAAACATAGGAGAGCGCCGCACTGTGCGAGGGGATGACCTGCATATACGACAGGCTGAAATCCTCACGCCAGCCTGCCACCGTGCCATCGGTCCCGCGAAACGCCACGTAGATCTGATCGCCCTCGGCAACAGGATAGGTGAACGCCATAGCCGTGAACTGCTTTCCCATTATCTGGGAAAACTCCTCATGGAAAAACGATATGCGCACATCGCGCCAGCGGCGGGACGCCATGATTGCACGCATGAACGCATCGGTGAGCTCCGAGTTGGCCATCCAACTGCGGCTACACAGACGAGACCAATCCCCTAGCGCCACCACGTCGTGGAGCAGCACGCGCTCATCGCCCAGGAGATTGATGCCCTGCAGGTCATACTGCAGATACGCCAGCACGGAAAACGCAAGAGAATCTATGGAGCCAACGGGAAGCTCGGCAAACGTGCGCTGCTCACGCCATATGTAGTCGACCAGAGTCTCGGACACGCTCCTCCCCTCCTTTCGAAGCCCAGTTTATCCCAAGCAAGTCGAAGCGCAATCCCCTATACCAAGGTAGAACTGACAAGTCAATGACTAAGGTATCGTAGCCGTTTGCCACGATAGCCATTTGTCACGGATGACGAAGGGGTCGCAGCCGTTTTTTCAGGCTTCGGCCATCCAAATGATAAGACAGGGATCGAAACGGCTTTTTCGCAAGACTCTTGGATGCGATTTGGCGGCATTAATTTCGATTTGCTGACGATTTCATCATTTTCGCCTGATTTGTTGGCAATTTTTTCGATTTGCTGACGATTTCTAGAAAGCGCGGTAAAATCAGACTACTTCATTAACGCGAAAGACCTGATAAATCGCTCGCATCCATTCTGCCTTTGATTGTGCGAGGCCAGAAATCGTCAGCAAATCGAAAAAAATGTCAATCTGGATAAGAATTTTGAAAGAATCGTCAGCAAATCGAAAAAAGTGGCTCAAAATGAGCCGAATTGTAATCTCCATGGTCTCGGCTTTGACTCAGAATGCTGAAAATGACCTAAGACCAAGCAGCTTTTCTTAACACCATTGACGCGAAATCATCTGATATGGCACCTGCGTTAACATGATTGACGAATAAGGGACAACATCTGGTAAAACGATTGCTGATACCCAATCGTGTCCAATTGAAGAGCTGGCAAGAGAGGATTGACCAAATAATCGAAGACCTGACACCCGCACAACAGGAAAAGGCTCGCTCGCGCAAGACGCCCGAAGATATATCTTGCACTTGCCAAACAGGAGGGCTATGAAATATCCGACCAAGATCTGGCGGCGATCTCCGGCGACACCAACTGGAGCTGCTCCGACTACACGCCGTGCCCGCAAGACCGCTAGGATCTTGGCCTAATAAGCAATTGAGGCAAGAGGGTCGTAAGATCAAGAATCTTACGACCCTCTTCCAGCCATATTGGACAAATGATTCCAATTTGGACGTTTCTGAGAACGGAATCATCCGACAAAAGGCTGCACAATCCCCTTTATGGCAAAGGAGACTGCAGCTTAAAACATTTGCCAAGCCCAAGCCACTGAATGGCAAACGGCAATGACCCCTATGTCACAGGCTCGGTCGCACCACGGAAGAGACTTAGAACTTTGTAGTGAAGCAGGTCGGTTCCAATCCCTACAAGACGACCCGACGAAACCACAAGAGGGCTCTGTACGCGTTCTACGACGACAGGCTCAAGCAGGCCAAATAAGACTCCAAAGCGCGTGCGGTGCCGCCGCTGGCCATGGGCCAGCGGCAGAAGTGGGTTAACATGTCCCGTTCAAGGGTGATGTTAACTCGCTGCGGATACGTCCGTGCCCATCTTGTGGTACATGGTTGCGGAGCTGGAACTGGGAGAATGGCCTCGTCAACAGAGAGGAGGCCGACGTGGAATGCATCTTGACGACAATGGCCACGAGCATGTTATGATCGTCGACACCGACTACGATTCGATTACAGCTTCTCTGCTCGCGTAGCAGAATCATACATGCTAAACACGAAACCAGCACCTTTCGCATCAGCGCAGTGCGCTATCGTGAGCTCTGTGACGATTACCGCGCCCTCTGCCTTGAGCATCTGAGCGATAACTGCTGCTGGAAACACTGCCCCCGAGGTCTTCTATGCGATCCCTTAGCTCCCGCATCGTCATATCTGAGCATTCTTCCAACGTGATTGTCGGATCAAGCTCCATGAGCTCCCGCGCCGCCTGATAGCGACCAACGCCCACGCCAGCATCCTGCGCTTCGCGCCATGTGCTTTCGTCTATCCTGAAACAGACACCGTCGCAACGGCACGATTTCAGGACCGAAGCACCTGCAGCCTCGAGCTTCTGGGCTTGGGCTTCGTCATCTGATACCACGCTTATGAACAGGTACGAATCACCGCTGGCATATTGCGCGAATGCATCTGAAGCAACGAGCCTGGATAAGGCATCTTCAGCTTGCAAATGCCTCAAATCAACCGATTCCAGCAGAAGCTCCCCATCATCGTTGAGCGTTTCGACACCCAAGACCCGGTCAAGGCGATTGACGGAAAGCTCAATCGAAGGGTTCACGTCGACATCGATGTATGCCGTCGGCGTGACGTAGACGCGATACCCTCCGAGAGACAGCACGACGAGAACAAGGCATGCAGCTATAGCAAACACCCTTCTTCGGATGCGCATGCGGGAGAAACGTGATTGCGACAACGAGCTCGCCCCATCTTGCACATCCATCTGACAATGGTCGCGCGAAACATCGACGCGCCGACGCTCGATAAAGGCAAGGGTGGCGTTTTGCACCTCTTCGGGTGCATGAATCTCCAGAAAAACCTCGCGTACGCTGTTGTCGAAGTGGTTCATGCAAGCGCCTCTCTCAACTGCCTCTTTCCCCGCGAAATCCTCGAGTAGACTGTATTGACAGGCGAGTTGGTCATCTCCGCGATTTCAGGAGCCGTATACCCCTCGACGAGGGAAAGATAGAGCTCCGTGCGCGGTGGGTCTTCCAGCGCGCGCATGGCATCGATAATCTCAGAGCGGGGCGATGAAGGTTGCGAGAACTCGTCACGCGATTGTATCTCGTTAGCCAGCGACCTATCCATGGGCGATTCCGAGTGGCGCATGCGTCGCCTGCATATATCGTTGCAAACGTTGGTGGCCACCCGCAGCAACCACGCCTTTCGGTGCTCATCGTTTTCGAATATGGCGTCATCTGCCAGTGCATATCTCAGAAACGTCTCTTGAAAAGCATCCTGAACATCGGGATGCTGCGCAAAGCGCATGACGCAAAGCCTCCACACTGCGTCTGCGAACACCTTCATCGTGCGCTCTATGTCGTCAGACTGACGCATGGCCTCCTGTCCAGCATTCTAGATCAGTTCAAGCGTCCGCAGCCTCGGCCTTGGCCAGGGCCATGTCTGCAACCACGCGCTAGCCCCGACTTCTGTGCGTTCTGCGATCTTTCCCTATTGTCGCAGACGCCGTCGCCATCGTTATCGACGAAGCCGGGGAATGCGGTGGAGCTTAGGGCATTGTCGCAGACGCCATCGCCGTCTTCATCCTGATATGCATAGCATCCAGAACATTCGAACTCGTTATCTGCGCAAGCGGCTCCAACGCAGCATAAGCTATCCCATCGATGCTGTGTTATCTTGGGGGCATTTGACTGCGACGCGCCCAGACCATCACCCACGACAGGTGTAGCCGATGCCATAGTTGGCAAGGCCAGCATGAATAGAAGGCAAATTGCACAAACCGATAGAACTCTTTTCTTTTTCATGGTCAACTCCTCAATGTAATTCTCTCTTCTATTAGTAAACACGTTTCAAGAGCGCAAATCCTTGCAAGGATGTGACAGGAATCGGATGAAATGAAAGAGCAAAGGGATGTGAATGGACAGAGGGACGTAGCACTGTTCAAGTTGCTTATCTCGGCAAAGAGGGCTCATCAGCCATGTGAATGCAAGCCCCCTGGCAAATCGTTGCGAGTGGGTCTTCGTGTTCGATGAAGGGTCGCTTAGGTTGCGTTGCTTCTTAACGGAAATGGCGCCCGCGGCAGAGCCTGCTCCTCCGCGCGCATGCCGCGAGCACCAGCAGCGAAGCGAGAGCGACGATCGCAAGAGCCAGGACCGACGGAGCCAGCCCGTCCCCGGTCTCGGGAGTGGCGGATCCCGCGGCGCCTCCGGAGGCGCCGCCGTCGGCGTAGCCGGCCGGAGTACCGTCGGCATATCCGGCCGGGGTGGTGTCGGCAATCCTCTGCCACCTGGCCGTGAAGGCGTGCGCGCCCTCCACCAGGTACTCGTCACCTGCGTTGTAGCGCGAGCCCTCCCAGTACAGGAACCGGTAGCCGTCGCGCACGGGCAGCGGGAGAACGAGGGTCGAACCGTACTCGATGCTCGTCACGATGGTGCCGGTCATGCCGTCGAGGACGCCGCCCGAAAGATCGAGGGAGATGCCGTAGGACCTGACCGTCGCGTCGAACAGCGGCTCGAACGTCGTGACTGCATCAACTACGGTCCCCCCGTCCCAACCTGCGAACGCGTAGTCGTACTGCGCCGTCGAGGCCTTCGCGGGCTCCTCGCCGTCGTATGCGGGGACGGGGTCCCCCTCGGCGTACTCGGAGCTCTGCAGCACGTTGCCGAGGGCGTCGAGCCACCGTGCGGTCAGCAGCGCCCTGATGGTGAAGTCGCCCTTGACGACCTCCGCGACGTAGTTCGGGTTCGGCGCGTACGCGGCGGTGAGCACGCCCCTGTAGAATCCCGGCGCCTCGTCGCCGTTCGTGCGGGAGTACCCGATCTGGCCGAGGTCGCCCGCGGCCACAAGGCCCTCGACGGCGCCGGTGAAGGCCGGGTCGCCTTCGTACTGCACCTTGGAGGCATCGGCCACCGTGATGGTCACCTTTGCGGGCTTGATGGCCAGCGTGGCG
>JBGUXY010000053.1:0-92843 GCA_045118335.1 Eggerthellaceae bacterium
GCGACCATCTTCGGTCGTACCGGCGGCGTTATGGAGGCTGCGCTCCGTACGGCTGCGTTCCTGCTCACCGGCGAGAACCCGCCGTTCGAGGTATGCGACACCACCGAGTCCACGCCCGAGAAGCCTTGGATCGCCAAGGAGCTGTCTGTGGCTGGTCTGGACCTGCGCATCGCTGTTGCCAGCGGTCTTGGCAACACCGCCAAGCTGCTCGACGCCCTGCGTGACGGCACCGAGCAGTTCGACTTCGTAGAGATCATGGCCTGCCCCGGCGGTTGCGTCGGTGGCGGTGGCCAGCCCATCGAGTTCAACAAGGAACTGGCCGCCGAGCGTGCTTGCGTCCTGAACACGCTGGACGAGAATGACGTGCTGCGCTACAGCCATGAGAATCCGGATATCCAGCGCCTCTATGCTGACGTGCTGGACAAGCCGCTGAGCCATCTGGCTGAAGAGTGGCTGCACACCGATCAGGAAGCTTGGGACATCTAAGCTCTCTGCATAGGTCATCTTTGAAGCCGCGCCTCTTTGGGGGCGCGGCTTCTTTCGTGCTGTGGGGCACCCCGTCCCGGCGCTCTACGTTGCTGCGAGCGGGGAACACCGGTTTCGCTGGCGTGTCTGATGGGTTGCCCAATCGTGGGATCTATGTTGGCGGTTTCCACGAGTTCTACTAGCGTAGTGCCATTGGCATGCTGGTGTACCATTGGCGGACCTTGGGCTGCAAATGGTTCTGATGGATGATTGCAATGTGATACGATTGCAATGTTGGCTGGCGGAGTTCGAGTATGCAGGAAATGGGCGTGCAGATGAAACTTAGCGTTGTCCCCGTGAAGTTCAAGACCGATACGTATGCTCGGGTGAAAGACCTCTACGTGCAATCGTACAAAGACGATGTGCGCATTCCGCTTCCTCTTCTGATGTTGCTCGCCGAACGGAAGACGTGCGATTTCAACGCCTACTACGATGGGGACACGTTTGTGGGTTTCACTCATAGCATGGATTTCGAGCATGAAGGGTATTTGTTCTACCTGGCAGTTCGTGAAGACCTGCGGTCGCGTGGATACGGTTCGGCCATCATGGATATCATCAAGGAACGGTATGCGGGAAAGCCCATCTGCATGGATATCGAAGCGCTTGACCCCAAGGCCGATGACTACGAGCAAAGGCTTAGGCGGCTGGAATTCTTCGAACGAAACGGCTTTCACCGTACCCATATGCATATTCAGGATGGCAACGTTATCTACGAGGTTGTGGGAAGCGAAGATTTCTTCGACGTATTTACGTATGCCAATGATTTCAACAAGTGGATGTTCGGCCTGTTCGATGTAAAGCTCATTGAATTCAAAGAATAGAGCTTGTTTTCATGTCGGCTGGTCTTACGGTTTCAAAATGCTCTTTCGATTCGGGGAAGCGGATCGTCATCGTCAAGCTTTGCGACAGGAGGGCCGTGTCATGCGGTGCTGCATGACAGATTCGCGTGAGATCTGCGCTTGGTCCACGCATACTTTTCGTCGTGACGATGGGGCAGAATTCGGCCTGGTCGCTTGCTTTCCCGATATCATCTTTCAAGAGCTTGCTGGCTTCGGTGCCGCGATTACCGAATCGTCGGCATACGTGTTTGCGCTGATGCCGCCTCGTGAACAGGACGAATTTATCCGCTTGGTATACGGTGGGGAAGCCAAGAGGGGTCTTGAGGCTTTGCCGGGCAATGCATATTCGCTCGCGCGAACGCATGTGCAGAGCTGTGATTTTTCGCTCGGGAGCTATTCGTACGTGAGGCCGTTCGATTGGAGGTTGACTTCGTTTTCCATCGAGCGCGACCGGCAGCTCCTCGTGCCGTTTCTGCGATGTTGCCTGACGGCAAACCCCCGGTTGCAAATCGTTGCTGCGCCATGGAGCCCACCTGCTTTCATGAAAACCGTTCCACGCATGAAGCGTGGCGGGAGGTTGAGGCGTCCGTGCTACCAGAGCTGGGCTTCGATGCTCGCCCGCTATGTGCAAGAATATCGTGCCGAAGGGGTTCCCATTGCCGCCATGAGCGTGCAAAACGAGCCAATGGCTCAGCAGAAATGGGAATCGTGCCTGTTCACCGCGCAAGAAGAGCTAGAATTTGCGCGTGATTACCTGCGTCCTGCCCTCGATGCGGCTGGATTTGGCAACGTCAAGATCCTTGCTTGGGATCACAACAAGGATAGGGTGCTCGACAGGGCTACTGCAGTGTTGGAGCAAGATCCTCGCGTGTTTGATGGGATAGCGTTTCACGGGTACGCAGGCGATCATTCCGAGCAACTCCAGGCAGTTTCGAGTCTTTATCCCGATGCCAAGCTGCTGTTTACGGAAGGGTGCGTGGACTACGTGCCCGACTGGAAGACGAATACGCATCGTGCCGTGCGCAAGGCCGAAAGGTATGCCCACGAAATCATCGGGGACCTGAACGCAGGTGCTTGCGGGTTCATCGACTGGAACGTGCTGCTCGACGAACGCGGTGGCCCCAATCACGTCAGGAACTTTTGCGAGGCGGCTCTTATGTACGACCGCGAGAGCGAAACGCTTCATGTGAACAGGTCTTTTGTCTACATCGGTCACTTTTCGCGTTTCATTTTGCCCGGGGCGCGTCGTTTTCTGACATCACGCTATACCGATCGAATCGAATGCACGGGTTTCGTCAACCCCAATGGGGAGCGGGTGCTTGTCGTGCTGAACCGCACAGATGCGCCCGTGAAACTGCGGATAGCCGAACGCCCCTATGTTGCCGATTGCCAGGTGCTTGCGCATTCCATATCGACGTATACCTGGACGCCCGAGGAGCTTGCGTGATGCTTGGCTTAGGCCTTTGCGGTGGGTTGCGCAACGGCTTTTCCTTGGACCCGAACCGCGATGGGGCATGCAGCTAATCACATTCCTTCTCGACGTACATCAGACGCCAGGGAAAATGATAGCTCGCAGCTAACAGGTTGCATCAGGGCATTGCTTATCATGGTTCAAAGCTCGCGCATCAGGCGGGCGCAATCATGATGGAAGGATGGCCAAGCATGTCCCAGCAATACATACCCCCAGTTCAGCAGGCCCCTTCGGAGAATCAGGCTTCTCCAGTGCAGGCACCTGCTGCCCCGCTGCAGCCTCAACCACCGCAGGGTGGTGCCACGGTGGTTCAAATGCAGCCAGCTCAGAAGAAGAGCATGTCTGCCATGAGCATCGTGAGCCTCGTCTTGAGCGGCATTGCCGCTCTCACATCGTTTCTGCCCTTCATCAACAATGCGTCGTTTTTCATCGCGCTGCTGGGTATCGTGTTCGCCATCATCGGATTGGTGAGCACCGGTAAAGGCAAGAAGAGCGGGAAAGGCATTGCCATTGCGGGTCTTGTGCTCGGCATCCTTTCAATCGTCATCGTCTTGGTGACGCAGTCGATTTACGCGGCGGCACTTGAGGAAGCGTTCGGGACCGGCCACTCGAGCAGTGCGCCTGCTGCAGAACAGACGCAGGAAAGCGAAGTGCGTGAAGCTGGGTCGGGAGCACCGGAGCCAGAGGAAGATGCAGCGGCTCCAGCTTACGAAGTGAGCATCGGGGAAGCCTACACGACTTACGACTTCGAGGGGAAGAGCGTCATCGTCGTCACTTACAACTGGGTGAACAACTCCGACAAGCCGGCAAGTGCCTACATCACCCTCCGCGACAAGGCGTTCCAGAATGGCGTTGAGCTCGAAAAGGATTTCTTCGTCGAGGCGATGGATTCGTCTGGTTGGGACAGCGAGGTGAAGCCCGGCTCGGGAACCACCTACCAACAGGCATACGAGCTGGTCGATGACAGCGTGGTGAGCGTTGAGGTGACGGAACTCATCAGCTTCAACGACACCATTCTTGCCGAGGGTGCATTCGAGATCAACTAGGCGGGACTTACTCGTGCGATGAAAACCAGACAGAGGAGGACCTTATGAGCAAAACCACGCAAGCTCTGACGGCAGCCGTTGCCTGCTTGGCGGCAATTGGGATGTTTTTCCTGTTCGGATGCTCGAGCACAAACGCGCAGAGCCCCGAGAGCCAAGATGTTCAAGATTCGTCCGCCCAACCAGAGCAGGCTGTGGATGAAGCACAGGCCCAAGAGCAGGAGGCTGCCGAAGCGAAGTACACGGTTACGATCGATGATGCCTATGTGGGCGCCGACTATGACGGGAACCCAGCGATCGTTGTCACCTACAGCTGGGTGAACAATTCCGACGAGGCGACGAGTGCCCTGATCTCGCTCGAGGAAAAAGCGTTCCAGAACGGCGTTGAGCTCGAAGATGCGTTTTTCCTCGAAGGCGTGGACACGTCTAGCTGGGACAGCGAAGTGAAGCCCGGCTCGGGTACTACGTTCCAGCGCGGATACGTTCTGGCCGACACGAGCGAGGTGACCATCGAAGTTGCCGACCCTTGGGATTGGGAAAGCGATGGGTTGCTGGCGGAGGCGACGTTTAGCGTCGAGTAGAGCACAGGCGGCCAACAGCCGATCATGCGGAGGGCGTCCTGCGCGGGCGCCCTTTTCGTACGCGTGGGATCTGCATGTGTCTCGCGTGAACGGCTCTGCCAAATGAGTCGATAGGCTATGTCCCTGTCGACCCTTTTCCGCCGAGCAGCAATCCGCTGGTTCGATAGTGTCCCGAGTAAGGTGCTCTCTTTGATGCGAGGTTGTGCATAATGGATCATATGGCAAGGTGGTAAAGAGGAGGTGATGTTTTGGACGAACCCCTGACGCATGAGTTGCTGAAAGAGCTGCTTTCCGCGCCCGACCCGCATGCCTATCTGGAAAAGCACAGAGTGCCCGCTCGCGTGCTTTCCGAATACCTGCAGCAGCTTCTCGACGAGCGGGGGATGATTCAGTCGAAGGTCGTCCAAGACGCGCGGCTGAACCGTACCTATGGATACGAGATCTTCTCGGGTGCGAAAACGAATCCGGCACGCGACAAGATATTGGCCATTGCGCTGGCCATGGGCTTGACGCTCACCGAGGCGAATCGGGCGCTGCAGGCTGCGGGCAAAAACGAGCTCTACTGCAAGAACAGGCGCGATGTCATAATCATCTATGCACTCGAGCATGGCTATACGCTCCAACATGCGAACGAGGTGCTCTACGAGTTTGGCGAAGCCATCATCGAATAGGGTGGTGCAGCAGGTGTCGGCGAACATGCAACAAACGGGCGACGGTGTCGAACGCAAACTGGACGACTTGGCCATGCTGCTCGATGCGCTCGAACACGACGGACGCTATCGGGTAGAGCGCACGCTCAAAGACGTTGGATACGAGACGACGCAGGTCGTGTACCGCACGGAGCCTGCCGAGGTGGGGCCGTTCGTGCGCAAGGTCTTTGCGGCCGATTCGGGCTGCGGGCAGTCGTATGCGCGCATGTTCCGGGCGCAGGTGGATGGCGTGCGGTTCGATCATCAGCCAATGATCTACGACGTTTCCCTTTCGGGCGATGCCCTGTCGGTTGTGATGGAGTACGTGCGCGGGAAGACGCTCCTGCAGCTGGTGGGGGAGCGGGGTCCGAGTGCGGAGCTGGCGGCTTCGATAGGCATCCGTCTGTGCGATGCCCTGGCCGAACTGCATGAATCGCTTGGTTCGCCCATCGTCCATCGTGACGTGAAGCCGTCGAACATCATGCTTTCGGGTGAGCGGCTCGTTCTGCTGGATCTGGGCATTGCCCGCGAGGTGCGCTTGGAGGCCCGGCGGGACACGATGTGCTTCGGGACCCCTGGCTACGCGCCGCCCGAGCAGTTCGGATATGGCCAGACGGATGCGCGCAGCGACGTGTATGCTGCCGGAATGTCGATTGCCTTCTGCTTGACCGGGCGAAACGACAACGAAGCGTTGCGCAGCTGCGGGTTCCGAGATCCGAAGGTCCCCGAGAAGCTCGCCGCAGTCTTGGCGAAGGCGACGCAGTTCGACCCCGATGCAAGATATGCAAGCGCACGCGAAATGGGCGAGCACCTGCGGCAGGCTGCAAGCGAAATGCGCGTCTCGGCGGCGCATGCGTCGCCGTCGAGCCAGCCAAGCTCCAAAGGCGTCTACGCGTTTATGGATGTCTTGCCGTTCGAACTCGAAAGCACGACGTTGGCAACGTTGCGTCATGTTTGGAATACGATCGTCGGGGTTGTGGCGGCGGTTTTCGTTGCGGTCGTCATCGCTGCGATGGTCGATCCCGCAGGAGCGGTCGAGCAGTATGCTGCCTGGTATCGGGTACTGTCGTACACGTTCATGATGATTGTTCCCAGCGTGCTTGCAGGCTATCTGCTCATGTTCAAGGGCTCTTTACGCAAGAGGATGGACGTGCTTTCCCGGCTGAGCTGGAAAATCGAGATTCCAATCGCCGTATTGGTGGCGTTTCTCTCGATCATGTTCGCCATTGCAGTGGGAGTCATCTCGGGTCAGGCCATGTAGCTGGGTTGTGGGTTGCGGGTGATGCCAGCCGAGCTCCGTTTTCCTCGGCTCTATTCACAATCGCGGTTGGAGTCGCATCAGGCTGGGCAATATGGTTGACTTGCAGGTTTCGGGTAGCGCCAACCGGGGTTCGTTTTTCTCGGTTGGGTACGGGTCGCTGTTTGCGGCCGTATCGGGCAAGGCCCGGGGCTGATCTGGCCGCCTAGGTACCGTCAGTTGAGCCTGACGAACGCGTACTCGATTTCCGACTTCAGCCGATTGCGCGTATTTTCCAGCTGGTCCTTCTTCAGCTCGCATTCCCAGATTTCAACGACTTGCCAGCCGTCTTCTTGCAAGGCTGCGCGCACTTCGGCATCCCGTTGTTTGTTGCGAGCAAATTTGGCCTGCCAGTAGTCAACGTGCTGTTTGGGGGTGGTGGCGTATTTGCATCCTTCATGATGGTGCCAGAAACAGCCCATCACGAAGATGGCGATCTTGCGCCCTGGATAGGCTATGTCAGGATGTCCCTTGGCCTTCTTCCAGTCGAGTCGGTATCCGGGGTAGCCCATTTCGCGCAGCATATGACGGACGAGCAGTTCGGGCTTCGTGTCGCGTCTCTTGTTGCCCTGCATCGACTTGCGTACGTTTTCGTTGACGGCCGCAGGTGCTTTCGGCGATTCGCTCTCGCATGGATGTGCATGAAGCTCCGATTGCGTGCCTGCCAGTGTCTGTCTCGAATCGTTGTTCATGGCTGGAGATTATATCGTAAAACAACGCGCGAACGAGTTGTGCAAGGAGCTGTGTGTGTCAATCGAAAAGGCGTGGGCGCACCTCGAGGCTTTGGGCTTGGGGAATCGGATCGTGGAGATCGAACGTGCCTGCAATCCTTTCGAGTGGGCGGATGTGTCGAAGCTGCCAGAGTGGAGAGCGGGCCATCACATGTGGTTCGATGCTTTCACTGGGCAGATTGGCTAAGGCAGCGGTCCCGCCTCGAAGCCCAGGGCGTTTACCGTTTCGTAAAGCATTTCGGCGGGCACTTCCTTCGAGAGCTTCACGGTTGCACGGCAGCCTTCCAAATCCACATGGACCGATGCCACCCCAGGTAGCTCGGCAAGTGCTTGGCTTGCGCGTTTCACGCATTTGATGCAGTGCATGCCGTTCACGCTGAACGTCTTTTCGCCGACAATTGCGGGTTCTTGCGGGGCAGTGGGCTTAAACCCTAGCTCGGAAATGGCATTCAATACCACATGTGGGCCAATCTGCTTCGAGAAGAACACGCGTGCCGAGGCGCCATCGAGGCTTACTTCGGCGCGCTCCACGCCATCGAGCGCCTGCAGGGTTGCCGTCACGCGGCCGACGCATTTCATGCAGTGCATGCCGTCGACTCCGTATTCGCGAATGGCGATAACGGGGTCGTGGGGGATGACCGGCTGCGAGAGGTCGGGGTCGGGCTTGGGTGGTTCGAGTTTGGGTTGCGCTTCGTTCGCTTGGGCCCCCCGATCGGCATCGATGCTTGGAGCAGCTTGCGCGAAATCGATTGCGCCCCATTGCCCGGTGTCGTTGCTGTCGGTAGTGAACTTCGGCTTCCACCTGCGCAGGCGCAGCGCGTTGCTTACCACGCATACGCTTGAGCAGCTCATGGCTGCAGCGGCTATCATGGGGTTTAGGGTCATGCCCAAAGGCGCCAGCGCTCCCATGGCGACGGGGATGCAGATGGCATTGTAGAACAGCGCCCAGAACAGGTTCTGCTTGATGTTGCGCATGGTAGCACGCGAAAGCTGGATCATGGCGGGTACGTCCATGAGGTTGCTGCGAACCAAAACGGCATCGGCCGATTCGATGGCTACGTCGGTGCCGCTTCCCACGGCGATACCCACGTTGGCGCGGGCGAGGGCGGGTGCGTCGTTGATGCCGTCACCCACCATAGCCACGCTGCCGCGATTGGCAAGCTCGGCTATTTTGCGTTCCTTGTCCTGAGGCAATACATCGGCGATGACGCTGTCGGCGCCAACTTGACGCTGGATGGCTTTTGCTGTGCGCTGGTTGTCGCCTGTGAGCATGACGGTTTCGATTCCCATGGCGGCTAGCTCTGCCAGGGCGTTTTTGCTGTCGGGTTTGGGAACGTCGGAAAGCGCGATGATTCCCAGTGGTTTTCCGTTGCGGGCGAAAAACAGCGGCGTTGCCCCTTCGGTTGCCAGTTGTTCGGCCTTGGCTTCCAGATCGCCCAGGCTTATTCCGTTATTTACCATCATGCGCGCGTTGCCAGCCAGGCATCTTTTGCCGTCGATTTCTGCACGCAGGCCCTCGCCGGGTATTTGCTCGAACAAGCGGATTTCATGTGCATCGGGGGTTTTCCCGGCATTGCCCGCGTATTCGCAGATAGCGCGCGCCAATGGGTGCTCGCTGCGGTTCTCGATGACCGTTGCCGTCTCGAGCAGCGTTTCCTCTTCTGTGCCCTCTGCGGGAAACATGCTTACGACCTGTGGTTTACCGGTTGTGATGGTGCCGGTTTTATCGAAGACGACCACCTTTAGCGCATGTGCGGTTTCCAGCGTCTCGGCGCTCTTCACCAATATGCCGTGTGTGGCGCCGCGACCTGCACCCACCATGATGGCGGTGGGGGTAGCTAGTCCCAGCGCGCAGGGGCAGCTGATTACGAGCACGGTGATGGCGTGGTTGATGGCTTGAGCCGGTGTTCCCGCGAGCGTCCAAATTGCAAGCGTTACCAGCGCGATGCCAATTACCGCGGGAACGAACACGCCTGCGATGCGGTCGGCAATGCGCTCGATGGGCGCCTTCGTGCTGGTTGCGTCATCCACCAGCTTGACGATCTGCGCCAATGCGGTATCGTCGCCTACGCGGGTTGCCTGCATGGTGAACCAGCCAGAGCGGTTGACGGTGGCACCGGTTACTTCGCTGCCCGCAGTCTTGTCGACGGGGATGCTCTCGCCTGTGATGGCGGACTCATCCACGCTTCCAGCACCTTCCAAAACCACACCGTCGGTGGGCACGGTTGCGCCAGCTTTCACCGCCAACACATCGCCCTCGCGCACATCGGCGATGGGTACTTCGGTTTCGATTCCGCCACGCAGCACAACGGCGGTCTTGGGCGCTAAGTTAACGAGAGACTCCACGGCGCTCGTGGTCTTTCCCTTCGCGTGCGCCTCGAAGTACTTGCCCACGGTGATGAGCGTCAAGATCATGCCCGCACTGTCGAAATACAGGTTCATGGCGGCATGCATGGCAGCGTCGTGGTTTCCGGCTCCAAGGGCTTGGCCCATCGCGTACATTCCATAGATGCTGTAGGCCAGGGACGCTGCCGCTCCCAGCCCCACGAGCGAATCCATGTTGGGGTTGCGGTGCAGAAGCGAGGTGAAACCCTTCTGGAAATAGCTCCTGTTCAGGAAAACGATAGGCACCACCAGCAGAAACTGGGTGAAAGCATACGCGAACAGGTTTTGCGGTTGCTCGAAGTCAATCGGCATCGGCCAATGTGCCATGTGGCCCATGGCCAGGTAGAATAGCGGCACGCAGAAGACGATGGAGGCAACGAGGCGCATGCGCATCTGCTTGGCGGCAGCTATCTTTGCCGCACTTCCGCTTTCGGCTGCGGCAGCTGCAGTCGCAGTCGTACCCGAAGTGCTTCCAGCATAGCGGGGTATAGCTCCATAGCCCGCCTTCGTTACCGCTGCGCTAATGGCTGCAATCGTTTCCGGGTTGCCGTCAAAATCAACCTCCATGCTGTTCTTCAGCAGGTTCACCACGGCTTCTTCAACGCCGTCAACGCCGTTGGCGGCTTTCGAAACGCGCGCCGAACATGCCGCGCACGTCATTCCGGTTACATCGAACGTCTGCTTCACGTTCAACCTCTTTCATGACAGATGAAACGCCAGACAGATGCGGACGTTTCTTCGTGACAGCCGAAGCCGTTATCCAGCTGTCATGGAGGGGCGGCTGCATCTGTTGCATAGCTGCTAGTGGGCGAATCTCTTCACCAACTGCATGACCTCGTCTATTGCTTCCGTGTTGCCTTCCTGGATCTGCTCGACCACGCAGGTTTCCAGGTGGTTTTGCATCACGATGGCGGAAATGCTGCGGATAGCGCTTTCGGCAGCAGAAAGCTGCACGAGCACGTCGCCGCAGTAGCGGTTGTCGTCGATCATGGACTTCACGCCGTTGAGCTGCCCGATGACGCGGTTCAACCGTTTTTGCAAATCGGCTTGCATCTGGCCGCTGCGGGGTGTTGTCTTGTGTCTGCACGGACATGGCGCTGTTTCGGCACGTACATCCCTTTTCTCTGGCATGCTCTAACTCCGTTTGAGAAGCACTCATACCCCCAGGGGGTATCTATTGTGATGGTATTATATACCCCCAGGGGGTAATTGCAAGCAGATTTCCCGGGTCGAATTGAGTCAAAGTCGCCGAAATGATTGAAATCACCTTAAAATATTGAGGTGAATACACCCGTTTTTTCCTGACGGGCCAAAGGGATGCGCGTATCATGCAACATGTCATTTACGACATCGCCGAAAGGTTTTGATGACGAGCTAACTTCAAATTCCCGTTCAACGCAATAACGAGGCTAACCGATGCAGGGCGGAGCCATGCCCTGAAGCATCGGAAAGGTTTCGTTGCCATTGCGCGGAAAGGAATGGAAGATGGCTCATATCAACTGGATTCGCGAAGATAGCGCGAAGGTCCTCAAGGCCGCGAATCGCGGCAATGCGGAAGCCGCATACGAGCTGGCTTTCCGCTTCCTCACCGGAAGGGAAATTGGGTTCGACCCCGTTGCGGGGTACGACTGGGCGCTTTACGCCGCCCGCAGGGGCCACATGAAGGCTCGCGAACTGTGTGGCTACTGCCTGGTTCGCGGCGTCGGCACAAAGGCCGACGGGAAGGAGGCCGTGCGCTGGTTCAAGGCAGCCGCCCGCCAGGGCAGCCTGGTTGCCTACTACAACCTGGGCTGCTGCTACCTGGTAGGTATCCACTTCGACCGCAGCGAGCTGGCCGCTCGCATCTGGTTCAAGGCCGCAGCCGATCGCGGCTACGAACGCGCCAAGCGGGCGCTGCAGGGCATCGACGCCCACCGCAGTGCCCATCGCGTAGCCTAGCTGCGCCTTTGCCGGGCGGAAGCCTTGGGGGCTCCCGCCCGGTTACACAGCCGAGAATGCCGATGTGTCGAAGGCGAATGTGCCAAGGGACGGGTTTGGCGTTTCCGTCTCGCGCCAAACTCTTCGCCCTCATAGCGCATGAGCGGTCGTTGCACGCTTGCCGTGCCAACCTTGGTCCCTTCGGCGGGCGGCGCATTCGGGTGGCTGAAGAAATGCAAGAACATCAAAGAAAACGCAAGCATACGAGAAAAGGAGACAGCGTGAACCAAACCTCGTCCCACACCCCGCGAATCCTGCGCGAGACGAGCGCTGGCATCTTCCCCTTCGACATCAAAGACGAGATGCTCGAAGACCGCGAAGTCGAGCTTGTCGGTGAAATCGACGCCAGTGTGGTGAACTCGCTTATCCAGCAGCTTCGACACCTGCAGAAAGAAGACGAGAACGGCCAGATCACGATGTTCGTCAACAGCCCGGGTGGGGAAGTTGCTAGTGGCCTTGCGCTCTATGACGTGATGCAGGCCGTGAGCTGCCCTATCCGCACGGTGTGCTTGGGCATGGCTGCCAGCATGGGTGCGCTGCTGTTCATGGCGGGCGACCGACGCGAGATGCTGCCGCATTCCCGCGTGATGATCCACGACCCGCTAAGCTACAACATCGGCGGCAGTGCTCTTTCGGTGAAGGCGTCGGCCGACAACCTCATGCGCATCCGCGAGATCACGGCAGAGGTCATCGCCAGACACTCGGGTAAGTCCACAGAGGAAGTCTTGGATCTCACCTCAAAAGACACCTACTTCGAAGCCGGGGAGGCTGTCGCGTTCGGCATAGCAGACTGCGTCATCGACCGACTCTAGATTGCAGCGTCCAAGCGCGTAAAAGGACGCGGTGTGTCAAAGAGGCGGGGTTTAACGCGCGCGAACAGCTGCGCCAGCGGAATGAAAGCATACGAGCAAGGGAAAGCACGAAAGGAACGCACATGAGCAACGACCGCATGACCGAGGGTAGCTTCCGCATCATGGCCAAGGGCGAATACGCCTCAAACGACACCCGTGCCACGGGATTGAACAACAACGACCTGATCGTGGGTCCCACGGGTTCGGGCAAGACCCGCTATTTCGTCAAGCCCAATCTGCTGCAGATGAACGAGAGCATAGTGGTATCCGACACCAAGGGCAATCTCGTTCGCGAGGTGGGACCGGCGCTGGAGGCGCACGGTTACGAAATCGTGAGCATCGATTTCACCAACCCGTCGACGGGTACGGGGTACAACCCGCTCGACTTCATCCGCATCGATGAACGTAGCGGCAGGGTTAACGAACAAGACATGATGCGCGTGAGCGCAGTGCTGTGCCCTCCCAGCGACACCCGGGAGCCGTTCTGGGACCAGTCGGCGCTGCTGATGATGAGCAGCCTGGTCGGTTACGTGATGGAACGTTTGGCGCATGAGGACCGAACGCTTGCCTCGGTCGTGAAACTGTCCGAGGAGCTCGAAGCTGGTGACATAATTGGGACGCTCATGGAAGAGCTTGCCCAGAAGAATCCGCACAGCTTCGCAGCCCGCAAGTGGCGTGCTGTCGAAGCGGTGAAAGATGCCGATCGCACCTATGCCTGCATCGTGGCGTTCGTGGCAGCAAAGCTGCAGCCCTTTTCCTTCAACGACACGATGCAGATGTTCTCCAAGCCCAACCGCATCGACATCGAGCAGATTGGCCAGCGCAAGACGGCGGTGTTTTTGACCATCAGCGATACCGACCGCTCGCTTGATGGCCTCGTGAGCTTGTTCTACACGCAGGTACTGCAAGTGCTGTGCAACTACGCGGACACGCGCTGCGAAAACAGCGCACTGCCCGTGCCGGTGCGCCTGTACCTAGATGACTTTGCCACGAACTGTCGCATCCCCGACTTCGACAAGGCTATCTCGGTTATCCGCTCGCGCAACATCGCCGTAAGCGTGGTTTTGCAGTCCATCACCCAGCTCGAGACGCTCTACAGCCATGCTGCAGCCATGACCATCGTCAACGGCTGCGATCATCTGGTGTACCTGGGTGGCCAAGATGTGGAAACGGCTAGGTTCGTGAGCGTGAAAGCCAACAAGACCGTGGATACCGTGCTGAACCAGCCAGTGGGCACCATCTGGCTGTTCGAACGCGGCAAGCGCGGCAAGACGGTGCAGCGCTACGACCTGAAGGAGCATCCGCTTTACGTCGAGCTGCCCGAAGCGCGGGCGAACCCGCAAAAGGCGCTTGTGGAAGGCGCCGAAAGCTTGCAGGACGAGCTTGGGGGAGCTGCCTAGCTGCGAAACCTGCATGCGTAACAACCTGCTGGCCGTGTGGCGGTCGAGCTGCACGGCTTCTATGACGATGAACCGTTTGAAAGGAACGATATGGCGAACAAGGCCCCCAGCTCGGCGGGTATAAACGTCGAGGAGATGCTAAGGTCGATGGGCTTGGACCCGGTAGAAGTGACGGACGAGAACGAAGGCGCGCTCCTGGTGCACGATGAGGCAGACTCGGCGCAAGCGTCCAAGGAAGCGGGCAAGTCGCTCGACGAAATTCTCGAGCAAGCACGCTTTGAGGCAGCCGTCGGCATGACCAACCCGAAGCGTGCAGGTGGAACGCCCGCCCTGCTGCCGCGCAACGTTCTGTTCGACGAGAGGTCGAAGGAGATGGCCGAGCTCATCGAAATCCTGGCCCGCTTCGCCCCTCTAAGTGGGCGAGCCCGTGGTTACGGCTTCCTGAATGTTTTAAACATCGTGGCCAGCAAGGTCGACGCAGGCGAACTCGACGACCTGGCCATCAGGGAATACAACCAAATCGTCAGGGACGGAAACGAGCTAGGCAAGCTGTGGGAGGGGGAAGCGGTCGTGCAGGGCTTTCCGCTTGTGCGCAACGCGATGTTCTACATCATGCTCAACGATTTGGATCTATTCGAGACTGTATACCTTCGCACGTTGGAATGGCTGGAGGCTTGCGCTCGGCACCTCGAGGAATCCGGCGTTTCCTTGAAGTAACCTAAGCGAAGCGGGTAAGTGAGTGTGGCGCCCATGACACCTTTAGGGGTGCATGACGTGCGCGGGGGCAAAATGTGGGTTGTTCACGAGAAGTTGCGCAACGTAAAATGGTGTTCAATGGCAAAATGAAAGATGACACGAGTCTTTCTGCGCGAAGGATGAACGATGGACAAGTCTGCCTCGAAGGTATTCAACTACTACTACGACGTCGCCTTTTACATGGGATTCAAAGGCAAGGCCGAGGATGTTGCGGGTGGTAGCTGGCCGAGCCGCAAGGCGCTTGCCAAACGCCAGTCTTCGTTTTCCGTGAGCGATTTCTATCAAACGGTCAAAGGCGAGATGAACGAAGAGGATTTCGCGAAACAGCACATGCTCTTCGCGGCTTTTCTGGGGGATGCAAAGGCGCAGGAGCGCTTTCAGGAAGAAATGGCCCACCCAAGCCGAACATACGATGACGACGAGCTTGCTCCTTTCTTTTCTCGAGAAGCGCCTCTAGGCTCCGACCCAGATCAGCTCGAGGTGGTGAAGCGTTCGCTATCTCAGCCATTCACAATCGTGCAGGGGCCTCCGGGCACAGGCAAAACCAAGACGATCGTCAACGTCGTTTCGTGCATTCAGGGTTTGCTGCAAGGGCAGGATGGGGCAGCCCCCACCGTTGCCATAGTCTCTTCCAACAGAGAGGCGGTAAAACACGCACTGCAGGGAATCTGGGATTTGGTGCGCTGCTGCGACGTTGAGGGCGAACACGCGTTGGCGGAAAGCTGCATTCGGCTCGGCAACAAGAATCGGCGCGAAAAGTTCGTTGACGAGTGCAGGGCGGACTTAGATGCGCAGCAGTTCGAAGAGCTTGGGCTCAACGATGTCGGCGAAGCGCTTTCGCTTCCGGGAAGAATCCTTGGTCGGTTTCCTGTTTTCGGCTGCACGCTCCATTCGCTGCACAAGTGCTTCGCAAAAGACGTGGACGCCTTCGACTATGTCATCGTCGACGAGGGTTCCCAAGTGCCCAATTACCTGGGTCTTATCGCCTTGCGCTATGCGCGTCGCATGGTGCTGCTGGGCGATGTGAAGCAGATTCCCCCCATCGTGGCGCACTGGCGCATCGACGGTGTCGAGTGCGACGGCGTCGACGACATGTATCGGGAAGGTGACGACAACAGCTTCATCCGCGCATGCGAAAACGTGTTCGGCCTGCCGATTGGCGGCGATGGCAACATCATGCTCAGGCGGCATTACCGCTGCGAGCCCGGTATCATCGGGTTCTGCAGCCAGTACGTGTACGCGGATGGCGCACAAGATCTAGCACTCGTGCCGATGAAGCGGGACGGAGACGGTGTGTTCGTTCCTGCAGGTGAGCCTGATCGGGTTCCCATCCGCGTAGTGTGGTACGACGGCGTCTACCGCGAGAGGTTGGGAGACTATACGGGCGAAGAGAGCGGCAGCGATAGGCGGCCGAAGGTTCACAACCTACGGCAGGTTCTCGCGTTCATGGAAGACGAGCTGCCTCGTGTGAGGAAGCAGCTCGAAGAGGGAAAGTCGGTCTGCGTGCTTTCCCCGTATCGCGCACCGATCGAAACTTTGGGCAAGATGCTTGATGGCAAGGTGCCCGAATCGGAAGAGAAGCCCATTGTCGAGCGCACGAGGAACGAAGCCGATAGCAAGGAGCTCTTCCAGCTCACCATCCATCGAGCACAGGGCAAAGGGTACGACGTCATCTACTATCTGAGCGTGGATGACTACGACACGTGGTCTGTGCCCTGGTCGCAGCAACGTTGCCTCGTCAACGTGGCCGTGTCCCGGGCTCGCGAGGAGTTCTGCCTCATTACCTCGAGCGTTTGGTTCGCGCCACAAACCGCTAAGCGGCTTGGCTCCCAGCGGCCGAACGGTGGCTGGAAACACGAGAAAAGCCGGCATTATCGCGACTACTACCTGAAGAAGCTGTTGCGTTATGTGGAGGACAATCACCAAAAGACGATGGGCGACTGTGGGTTCCATCGGGCGTCGGGCAGTTCGATTTTCGACGCCATACCCCTCAAGCGCGCCGCCTGCGATGCGGCCAAGGCGCCGGAGGAATGCATAGAAGAAGTGGAAAGAGAGTCGGCAGGACACGAATGCATGAGGGATGCCCTGTGCCGCGTGGTGCGGGGGAGCGGGTACCGCTTCAAAGAAGAGCGCAAGGTACTCGGCATCGTCGAAGCCGTTGCTGGAAAGGCTGGTCTCAAAAAGCTTGACAAGGAGCTTCGAGCATTCCTAAAAAGCGACACGAAGTTCGATTTCGTAATCTTCAAGGGCAAGTTGCCGGTCATGGCAATCGAAGTAGACGGAGAATACCATCGCGAATACGCCCCCAGCATCAATGCCGATCGCAAGAAGAACCGCGTGGTCAAAGATGCGATGTGCGGTGCCACGTACGGCATCCGCGAGGTAGATGGCCGCTTTAGCGGATACTTGGGAGATATGCACTGGGAAGGGCTGGACAAAAAAGCGAAGTTTGCCCTGGTGCGAATACCCACGAACGGGGAAACCTTCGATGAAGAAGAGCTTATCGCAAGGCTCCTTCGCGAATTCGAGAACAGATAGCGCAAGTTGACGAGAAAAGGAAAAGACATGGGCAAAAAGCAGAGCTCTAAGGGCGGTCGGGATCATTCCATACTTGTTATTCGCTGCAAGGATGCCCAGGGGAATCATTACCGTGCTGTCAAGGCTGGGAAATACGAAATCAGGAAGAAGCATTGCAAGAGTTTTGACGAGCTTCATGACGGAAGCTCAAGGATTGCTGTTGCCGTCGATTACCCCGATGGGAAAACAAGCATCGAGAGGTGCTTCGTATTCAGGGGAAAGCTGAACGGAGATGGCGAGAAACTCGTCATCAACGTGGTCGACGAGGGGCTTGAAATCGAAAAAGACGGAATGCAGGCAGAAATGGCTTCGCTCAAAGATGCGCTAGATTCGGCTATCGGCGAGGAAGGCTATCAAGCGTTGGTGAAAGACCCTAAGCTAAAAGACCTGGCCTCGAGCCTTATCGGCGGGGTGGGAGAGGAGGTTGTTCCGGCCTCCAGAAAAATGAAATGGGACGTTCTCTTGTCTGACGAGTGGGGATACCCCGAAAAGTTCCACGATGCGGCTGACGAAAAGTGGAGGCAGAGTGTCCAGCCCAGCCAGCTCGAACTCGATTACCAAAACATCGTGTCCTCGTCTGTTGTAAGGGCCCTTCAGAACAAAGCTCAGGTGTTTTCGCTCGACTCTTCCACTCTCGTGCGAACCCGGCTCACGCATTCCATGGAAGTCGCCCAGGTTGCAAAGACAATCGCGATGGCGCTCGTCAAGGTGAGCAAGAGAGATTTGGGCTTGAGCGAAGAACAATTGGGCAAAGTGGCAATCATACTTGAAACGGCTGGACTGTTGCACGACATCGGGAACCCGCCATTTGGTCATGCGGGTGAACGTTCCATGAAGGACTGGCTCGAGAAGTGGCTTGAGGGCGGCAAATGCCCGATAACGGCATCGATACTTAAAAGCGATCTGAAATACATCGAGGGAAATGCGCAGGCAATGCGGTTTCTTACTTCGATGCCGCCGATGGGCGATCTCGAGGAAATCAGGGTTTCCCATGCCGTCTTGAGCGCTATGACGAAGTACACGACCTGTGTTACCGAATTCGAGGAAGACAAGGCTGTCGTCTGGAAGCACAAGCCAGGTTATTACTGGAGCGAGCGAAAGCAGATGGCCAACGTCTTCGAGAAAATGGGAATCGTCAAGAAAAGCGGTTCTTACGTGCGCAATCCGTTGGCTTTTTTGCTCGAGGCAGCCGATGACATTGCCTACAACACCTCCGATTTCGAAGACTCGATCATCAAGGGAATCATCACATCGGATAATTTGCGCCATTACGCAAGGAAGTACGAAGAGCAATGGACTATAGGTGCCAATGATGGCAAAAACGACTTGAAGGAAAGGGTGCGCACTTCTCGCAGAGAGCTGCTCGAAAAGCTCGCAGACGATCTGGACGATCCGGACGCAAATGACCTTGCCACTCTGCACAAGACCATGCGCAGTATCCGCACGGCAATGATCTACACGGCGACGTTCATGTTTGCGAAAGAGTTCGAATCCATCATGACAGGAGAGTTCGAATCCGAGCTCCTCGGTGCGAGCGATTCCTTCGAAAAGCCCACGATCGAACTCATCAAGAACATGAAGAAGAAATACGTCTACAACAACGGAGAAGTCGTTCGTGCAGAACAGGAAGGCGAATGGATTCTCGAGTATCTTCTCGATAGGTTTTCGTCATACTTATCCAGAAAAGACAATACAGAGATCCACGATGAGGGCGAGGAATTCAAATCGCTTCCCAGGTTGCTGCGCGATCGCATCAGAGATGTTCGCAAATCGGCAGAAAAGGAGCTGAAAGAAAACAAGGCAGAGCTCGAAATGCACGCGATAGACGAGAAGAGCCTATATGCATACTACGAGATGCGTGCGGTAATCGACTTCATCAGCTTGCTAACCGACACGCGTGCTCGCGAGCTGTTCGATTTGTACAACCGACTCGACATCCCGAAAAGGGCACGGATGGAAATCGAGCGATTCTAAATGCCATAAGAAGGGGTAGTCCCTTCTTATGGCTTATGCCCGTCTCTTTCCCTCGGTTTGAGCAAGATGGCAACTATTGCTATGGCCACGACGATGAGGATGCCAACCACGACCTTTGTGGCAATGCCGTAGTTTGGGATCATGTAAGACGCGACATCGGTGAACACCGACCCGAATCCTGCGATAGCCACGATTATCGCCAGTATGTTCACGCGTTTCGAATACAGCTCTTGCTGTTTGGCAACGTGTTTTTCCTGACGGGTGACGAGTTGCTGCAAGGGCTCGTAAACGTCTATCTTGAGCTGATTGAGCCCCATCACCTCGGCGCCGATCTCGTAGATTTTCTGGTACTGGGCGACTTCGGTAATTCGCGAAAACGTGAAGGTGGCGTTGAACCATTCGAGCTTCTCGCGGTGGTTGCTAAGAAGCGTCGCGTCGTTTTCGCTGTAATCCCGAAAGGCATCGGTGTCGTAGCGCACCGCGCCCACCTCGTTGAGCAGCCGATAGTAATTGAACTTCTGGTGCAGCAGGAGCAGGTAGATGAACTTGTGCTGGTAACAGACGTGCTTGAGGAACTCGCCGATAACATACGGCTCTTCCTGTGCATCCGAATACGAAGCAAGGCATGCCAGGTTTTCCGGGGTTATGCCCCATCTGATATCGGGCGAGTCGACGAGCGTTTCTGGTTGAAGATAGGAATCGTCTGCATATGGCACGTTGACGTCGAAGCAGTTCGACAGGTAGAAGAGTTTCCTCTTCGTTTCGGCTTCGGGTGCGTCTTGCGTGACCTCGGCGACGTAGACGAGGGAATTCGCCCTCATGGACTTGCGCCTGAGCTGGCCGGAAGCCGAGGTGTTGTCTCCTTTGTACGTTGCAGCCGGGGCATGGAAGAACAGGTAAGGGCGGCAGTTTTTCTCTTGCGCCGGCTTTGTCGCGGAATTCCCGCGAAGCAGGTCGCAGGCCAAGAGTTTCCCGAGGTTGCACAGGGATATCCCATGCTCCAGGTTTCCGCTGTCCGCTACTTCCTTGTTGGAATAATCGCTGGAAACGGCTGGGAGGATGCGAACGTTTTGAACCTTTTTCAGGTGGAACATGCCAGAGGCAACCCAATCCGCAACCGAGGTTTCGGGTTCGTCGGGGATGCGGAACGAAAGCTCGAAGACAAGAACGGCAATGCCCGTGGTGAACCAGTAGCAGTGAACGTGATGGATGTCGAAGAGGTAGTACCATCGGGATTGCTTGCTTTCGTTGGGCTGACTCCAATCCTCGGGCGGGGTCTTGGGGTATCGATGCGCTTTGAGGATGCGCCAGCAATCGCATGCTCTAAGCTTGGCAATGGCGGTTTCGTCGGCGCGTCCGTCTGGAAAGAACAGCTCTCCAAGTGTTCTTTCCTTCAGGTCTTGCGAGCCGTTATCGAGGATGGGGCCGTCGGGGAGCAGCTCCCTGTCGAGGTTGAAAAGCCCTAAGTCGTCCCCCGATTCCTTTTCGGCGACCTCTCGCAAAGCAGTCAGAAAGTCGCAAGGGTTGCCGGATTCTTCGGCGCCCTTGAACACATAATGCCGATACTTTCCGCTTCTGCTTTCGTCTCTTGTGTGCGAGTCACAGGAGCAGACGCCACTGGTCTTATCGGCGCCTGTGAGTACGCGATGCCGCCGTTTCCCGCTTTTGCCTTCGTCTCCGGTGCGCAGGCCGAAGATGTAGGAATAAAGGTAGAGCTCCTCGAGCGATTCGGAATCGTCGGATTCGACAAGCCGCCAGTTGGGTGTTTCCTGTGGGATGGTTACGTTTTCCAAGCTCCCTTCCGTTTTGCCCCTGCAAGCGAACGGCATGTAGATGAACGCCCGATTGATTCCCGCATTACCCATATCAGCACACCAGCTACTGTTATCTTGGCTTCCATGCGCACCCAAAGCCTGCATGCGCACACACGACAACAGCATTATATCTTTGAGGGGACATATGATTGGTGGTTTTTGGTTTTCCTGACAGGGTGGTACCCTGTTGAAAGATGCTGGGCGCCTTGGGAAAGGAGTGGTTCGTGCCTGGAACATACAAGCTCAACGATAGCCGCACGGTCATCAAGGTGCAGTTCCCTTCGCGGCCGAGCGCGGAGTTTCGCGGCATCTTGAAAGACGCTGGGTTCAAGTGGGTTCCCAAGGAGCAGCTGTGGCGTGCGGCGAATACGCTCGAGCGCTTGCGCGCTGCCCAACGTGTGGCGGATCCCGACCGCGAGGTGCCCCAAGGCGCCCGTCCCATGAGCTTCAGCTTCGGAGACAGGCTCGATACGGCACAGAAAGCCGTGGTCATCGACACCGAAGGCCCGGTACTTGTGGTGGCGGGTCCAGGTGCGGGCAAGACCTCTACGATGGTGAAGCGGATATCGTACCTGGTGCAGGTGCGTGGCGTGCCCCCCGAACAGATCATGGTGGCGACGTATACCCGCAAGGCAGCAAAAGAGCTGCTCACGCGCATATCCAACGAGTTTTCGGGGATGGAGCATCCCGTCAACGTGGACAAGATGCTCATCGGCACGTTCCACTCGCTGTGTCAGCGCCTGCTTTCCGACTATGCCGACCGGGCGGGGATGAAAAACTTCACCGTGCTCGAGGAATTCGACCAGCTGTTCATGGTGGAATACGGCAGGCAGTTTGGCGATTTGCGTCAGGCAGATCTGTTCAAGACGCCGTATGGGCACCCCATAAAGGGCGCCAAGTATGCCGGCAGGTTTGTGACCTGCGCGAACACCTTGTCTGAAGAGTGCGTGGCAACCGGTGACCTTGCCTCGTGCAAAAAAGCGGGAGCCGCCGAGCTTGCAAGGTTCGTGGAGCAATATCGATGCGAGTTGGTCCAGCGCAACCAGATCGATTACGCCGGGCTGCAAGTGCGCCTGCTCGACCTCCTGCGCAACGACCCGCAGGTGCTAGCCGAGCTGCGGGAGAAGATCAGCTACATCATCGTGGACGAATACCAGGATGCGAATTTCATTCAGGAGCAGATCGTGCTGCTGCTGGCGGGAAGCGCCCAGAACGTGTGCGTGGTGGGCGACGACGATCAGAGTCTTTACCGGTTTCGCGGGGCCACCGTGCAAAACATACTCCAGTTCGAATCGAACTTCACCGGCGACAAGCGGTGCCGGCGCCATGATTTGGTGGTGAATTACCGCTCTCAGGTGGGCATCGTCGATTTCTGCCGTCGCTGGATAAGCAGCATGCCACGATACGAGGGCGATGCCACCTGGGGTGGATGCCGCTATGACAAGGCCATTGCGCCCAATCCCAAGTTCGATCCCGCGGGGGTTAATGCAATATCGGTGGTACGCTGCGATGCGCCTTGTGAAAATGCATGGCGCGAGCGCATGCTGCATTTTGTGCGCGACATCCAGCGCAGCGATCAGTTCGCCGACCTCAACCAGATTGCCTTCTTGTGCAGTTCTGTGAAATCTACCAAAATTCAAAACCTCATCGCGTATTTCGAGGGCAATGGCGTTCCCGTCAACGCCCCACGTGCCAACATGTTCTTCCGACGTGAAGAGGTTCGCGTGGCACTTGGATGCCTGATGCGTTGCTTCCCCTCGTGCGACAACCCCGACATGGACGAACTCGATGGCTGCTGCATGGCGGCCGACGACGCCTTGTCGACATATCCCGAGCTGGCGGCTTGGGTAAAACAGCGCCGCCAGGTGCACGAGAGGGCGGATGAGAAGGACCGCCTGGGCTATGCCTTCAGCGACCTGTTCTATCAGATGCTGTGTTTCGAGCCGTTTCGCGGTTGGCTCGACAAAACCGACTCGAGCGATATGTTAGATTCCGCCCAGGCGCGCAACCTCTCGCTCGTCGTGTCCATCTGCAGCCGTTTCGAAGTGGGCGAAAACTTCGTCCAGTTTACCGGGCGCAGCGTGAAAACCATGCCGCTTCGCTTCTTCAAGCGCTACCTTCCCGGCATCATCGACAGTGGGGTAGAAGAATACGAGGACGAGCGCGAGTACGCGCCTTCGGGGAAAGTGTCGTTTATGACGGTGCACCAGGCCAAGGGCATGGAGTTCCCCGTCGTGGTCGTGTGTTCGCTGGAAGACGAACCGTGGGGCGATAACGAGCCGCTTGTAGATGCGATCCGTTCCCTGAATAGAAAGCGCGATGAACTCGAGCGTCCTGAAGACCGTGCGAATTTTGACTTCTGGCGCAAGTACTACACCGCGTTTTCGCGGGCGCAGGATTTGCTGGTGTTGACAACGGCCGGAAGCACGAAAACTCCTTGGGGGCGCGTCAAGCCCGATCCGAGCGAGTGCTTTGCCAGCTTGGCGGGGTCTTTGCCATCCGTCGAGCGCTTGGATTTCCCGAGCCTGAAATTGCGCAAGGTCAAGCCTGCCAACATCATGCGCACGTATGCTTTCACGTCTGACGTAGCTTCATACCAGGCCTGTCCTCGTCGCTACAAGTTCTTCCACGAGCTGGGCTTTCCGCAGGCCAGCGGCAAGGGGATGCTCTTCGGCACGCTCGTGCACCAATGCGTCGAAGACATCCATCGCATCGTGAAGCGTCGGCGCGACGCGGGAGAAGACGTGAGCAGGCTCTATATTCCACCGCAGGAAGTGCGTGGCATCGTCACGGAAAACCGCATCGCGCTCGAGCGGGCCGAGAACACGTATCTGCGGCAGATGGACGACGAGGTGATGAAGCAGGTGCTGAAGTACCTGAAGCATAGCAAGTCCATCTGGCGAGACGTGGTAGAGCCCGAAGCGGCGGTAAGCGAAGTGCGCGATGGGTTCGCTCTCAAAGGGGTGGTGGACCTAATACACGGCAGCGATGACTGCGTGGAGGTTGTCGACTTCAAGACGGGCGTGATGCCGAAGGAGGGCTCGTCACTGCTCCAGAAATACCTAAAGCAGATGCTTATCTACGTGCACTTGGTGCGCACGCAGCTGGGCTGCGAGGTTTCGGGCGCAAAGCTTTACTTCACGGGCGACAAAACCGACCGTCCCGTGATAGACGTTGCTTTGGAAACGGCAGACATCGAGGCCCTGCTGCACGAATTCGACCAGGTGGTAAAGCGTATCGAGGCCTGTGACTTTTCGGCTATTGCCCAGGACGAGGCAGAGTGCAGGGGCTGCCCGCTGTCGGGGTATTGCGGCAGGGTGTAATCCTTGGCGCTGTGCTCTTGACCGCTTCAAACGGTTACAATAAGTGCCGTTGCTGCTGCAAGGAGGTTGATCGTGACGGTTGGTGCCATATTCGATTGCGACGGTGTTTTGCTCGATTCCGCCAATGCCTGGCGCGATGCCGAAGATGAGCTCAGTCGACGGGCAGGCGTGAGCCTTTCCGACGAAGACAAGCGCGCGCTGGCGGCCATGACAATTGCCGAGGTTGGTGATTTCTTTCACGATCGGTTTGCCCTGGGAGCGAGCGGAGCCGATGTGGTGGCCGCAATCGACGAGCTGATGCGGGATTTCTATGCCAGACGTGCCAAGCCGTTGCCGGGAGTGGCGGCATTTCTAGATGCGCTTGCCGAACGGGGCGTGCGTATGAGCGTGGTCTCGTCAACGCAAACGGACCTGCTGCGCTTGGGCTTGGCGCAAACAGGCCTTCTGCCGCGGTTTTGCAGCGTGCTTTCGGTCGAAGACCTGAACACGAACAAGCGCGAACCGCTCATCTACCGCAAGGCCATGGCCGATATGGGCACGACTCCAGAAACAACCTGGGGTTTCGACGACTCTTACTATGCCATCCAGGCCATGGCGGCCCAAGGTATCGCCACCGTGGGCGTCTACGATGCTCGCAATCCCTTCGAGTTGGAACTCCTGCGCCAGTACGCCGACGTTATCACCTGCGACTACGAGACGCTCGACATTGAACTGCTCGTCGGGACCCCATTGGGCCGCTCAAGCTCCTAAGTTACGAAAAGCCCTGCCCTCATTCCCAGGGCATGCAGCCTTACCGTCCGATCTCGTTTAAGTCGTACGGGGTGGCCTGATACAGGTAGTAGTTCGTCCAGTTGGTGTAGAGTAACTGGCCAGTGGCCTTCCAAACGTTGTGCGGCTCGGCGGTGGGGTCATCGTTTGGGAAGTAGTGTTCGGGAACGTTGGGGTTCAATCCGCGGTTCACGTCGCGTTCGTATTCCTGCTTGAGCGTGTCGTGGTCGTATTCGCCGTGGCCGAAAACGAAGAAGTCACGGCTGTCGGTGCTCTTAACTATCGCCACGCCCGCTTCGTCAGAAACCGCGATGACCTCGAGCTTGGGGCAGGCCAAGACGTCTTCAAGCTCCACTCCCGTATAGCGTGAGTGCGGCATCTTGAACAACGTGTCGAATCCGCGCACGAGTGGGGAAGTGTGCTTCGAGAGCGTGTGCTCGTATACGCCGGAAAGCTTTTCTGGCAAGTTTACCTTCGGCACGCCATAGTGGTGGTAGATGCCCGCCATGGCCCCCCAGCAGATATAGAGCGTGCTGAACACGTGAGAGTGGGCCCAATCCATGATTTCGCACAGCTCGGGCCAGTAGTCAACGTCTTCGAATTCCAGCAGCTCAACGGGGGCGCCGGTGATGATGAGACCGTCGAAACGGCTGTTGCGGACTTCGTCGAACGTGCAGTAGAAGCTTTCCAGGTGGTCGGCGGCGGTATTCGTCGAGGTGTAGGACGCCGTGCGGAGCAGCTCCACTTCTATCTGCAGCGGAGTGTTGGAAAGCTTGCGCAAGATCTGCGTTTCCGTGGCGACTTTCGTGGGCATCAGGTTCAGCAGGAGCACGCGCAGCGGGCGGATGTCTTGGTGCATGGCGCGATACTCGGTCATCACGAAGATGTTCTCGCTTTCCAGGATGCTTGTTGCGGGCAGTTGGTCGGGAATCTTGATAGGCATTAAACGCTCCTTTGCTGCTGTTTGGCGTTTCATTCTATCAGGGCAGTGGCGCCAGTCGTTATGCCAATTATCGGCATTGCGTTACGCCTAGAACCGATAGCCAACTATCAGTTGCCATAAAATGGGTATCCCTTGTTGTGGCTCGAGAAAAATGTGACTTTGAAACAGCAGGGAATAGATGCATACTGTTCTACGATTGCATCTTTTAAGGAGGTATCTCATGGAGTCGTCGTGCACCTGTCCAAGCTGCGGGAAGATCGTGCAACAGCAAGCCTTGTTCTGTCCGAATTGTGGTGCAAGCATTGCGCCAGGTTCACCTGTGGCCAGCGATGGCCCTAGCGCCATTCCCCAGCCGACCACAGACGTTGTTGAAAAGGCAGCTCAAAACGTATCGGCAACTCAGAACGCTGCTGGCGAAGCGATGCCGATTGAAACTTGGCCACCCCAGGCGCAGCAGCCGATGCAGGCTCCTGTTATCGACCAGACGCGGGTCGCGCAAGCGCCTCAACCTTATCCCTATGCGCCCGCGCAGCCAACCGGGCAGTTTGGCGCTTCAAGCGCTCCCGCGCCGATAGACAAGTACAAGACGCTGGGAGGGTGGTTGCTGGTATTCGTCATCTTGAACATCATCGATGCGCTCAGCGGTTTTGGACAACTTGTCCAAAGCTTGTCGGCGGGGATGGGCCCAAACGTCTTTTTCGTCCTCGTTATGCTCGTCGAAATAGCCTTTGATGTGGTGTTCGTGGTCTTCATCGTCGGCCGCAACGTCAACGTGCTAAGGCTCTTCCAGGCTGGAAAGGTAATTATCGGCGTTTTGCAGGCAATCATGAATCTAACCGCCATACCAGAGGCTATGTACTATGGAAGCCGAGCCATGCTGGGTGGGATCATCGCCCAAACCGCTGGCACCCTGGTTGGCGCTGGGGTGGGTCTGGTTCTTCTGACGATGTATTTCTGCAAGTCGGTGCGAGTACGTACGTACATGGGGTCCACCGAATACCAGGACAGGGCTTTCTTCCGCATCGGCGTATGACGCATTGCGGAGCGTCTCGGTTTATTGTGCGAAAGATTTAGGCGAAAGGATTGCAATGAGTTACCAGACAGGTACCACATGTGTTCAGGGTGGCTATCATCCGGGCAACGGCGAGCCGCGGCAGATTCCCATCGTGCAGTCCACCACGTTCCGCTACGAGAGCAGCGAAGCTATGGGCAGGCTCTTCGACTTGGAAGAGAGCGGGTACTTCTACACGAGGCTTCAGAATCCCACCAACGATTACGTGGCGGCCAAGATTGCCGAGCTTGAAGGTGGCAGTGCGGCTATGCTCACGTCGAGCGGGCAGGCGGCTAACTTCTACAGCATCTTCAATATCGCGAATTGTGGCGATCACGTTGTCTGCAGCAGCTCCATCTACGGTGGCACGTATAACTTGTTCGCGGTGACCATGGCCAAGATGGGCATCGAGTTCACCTTCGTGGATCCCTATTGCTCCGATGAGGAATTGCAGGCGGCTTTCCGCCCGAACACCAAGGCGGCATTTGGCGAGACTATCGCAAACCCAGCGCTTTCGGTGCTCGACATCGAGCGTTTTGCAAAAGCGGCGCATGCCCACGGCGTGCCGTTGATTGTTGACAACACGTTCCCTACGCCGGTTATGTGTCGGCCCTTCGAGTGGGGGGCAGATATCGTCACGCATTCCACCACGAAATACATCGATGGTCACGGTGGTGGAGTGGGCGGTGCCATCGTCGACAGCGGTCGTTTCGACTGGGCGGCACATGCAGACAAGTTCCCCGGTCTGTGCACTCCCGACGATAGCTATCATGGCGTTGTCTACGTCGAGCGTTTCGGGCTTGAGGGCGCGTTCATCACGAAGGCGACAGCCCAGCTCATGAGAGATTTTGGGAGCATTCAAAGTCCGCAGAACGCGTTCTTGCTAAACCTTGGCCTTGAAAGCCTGCATGTGCGCATGAAGCGTCATTGCGAAAACGGCATGGCGGTTGCCAAATTCCTGGCGAGTCATCCGAAGGTCACTTGGGTTCGCTATCCTAGCCTGGAAGGGGACGAGGCTTACGATTTGGCCTGCAAGTACCTGCCCGATGGCTCGTGCGGCGTGGTGAGCTTCGGCGTTCAGGGTGGACGTGCAGCTGCCGAGGAATTCATGGGACGCTTGCAGCTGGCTCAGATTGCCACGCACGTAGCCGATGCGCGCACGTGCTGCCTGCATCCTGCGTCGAGCACGCATCGCCAGATGAGCGACGACGAGCTGCGAGCTGCCGGCGTTGCCCCCGACCTGGTGCGCTATTCTTGCGGTTTGGAAGACGCCGAAGACCTGACTGCCGATATTGAACAAGCTCTCGGGTAGCGCGTCATTCGTGAATATCTTCTGGAAATGAGGGCTCGGTCAGCGGATGTTCCGTTGACCGAGTGCCTTTGCGCTTCGTATACTTTCAAAGTTGCTTTCAAAAGCCCCGTAACGCAGCTCTTGTTTCGGAACGGTGGATGGAATGTCCAGACCGGAAGCCGTGCTGGCGTAGGAACCCAGCGCCGGAGCACCTGCACTTTTGAAAAACGACATGCCTGCGAGGCCATAAGCCAAGCAGGTGCCATCGCAATGGAGGAAACAGTGAAGACGTATTACGCAAAGCCCGGCGAAGTCGAGCGCGAATGGGTCCTCATCGATGCGGAAGACCAGGTTTTGGGTCGCATCGCTACCGAGGCCGCTCGCATTCTGAAGGGCAAGCACAAGCCGCAGTACACCCCGCACGTTGACACGGGCGACTTCGTCGTCATCATCAATGCCGACAAGATTCGCCTCACCGGTACCAAGGCTGCTCAGAAGACCTACTATCGTCACAGCGGTTATCCCGGTGGTCTGAAGAGCGAGACGTTCGCCGAGGCCATGGCCAAGCATCCCGAGCGCGTGGTCGAGCATGCCGTGAAGGGCATGCTGCCCAAGAACACGCTCGGCCGCAAGCAGGGCATGAAGCTCAAGGTCTATGCCGGCCCCGAACATCCGCATGCGGCGCAGAAGCCCCGCCAGATCAAGATTGGAGAATAACCCATGGCAGGTGAAGCAGCTTACATCGGCACCGGCCGCAGGAAGAATGCTGTCGCTCGCGTTCGCCTGGTTCCGGGTACCGGCAAGGTTACCGTCAACGGCAAGGATGCGCTGACCTACTTCGGCCGTCAGGCTCTGGTCGACTTCGCGCTCATGCCCTTCAAGGTTACCGACACCGAAGGTCATTTCGACGTCATCGCCCGCTGCAACGGCGGCGGCGTGGGCGGCCAGTCCGGCGCCCTGCGTCACGGCATTTCCCGTGCTCTTCTGGAGGCTGGCGAGTATCGCGCCGAGCTGAAGAAGGCTGGGTATCTGACCCGCGACAGCCGCATGGTCGAGCGCAAGAAGTACGGCCTGAAGAAGGCCCGCAAGCGCCCGCAGTTCAGCAAGCGCTAAGGTGGTTGCGGCGTTCTACGAACGCCGCACCTGTCGACGCTGCGAAGGGCCCTGGCACCCCATCTTGCCCCTTGTGCAAGGCGCTGCGCGTACGTCCAGTACGCTTGGCCTTGCGGCGGGGCAACCTGGGGCACCAGGGCCCTTCTCGCTGACTTCCTTGGGCGAACCTACGAGGGAGGAGGCGTCGAACCGCCTGCCTCGTCGCGACCAGACGGTCGCTTTTGCGCAAGTCGGGCCTATCGCATTCACCAGAATCGCCCTCGCTGGCTTTGGTGGTCCTGCGATATTTGGGGAGTCTCCTTAAGGGGACTCCCTTTGCTGTCTTAGGGCTTGTTACGTGGTTCAAGAATGCTGCTATGATAATTGCAGTGGAATGTGCGTTCGCTGAGAGATGGGTGTTTTCATGGGTCATAGCGCTGAGCTTCGTGTGTACAAATGTCCCGCGTGTGGCGGTGCGGTGTCGTATGATGCTGCGTCGGAGAAGTTAGCGTGCCGTTGGTGTGGCAACGATTTCGATGCGGAGGGGCTTGAAGCTACGGTCGTGTCGGGTGGTTTGAACGGATACCTGTGTCCAGAATGCGGTGCGGAGCTCATGTCGGACGATTTCATCGCTGCGACAACCTGCCCGTATTGTGGCAGCAATCAGGTTGCACCCCATCGGTTCGAAGGCGATTTCAAGCCAGATGGGATCATTCCCTTTTCCATCACCCGCACGCAGGCGCTGAAAAACTATGAACAGACCCTGGCGGAAAAGGAGCTTCTGCCCGACGACTTTGCGACCAGATCGAGCATAGCCTCGGTGCAGGGCGTGTACGTGCCTTACTGGCTCTTTTCCGGAACGGTTGACTTCGATTTCACGTTTTACTGGACAGACAACAGGAAAGACAGCGACTTGTGGGGCTACAAGCGTCGTGTGGGCACATACGAATACACTCAGGTTCCCGCCGATGGGTCCAGGCGCATGCCCGATGACATGATGGATTCCGTGGAGCCCTTCCAGTTCGATGCCCTCGTGCCGTTTTCGGACGAATACCTGCCCGGTTTCGTGGCGGAGCGCTACACGATGGAGCCCGATGCCGTGCGCGAACGCGCCGACCTGCGTGCTAAGAACACGTCTGTGAGAGCCGTGAAAGAGACGCTGGATCTTGATTCGTGGCACTCGAAACTCCTCGAGCAGAAGCGGTCGTCCGCCGTTGCGACGTGCGATGGCATCGAGCAGGCGCTGTTGCCCGTGTGGCTCATCGTCGTGCGATATCGCGACCAGAGCATCCTCGTGGGCGTGAACGGGCAAACGGGCAAAGTCGCCGCAAACCTGCCGATTGACGAGCAGAAGCAAAAGCGCCACCTGCACAAGAAAGGCCGGTTCGATTTCTGGATGATGTTCATCATCGCTGCAATTATAGGCTTCGGAGGAGCGTTCATCGTCGGCCTCGACCTTCGGGGTGACGTATGGATGTATGGCATGGAGGAGATAAGAACCAACCCGAGCCTTCATCGCGATTTCATCTTGTCAATCCTGAAGATAACCGGTCTGGTTCTGCTCCCGTTTGTGGCGGGCGCCTTCAACCTGCTTGTCTATCGTCCGATTTACAAGGCCAAGATGACTAACTCGATGCAGAACGTGCGCGAAGCTCAGAACGCCGAGGCTTATGGTCGTGGTGCTTTGAACTTGACGCTGGAAGAATCGAAGAAGGGTCCCATCAGGGACGAAAACAACTGGCCTCCATTGGAATAGGCAAAACGCGCATTGCTGCGCTGGATGATTACAACTGTATGGTGAGAAATAGGGGAGGGTTCAACTTATCAGTATCACCGTAATTCGTAGCGGGCTTCAAATGCAAAAGAGAAAAAGTACTCGTTCCCATTTCTCGTCCGCAAATGCGAAAATGCACCCGCCCCGTTTCTCATGAGCGTGATATTGAAACGCCTCTTTCATTTCTTCGTATGGAATTGATAGGATGGAAACGCCAGCAAGAGAGAGGATCGTCATGTCTGTAGAGAAAGAGCCCCTGCGCAGCGAATTGCTCGAGTCCGTTTCGGGTGGTGCAGACGTTGAGCTTGCCGACGATTATCAAAGCAAGTGTCCCAAGTGCGGGAGCACCAACGTAACGATGATTCGCGTTGAGCACGAGATCTCGTCTTATCTTGTCGCCGACTTCAAGTGCAATGTTTGCGGAACGTATTATATGGACATAATACCCAAGTAGCACGACAAGGTTTTCACTTATCGTTTTTCCAGCGTGCGTTGGGGATGCCATCTTGGCAGGGGACTCCCACCTGGCATTTGCCGCAACCATATCGGATTTTCCTGCTGCCGGTTTCGGCGATGCGGTTCTTCCCCACGTGAGGAACGCAAGTTTCGTGATTCTTGCCCCCCTCTACGCCAAGGCTTGCGTCGATGGCTCCCACGGGACAGTTCCGCTCGCAGACGCCGCACATGATGCAATAGTCAAACGGACCGTTGTAGTCATGCGGCGTGGGTTCGAAGACGGCGTCGGTGATGACGCTGCCGAACCGCCCAGCCATGCCCTTGCGCGTGATAAGTCCGCGTGAGAGCCCGAACGTTCCCAGGCCACAAGCGTATGCCACGTGCCGTTCGGACCAGTTGGAAAGGAATGGCCCGAGACGTTTGAACCGTGGGCCGGCAGCAGCATAGACGGCTTGATGCCCCGCATCTTTTATCAGACTTTCGAGGTGCTTGCCGAATGCCGCGACCATGTCCTGACCTTCGATACGGGCATGCAGCCACTCGTCGGAAGGCTCGATCGGGTCTTGTTGGTTCGAGCGTTTCACCTGGTCGTCGAATGCCATGAAAAACGAGATCACGCTCTTTGCTTCAGGAATCCAATCGGAGGGCAGAAGCGTTTCAGGTCCTACGACGTAGGGGCGTCTGAACAGCTCGAAATCGGGCGAGTCGGCTTGGGCAACACCGAAAATCGCACTGTCGAAAAGGCGCAAGCCGGCTAGGCTGGGCCTGATGGCATCTTCGGCGGTAATGTAGTTCAGGGGCTCTTGTTGCAGATAGTCGTTCATCCGAGTAGACAGCTCGGATATGCTCATTGCCATTGCAAGCGCCTTTCCCTCGACCTCTTCGGGTTCTTTGGCTCATTATAGTCTCATTTGCCGAAGCGCTTCTCGCGCTTCATGATATGGCATTCGCTCGCGGTTTGTTGTTGCTGGCATTATTTGGGGTAATGGTAAGATGGCAAACATGGTGCTTCAGTGCAGGGGTTGGTGAGCTTCATGAGGCGGCAAACCGTCATTGGCATTATCAGCGATACACACGGCAGTCTTCCGAATGCCGTGCTCGATGTCTTCTCGGGCAGGCAGGACGGCGTGCAGGTGCTTGAAGAATGCTACGTTGATGGAACTGGCGAAGATGTGCCCGCCCCCCGCGTGGTGGACTGCATCGTCCACGCGGGGGATATCGGCGAGCTTGCACCGATATCCCAGGGTGTTCTCGACGCTTTGCAGGCAATTGCGCCTGTGCATGTCGTACGGGGAAACCGCGACGTTGCGGGTTACGTTGCAGGAGGAGAACCCGTTTCCGAACAGCTGTGTGCATTCGAATCGTGCGGAATCGAAATAGCCGTCATGCACAAACCAGAAGACTTAAGGGCGGCGCTCGAGTGTGCGAGCACGAAGCCTCGCGTGCAGATCCACGGGCACACACATGTGCCGAAGGTTCGCAGGATAGGCAATCGCTTGCTGCTGTGTCCAGGCGCCATATCCAGGCCAAAAGGCGATTGGCCCTGCCGTAGCGTGGCGTTGCTCTACCTAGAAGAACCAGGCAAGCTCATTGGCGCGCAGATTCTGAAGGTCTAGATATCGAGGGCTGTCCGCATGTTTGGGAGATAAGGCCTATCTAGAGAAGGGAGTCTCCCCATTCTTTTTCGCGGAAACCCACGAGAACCGTGTTCTCGAGCACGAGCAATGGGCGCTTCACGAGCATCCCGTTGCTGGCGAGCAGCTCGAACATCTCGTCTTCGTTCATGTTGGGGAGCTTGTCTTTCAGGTGCATGTCGCGATACAGCATGCCCGACGTGTTGAAGAACCGCTTCAGCGGAAGTCCGCTGAGCTCATGCCATGCCCGCAGTTCGTCTGCGTTGGGATTGTTATCCACGATGTGCCGTCCTTCGAACGCGATATCGTGGTCGGCCAGCCATTTTGCAGCTTTCTTGCATGTGGTGCATTTAGGATAGTGTACGAACAGCACGTCAACCTCCTTGAGGGGAAACGCAAAGGACTACGTCCACGGTAGCACACTCTCGAAGCGCACAACTCGACGACGTAGGGTCAGTGTGCAAAACGCTTCCAGCAGGAGCGATGCATCAATATCTGGCAGATTGGCCGTTTTCCCCTATCGCGTTTGGATGTAGGGTATGTAGAATGCTTGCCAATCGTCGAGGCGCAGGATTCCCAAGTTAAAGCCATAGACGCAACCGCAGTCTATGCAGTGCTTATGACCCCAGTGCATCATGTGTGCCCGACGTCCTTCTTCCAAGACCTCGTCGGGGCAAGTGTAGGTAGGCAGGTGCTCGCATAGCGCAAAGGTGGGAGTATGTCCCGAGACCACGTGAAAGGGCGGATCTGCGGATAGCCGGTACCACCCGACACCGATCCAGAGCAGGTCCTGCTCTGCTTGAACGAGCCATGCGTCTGGTTCGCAGCCGGGTTCGGCTGGTCGCATGCCGGCATGGCTCATGAACACGAACTCGTCTTCCATTTGCACGCCAAGTGCCTTTGGGGCATGTCTGACAATATGCTGGAACGCATCGACAACTGCAGGGTCGAGCTTGCGCATCTGACCGAGGGTCTTTCTGCCTCCATTTTGCTTCCAATCGTTGACGCAAGCTTCATCGAAGCGAAAATCCGACCAAGCACCCAAAAGCGACCAATCGGCCAATTCCTCGTGGTTGCCCATGACGAAGTGGATGTTCGAGCCTGGCCCGTTCGCGTCGTTTTGCACCAGCCACTCGATGCAGGCGCCTATCTGCGGTCCTCGGTCGATGATGTCGCCCAAGATGAAGAGCTGGTCGGCGTCGCCAAACTCCACCATGCGCAAAGCCGCTTGGAATTCGTCGAAACAACCGTGGATGTCGGATATGGCAAAAACGCTCATGCGGGACTGTCGCTTTGAGCCTAGAAACCGCAGCAGGTGATGCCGTACGTGTCGTTGATGGTTTCGTATGCATCTGCAGCATCGGTGACTACGCCTGTTACGGGGGCGGGTTGCCCGGCGGCATCGCTGGTGAGCTTGCTCAGCGTAATGATCGTGCCGGTTTCGAGTCCTTCCAGGTTAACGATGCCGTCTTGAACAAGGCTTTCCGAAAGAGCCGTCAAATCTCCGTCGGCGCGATCGCGTGCCGGTTCGTACACGTATACCGTTGCATCCATTTCAGAGGCGGCCTTCTGGGCTTCGGCGATGATGGCGGCAGAAGCCTCGTCGGAAGCATCGGCTATCACAACGGCTGCTTGAGCCTTGTTCTGGGCAATCCATACGAGCTGGTCGTATCCGATCAGGTCCAGGTTGTCGCCGTTTTCCAAGCCATAGGTTTCCGCCAGATAAGCGCCCTCGTCAATGCCGAAGTCGACCTCGGGCATTTCGGAAGAAGGCGTTTGCGCATCGCCGGCAGCTGCCGTATCCGAATCGGCTGTTGTGGATGCGGCCTCGTCAAGCACGTCGGCTGCCTGCTCGCTTGCCTGCGAGCAGCCCATAAGCAAACCTATTGCCACAATGCAAAAAACAATCGCGAATCTCTTCATTCCTATGCTGCCTTTCTAGTCGCAAGCCATGCTCATTATATGATTGCAGTTTCGCTAGCGCTGCTGAAAAACGTAGCTTTAAGGGAAATGTTCACGGGTCTTCTCCTGGCGCTACACGTTCGAAGTGCATTGGGCTTGCCAACGGCGGATGCAAATTATTTGACAACGGTCTTAAAAGACGCTCACCGTGCGGAAAAATGCTGTTGTTCAAGTCGTTTGGGGTCGCAAGTGCCCAGCGGGTAGTTTAATGTCGGATATTACGCTTACCCTGAAGAGCTGGGGAAAACGCGCAGTTCACCTACTGCGATGCAGAGCTAGAGGAGCAGCTGGCATGGTTGATATCACCGAAAACTACGGGTCCATGGTCTTCAGCGACCGCACGATGCGCGAGCGCATCCCGTCCGTGACATATAAAAAGCTTGCCAAAACCATCAAGGAAGGCAAGCCGTTGGACCTGGAAGTGGCCAATGCCGTGGCGCACGCCATGAAAACCTGGGCCATCGAAAACGGCGCCACGCACTACACGCACTGGTTCCAGCCGCTTTCCGGCATCACGAGCGAAAAGCACGACAGCTTCATCGAGCCGACAGGCGACGGCGGTGCCATCACGAAGTTTTCCGGCAAGGAGCTCATCCAGGGCGAGCCCGACGCTTCCAGCTTCCCTTCGGGCGGCTTGCGTGCCACGTTCGAAGCCCGTGGCTACACGGCATGGGACCCCACGAGCTTTGCGTTCATCAAGGACGAGGTCCTGTGCGTGCCCACCGCGTTTTGCAGCTATACGGGCGAGGCGCTGGACAAGAAAACGCCACTGTTGCGCTCCATGAAGGCCATCGACGAGCAGGCCAGGCGCGTGTTGTCGTTTTTCGGGGAAGCGGGACATCGCGTGGTTCCCACCGTGGGAAGCGAGCAGGAATACTTTCTCATCTCCGAGAAAGACTACGAGCGCAGGTCCGATCTGATGCTCACCGGCCGCACGCTTTTCGGCGCACCGCCGTGCAAGGGCCAGGAACTCGAAGAGCACTACTTCGGCGCCATACGGCCCACGGTGAACTCCTTCATGAAGGAGCTAGACGAAGAGCTGTGGAAGCTGGGCGTGCCCGCCAAGACCAAGCACAACGAAGTGGCTCCCTGCCAGCATGAGCTTGCCCCGGTGTTTTCAGAATGCAATCGTGCCATCGACGAGAACCTGCTCACCATGGAGCTGATGAAGCTCATCGCATCGCACTACGGTCTGGTATGCCTGCAGCATGAGAAGCCGTTCGCGGGCATCAACGGAAGCGGCAAGCATGACAACTGGTCGCTTTCCTGCGACGGCACGAACCTGTTGGAACCTGGTGAGACCCCGCAGTCTAACTTGCGGTTCCTGATTTTCTTAAGCTGCATCGTTGCTGCCGTTGACGACTACCAGGAATTGCTACGCATGTCCATTGCGTCGGCTGGCAACGATCACCGCTTGGGTGCCGACGAGGCCCCGCCCGCCATCGTTTCCATTTTCCTCGGCGATGACCTGGGTGAATTGGTGGAAGCGTTCATCCACGACTGGACGTACAAGGGCGTGCAGAAATCCACGATGCACTTGGGCGTGGACGTGCTGCCCGATTTCACGAAGGATAACACCGATCGCAACCGCACGAGCCCCTTTGCCTTCACCGGCAACAAGTTCGAGTTCCGCATGCCGGGCAGCCAGGTGAACCTTGCTGATGCGAACATGATTCTGAACACAGCGGTCGCTCACGAGCTGAAGCTTTTCGCCGATGAGATGGATCAGGTGAAAGATTGCGATTTCCGCGAAGCAGCGTATGACTACATCAAACAGTCCTTCGCCAGCCATCGGCGAATTATCTTCAACGGTAACGGCTATTCTGAAGAGTGGCATGAGGAGGCCGCTCGACGTGGGTTGGCCAACCACCGCACGACGGCCGACGCGCTGCCCTGTTTCGTGGACCAGAAATCGCTGGACCTGTTTGCCGAATTCGGCGTGCTCACGGAAAGTGAAGCCTATAGTCGGTACGAAGTGAAACTCGACAAGTACATCAAGCTCATGAACATCGAGTCGAACGTGATGGAGCGCATGGTGCGACGTACATACCTGCCTGTGATCAGCGCATATTCTACAAAGGTTGCGAAAGGTATCAGCACCGTGGTAGATGCCATGCCGCAGGCCCTGCTGGAATACGAGCGCCGTGAGCTCACGCTCCTTACCGAAGGCGTGACCGAAATATACACTGCACTCGACGCCTTGGCCGAAGCCCATGCGCACGCAAAGGCCATCGAGGACTCGCAAGAGATGGCAAACGCCTATGCCCACCAGGTCATTCCCGCCATGGAGCGCTTGCGTTGCGCCATCGACGCCATGGAGCCTATAGTCGCGCGCGACTACTGGCCCGTTCCCACCTACAACGACATACTCTTTTATGCTTAGGCAGTGGGAGAGAGCATGGATATCTGGAACAAGGAAAAGCAGCAAGCGTTGGTCTCGGCGCTACGTGATGCCGTGGGAATGGAAAACATTCTGCTTGACGAGCCTATGTCAAAGCATACGACCTTCAAGATCGGCGGGCCGGCGGATGCGTACGTGGTGCCGCAAACCATCGAAGACCTGGCGCGAGTTTGGCGTCTGTGCAAACAGGCTGCTGCTCCCGTGCGCATAATCGGGTGCGGTAGCGACTTGCTCGTGTCTGATTCCGGCTTGCGGGGCGTGGTGGTGCAGGTTTGCGAGAATCTCTCCAACATCGACGTACAGGATACGACGCTGCGCGTGCAAGCGGGTGCCACGAACGAGCAAGTAGCTCAAGCTGCCCTTGAAGCGGGCTTGACTGGTTACGAGTTCGCCTGCGGCATTCCCGGCACGGTCGGTGGCGCCGCCATCATGAATGCAGGTGCCTACAATGGCGAGTTCAAGAACGTGTGCGTGGAGTTGACCTGCATCAACCTCGAAGGAGACCTCGTCACCGTTACCCGCGAAGATGCCGATTGGAGCTATCGTCATTCCATGATGTCTGACGTTGGCTACGTGGTGGCCGAAGCCGTGCTGCAACTGCAGCCTTCCGATTGTGGGCAGGTTCGCGCAACCATGGACGACCTTCAGGCGCGTCGCTCGGAAAAGCAGCCGCTCGAGATGCCGAGTGCCGGTTCCACCTTCAAGCGACCCGAAGGCCATTTTGCCGGCAAGCTTATCCAAGACAGCGGCATGCAAGGTCGGTGCGTTGGAGGCGCTCAGGTTTCCACCAAACATGCGGGTTTCGTGGTCAACGCCGATGGTGCTACGGCCGAAGACGTGCGCAACCTCATCGCGCTCGTGCAAGAGGAAGTGCAACGGCAGTTCGGCGTCGCTCTCGAGCCGGAGGTTCGCATGTGGGGCTTTGACGATACCGTCGATTAGCCCCATTGCGCAAAGACACCATGACAGCCCCAGCTTATCAAGCTGGGGTTTTTCTTTCATGTGAAAGCCATAGTAAGGGGCAGTCCCTTCTCATAACCTAGATTTTAAGATTATTGGCTGCTGCCAGGTGTTTGCAGCTCTGTCGCTATCTGATGGTACCCGAAGTGCACAAGTACGCACAGAAAGAGGGACTGAACGATTATGCAGAGTTTTAAACTACGCTTTCGTTTTCTTCCAGGGTGCAACTGCTTCAGTTATTTTGGCACGAAGCGCTTGTTCCCCGAAACGGTTTCGCATGATGTTCGTAAGATTAGACGAGGGATCGTACGATCCTCCGTGACAAAGCCATCAAAAAGGAGCGTGACCATGGATCTTCAGGACAACGCCAAGAAGCTATCAACCGACGATCTTCAGCAGGTTTCCGGGGGTGCCGGTGAGCATCTCGGTTCCGGCAAGTTCTACCCACCCTGCCCAGAATGCGAATGCACTGATGTGTTCTGTATCACTAACTGGTTTGATGGTGACGGTCATCTCTACTATGAATTGCATTGCAACGTTTGCTACAACGAATGGGTATGGCAGGAATACTAAGCCTGGAAAACGAGTTCGGGACGACCTTCTGGGCCTTGCGAAAGTCCTCTCCCCTGCCTCTCTCGAAGCCCGTCGATGCCAGTTTCCAACAACCTAGATCGTAAGACCGTTAGCTGCCATGATGGTCAGGTTTACTGGCCGTCAGGTAAGGCGATGTTACTGTAACTGGAGGCCGAATGGGGCGGATAAGGCTTACCGAAGCGATGTTACTGTAACCTTGTATCACCTATTCGTAACGAATGGCGCAGCTCACGTCGGTAGGCGGGGGACATGCGGGATGCTTGCCCTCTATGATGGCGTTGAGCTGGGGAAATGCCAATCAATCGTGAGAGGAGACCCGGAAGGGGGGCGAATCCCCGCGTCCAACTACAGAAACATCGCTCCGATGTGCGATGAGGGCTCGCATTAAGCTTGTTTTACAGGAACATCGCATCGCCGATTGCACGCCCGCATACCAGACTCCTCAGCTCGGTAAACTCTTCAATCTTCGATTCTTCGTTTCCGATAATCTCGTTTATACGCAGCAAGGAACCATCTCTTTATGGCCTTCCTTTAAGAAAACGGAAAGGTTTGCGTGTGGTTCGAGAAAGAAGCGGCCTCTAGAGTTGAACCATGAAGTGAAGTCCGCACCGTATGGGCAGGAGGCAAGGTATGTGGACGAGAATAGAATTAAAGGAAAAGGCGAAGGTTGCCTTGAAGGGCAATTATTGGAAAGCGGTGCTGGTGGGAGTGCTGCTCCTGTTCGCTGCTGGCGGCATGGGCAGCTCGGTTTCGGGTTCGCCGTCCGCTGCGATTCCGGGGCTGTCGCTTTCCGATAACAACGATTCCAGCGTCGTCTACGACAACGATTACTACTACGACTACGATTACGACGATTACTACTATTTCGATGACGAGTACTATGACGAGTATTTCAACGATCTCGACTCATATGACGTCGATAGCGGCTCCGACCTCCCGTTGATTGCGGTGGTCCTTACAGGATTGGGCCTGCTCGTGGTGTTTTTGGCCGTATTTGCCGTGATTCTGGCGATTGACATCCTCATCGCCAATCCGCTGCTCGTGGGCATTCGGCGGTTCTTCTTGCGCAGCTTGAACCAGAAAGCCGACGTGAAGGAAGTCACCTATGCCTTCGACAACGGCAACTACGTGGAGCTCATCAAGACCATGTTCCTGCGCGATTTGTTCACCGTGCTGTGGTCTTTGCTGTTTGTCGTTCCGGGTATCGTGAAATCGTATGAATACCGCATGATTCCCTATCTGCTGGCAGAAGACCCGTACATGACCAAAGACCAGGCCTTTGCCGAAAGCAAGCGCATGATGACCGGCCAGAAGTGGAACGCTTTCGTGCTCGACCTTTCTTTCCTGGGTTGGAACATCCTTTCCGCGTGCACGCTGGGCATTCTGGGCGTCTTCTACGTCGGGCCGTATCAGGCGCTCGCTAACGCGGCACTTTACGAGAAGCTGCGCTACGGCCTGCCCGCTCCGACCGATTCGCACTACGCTCCGACGGGGAAGGCGCCCGTCGCTCCTGCCAATGCTGCGCCGGTCCCACCGATATATGCAGCTCCGGTACAGCCCGTCGCTGGCGCTGCAAGGCAGGCTGCTCCCGTAGTGCCGCAAGGAGCCCCCATCGCAACCTATGCGAATTCGGTTATGCCAACAGAAGCGCCGGTTGCTCCCTTAACGGCTCCCGCCGCAGCGCAGGAAGCACCCACTGCATCTTCTGTTAACCCAGCCGCATCGTCGGATGTGCCCATTGCGCCTTACGCGAACCCGATTGCCGCAGCGCCAGATGCAGCCTCGGGAGTTTTCGAAATGCTTGACGATACGCCCATGTCCCCGATGGCGTCTTGTGATGCGACCGTCGAAGACGACCCTGCAGTTGCGGACGCACCGGCAGATGACGGGGCTGTTGCAGGCGATTGTGGGCAGGCGTAGTATTCAAGCGGCGGAAATCGTACGCAAACGCTCGCAAGCGGGGGCAGCGGATCGTCGAATCGAGATGATTCGACGCCGCTGCTCCCGCCGAAGTGCATTCGGAGGAAAGCCATGCCCTACCGTATTCTCGTCGCAGACGACGAAAAGGACATTCGCAGCGTGTTGGCGCTGTATCTGGAAAACGCCGGTTACGAAGTGGTGGAGGCGGAAGACGGAGAGCAGACGCTGCGGGTCTTGAGTTCTCAGCCCATCGACTTGTGCCTGCTCGACATCATGATGCCCAAGCTCGATGGCTACCAGGTGCTCAAACAGGTGCGCCAAGTAAACGACGTGCCGGTGATAGTCATATCCGCCAAGGGCCAAGACCCCGAAAAGATCTTGGGTTTGAACCTGGGGGCCGACGACTACATGGTGAAGCCCTTCAATCCCCTGGAAGCAGTTGCACGCGTGAATTCCAATATCCGGCGCGCGAAGGGCATGGTACCCCAGCAGCGGCGACGCTCCATGCCCGCATTGCGCTGCCGTGATTTGGAGCTCGATATCGAATCGTGCACGCTCACTCGCGCAGGGTCCGACATCGACCTCACGCCGGTGGAATACCGCATCATGGCGATGCTCATGGAGCATCCGGGCCGCGTGTTCACCAAGCAGCAGATATACGAATGCGGTTGGGAAGAAGACTACATTGCCGCCGAGAACAGCGTGATGGTGTGCCTTAGCAAGCTGCGCGCGAAGCTCGGCGACGAACCGCAAGCCTACATCAAGACGATTCGTGGATTGGGCTATAGGCTGGAGAGATAATGGGCAGGCGCACGGATAGGGAAAAGAAAAAGAGCAAGAAAAAGAGGAGAGCTTCCGAAAACCCCTTCGAGAAGAACAGCCTGGTTTTTTACCTGGTGAGCCGCTTCATCGTGGTGCTCATCTTGGTCATGGCTGCCGAGTCGGCGGTGGTGTGGCTGGAAAGCTCTCTGTTTCGGCCTGCTCTAGAGCCCTTCGTCGACGGATATGTGGCATCCTCGCTGCAGACGACGTCGGTCGCGGGGCTTGTACGTTGGATGGTTTCCTTGCTCGGGACTATGATTCAGGCGGGAAACGCCCAGTTCATGGGTCTGGCACGGGAATCGTTCGTGCTGTTGCTGATCGTGGCGATGCTGCTGATGCTGCTGGCTCCGCTGCTCGTTGGGGCATTGGTGTTTGCTTTGGCAATCGTGCGCAAGGTGCGAGTTTTGCAGAAGCGTCGCGAGGAGGAAATCGCGCGGGTCAATCGTCAGCGCAGCCAGTTCATCACCGATGTCGCGCATGATTTGCGCACCCCCATCATGGCTGTTTCCGGCATGGCGCATGCGCTTTCCGATGGCCTGGTCCAAGATTGCGCCATGCAAGAGGAATACCTGCGTTCCATATGCGATAAGACCGACAAGCTAGGTGAGCTCGTCTCGTCGGTGTTCGATTACGCGAAGCTGGGTAGCGTTGGCTTCAGCCTTCAGCGCGAGATGCTGAACTTGCCAGAGCTTCTCTTGCGCGAGGCGGCCGTTGCCTATACCGATGCCGAGGAAGCTGGCATCGAGCTTTCGGTTCACGTTCCCGAAGACCGCTGCACGGTGAATGCCGACCCCGTGCAGCTAAGCCGCGTGGTGGCGAACCTGCTTTCCAATGCCATCAGGCACAACGAGGCGGGAACGGAAGTAGCGTTGATGACGGTCCGCCAGGCGGGCATGGTTTACGTGGTCGTGGCAGATGCGGGTGCGATGCTAACCGAAGACCCCGACGACCTGTTCCAGCCGTTTACACGCGGCGACACTTCGCGCTCCGATGCGGGCGGCAGTGGTCTGGGCCTTTCCATCTGCAAGCGTGTGGCAGACATGCACGGTTTCGGGCTCACCCTTGTGCAGCCCTACGGCCGCTTCCCGAAGGCGTTCGTGCTTCAGTGTCCCGTGGAGAACTGACGGCCGTCCATGGTGGTTATCGCAAGTTTCCGTCGCGCTTTTAAGGATGCGCAACCCGACGATAAGGAGCGCAATCTATGAACGACTATTCCGAACAGCTTAGGCAAATCGCGACAGGGCACGCGTTGCTTGCTGCGTGCGCCGCGCTATACCTTATCTGGTGGTGCGTTTTCTTTCGTCCGCGCGCTCAATCGCCACAGGGAATCGAATACGTTTTGGGCGTCGCGTTCATTTTGGGCGCAGTGGCGCTTGGCGCAATTGCCGTGGCGAAAACCGTCCAGGCGGTGGGCGCACTGCCATCGGCCATCCCGGGCTTTGCTGTCGTCGTTGTGGCAATGGTGTTGTATGTCGTGCTGCTGATTGCTACTACCACGATCTTCGACCGGCCCGTGACAACGGAGCTTTTGCTGATCGTAGCTTGGCTGGCGTTGGAGGCTTTCGTGTTGTCGGCCCTTGTCGCAACGGGCATGCCTGCCGGCATGGTGACATTATGCGTCTTGCTCGTTGCGGCGGCTTTCGTTGCGAGCATGGTTTGCTACGTGCTGTATTACAAGCTTTCGGGAACTGCGGCCTTTCTTGATGGATGCGGGCCGCTGGTTGCGGTGGGCATCCTAAGCACGCTGTTCGCCCTGCTCCTTCGCCTGCAATAGGAGGCTTCCCGATCTAGCAGGCGTCTATTCCAAGCAGGGGCCAATTTGGCGCCCCCCTTTGCAAGAGAAGACGGTTCCGGTATTGCAGAGGAGCGTCTTTACCGGGGCCTATTCCAGGTAGGCGCCGGTTTGGCGGTTCCACAGGTGTGCGTACTCACCGCCGGCTTCGATAAGCTGGGCGTGCGGTCCGTCTTCGACCACCTTGCCGTTTTCCAGCACCACGATGCGGTCCAGGCTTGCAACGGTGGACAGGCGGTGTGCCACGACGATGGATGTGCGTCCGGCCATGAGCTTCGCCAACGCGTCTTGCACCAAGTGCTCGCTTTCGGAATCGAGCGCGCTCGTTGCCTCGTCGAGCACGAGGATGGGGCAGTTGGCCAACATGGCACGCGCAATGGCGATGCGTTGGCGTTGCCCGCCCGAGAGCTTGATGCCACGCTCGCCCGTGACGGTCTGGAAGCCCTGCGGCAGCTTCTCGATGAACTCGAGCGCGTTTGCCTGTTCGGCCGCGGTACGGATTTCCTCCATCGTTGCATTGGGCTTGCCATAGCTGATGTTTTCCGCGATGGTGCGGTGGAACAGCAGCGCCTCTTGCGGCACATAGGCGATATTGCGTCGCAGGCTTTGTTGCGTACAATCGGCGACGTTTTGACCATCTACCAGGATCTGGCCTTCCTGAATGTCGCTCAGGCGGAGCAAAAGCTTTGTGAGCGTGGTTTTCCCCGCGCCGCTCATACCCACGAGTCCAATGCGCTGACCTGCAGGAATGTGCAGATCGAAGCCTTCGAACACGCGGGTGAGCGCACCGCCGTCAACATAGGAGAAGCCGATGTCCACAAAGTCGATGTCGCCGCGGATCACCTGCATGTCGGGAGCGCCGGGCGCATCTGCTACCAGGCGGGGCTCGTCGAGTATCTCGGTCATGCCGCTCGCATCACCGAATGCGCGGTTCAGCCGCTGAAGGCCGGCGTTGATGAAGTTAAACTGGTTCGTGACGCTGTAGGTGTAGGTGAACATCATCACCAGCGTACCGGGGGTTATGCCAAACCATGCATTACCGCCCGAGATGAACACTGCTACGACACTCATGATCACGAGTGCGATGCAGGCTGTCACGATACCGCGCATGAGGCTTGCCATCATGCGTTTGCTGTCGCGGGCGACAACCTCTCGATTGGCGGCATCGAACAGGTCGCGCTCGTAATCCTCGCGGCCATAGGTTTTCACGGAAAGGATGTTGGCAACGCTGTCGGAAAGCTCGCCGGATAGGTTGTTTTGCGCGCTTGCTGCCTGCTCGTTGAGGTTGAGGATGCGCTTGTACATGCGGTAGCTCACAAACGCGTATATGGCCAACATGAACATGAGGATAACGGTGTAGAGTGGCACGCGCGGCCCCAGTAGCAGGCAGATGAACACGATAGCTTCGATAAGCGGCAGCACTGGCCAGGTAATCACCTCTATGAGCTGGTTGTACGCGTTCATGTATTTGCTTGTCTGGCTCACGAGCGTTCCGCCGAAGCGATTCGAATGGAAGCTCATCGACTGGTTGCACAGCGCGTCGAACGCTTGCGTGGCCAAGTCGTAGTTCACGGCGATTTCCAGCTTCCACAGCGTGTAGTCCTGTAGCTTGCTGAAGCCCTGTCCGAACAGGTTGATAAGAACAAGCGCCAAGATGTACGGTCCGAACACGGGGAATACTTGGTCGGCCGATACCGGGTCGGCCGCCACGCGGTCGACGATCAGGCTCATCATGAAGGGGTTGGCATAGGTGAGCAAAAAGCCGAATCCGATGGTGGCAAGAACGAGTGTCACGAAATAGCCCATGTGGTTTTTGGTTGCCTGCCAATAAAAGTGTATGGTTCGCCGTGCGGTGGAAGGCATTGCTGGTTTCTTGGCGGTGCTTGTCATGTGCGTTCCTGTTCGTAGTGCTAAGTTCCGTTCAATACGATACCACAGCCGTTTCCTGTGATGATGGGGTGCTGCAATGGTGGATTCTCTGTCGATTTGTTGTCGAGAAACACCCAAATGAGCGACAAAAAGCGCCAATGAGTTGCTTATTCTACTATACGGTGAAAATGAGTATTGACGCTCGCGATAACCAATCCTATCTTCCACGATATTCATTATTTGAGTTGGTTTCTGCAACTAGGAAAGGAGTGCGCTGACGATGGTCAACACGAGCGCAATCAGCAAACGCCATGTTCTCATCTTGGCGGGCGCCATCATTGCATTCACGATCGGCTCGGGTTTTGCAACGGGCCAGGAAATCATGCAGTACTACACGTCGTACGGCATGGCCTTCATCGGCACGGTGGTAGTGTTCGCCGTGCTTTTCCTCTACTACAACTTCAATTTCGCCAAAGCGGGGGCCGAACAGCGCTTTGCGAGGGCGAATGACATCTACAAGTACTACTGCGGCAAGAAGCTCGGCACGGTTTTGGACTACTATTCGACGGCGTTTTGCTACATGTCGTTTTGGGTCATGATAGGTGGTGCGGCATCCACGTTGCAACAGCAGTATGCATTGCCCCACGTCGTCGGCGGCATCGTGCTCGCCGCCATTACCATCGTCACGGTAGCCGCTGGCCTTGACAAGCTGGTTGATGCCATCGGCATCGTCGGGCCCATTATCGTCGTGCTCGTCATCATCATCGCCATCGTCACCCTGGTGGGCAACGCCAGCAGCATGCCCGATGGGCTGGCGGCCATTGCCAGCGCGCCCGATGGGTTGCAAGGTGCTACGGCCGACAACAACATCAAGCAGGCGGCGGCCGACGGTGTCGTGCCGGGTTGGCTGATGTCCGGCTTTTCCTATGCGGGTTTCGTATTGCTGTGGTTTGCTGCTTTCACTTCTGCTCTGGGCATGAAAAACAAACTGGTCGAGCTCAACAGGGGTATCATCGGTGGCACCATCGCCGTGTGCGCAGCTATCCTGTTGGTGACGCTGGCGCAGGTTTGCACCATCAACGTCGAATCACTTTCCAACCCGGGCGTCTACGTGTGGAATGCCGACATTCCCAACCTCATCTTGGCAGAAAAGATTCTCCCGGCATTCAGCGCCGTGTTCGCCATAGTCGTGTTCGCGGGTATTTACACCACGGCTGTACCCCTGCTGTACAATCCCGTTTCGCGCTTTGCCGAAGAGGGTACTATGCGCTTCCGTCTTCTGGCTCTGGCCTTGGGAATCATCGGTACGGTTGTCGGTTTGTTCTTGCCATTCCGCGTATTGGTTAACGTCATCTACGTCATCAACGGCTATGTAGGTGCTGCACTGCTGATCTTCATGGTGGCTCGCAACATCCGCGACTTCGTTCGCAAGCGCAGCGGTGCTGTGGACGATGTCAGCACAGGCGTGCAGCCCGAGGCCGTCTATGCCGCGGAAGGGCAGGACTATGTCGGCGATGGCATGAGTCGTTATGCCGAGGTGGCCACCAGCGCGTCGACGCGCCAAATCGATGCCATTGCGCGCATCGCCGAGGCTGCTGCAGCGCTGCTGGCAGCTGAAGGGCCGCAAGCCGTCACTGCAACGCAGGTCGCCGAACAAGCTGGTGTGTCCACGTCTGAGGTCGTCGAGCACTTTGCAAAAAGCGACGAGTTGTTGCTGGAGGCAGCTGAGACGAATGCGACTGAATGGGTGGAGCTTGCCCGACGTGCAGCCGACCATGCCGAGTCTCTGTCGCACGAAGAAGCACATGAGCGCATCGTGGAACTGCTGGTGGAAGCACATCTGCCCGCATCCGACTGGGTTCCCGTCAACTGGCTTGGCCAGATGATGCTCGTTGGCGAATCGGATACGGTCATGGGTGTCTATCGCCAGTATCGCCCCCTCATCAATGCCGAGCTCAGCCGTATCCTCATCCATGCACGCGTGGATATCGAGCCCTGGTTGGTGAAGTCGGTGGTGGATGGTGCCACGATCAAAGCGGTATCGGAAGGATACATGATTCGGCCTACCGTTACCGAACAGCTGACCAAGCTGCTGGAGTTCAATAGGCTTCCCGTCCAGCGCTAGAAGATCGGGAAGCAGGAAAACGGGGCGGACCGACGATTGATCGGTCCGCCCCGTTCGCTTTTGCAACGCTATGCTGGCAGCGCTAACGCTGCAGGTGTTCTAGAACCTCGGTCTCTAGTTTGGTGGCGAAGTAGTACGATTGGCTCACCTTGCCCATGGCTTTGCCCATGTACACCTGCTGACCGTTTTTGTACAAATCGCCCAGGCAGTAGATGGGGTAGTTCAGCGGCACGACGTCTTCCACGATGCGGTAACCCATGAACGTGTTGTTCGTTTGGGTGTAGGTGGCAGTCGGTGCCGTGGTGGTGTGCGTTGGCGTTTGGGTGGGGGCATGCGAGCTGCTCGAGCTGCTGCTCATGCTGGCGAGCAAGGCGCTCAACCCTATGTTGAGCAAAGCGCTGCCCAAATCGCCTGTCTTTCCAGAGCCATATCCGCCGTAGTAGGGGCTCATCGGGCCTCCGAGATAGGGGTTTTGCTGCAAACCGCCCATGCCGGCTCCACCCAGCCCCAGAAACGCATCCAAGCCAGTGGGAATCTTGCCCGAGCCCAAGTTCACCGTGGTGACATGCTGTTGCGGCGGCTTGGAACCGCCCAGGCTCACCGAAGAGGAGTGTTGCTGGGGCTTTCCGCTGCCGATGGGATGCTGCGACGTTGGCTTGCCGTTGAATCCGCCTTTGGGAGGCTTGCCATCGCGGTGCTTTTCGTCGAAGTAGACGTTCGAGGCGCTCGGAGCGCCGACTTGCGTTGCGCGTCCAGCTGGGGATTGGGCGCCTGCGAATGCGGGTTGCATGCTCAGGCCTGCGAATCCGAAGGCGCTATCCATGGCCAAGCGGGCCTTCTCGGGTGCGAGAACCGTCCAGTTCCATACGTTGCGCAGTCCCTCGTGCAAGCCGCGTGCGGTGTCTGCGACCATGAGTTTCGCTGCTCCCGTGCCGGAAATCGAAGCGGTTCGGTTGGAAATCGCCTTGCTGAAATCGGACGTGGGACCTTCGATGTGGTTCATCGAGTTCACCAAGATCACGTTTTTGCCGAACGTGTCCAACGCCACGTATACCTTGGTATCGCACGAGCTGTCGGTGAAGTAGAACGGGTCGAACGAACGCTCTTGGGCGACGAGCGTTTCGATCTCGCGGCCGTTCACGCGTTCGATTTTGTAACAGCGCACATCGTAATAGGCCACCTGCCGCTTGCTGTAGGGGGCCGTAACGCCACCGCTGCTCTGCGTGACGCCCGTGAGCTCGCAGAACTGGCGATAGTTTTGCGTTGTCTGCCCCAGGTCTTCCAAGATGGCCACCTGGTCGACCACGCGGCTCGTCTGCGTAGCCCTGATGTCGTCGAGGATCTGCTGCTTGTTGCCGTCCACGAGCATCGATGACCCCTGGGTCGTTTGCGTCGGGGCCTGTTCTGCAGCGTTGTTCTGCTTGGCCTTGCGCATGCCCCTTATCAGAAGCACGACCAACACGATGACCAAGATCAAACCGATAAGCTCTAAAGAATCATCCATAATGCCATCCTCTGGGGAATCAGCTTTTGGGGGTGGGCGCACCGGGCGTGGTGCGCTCGTCGCAACGGTGCATGGGCTCTCGAGGGTGCCACTGCGCCAGAGAGCGGCTTATAAGCCCATTTCTGCCTTCAGGCGCGCAAGTTCGGTGTCAACGGCATCCTCGTGTGCGAGCTGCGCGAAGTCGTCGACGTCGGATGCGGTAACGCCATAGCCGCTGACTTGGGCATACGCTTCGGCGGTTGCTTCCTTTTCGGCAATCTTGCGCTCCATGCTGTCGAGCTTGGCGAATGCAGAGTCCATGTTGGTGGTGCTGACGCTGCTGGCTACTCCTGCGGCAGCTTCGGCCATGCGGGCGCGGGCGATTAGCACGTTTTGACGGGCGCGGGCTTCGTCGAGCTTCATCTTCAGGGTCTGGACCTGGTCCTTCAGCCTGTCTACCTGTGCCGTGATGGCATCGTAGGATTCCTGGAGCTGGTCCACCTGGGCCTCGAGGCCCACCTTGCAGTCAAGTGCCCTGCGGGCAAGGTCTTCGTTGCCGTTCTTCAGGGCGAGCTTCGCCTTGTCGTTCCAATCGGCGACTTCGGCCTTCGCATCGGCAAGTTCTTTGGCGGCGATCTTCTGCGAGCCCATCGCCTGGCCAAGGGCTTGCGTGGCTTCATCCACCTGCTCTTCCATTTCGATGATCATTTGCTTGACCATCTTCTCGGGGTCTTCTGCCTTGTCGATGAGGTCGTTGACGTTTGCTTTCAAGATGTCTGCGATACGGGAGAAAATAGCCATGTGAATCACCTTTCATCTGGACACTGATATGGCCGCCGGAGTCGCTAGCTCGCGCATGGCATGCATGGTGTCTCGATGTCGGGCGCAAGCCGTTCTCTTGGTGGCTACATTATCTCATATTTCTGAATTCCTACTGTAGTGCACTTGGGAAGCAAATGCCGTTTGTTTGAAGCTGACGTGCTCGAAAACAGCTGAGATTGGCGAATACATGGCAAGCTGCCGTTCCTGCCGATTCGCCGCAAGCGGAAGGTTTAGAATTGCAGTTGCGCATGCGCGAGCATCGCATGGGTGCAATACGCGAGAGGAAAGACATGTCGAAGCTTATCATCGAAGAGTCATTTTGGAAGCTGTTTCCCGATGCCGCCATCGGCATCGTCGTCGCGCGGGACATGAAGCACGCCGAAGAGGTTGGCGAAGACGACCAGCAGTCGATTGCGCAGATGCTTGCCCAGGCGAATCGCGAAGCGGGCCGGTATCTGACGAGTGAGACTATCTCGCAAAACGAGGTCGTGGCCGTCTGGCGTGATGCCTACCGGAAATTCAAGACCAAAAAAGGCGTGCGCTGCTCGATAGAGGCGCTCCTCAAACGGGTTCTGAAGGGGAATCCCGTAGGTCATATCACGCCTGCGGTGGATATCTACAATGCCATTTCGTTGAAGTACGCCCTTCCGGTGGGTGGTATGAATTCCGATGCGTTCGAGGGCGATGTGCGCCTGCGCATCACCGAAGGCGGGGATGCGTTTCGTCCCATAGGCGAAGACGACGATGACCCCACGTTGCCAGGAGAGCTCTGCTACCTCGATGATGCTGGCGCCATTTGCCGCTGCCTGAACTGGCGTGATGGTGCGCGAACCGCGCTTTCCGATGAAAGCAGCAATGCCCTCCTGGTCATGGAATGCGTTGATTCGCAACGCGTGGACATCCTTCGAGAAGCCATTGACGATTTTGCCAGTTGCATGAACCGCTATTTGGGAGCGGATATCGTGCTCGCGCGTATCGTTACGCGCGACGATCCGGAAGTGGAGATTTCTTAACATGATTTCGCAAATGCGCAGAAGCGATCGGGCCATGAGTCCTGAAGAGGCCGACGAGTTGTTGGGCCGCTGCTTATACGGCGTTCTTTCCACCGTTTGCGATGATGGGCAGCCATACGGTGTGCCCATCAGCTATGCCTACGATGGCAAGCGCATCATCGTGCACTGTGCCCAGGGGGTGGGGCAAAAGCTCGTGAACATGCATGCCGAGCCGCGCGTGAGCTTTACCGTAGTCGGAGATGTGCAAACCGAGCCGGGTAAGTTCACGACCAAATACGAAAGCGCGATCGTCATCGGCGAGGCGCATGAGATTTCGGATACCGAGGCCAAGAAGGCCGCTCTTCACCTTCTCATCGACAAATACAGCAACGATTTCCAGGAGCGTGGAGCCAAGTACATAGACGGTGCAGCGGCGAAGGCGAGTGTGTTCGAAATAACCATTCAACACGTGACGGGCAAAGCGCGCCGCTAGCCCGCATGACGGCTAATTGTTACAATACGAAACCGATGCGCATTCACGATGACCACGGGAGCTTAGGCTATGCGGAGTAACGAATCCACCGAGATGTATCTGGAGACCATTCACGTCCTGCATCAGGAAAAGGAAAAGGTGCATGCGGTTGACATCGCGAAGCGCATGGGCTATTCCAAGCCGACGATCAGCGAATGGATGGCGAAGCTGCGCAAGCTTGGTTACGTGGAAATGGATGGCAGCAACATCATGCTCACGGAAGCGGGCGAGGAAATCGCCCGGAAAATCTACGAGCGCCATGTGCTGCTCACCGCGTTGTTTCGCAGTATCGGCGTGAGCGAGGAAATCGCCTCCGAGGATGCGTGTCGTGTGGAGCACTATATCAGCGACGAGACGTTCCAGTGCCTGCGTGACCACTACGATGATATCTATGGCAGTATTTCGTCTATTGGCTAAGGCAAGCTGCCGTTGCCAGCTAAAGAAAGGTAGATACTCATGGATTCGACCGCTCGTCTGACGCGCGGATGCGTGTTGTGCTCGCTTGTCCTCTTTTTCGTGATGCTGTCTGCAGGCTGGATGGCGATGCCTGCGGTTGCCTGGGCGGAAGAGGGCGTGTTCGGCGAGCAAGATGGTGAAGTCGACAACGACACGGCGGGCAACGTGGTCATGGCGGGCAATTCCGTAAGCGTTACGCACGATGTGCAACGCGATGCCATGCTGGCAGGACGCGAGGTCAAAGTTGCCGACGTATCGGTTGCCGGTGACGTTCTTGCTGCAGGACAAACCGTGCGCGTGGCGGATTCTCGGATAGCTGGCAACGTTCGTGCAGCGGGGGATGCTTTGGTCGTCGAGAGCGTGGACGTTGCAGGTAACGTGACCGCCTGCGGGAACAGCGTTGAAATCGGGGGCGATTCGAAAGCGGCGTCGATATACGCTTTTGGCAGCTACCTCGCTTATGAAGGAACGGCGCAATACGTTGCGCTTTCGGGGCAGCAGGTGCAATTCGATGGCGAAGTCGACGGAGATGTGCATATCGATGCGAGTTCGGTTGCGATTGGCGAAAACGCGCGGGTGACGGGCACGCTTACCGTGGAGGGGGCGCAGCCCGATGTCGCCCCCGGTGCCCAGGTGGAGTCGATGAACGTGCAGGCTGCCGATGAGGGAAGCGTTGCGCAGAGCTTCCTTGCCTCTTTGGTCAACGCCATCGTGCTTCTTTTCACCTTGATAGCCACCATCGCGGTCATCTGGTGGATAGCTCCTGGCGCAGCGCAGGATTCCCTGTTCATGTTCCGGGCGCGTACCGCACCCATGATTGTGACCGGTGTGGTGGCTTTGCTGGCAATGCCGTTCGCGATAGCCGTCTTGCTGGCAAGCGGAATCGGCATGCTGTTGGCGATCGTGCTCATATGCCTGGTTGTAGTTATGGCCGTGTTGGGGATGCCCTTCATGTGCGCTGCCATATCGCGACGCATCATGCGCGGTTCTCGGGAATGGGTCGTTGTGGCAATGGCGGCAGCTATAGCAGGGTTCATGCTGAGCGTGCCCATTGCCAACATGCTTGGAATGCTGTGTGGCTGCGTGTACTTTGCGGGTTATGTGCTGCAGCTTCTTTTCCTCAAGATAAGCGCCAGGAGTGCCATGCGCTCTTCGAAAGCCAGCGCCGGAAACGAGCAGGCGGGCGAACGCTGAAAATAGTTGCGCAACGAGCTGCGCCGTCAAAGCGGTATCTTTTGGGCATAAGGAAGAGCTTGAACGAAAGAAGGCTTCAGTGTTTTGCCCGAAATGCGGAAAAGACCTGCTTGAAGATGCGAAGTTCTGCCCGAGATGCGGAGCCGGGATTGCGGAGTGCGATTTTGACAAGGCTCCCCATGCAATTGAAGGCCAACAATCTGGGTATGCAGTGCAACCTTCAACGACATTGGGGGGCGGCCGGTTTGCCTATGCGGGTCAAGCTGGCGCACTTCGTCGGCAGGGGGCTTTCGCCGCAGCGGCGCCTGCTAACGTGCAGGTACCCAACGTCGCCAAGGTAGCGGCTCGCTCCAGCAGCGAACCTGTTGCTCGCCGGACGCCGAAGGCAACTGCATCCACGAGCGTCTTCACCCCTGTTGGCATTGCAGCGCGCATTGCCACCGTGCTAACGGTTGTTCTCATGTTCATGCCGTGGCTGCGAGTGGACGTATTGGAAGAGCTGCAGGGATATGCGTCGCTTCTGGGTTACGACATTCCAGCAAAGACGAGCTTCACCATGCTCAATGTGGATGCCGTCACGAGCACGCTCGACCTGATTTCCTCTTCCGATTCCTACAGCGCGCTTCACGCAGTCTTCTATGGCTTCTGGATTGCCGCCCTGGTGCTCGCGGGCGCTGGTCTGGTGCTTTCCTTTACGGGCAGGAAATCCACGCGGATGCTCGTCCCCGGCGCCATCGCCGCAACGCTAGTGGCGCTGCTGTGGTTTGTCGCGATAACGAACCTTAATGCGCATTACGCCAGCCAAATGACTCAACTCATCGGTTTCGACACGCAGTTCTTCTCGCTGCCTTGGGCGGTTTGGGCTACGGCAGTCATGGGCATTGTCACGGCGGTGCTGGGTTTCGCCGGCAAACGCAGCTAGTGTGCTTGTCCATTGCGAGGCAGGTTGCGCTACAGATACCACAAAGATCGCTTTACGTTGATTTTGCTTGTCGCTATACTGTGCTCATGAATTCTGTTTCAGGGCGGGGTGAAAGTCCCCACTGGCGGTAATGCGAACGGCGTGGCCAAACCGCGCATCGCGAGTCCGCGACCCCCTGGTGTATTCCAGGGGCTGACTTGGGTGAGATTCCCAGACCAACGGTAACAGTCCGGATGGAAGAGGCAGAGTTTCCGCCCCAGGCGGCAAACCCTTAACCTGTGCGAAAAGAATTCACGCTGGCAGCCGTGAGCCCGAGGTGCGGCATGCTGGGTTCTGCACGGCCTCGGGGGATGGAAGGTTTGTCATGCCTGAAATGAAGAACACGAACAAATGGGATACTCGCACGTTGGTGACCATGGCGCTGCTAGCCGCCATCGGCATCCTGCTGAGCTTCATCGAGTTTCCCCTCTTCGCTGCCGCCCCGTTCCTGAAGCTGGATGTGTCTTTCGTGCCCAGCGCGGTGGTGGGCTTTGCCTACGGACCGGTTGCTGGCGTGATCGTTGGCATCATCGTGGCCGTGGCCCATGCGATGATCGATGGTAACTGGGTGGGCGCCATCATGAACACGATCATGGTGCTTTCCTTCGTGCTGCCGGCTGCGCTGGTGTACAAGTTCAACCGCACGCTGAAAGGCGCCATCATCGGCTTGGTGCTGGGCCTGGTCATCCAAACCGTCGTATCGGTTCCCGCCAACGTGCTCATCGATCCGCTCTACGGCGTGGACGCATCTATCGTCATGAGCCTGGCGGGCTGGATCGTGGCCTTCAACGTGGTGAAGGGCATTGTGAACTCTGTGCTCACCGGTGTGGTGTACAAGAGCATCTCGAATCTGATCACTCCCAAAAAGGACCAGGTCAAGGGCCGCTAACATCCACGAAAAGCACGCGTGCCAAAGGAGCGTGCCAATAATGGTCAGGCCAAACGTCTTGTGCGTTGGCCATCTTGCGGGGAAGAACGATTGCTGAAATATGGATGCCATTCGGTTCGACGACATACACTTCACGTACACGGGCGAGGAATTCGTGCTCAAAGGCATATCAGCTTCCGTGCGCGAAGGTGAATTCGTATGCATCTTGGGTGGCAACGGCAGCGGCAAGAGCACGCTTGCAAAGCATGTGAATGCCCTGCTTGCCCCCGACCAGGGCAGTGTGCAGGTGCTGGGTCGCCAGACGAACGACCCCGAGAACCTGTATTTCATCCGCAGCAATGCCGGCATGGTATTCCAGAACCCCGACGACCAGCTGGTGGCGAGTCTCATCGAAAACGACGTGGCATTTGGCCCTGAAAACCTGGGTGTGCCCATGCCCGAATTGCGCCAGCGCGTAATCGAAGCGCTGGCGCAAGTTGGCCTGCAGGGCTTCGAACGCAAGGAAACCAATGCGCTTTCCGGTGGGCAGAAGCAACGCGTGGCCATTGCCGGCGTGCTGGCCATGAAACCAAAGATCTTGGTGCTTGACGAAGCTTCGGCGATGCTTGACCCCCGCGGGCGCGCCGGTCTGATGCGCGTATGCCGCGAACTCAACGAGGCAGGCATGACCATCGTCATGATCACTCACTTCATGGAAGAGGTGGTCAATGCGGATCGCGTGTTCGTGCTCGACGACGGTTGCATTGCGCTGGAGGGAACGCCTGAAGAGGTGCTCACCCAGGCGAAGGAACTCGAAGCCCTTTCGTTGGATGTGCCGTTTTCCGTCAAGGCGAGCCTCGCATTGCGTGATGCTGGGGTTCCCGTTGGGGTGCATGCCTCCGAAGATGACCTTATTGCCGATCTGATAGCGCTGTTCGAAACTCGAGTTGCACGCGGTGCTTTTGCCGCTGGCCGCGATTGCGTACAAGCAGACGCCCCCATTGCCGATGAACTGGCGTCGAAGAACGCTAAACCTATTAATCTAAACGATTCCACCGAGCATGCGGTACTTGTCGAATTCTGCGATGTGGGTTTTACCTATCAGCATGCTGCAACGCGCAAGCGTGCGCGCAAACGCAAGAAGGTGGAAACGCGAGCGGATTGGGGTAACAGTCCCGATGCCATGTGGGCATTGCGAAATGTGAGTTTTCAGCTGCACGAAGGCGAGTTCTTCGGCATTGCGGGGCATACGGGCAGCGGCAAGAGCACGCTCATCCAGCACGTGAACGGCTTGCTTGCGCCTGCCGAAGGTCGCGTGCTTGTCAACGGCCAGCCGGTGGCTGGGCCGGATGCTGCTGCCCGATCGGGCGTGGGCATGGTCTTCCAGTATCCCGAACATCAGCTGTTTGCCGCCACGGTGTTCGAGGATGTCACGTTTGGCCCACGCAACCTGGGCTGCAACGACGAGCAGATGCAGCAACGCTACGAACGGGCAATGCGTCGCGTCGATCTTGATGCGGGGGCGTTGCGAGACGCAAATCCCTTCGAGCTATCCGGGGGGCAGCAACGCCGAGTGGCGTTTGCGGGCGTTCTTGCCATGGAACCCACGATGCTCGTGCTCGATGAGCCCGTGGCAGGGTTGGACCCGAAGGCGCGCGAAGACTTCCTTCGGCTTATCTGGCGGTTGCATCAGGAGCAGGGTCTTACGGTGGTGATGGTTTCCCACAACATGGACGACTTGGCCCGGCTCTGCTCGCGTGTCTTGGTGTTGAATCAGGGAAAGGTGCATGCGCTTGGTACGCCGGCCGATGTGTTCGCCGATGGCGTCGAATTGAAATCGATAGGGTTGGGCCAACCCGCCGCTCAGCGCATGGCCAGCGCTCTCCAGGACGTCGGAATCGCAATTGGCCAACCTGATGGTCTGTTCGCCTTGGGAACGCTTGCGGATGCCATAGCTGTTGCATGGAAGCAGGCTCGGGGTGGTGCCGAGCATGAATGATGCATTGCTGGGCAAGTACTATGCTGTCGACAGCTTTGTCCATGGGCTCGATCCACGCATCAAGATAACCTGTGTGTTCGCCACGATGATTATCGTGCTTGCTTCGGGAAGCTATGCGGCTATGGGCGTGTGCGCGCTTTTCGTTGCCGTGGCGTTCGCCGTTGCGCGGATCCCATTCGGGCAGGCATGGCACTCCATTGCCCCCTTGATGTTCATCGTCGTCATCACGGCCATCATCAACATCTTCTTCGAACACGACGGGGCGGTGGTGGCCAAGCTTGGCCCCATCGTCATCAACGAAGGCGGATTGAACATGGCGCTGTTCATGGCCATACGTCTGACGCTCGTGCTGTTTGCCGCAAGTCTGCTCACGCTTACAACCACCATTCTCGATATAACCGACGGTTTGGAAAGCATGCTGCGTCCGCTTGCGCGAATCGGGTTCCCCGCGCACGAGTTCGCCATGATACTGGGCATCGCCTTGCGCTTTCTGCCACAGTTCGTCCAAGAGATTGGCATCATACGTTCGGCGCAGGCATCGCGCGGGGCAAAATTCAGCGCCAACGTCTTCCGAGGTGGGCTCCAGAGCTTGGCAAGCTTGATGGTTCCCCTGTTCACAAGTGCTTTTCGTCATGCGGAAACCCTCTCTGGAGCCATGGAGGCCCGATGCTATCACGGTGGGGAGGGCCGCACGAAGCTGGTGCCGTTTCGTCTACGTGGCGCCGACGCTGTTGCCGCAATGTTCGTAATCGCCATGGTTGCCTGCGTGGTGGTTGTGCGGGTCGCGTTGTAGCGCGATGCATGACGCAGTCCGCGTCGATGCGAACCAGATCGACGCTTTCGGTTATTGGGTCTATGGGCGAGGGTTGCATTGCCGATTGCGCCAAAAATGGCAACCCGCCAGGCAGTAGTTGTACAACCATTGCGATAGTGCGTGTGGTATCTTCTTGGCGTTCGAAAAGCAATGCAGGTGGGAGGATACGTCGTGACGGCAAGAGACAATAGGACCGGGGAGGCGGCTTTGGGTCTGCAGAGGCGTTTAGCCTTGAGCGTTGTGGCGACTGCCCTGGCTCTGGTGGCGATGGCACTGCTGTTGGTTGGCCTCTGTTCGTGCAGCCCGAAAAGCGATGGCGAAACGCAGACCGTCGTCTTGGAAGCACCGTCAGAGAGCGCAGATGAGGCCGAAGAGGTCGAGAAGGCCGATGAAGCTGAAGAAAGCCAACCCGACGAGTCGACAGAGGTCACGTCTTTCACGTCGGTTGAAAGCGCTGCCGAAGAATCCTCGCCCGAGCCCGAGCCTGAGCCCGAAGTGGCCAGCTCGGCCATCGACCTGAGCGACCCTGCCCAGTATCAGCAAGTCAACTTGTTCCTAAGCAACTTCTCGGAAGTTTACCTTCTCGAAAACCCCCTCATCGTCGAAACGGCTGACGATGTGACGCTGTGCAGTTTTGCCTTGTGGCACACCTATCGCAACTCGCCCGACATCATCGAGCATGGCGAGTACTACCAGGGCTTGTATCACTACAACATCCGCATCACGCAAGAGCGCGCCAACGAGATTGCGCTGCGCTATTTCAACCGCACCATCAACTTCGACAACGTGGACAGCATGGACGAACCGTGCTACTGCGCCGATGGCTGCGTGTACGGCGAGACCACCAACGGTGCTGGCCTGCCCGCGGGCATTACACTCGCGAAAAGCGCTGTCGATCAGGGCAATGGCACCATTCGCATCGACTTCGACATCTACTTCAACGCCACGAAATACGACGCTACGGATGTGAGTCTCTACGGCATGTCTCCCGACGAGCTCATGAGTTACATGGGCGCTTCGGGTCCCAGTCGTACGGGTTCGGCTCTCGTGTACTATGGCGATTACAACGAGTATACGGGTGGCCTATATCTGGCGTCCTGGCGGGCCGACGCGGTATAGCGGCACCTGGGGGCTTTGCAATTCGGCGTGACGGTTGAAAAGAGCCTTTGGGAAGCAATGGTCTTGTGTGCCTTGCTGCACTCTATTGGGAAGAAATAATATTTTGGGCAACTTTTGCTCTACGTCCGACATGGTGGGTGCTGCCCGTCTCCTTATGGTATAAAGCACTGCGGAAGAACCGAAGGAGGCGCCATGCGAGACCATTCCAGGCATGTTTCCGTAACCCGCTGGGAAGCGGTGGACACTATGCTTTCCCATTGCAAATTCCATCCTGAAGTCGAAGTGGTGAGCGTGTCCCAGTCCGTGGGTCGCGTGCTCGCGCGTGACGCGGTTGCCCAGCAGGATATGCCCAACTGCCTGACCTGCGCCATGGATTCGGTTGCCGTGCACTGGTCGGATTTCGCAGATGGCATGCCCGACACCTCGACGTGGGAACGCGGCGTGCAGTGGGAGTTTGCCAACACGGGCGTGGGCATGCCGGAGGGTTTCGATACGGCCATCGTGGTCGAGCATGTGATGTTCAGCGAAAACGATACGCGCGTGGCGTTCGACGCCATGCCGTCTGGCCAGTTTGCGGGCACTATACCCGCTGGAAGTCGCATGCATGCAGGTGACGTTCTCGTTTCCGCGGGAACGATGGTTACCCCTCTTCTGGCGGCTTATATCGCAAGTGGCAACAACGTTGCGGTCCGCGTCGTCCGCAGGCCGCGGGTGGCATTTATCCCCACAGGCAACGAGCTCGTCGACGCTGGGGGCGAAACGCCGCGGGGCAAGAACATCGAAAGCAACAGCTTGCTCATGGCGGGCAAGATCGAACAATGGGGTGGCGAAGCGGTGCTCTTCGGCATCGTGCCCGATAACCGCGATTCCCTTGCGGCTGCTCTGCGGGATGCGGCAGCGTGTGCCGATATCATCGTCTTGAACGCCGGCTCTTCAAAGGGTTCAGACGATTACTGCATCGAAGTGCTAGAAGAGATGGGAGAGGTCTTCAACCACGAGACGAACCACGGTCCTGGCCATCACAGTTCCTTTGGCATGATCGGCGGCGTGCCGGTGGTGGGCATTTCCGGCCCTCCGGGTGGCGCTGCGTTCACCACCGACTTCTACCTGTATCCGGTCATGTGCGCATTTCTGGGTTTGCCCACCGCTCCCAAAACGGTTCGCGCCCGCCTGGCCGAAGCCTTCCCTGGACCGAAGGTGAAACATATCGACAACAGCAATCTGCCCGCAGAGAAGCGGCCGAAGGATACCGGATCTTTTTTCAGCGTTCGTCAGATGATCGTGTCGCAAGCCGAAGATGGCGTGCTCGAGGCAAGGCCGCTGGCGGGCATGCATCCCAAGCCTCCGGTGGCCGAAACGGCAAACGCTTACTACTTCCTGGACGCTTCCAGCGGAGTTCCGACTCCCGATGCGGGATCGTTCATTGACGTGGAGTTTCGTCCGGGTTTCGGCTTGTAGCTGCTTGGCGAGAGCGTTATACTACGCCTGCTCGTGCACCGTTGGGCCCTGTGCGAGCGTGAAGATTCGTTGCCCATAGCCCGTGGCAGAAGCCATGTGGAAAGGAGTTCTCCATGATGAAGGAAGCAGTGCCTTCCCCTAAGGAAGCTGCGCCCGAAACCCACGCTGCCGGTGCCAAGGTCGCCGCGGCGAAACCAAGAGGCGAAGCGTCGGGCGCGAAAGTTGACCCGCATACACGCAGCATAGCCCGAGCTGGCGTTATTGCCGCCGTGTACGCCGCAGCAACGATCGTGGCCATGTTTTTCCTTCAAGGCCTCGCTTGGGGGCCGGTGCAGTGCCGAGTTTCCGAAGCAGTGTGCGTCGTTGCCGTCCTTTCCGCGCCGGCGGTGCCGGGCCTTGTCATCGGCTGTATCATTGCGAACCTCGTCAACGTGGCTGTGAACGGCATGGGTGTGCTGGGCATGCTCGACGTGGTCTTTGGCAGCTTGGCAACGCTGTTGGGCTCGCTTTGGTGTCGCAAGTTCCGCAAGCGCCCGGCTCTTGCCATCTTCGGTTTCGTTCTTGCCAACGCGCTCATCGTGCCCGCATACCTGCCCATTCTGCTGCAGGGGCTGGGCTATTACAACATTCCGTTCACGAACGTTTCCCTCGATGGCATGTACCTGCCCATGTACCTGTTCGGCGTCGTCGCGGTGGGCATTGGGGAAGCGCTGGTCATCTACGTGTTGGGTTTGCCCCTATTGCGCGCTTTGCAGCGCTTCGGCATCGGCGAAACCCCCCAATCTCGCTAGCGCGAACGCCTGATGCGTCGCAGTTGCTGGCTGTGGCGAGTCTTTGCGGATGGGCATTCTGCGGCTAGGCTAGCGCGAACGCAATCAGTGGGATACAATTTCTGTGCACCGCACAAGGTGCTCTCTGGAGCAAGAAATGAAGCATGGCCTGCATTTGGGGTTTTGCAGGCCGGAAACGAAAAGAGAGTGCATGAATCCTCTAGTTGTCATCCCCACGTACGTGTCCGCTCGCGGTAGACGCGAAAGCGACATGCCCACTGCCGTATACGACCACACCACACCGCTCGGTCGCGAAGGCGAATTGCCGCGTTGCCTCAAGTCACTCTCCCGTGTTCGCGGACTGGGCGCCATCGCCATCTTGGTGGCAGCCGAGCCGGGTGTCGAAGACCGCGCTGCGGAAAAGGTTCGCAATATCGCAGCGCAGTTTCCGCAGATGAGCATTATGGTGGTTTCAAGCAAGGAGCTTGACATCATCCGGCGCCGCTTCGAGCAGCTCAACTTGGGCCGTCTGGAGTTCGAAGTCGGCCTTACCGGCTATTCGGCGATTCGCAACCTGGGTTTGGTGTTGGCCAACGTGCTGGGTTTCGACAGCGTGGTGTTCGTTGACGACGACGAGATCATCGAAGATGGAGATTTCCTGATAAGGGGAATGTACGGCTTGGGAAAGCTCACGCGTCGCGGCATTCCCATCTTGGCGAAGACGGGTTACTACATCAACGAAGAGGGCACGTACTTTTCCATGAGCCAAGACAAGTGGTACAACCGCTACTGGGAGCAGGGAAGTGCGTTCAACGAATGGATCGACGCGGCCATGCGTGGTCCGCGCCTTTCCCGCTCCAACCATGTGTGTGGCGGATGCCTGGCGATTCACAAGGAAGCGTTCAGGCGCTTGAGCTTCGATCCGTGGATCGTTCGCGGTGAAGACATGGACTATCTGCTGAACCTGCGTCTGTACGGTTCCGACATCTGGTTCGACAACCAGTGGAAGCTGCGCCATCTTCCCCCACGGACCACCAGCGAAGGCAGGCGTTTTAGGCAAGACGTCTACCGATGGCTCTACGAGTTCCGCAAGATGGAATACAGCCATACGCAGATTGACTTGCAACAAGTAAAGCCCAGCTCACTCGAGCCTTATCCGGGCCCCTTCCTGGAGCCGGGCATCCAGAAGCGCATCAGGCGCACTGCATGGCTGCGCAGCTTGGGTTGTCCCGACAAGAAGGAATACCGCATTGCGGCGAAGGTCGCGAAAAACGAGGCAGCAGACTACGCGTCCGACAATTGCGTCAAGTACTTCGAGTTCCAGTACGTCTGGCCCGAGCTGATGGTGCGTACCGAATCGGACACGATCTTGCGAAACGCGCTGCTGCGCTCGGTCATTCGCAGTGCGGTAGGTGGCGCTGAAGGCGAGATGGACGAAGACTACCTGGTCGAAGCCCCCAGTTCGGCTATCGATCCGGGCGCTACGAGCGAAATTCGCATGAACGTGGCCGAATAACGACAGGGATCCCCCGTGATCATGTTGATCATATCCGCGATTATCGGCGTGTTCGTCGGCATGCTGTCGGGCATGCTGGGCGTGGGTGGCGGCATGGTGATGATTCCCATTTTTCGTCTGGGCTTTGGCCTGCAGGCTCTTCAAGCTACGGCCACATCGCTGTTCGCCATCGTGCCCACGTCTGCTGCGGGTTTGGTCACGCACATTCGCAACAAGACGTGCTACCCGCGGTTGGGCATTGCAGCTGGAATCGGCGGGGCCATCACGTCGGTATTGGGCGTGCGGCTGGCGAACATATCGCCATCGTGGATGGTCATGTTGGCAGCTGCGCTCGTCATAGGCTATTCGTCGGTGACGATGTTTCGCAAGGCGCTCGCCGTGCCCAAGCCGACTTCCAACAGTGCTGCGCCGGCGGGTGGCGAAGAAGCCGAAGATGACGTATTGCCCCGCGATAAGCTGGTGAAGGGTGCGGCAATTGGCTTGATTGCAGGCGTGGCCGGCGGCTATGTAGGTGTGGGTGGCGGTTTCATCATGATTCCCATGTTCATTACGCTGTTGGGCACGAGCATGAAAAGGGCATCGGGGACATCGCTTATCGCCATTTGCATTCTGGCTGTTCCAGGCGTGATTAGCCAGCTAATGCTGGGAAACGTGGTGGTGATTGCCGGAGCGGCCATGGCTGCTGGAGCCATTCCCGGTGCGATTGTGGGTGCCAACCTGACGCGCCGAATTCCCGAGCGCAAGTTGAGGTTTGTTTTCGCCGTTTTGCTCCTATTCGCTGCTATCATGCTAGTAGTGAACGAGCTGCATTCCTGAGGTCGATGAACAGGCGTAAGCGCCTAGTCGACCCTAAATCGCCGAATGGTGGCTTCGGCTCGGGATGCGCAACTTCAAGAGTTTCCGTATGGGTTCGCGTACCGTGAACGATAGGAGATGACATGAGGCTATGGCTATCGAGGAAGACGATCAACAGGATTTCAGAGGTGGTCCTGCTCATCGTGGCGGCTATTGCAGGTGGCGTTCTCATAGGGTACAACTTCAGGACCGCCGACAGCAACATCGTGCAATTCGGTGCAGGTGCCGCGTTCACGCTCAGCCTCATCCTGGTCATTCGCATGTGGCTCGACCCCGATCAGGTGCGTGCCCGTCAATCCGATACCATGTTGGGGCTTGCCAGCAAAACGTTTTACGCAATTCGCAGCGGCCTCAACGCGAAAAACGCCCAGAAGGTGTGCGACATCTTACTGCCAGCTACCGACGCCATTGCCGTGGCGATAACAGACAGCAAGGTGATCTTGGGATATGCAGGCGTCGACAAGGACCTCAACATCACGGGTGAGCCCATACGCACTTCGTCGACGATGCAAGTTATCGAAGATGGGCAGATCCGAGTGCTCTACACTGCAGACGAAATCGGGTTTCCCGTTGAGCGTGGCAAGATAAACGCCGCCATCATCACGCCTTTGCTCGTGTCTGATGAACCGGTTGGAACGCTGAAGTTCTACTATCCGAAGGCGAGCAAGGTAACCGAAACCCAGCAGTCCATCGCACGCGGCTTTAGCGACCTCATCTCCACCCAGATAGCAGCCTCTGCCTTGGAAGAGCAGAAGAAGCTTGCCACCTCTATGGAGCTCAAAGCGCTTCAATACCAGATCAACCCGCATTTCCTATTCAACACGATCAACACCATCTCGTCGTTCATCCGCACCGACCCGGCCAAGGCGCGTGTGCTGTTGCGCGAATTCGCCACGTTCTACCGTCGGGCGCTCGAGGATTCGAAGGACATGATCGCCCTTGCGCGCGAAGTGGACCAGACGGCACGGTACCTGCAGTTCGAAATCGCTCGCTTTGGCGAAGACCGCCTAGCGCTTACCGTTGATGTACCCGAAGACCTGGCAGAGCTTTCCGTGCCGGCCTTCATGATACAGCCGCTTGTCGAAAACAGCGTGCGCCATGCGATGCCGAGCACCGGTTGCCTGCACATCACCATCTCTGCTACCAGGGAAAACGATGACGATCTGGCCATATCCGTTGCCGATGATGGCGTGGGCATGAACGAGGAAGCATTGGCGAAGATCAAGTCGCCCGGTGCGAGCTCGGACAACCTCGGCATTGCGGTGAAAAACATCAACGATCGCATCCATGGCTTCTACGGACCCGATTCGCACATGTTCATCGAAAGCACCGAAGGGGTTGGCACCAAGACCACCTTGTACTTGGAGCACGGCTGCACCACTCACGCTGCCATGCCCCAATAGCACCTTAACGGGTGATGGGAAGTTGCGCCGGCGCTTAGCCGCCTCACGCCTCAAGCAGCTAGTCAGCCTTCGTTTCTTGCTTCCCGCGATGCGTGCCTGACGTCGTGGGTCTGGGATTACCCCAAGGGGTAATCCCCCTAGAGTGGGGAAGGTAGAAAAGAACTTTGGAGCGACCCTGCCAAACGCGTCGTGTTTGGTCTATACTTGAACAGCTAGGGCGCTACTGGGAGGAAGCACCCGCTTGGTGAATCGTGTCCATACGTAAGACGAAAGGAACATCATGGAGCTGAAAGCGATTATCGTCGACGACGAAGCCCCTGCCCGTTCCGAACTGCGCTATCTGCTTGACGAAATCGATGCTGCCGAGGTCGTTGCCGAGGCTTCGAGCGTGCGTGACGCCATCGAGAAGCTGAAAGAGTATCCGTGTGACGTCATGTTCCTAGACATCAACATGCCCGAAGCGAGCGGCTTGCAGCTGGCAGAGGCATTGCAGCATCTGAAATACCCGCCAGCTGTCGTGTTCGTAACAGCATACAGTGAGTTCGCCATCGAGGCATTCAAGGTAAACGCGATCGACTATCTGGTGAAGCCGGTTGAAACCGATCGCCTGGCGCAGGCATGTGCACGGGTGCGCGAGCACGTCACCCTTCACGCGAAGGTTCAGCGTCTCGAGCGCATTCCGGTCGAAAAGAGTGGGAAGAAGATCCTTATCGGCATCGACACGATTCGCTATGTCATGGCGCGCGATGACTATGCGTACCTGCAGACGGATACCGACCGCTACTTCAGCACCGTGAGCCTAGCTCAGCTGGAGAAGCGACTTGATGGCCATGGGTTCTTCCGCGTGCACCGCGGATACTTGGTAAACCTTTCCATGGTCACGGAAGTGGAATCGGTTTCCGGCGGCACGTTGCTGCTCACGCTCGATGGCTGCGAAGATCAGATTCCGGTTTCCCGCAGGCGTGTTTCGGCGCTGAAGAAGGCTTTGGGTCTGTAGATAGAAACCCACATACTCGCATTCGAGAGGCGGTGCCCCTGGGCGCCGCCTTCTTGATGCGTTCGGGTTTTCCATATTCTGCATGCTGCAGGGCGCGAAAACCCTGGTTGCGACCACCCGCGAAGGCGAAAACGCCGTTTTCTACATGAAATGCCGACTTGTGGGTCAAGGATTCCCGAGTTGTGGGTCACGGAAAGCCGAGTTGTGGGTTTTGGCGAGCGGGGGGCGTAGAGCGCTGTTTCACTGGGTTGGAACAGCGCTGCGTTCCCTGTTCCGTGCAAGCGGTTGCCTTACGTCATTTTCAATGTCTTGACCATGGCGGTTTTCGGTAATTGTCTTTGCGCTGTATGCGGCGGCAGTATCCTGTTCTGAAAACGTCGCTCGAACGCGAAGGGGCGCTATGATCGAGGCTTTGAAGATACATGTGACCGGCATCGTGCAGGGGGTGGGGTTTCGCCCTTTTATCTATCGGTTGGCGAAACGATACCAGATCAATGGGTGGGTGCTCAACGCCGCCGATGGTGTGACCATTCACGCCGAAGGCGAAGGCGAGCAGCTCGACAAGCTCGTGCTTGCTATTTCCAACGATGCCCCTGCTGCTGCGAACGTTAGGGAAATCGAGCTGGAGGAAGTGCCGATTCAGGGCTTCGATATGTTCGAGATTCGCTTTTCAGATCAGGCAGAAGTCCAGAAAACCACGCTCGTATCGCCTGATTTGGCAACGTGCGACGACTGCGTGCGCGAACTGTTCGACCCAGCGGACAAGCGCTACCACTATCCGTTTATCAACTGCACAAACTGCGGGCCGCGCTTCACCATCATTCGCGACCTTCCCTACGATCGTGCCAAGACGTCCATGAGCGTCTTTCCCATGTGCTCCGATTGCGATCGTGAATACCACGACCCCTTGAACCGCCGCTTCCACGCCCAGCCCGACGCCTGCTTCGATTGCGGGCCGCACATCAATTTTGCGATTCCTGAAAACGGAACCATGAATGTGCGGTGGGGCAAGACGCGGGAAGAAAGCGATGCCATCATAGCGGACGCGGTGCAGATGCTGCGCGATGGGGCCATTTTGGCAGTGAAGGGGCTCGGTGGGTTCCATCTGGTGTGCGATGCCGCCAACGAAGAGACGTTGGCTTCTCTTCGGCTGCGCAAGCGGCGTTGGGGGAAGGCGTTTGCCGTCATGGTGCGCACGGTGGACGACGCACGTGCGTATTGCCTGGTGGGAGCCGAAGAGGAAAACACGCTGAAGAGCCCTGCGCGACCTATCGTGCTGCTGCGCAAACGACCCGATGTGAAGTTGGCACGCGGGTTGGCCGACGATCTACCCGAGCTGGGCGTGATGCTTCCCGCCACTCCCGTGCAACACCTGCTGGTGGCCGAATTCAGCGGCATGCTGGTAATGACCTCTGGCAACGTGCACGACGATCCAATCGAGACCGATGATGCGAGTTCGTATGTGGCTCTAGGAGGTGTTGCCGATGCCTTCCTGGGCAACGACCGTCCCATCCTCTCGCGCTACGACGATTCCGTGGTGCGTGTCATATCGGCTGGTAGTGCGGGGGAGACGGTGCAGGTCATCCGCCGGGCGCGTGGCTTGGCGCCCCTTCCGCTCGCATTTCCCGAAATGCCTGTCGATCGGGTGATTCTAGCCACAGGCCCCGAGCAGAAGAACACGCTGTGCCTGGCTCGTGGTGGGGAGGCGTTCATCTCCCAGCATATCGGCGACATGGAATGTGCGCCCATAAACGATGCCTGGTTGCAGGCGAAGGCGACCTATGAGCACGTGCTCCAGTTAAACCCCACCATTGTTGCGCACGACAAGCATCCTGAATACCTGACGAGCAAGTGGGCTGCAACGCAGAAACTGCCGAAAATCGCCGTGCAGCATCATCATGCGCATGTCGTTGCGGCCATGGCGGAAAACAAGCTCGAGGGCCCTGTGTGCGGAGTCGCCTTCGACGGCACTGGCTATGGCGAAGATGGCGCCATCTGGGGTGGAGAAGTGCTCATCTGCAACCAAGAGGCTTTCGAGCGCTTCGCCAACTTCGCCTATTTCCCCCTGCCGGGCGCAGCGGCTGCCATCAAGCATCCGCTGCGTTGCGCCTATGGAGCGCTTTGGGCGTTCGATTTGCTGGAGCACCCAGCGGCGAAGTGCGTGATCGACGGGCTGGCAGGTACTGCCGAAATATGCGGGCAGATGATCGAACATGGTCTGAATAGCCCTCATACAAGCAGCGTTGGGCGTCTGTTCGATGCAGCGAGCGCCATCCTGGGGCTGTGTACCGAGCCCACTTACGAAGGGGAGGGCGCGATACTGCTTGAAGCGGCTATCACCAATCGGGGAGCTAGAGGCGAGAGGGACCAATCGGGCGACTATCGCGAAACCGAAACCGACTATCGCATCGACATGGTGAAGAACGTGGCGACGGAGACCAGTACGGCATTCGACACGTCGGTGGTGCTCATGGATGCAGCTCCACTGTTCCAGGCGTTGCTCGATGACATGCAGGCTGGCATCGCCGTGAGCATGATCGCGCGGCGTTTCCACGATGCCTTCGTGGATGCCGTTCTGGCGCAGGCACAACTGGTTGAAGCAGTGTATGGAATCCGTACGGTCGTGCTCTCGGGAGGCGTGTTCATGAACCGTTACCTTGTCGAGCATGCGCTTACCGCCTTGGAAAAAGCTGGTTTCACCGTGGCCATCAACCACGACCTTCCACCCAACGATGGTTGCATTTCATACGGTCAGGCCATTGTGGCGCGTCAGTTGATGTAATCTTGGGCTCTCGGAACAAAGAAGAGGAGATACGCCATGTGCCTGGCCATACCCGCACAGATAGTGGAGCTGAAAGACGATAACATGGCGGAGGTGACCATCCTCGGCGTCACCCGCGATGCTTCCATCGACCTGACGCCTCAGGCCCAGGTGGGCGATTACGTGCTCATCCACGCCGGTTTCGCCATCGAAGTGGTCGACCAGCAGTATGCCGAGGAAACCCTGCAGCTCATACGCCAGTTTCCCGAGCTTGCCGACTTCGAGGAAGCCATGTAGCCAGTGTTCTTCCGAACGAAGGAGATGTCATCATGAGTGCAGGAGCAAGCATGAGCGTGGAAGAAGAACTTGCTGCTTTCAAAGACCCGAAGCTCGCACGAGGTCTCATCAAGTCGATTCAGACATTCGCGCCCGAGCACGCCAACCTCATGGAAGTGTGCGGCACACACACCGTTGCCATTGCCCGCAACGGCATTCGCGCGCTCATGCCCGAAGGCACGCGCCTGCTATCGGGCCCTGGCTGCCCGGTCTGCGTCACGTCGAATCGCGATATCGATACCGTCATCGCTCTTGCACGCGTGCCTGAAGTAACCATTACCACGTTCGGCGACATGTTGCGCGTGCCCGGATCCACGTCGAGCCTGCTTGGGGAAAAGGCCCAAGGACGTGCCGTCGAGGTGGTGTACTCGCCGCTCGACGCCATCAAGTACGCCCAGGACCACCCGAGTGAGCAGGTTGTGTTCGTGGGCGTGGGGTTTGAGACCACCACACCTCTCGTGGCCATAGCCATCAAGCGGGCCATGGCTTTGCGGCTTGAGAACTTCAGCGTCTACGTGGCGCACAAGAACATGCCCAATGCGCTTGAAGCCATCGTCTCAGACCCCTCGCTCGAGGTGCATGCGCTCATCCTTCCCGGGCATGTGAGCACCATCATCGGCGCCGAGCCCTATCGGTTCCTCGCGCAGAAATACGGCATTCCCGGCGTGATCACGGGCTTCGAGCCCGTCGATGTGCTCCAGGGCATCGCGATGCTCATGCGCCAGCTCCACGAAGGGCGTGCCGAAATCGAAATCGCATATGCGCGGGGCGTCATGGAACAGGGAAATCCCGTGGCGAAAGCCGCCATCGACGAAGTGTTCGAGACTTGCACCGCCAATTGGCGTGGGCTCGGTTCCATTCTCGACAGCGGTTATCGAATTCGCGAGCAGTTTGCGGCCTATGATGCCGTATTGCGTTTCGACCCCGACATCGAGCCCACTTTGGAACCGAAAGGATGCCGGTGCGGCGACGTCTTGCGTGGTGCGATGGCGCCAGACGCCTGCCCGCTGTTCGCCAACGGAGTATGCTCTCCGGAAAACCCGGTCGGTCCGTGCATGGTGAGCTCCGAAGGAAGCTGCGCTGCCTATTACCGCTACTATCGCTAGATTGCCTTTCAGCAGGATGATTGTCTGGCGAGGCGCCCTAACGCGGCCGTGAACTCTGGCCTTTTGCCAAGATGCAGGTTTTTTCGTGATGCGGCAGGGGGAAGGGGTACATTTGCAGAAGAAGCGATTGAATGCATGAAGGAACTCTCGTGAAACGTGGCACAACCGAACAAGAAGAGGCGATCCGGCAAGAGGGCTTTTGTTCGCCAAAGTTGAACTGCGAAGATAGCGAAGGCTTGGCGGACACAGCTTGGACGCCGCGGCAGTTCGGCCAAAAGAGCATGCAGGAATTGCGCGAAGTATCGCACGAACCAGCTGGCACCCCTGCGAATTCGGACAATCGTCGCCGCAAGATCCGCGAATACACGCTCGGCGAGGAAATTGCGAATTCCATCACGCATGGTATCGGCGCGGCCTTGGCTATTGCCGCCATCGTGCTCTGCACGGTGTTTTCGGTGCGCGATGGTGCCGGCGTTCTGCTGGCGGCGGCGCTCATATACTCCATCAGCATGTTTTTGGAATATCTCATGTCCACGCTCTACCATGCCATTCCAGCTGAAGGAGCCAAGCGCGTGTTCAAGGTGCTCGACCACAGCTGCATCTACCTGTTCATTGCGGGAACGTACACGCCGTATTGCCTGGTTACCATGGCGGGTTTGGGTGGTATGCGACTGGGATTGTTCGTTTGGATCATCGCTTTTGCCGGCGTGGCGGTAGAAGCGTTTTGGACGTATCGCCCGCGTTGGATTTCTGCGGTCATCTACGTGCTCTTAGGTTGGGCCGTGGTGTGGTACATCCCCACGCTGACGCAATTGTTGCCGCCTGTTGGTTTCTGGCTGCTGTTCGTGGGTGGATTGTGCTACACGGTCGGTGCGGTTTTCTACGTGCTGAAAAGAATCCCTTACATGCACACGGTGTTCCACGTGTTCATTCTGGCAGGTAGCATATTCCAGTTCTTCGCAACGCTGTTGTTCGTGCTCTGATAAAGGCGAAGGCCCGCCGATGCCAACAGGAAGGCAACAGATGGTTGCTCGTGATGCCATGGTAGCCTTGTCGGTGCTTTAATTCCTTGCATGTACTCGGCACGGGATGGTCCTGTGCACTCGTGGAGGAACGTATGCCCGAACAGCGCGGAACACTATATCGGGCCAGCGACGGTTTGATCGCTGGCGTATGCGGCGGGTTTGCGCAACGCTGGGGCGTGGACACGGGTGTGCTGCGCTTTGCCGTCGTTGCGCTCACAGTAGCTACCGGTGGGTTGTTTGCGCTGGTGTACATCGCGCTCTGGCTGGTGCTGCCCCTTCGTGACGAGGGGAGCTTCACCGTCGATGTGAGTCCCGATTCGGTGGCATCCTACACGTACGGCGCAAGAAGCGAGCGGGGAAAGCATGTCAACAAGGAAAAGACCCACGTCGATTATTCGCATATGCCCCCGCAATCTCCCGATGCGGCAGCTGCGGCTGCGCGCATGCGGGCAAGCGAATTGCAAGCTCAAGGACCCATGCATCAAGCCGAAGGCGCAGTTGCCCTGGGTTTGGGCTTCGGCACCATCTTGGCGGTCGCTGGCATGGCGTTTTTGCTCAGCTCGTTTTCCACCATGCTGCATCCCATCCAGTTCTGGCCATTGATTCTTGTCGCCTTGGGCATCATCCGCATGGTCGTGCCCCGGCTTCGGGGTTATCGCATTGAAAGCTTCATGATGGGTTTTACGGCCTTCTGCCTGGGCATCGTGCTTCTTGTATGCACCACGGGCATGAGCTCCATGCATTTCACGCAATGGATTTCGCAAGGTTGGCCTATCGTTTCCATGCTGCTGGGATGCGGTTTGCTTTGGAGGGCCACGCACCTGAACGGTTTTGCCTTGTGCGTTCTGGTCCTAATCGCCGCGTTTTGCGTCGCGGGAATCGTGTTCTGTTCGGATCCCGGTCCTGCGCTATCGGTTATCGCCGATCAGCCGTTCACCAAGGGCTTTCCCACGATGGGGGTGCACTAGGCGTTGAAGCACTTTTCGGATTATCCGCGAAAAGAGCGTTCGCTCATCGTGATGGGCGTAGTGTTCGTATGCATAGGGCTTCTGGGCTTGGGGGTTGGCTACGTTGCCGTGGGATGGTGGAATTTCCTCATTGGCAGCGTGATTCGCGCGATTCGCGGTCTGGTGCCCATTGCCCTCATCTTGCTGGTCGTGTTGGTAATATGGGCATCACGCACCGGCAGACTCCACGACATGCTCCATTCCGGCACTTCGTCGGGGCTTCATCGCAGCCTCGTCGACAAGCGGATACTGGGCGTGTGTGGAGGAATTGCGCAGTCCCGACATGTGGACAGCACGCTCGTCCGTCTAGCGGTGATCTTGATATTTATTGCGTTTCCCCTGCTCACAGTTTTAGCGTACTTTGTGCTTGCTTTTGTGATGCAACCAGGCTAAAACGCTTGGGGGCCGCTTAGAGTGGTGCCAAATTGGCGTTGGGCTTACCGATTGCGGTATAATTGGAAACCCTTCTTGAAAACGAATGGCAGTTTTCACACTCAGAACGCACTCGGCTGCCGCTTATACGGATGCATTGACAGAAGGCAGCGGAGGAATTTTGGCGCGTAGGGCTTCATACAAGAGGCGTAACGGCTCGTTCTCTTTCACAGTCCCCGGGGCTGTGACGGCGCTGGCCGTAACTGCTTTCGCGCTCTTTTTCGGTTTCGGCATCGCGCAAGGTGCGGATAGCAGCGACGATGTCACGCTGGGTATCGGGGATGCGCAAAGCACGCTTCCAGAAGACATCGATGAGACGATGGCCCCCGAAGATCTGGCCACGTCAGATGTCGTCTCGCCAAGCCAGGCTTCGGATACCGGAGCAATTGACGCTCAGTATGGCGACTTGAGCTCCGCCGAGTCCTTGACTGTTCCCCAGCAGCGTACGTTCACAGTCGAAGATCCCGAACCCACAATTGTGCTTGCCGCGGTAGATACCGGCGATCCGGCTACCGTGGTCGCTGCGGCCAAGATAGGCACTACGCATCCGCTTCCCGCGGCACAGCACCTGAAGGAAGATACCTCGGGCGAAGAATGGCTTACGGGTGTGGCATCTGCCTACGATGTAGCCAGCAGTTCGACGCTCACCTACTCGGGCCGTGCGTTTGACGACGATTGCGTGACCGTTGCCGTGCCCCAGGGTATGGAAGAATACGTAGGTCGTCCGGTCGAAATCGTATGGCATGATCAAGTGGTTATCGCCACCGTCACCGACACTGGTGGATTCGCCAAGTATGGTCGCTGTCTCGATCTTGGCGGCGGCGTGTGGAAGGCGTTCGGCTGCGAGAAGATTTCCGACTGGGGTTTGCAGACCATCGAGTACCGCTATCTGTAAGGTGCAATGCGGCCGTCTTGTCGGCAAGATGCACGATGGTATCCAGTCGAGTCTTCTAAGAATCTCGAATTGTCATTCGCATTGCTTCGCACTGGTGTTGCTTCCCCTGGACAGAACCAAAAGGCGCGCCATATCGTTCAAATGCAAGAGAAGCGGCGTCGATTCAGACGCCGCTTCCCATATCGTAGTCTCGAGAGGTGTTGCTATTCGCCGGCAAGAGGGCTCGGGACGCTGTAAGCGCGGGCGAGCAGTTCCTTGTTCAGCTCGTAGAGGCCACGGGCGTCGCCGCCGAAGAGCCTCATCTTGTCGATCATGCCCATCGCGGTTTCCTCTTCCTCGGTTTGCTCTTCGATGAACCAGTCCAAAAACTTCATGGTGCGGTAGTCTTTCACCTCTTCGGCGGCGGCGTAGATGCCGTTGATAAGCGAGGTCACGTACTTCTCGTGCTCCAGCGCAGCCTCGAGGGGTTGCATGTGGTTCTCGAACACCTTGTCGGGCTGGTCGATGGCTAGCAGCTTCACGGGCATGCCGCAGGTATGCAGGAAGTTGCGGAATATCATGGCGTGGTCGCGCTCTTCCTGAGCCTGGATCTCATAAAAGTTGGCGTAGCCGTCGAGGCCCTCTTCCTCGTAGTAGTCGGCGAAGGAAAGGTAGAGGTAGGCGGAATAGAGTTCCTTGTTGATCTGGTCGTTGATGAGTTCGTAGACTTTCTGATCCATGAGGGATTGCTCCTTTGCTGGTCGAGGGTTGTGGGAAGCGTGCTTCCTGTGCGTCCTGATTCTATCATCATATGAGAGAATGCATTTTATGGAAGGCAAGAAGACATACGACATGGAATCATCGGCGTGCCAGCAACGGATGGCATGCGGTATTTCCCGCGAATGCGGGGCGTGCCAGCATGTGAACATGCCCTACAAACGTCAGCTGCAGCGAAAGCAGCAGTTCGTCATCGACCTGTTTGCCGATGTGGCCGGTGCCGATTGCGTCCTCGAGCCCATCTTGGGCATGGACGAGCCGTTTCGGTTCCGCAACAAGATTGCTTCGCCGTTCGCTCCAGGCAAGCGCACCTCTGGTAAGGGGCAGAATCGCGGTGGCCGCAAGCAGGGTTCTAGCAACGCGAAAGCCCGGGGTAAGAAAACCAGTGCTCAACGCGAGATTCTCTGCGGCATGTACGCGCAGGGGACGCATCGCATCGTGGAGGTGCCAGAATGCCCCGTTGAGCACGAATGCGGCAGGCGCATCGTCCGAGCGGTGGCGCAGCTCATGCGAAAGTTCGACGTCGCCCCATACGACGAGGATGCCGGTACGGGCTTCATGCGCCATGTGGTGGTGCGGGTTGGTCACGAGAGCGGGGAAGTGCTGGTCACGCTGGTCACGAACGCAAGCCAGTTTCCCGGTGCGCGCAACTTCGCCCGCGAACTCGTGAAACGCTGCCCAGAGATAACCACCATCGTGCAGAACGTGAACATTAGGCAGACTAACGCGATTTTGGGTAATGAGGAGCATGTGATATACGGCCCTGGGTTTATCCTCGACACGTTGTGCGGTTTGAGTTTTCGCATTTCGTCCCATTCGTTTTACCAGGTGAACGCCGTGCAGACCGAAATCCTCTATCGCGCGGCAGTGGGATGGGCGCTCGATGGCGCATGTGCAGCCACCAACGATGCTCGCGATGGAGCCACGCCTGTTTCCATCATGGATGCCTACTGCGGCACGGGAACTATTGGGCTGGTGGCAGCGTCCATGCTCGATGATGCTCGTGTGGTAGGGGTGGACAAGGTGGAGTCTGCCATCCGGGATGCCCGGCAGAATGCTGCGCATAACGGCATCGAGAACGCCATTTTCGTCGTAGCGGATGCGGGCTCCTACCTTCGTTCTTGCGCATCGGAAGGCCAGCGTTTCGACGTGCTGCTCATGGATCCGCCAAGAGCTGGGGCAACCGAGGAGTTTTTGCGCGCTGCAGCCGAATCGGGTGTGGGGCGCATCGTCTACATATCCTGCAATCCACATACGCAGGTACGCGACGTCGCCTTCCTGCAGCAGCTTGGCTATCACCTGGGGCGCATCCAGCCCGTTGACATGTTTCCCCATACCGACCATGTCGAGACGGTAGTATTGCTATCGCGTGAAAACAAGGGAACGGAAAAATGGTTATCGAAACAAAGCGTTTGATGATACATGCTGCATCCCAAGACGAGATGGTCCGTTTTATCGAACAGCAGACAGACGAGATTCTCGCAAAAGCATATAGAGAGATGCTACAGGGATGCCTTGATCATCCAGATGCCTGGGATTGGTATGCTATTTGGGTTATCGAGCGGAAAGATGGATCTCATGTTGGCGATTTGAGCTTCAAGGGATTCAGCGCAGATGGCTCAGTTGAAATTGGTTATGGGGTTTCGGAAGAGAATCGGGGAAACGGCTACGCAACAGAAGCAGTTGACGCGGTTGCCGCTTGGGCTTTGAGCCAGCCTGGCGTTTACCGTGTAGAAGCCGAGACAGCATCAGAAAACAGGGCATCGCAAAGAGTCCTTGAGAAATGTGGCTTCGTTCCATCTGGGATCATGGGTGAAGAAGGGCCTCGTTTCTTCAAGACATGTGATTCCATCGGAGTTCATGTTCATGGAGAAAACTTATGATTAAACCGTGGCGGCCACGATCTCGGGGCTGTCTGACTGCGTTTCTGCTGTCGTTTCGTATTGCATACGGTGGCGTTGCGACGGCTGGCTTTGACCCATCGAACCGGGAGTAATGGGATCCCATGAAGCGGATTGCAACATACATGCTTGCTATTGCGATGATGGTTGTTCTGATCTCAGGAACAGCTGGCTGTGCTTCCTTTCAGTCTGGGCAATCGGAACAGGCGGAAGCGCATATGACGGAAGTGCATGTTGCCGTGTCTGGAAACGACGAATCGGGCAAGGGAACGCAGGACGCACCGTATGCTACCGTTCCCGCTGCCGCAGCGGCAGCACCCGGCTCGACTATCGTAGTGCATGAAGGGGATTACGGGCCGATTCTGCTTGGTTCGGAATGCTCGGGTACCGAGACGGCTCCTACGGTCATTCGCCCAGCAGAGAGCGAGAGAGTTGTCATACACGCAGAGGGCGGGACTGGGATCTACCTTGCCAACGTTTGCCATATCTCCATCGAGGGCCTGGAAACGGAGGGGGGCACGCATGGTATCGAATACGAAAGCACCCGCGAGGCCGGGGAGCAGCCGCTGCGGGATATCAACATCAGAGACTGCGTCGTGCATGGTGTGCGAGGGGTTCATGGCATCTGCGTGTATGCCCGCAACGACCTTGCACCTGTTGAGGACCTGACCATAGAAGGCTGCGAGGTTTATGACTGCGAATGTGGTTCCAGCGAGTCGATGGTCCTGAATGGAAACGTCGACGGATTCCTGATTGCTGACAACGTCGTTCACGACAACGACAACATCGGAATCGACATGATCGGCTTCGAGGGAACGGCGAAGCACCCCGACGAAGATGGTGGTGGTAACGCGTATGAGGTCGATATGGTCCGCAACGGCGTCTGTACTGGCAATGTCGTATATAACATCAGCACCGAAGGCAATTCGGCCTACTTCGAAGGCGGGGAATACGATCCGAGCGCAGACGGTATCTATGTCGATGGTGGTCAGAACATAGAGATATACGATAATTTCATCTTCAAGTGCGATATCGGCTTGGAAGTCGCGACAGAGCACAGCCCCGACGATAACGAGCTGTTCCGAGTGTCGGGAGTCAATGTTCACGACAATGTGATTGCCGACTGTATGGGATGGACGGGCATTTGCTTCGGAGGTTACGACGAGAACCTTGGGTTTACCGAGGACTGCACGTTCGAGCATAACACTCTCGTAGACAATGCCACGCAGATTGGGGTGCAGCGCAGCAGGAACAACCGGGTGTCTGCGAACCTCGTCGTCGGCGGAGAGGTCGGCGTTGAATTCAGCGAGGACTGCCGCGAAGAGGATATGGTCAACGACATCAGCGGAAACGCATTCTGCGAGGTCGAGGATGAGGAAAGTTGTGCTGCCGAATTCGGAGGCACGTACCAGGACAGGGCAGATGTTTCGGATGGCTTCCGTTCGCTGATAGACGGCGTCGGCTCACGCTTCGTGCCCGACAGGGAAATGATGGAGGCGTATCGCAAGAACGCGTAACAAGGTGCAGTTCTTCTTGCGCGAATCTCTCTTCTTGATGCGGCTTGTTCCAGAAGAAGGTTTACCTGGTCTTCTTGATATAATCAATCACAGTGTTGGGACATGATGAAGCGGCAGGAACGAGTAGGGAGCTAGTCGAGGAGATTGACAACGACACCGATGACACAGCTCTTTCGAGAAGGCATCATCCATGTGTAGAGAAGGGATGAAAATGAAAAAGAGGATCATCATAGCGGCAATTGCCATTGTCACGGCTTTCGTTTTCGCAGCGTGTGGGAGTGATGGCCCTGCCACCGAAGAAGAGACCACGGCTCCCGTCGCCGAAGAAGAGGAAGCAACTCCCGTCGAGGAAACGGCAAGTCCAGCTCCAACTCCTGAATACACCAACTTCAGCTACGTGGTGGAAGTATCCAGCGAAACCGGATTCGGAATGAATGTCAACTCGGTTCTGCTCACGCCAGAAGGCGAAGCCGTGATGAGAACCGAAGGGGAGCTTGGCGAGCAGGTTGGTTGGGAAGTTCAAATCGGCGGTGGTGTTAAAGACATCTATGTCGAGCCGTTTGGAGACGAAGGGCTCTACGCGATCATCATGGTCAAAGAGGATGGCACCGTTTCCGAGGTAAACACATCTGCTCTCGTCAACGAGTTGAAGGTGGAGGTGCAAGACAACCTTGGCGGGTACGAAGACGTGCAATCGATTGAAAGCGTTCAAAGTGCCAATTCGTATTCGATCAATGCCATTTCAAGCGGTGGCGATGAGTTCCCGTTGGATTCGTATTTGAAGTAGTTAAGGGTCTTTTGCCGGACTCTGGTTGGATCGAGGGTTTTTGTGAAAGAAGGTTCGACATGAAAAAGAACATCTTGATGATTCTGATAGCAGCTGTTGCGGTTCTTGCTCTTGGGGCGCTGACCGCTTGCGGCTCCTCGAATTCGGTTGCAGGATCCTATCACTGCAGACAAGTCGAGCAAGTTAGCCAAATGACCATCGATCAAACGGATGCAGTAGGAAGCATGTGCTCCCTGAAGCTCAAGAGTAACGGTGATGCGACGATTACCTTGCAAGACAGAACGATCGAAGGAACATGGGAAGAAAGCGGAGACCAGGTCATCATCAATGGCGGGGAGATGGTTCTGTACAAGGATGATGATGGAGATTTGAGCTTAACGGTCGATGATGATCTTTTCACCTATAAGTACCTATTCTCGAAGTAAACGCCTCTTCTCGAACCTGCATTTGCCGGTATGTCGGTAGGCGGCGCTTTCCGGCGAGTCGGGAAGACAGAGCGAAGATCAGCGTTTCTAAGTAGCTCGACGCAGGAGGATAGCATGCGAGGGGAAAGGGGGCCGATATGCCCAAAGACCAAATCAGCCGCATCATCGGGGCAACGCCCTTAGTGAAGCTGGATTGGCTTTCCGACGAGGTGGGCGCGCAGGTGTTCGTGAAGTACGAAGCTGCCAACCCCGGGGCCTCGATCAAGGATCGCGCAGCCCTCACGATGATTGACGAGGCGGAAGCGGCAGGCATCATCGAGCCCGGCAGGAGCGTGCTCATCGAACCTACGAGTGGAAACACGGGCATCGGCATCGCCATGATAGGCGCTGCGCGTGGCTATCGCGTGATGTTGGTAATGCCCGAGTCCATGAGCTTGGAGCGGCGCATGCTGGCGGCGGCATACGGTGCCGAGTTAGTGTTGACGCCTGCAGCAGCGGGCATGAAAGGCGCGGTGGGCAAAGCCGCCGAGTTAGAACGCGATTTGGATGGCGGTTGGATTGTGGGGCAGTTCACGAACCCGAACAATCCGCTGGCACACGAGCGCACCACTGCTCCCGAAATACGAGAGCAGTTGGGATTCGACCCCGCCTACATCGTGGCAGGTGCCGGTACGGGCGGAACGATTTCCGGATGCGCCCATTACTTCCGCAAGCTCGGGGCTGACACGCGCTTTTATGCGGTAGAACCCGCGGAAAGCCCCATTATCGGCCAGACGCTGGCAGGGCAGGCCATCGAGCCAGGTCCGCACGGCATCCAGGGCATTGGGGCGAACTTCATTCCCGAGGTGCTCGATTTGGGCATGCTCGACGGGGCAATTGCCGTAAGGACGGACGATGCCTTAGCGCAGGCGCGCGATGCTGCCGCGAGAGGCTTGCTCGTGGGCATTTCGTCCGGTGCGAACCTTGCTGGCGTGCGCCAGCTCGTGCGCGACCATCCCGAGGTGCGGGGCAAGGTCATCGTCACCTTTGCCGTGGACACAGGTGAGCGCTACCTGAGCACCGCCCTGTTCGAGGGCATGGCTTAGGCCTTCGGGCTTGACGGCGAAAGCACGTTGCTGCGCTATGTAGCGATTTGCGCAGATTGGCGGAGGAGACAAGGTGAAAGTATCGAAGAGCGTGGTCGAACGGGCGGCGGACACCATCGTAGAGCGAGGACTCGCGTCTTCGGATGCGCCGGTGCTGCTGATGGTTTCCGGAGGGTCGGATTCCACAGCGCTTGCCTATATAGCCTGCGAACTGCATGAACGAGGGGTGGTCGGGCCTGTGGGCGTGATGCACGTGAACCACAACCTCAGGGGCGAAGCATCAGATGGGGATGCGGTGTTCGTACAAGAACTTGGCTGCGCCTTGGGCGTGCCGCTGTTTCTCTACGACGTGGACGTGAGTGGCATCGTGCGCGAATCGGGCGACAACTTGGAGGCGGTTGCGCGACGCGAGCGCTATTCCGCTGCCGAGGACGCATTGGCGAAGCTGTGCCAACGCGCGGGCGAGCCCGTGAGCCAGGGGCGCATCTTCACGGCTCACACGCGCAACGACCGGGTAGAGAACTTCTACATGCGATCCATCGTGGGAACGGGCCCCGGGGGTTTTCGCTCGATGCTGTATCTCAATGGCTCCGTTGCTCGTCCACTGCTCGATGTCGACAGGGAAGAACTGCGCGATTACTTGCTTCGGCGCTCGCTCGACGCCGATGCGGATTCGGCCGTCGTCTGCCTGCGAGATAATGCTGGCCACTTGTGGCGGGAAGACGCCACCAATGCGCATACCGACCAGTTTCGCGGATATGTGCGCAACGAGATCGTCCCGTTAGCCCAAGCGCGAAATCCGCGCCTGTTCGAGACATTGTGCCGGACCATGAACCTCATAGCCGACGAGGACGACATGGTCGAAGCCCAAGCCCAGGCCCTGATCGAGCGCACGGTTCGTTGGGTCGACGAGGGAGGCGCCGAATGCCCTAGCGATCCCGCTTGTGGCTGCATGGTCAAGCCGGCATTCGGAAAAGAGCCGTTGCCGTTGCAGCGCCGGGCTATCTTTTCGGTACTCGAGAGCATATTGGGCTTTGATGCACGTGTGGAAACCCGTAGCGTCGAAGCGGCGCTTGCCGCGTTCGCCGAAGGCAAGCCTGTGAGTGGGTACACGGCGAACATCCAAGGTGACCTGGCCCTTTCGGCCAACAAGAGGGGTCTTCGCATCGAACCGATGCAAGCCTACCGTCTTCGCCGCAAGAAAACCTAGCAGTGTTGAAAAAGAATCGTTAAACAGGGGCAGGAATAGGAGCGTCGGGGGAAGGCCTTCGTTTTCGGCAGCATGGCGCATGCCAGCAGCACGGCATTCCGGGAAAGAGGTAGATGAATGGACGTCATTCTGGCATCGGCGAGCCCGCGGCGGCGGGAGCTGCTCGAGCGCGCAGGCGTGGAGTTCAGGGTGCTGGTTTCCGATGTGGACGAGACGCTCGACGATGGGCTGCTGGCGGACCCGCACCAAGCGGCACAAGAACTCGCGCAACGCAAAGCAGGTGCGGTGGTGCAGCAGATCTTGGCGGCCAATCCCGAAAACGAGCAAGTAGTGGTTATCGGCGCCGACACCATGGTTGTGCTCGATGGGCGAATCTTCGGAAAGCCGCACAGCGCATCGGAGGGAAAGGGGATGCTGCGCAATCTTTCCGGGCGCACTCATGAGGTGATCACCGGGGTGTCGGTATGGATGGTGGTGGCCGACGACCAAGGCAACGTGAACGTGGGTCGCAAGACGTTCGAGGAGACGAGCCTCGTCACGTTTAAGCAGCTCGACGACGATACCATAACCAACTACCTGCGCAAGGGCGAAAGCTACGACAAGGCTGGAGCATATGCCATCCAGGGCGAGGGCGCAGCTTTGGTCGAGCGAACCGAAGGCGATTACGACAACATCGTAGGGTTGCCTGTGGGCAGGCTGCTCGAGCTCTTTCCGGATTTGATTTCTGATGGCAAAAAATGAAATCTGATTGCCCGGCAGGCGGATGGGGAGGCCCCTGCGGGGCATGCGCTGCGCGGCGCGTCGAACGCGGCCGATGAATCCGGCGAATGGGTCGCGCACGCTTCGCCGAAACATCGCATCCACGGGCGACAGCCTAGACTTGCCGGATTCTTAACCGCCGCGTTCTCCTCAGAAGCGCCGCTCCGCGGATGCCCCGCAGGGGCCTCCCCATCCGCCTGCCTGCCGCCACGTTTGAAACAGCGTGTAAAAAAAGTGCTTATGGAGTTGCCGTTACCGTATCGTGAATGCGGAAATCGCGCATTTTGATACACTTTAACCTTGCAGAAAAATGCCTGCCTGGTTTCGCGTGCGCGAATTCGGGCAAGAATGGGAAGTGAGGCCGTTTTGTCGAACGTTCACGATGATGTTGAACGCATCTTGTTCACGAAAGAACAGCTCGCGCATCGCGTGGAGGAGCTAGGTCGTCAGATTTCCGATGATTATCGGGGCGAGTCCCTGGTGGTGGTTGGCATCCTGCGTGGTGCGGCCATCTTCATGGGCGACTTGGTTCGCAACATCGATTTGCCGTTGGAGATGGATTTCATGATGGTTTCCTCCTACGGCGACAGCACTCAGACGTCTGGCAGGGTTCGCATCGTGCAAGACTTATCCTTGGACATCTACGACAAGCACGTGATCATTGCCGAAGACGTGTTGGACACGGGCCTCACGCTGCATCACCTCATCGAGCGTTTCGGCGTGTTGAACCCGAAGTCAATTGCCGTGACCGCACTCATGCGCAAGAACACCCCGAATCAGCTTGATGTGAATTGCCGATACGTAGGTTACGAATGCCCGAACGAATTCATCGTAGGGTATGGTTTGGACTATGCGCAGAAATATCGCAACCTGCCCTATATCGGCGTATTGAAGCCCGAGATCTACGCATAAGAAACCCTGCGCGAAGCAGGAAAAGGAAGCATACATGCCTCAACAGGACAAAGGACCACAGAACCAGAACCCGCGTACCCCCATTGTGTGGACGTTGATCATGCTCGCGCTTATCGCCGTATTCGCATTCCAGTTCTCACAGGGGTTGACGCAGGGTGGCGACCAGCCGAAGCAGACGGACACGCTCATCACATCCGATTTCATAGCAGCCGTCAACGATGGCCGCGTTCAAGAAGTCACGTTCGACGCCAGCTCCGATACCGTGACGGGCACCTATTATCCTGCCGCAACGGTTGGTGGCACGGTCACCGATGCCTACAATGTCGCCTTCAGCGCCCTGAATTCCGCGTTGAGCATGGATTACACTTCGGACATGGAGCCTATCGACCAGGCAATCGAGTTGCAGGAGCTGAAGAACGAAAACCTCGGTGAGCTTCGCAATTACAAGACCACCTGGGTCGGGCAAGATTCGCTCGGCGAACTCATGGCGGCTCATCCGGAAATTCCCTATGACGTGAAGATTCCCTCCTCAGCGCTTTCCATGGTGCTGTCGTATCTGCCCATGATTCTGTTCGCAGGTTTCTTCATTTTCATGTTCTACCAGATGAGCAGGGCGAACAATTCGCAGATGTCGTTTGGGCGCACCAAGGCGAAGATGGCGTCCGAGGAACGCCCCGACGTGAAGTTCTCCGACGTGGCGGGTGTAGACGAAGCCGTCGAAGAGATGCAGGAGATCAAGGACTTCCTGGCCAATCCTGCCAAGTATCAAGAAATCGGCGCAAAGATTCCGCGTGGCTGCCTGTTGGTGGGCCCTCCGGGCACAGGCAAGACGTTGCTGGCCCGTGCGGTTGCCGGCGAAGCAGGCGTACCCTTCTTCAGCATCTCGGGTTCTGACTTCGTCGAGATGTTCGTGGGCGTGGGCGCAAGCCGCGTGCGCGATTTGTTCAAGCAGGCCAAAGAGGCAGCTCCTTCCATCATCTTCATCGACGAGATCGATGCCGTGGGCCGTCAGCGAGGTACTGGTCTGGGTGGTGGCCATGACGAACGCGAGCAGACGCTCAACCAGCTGCTCGTCGAGATGGACGGTTTTTCGGCGAACGAATCGGTTGTGCTCATCGCGGCAACGAACCGCGCTGACGTTCTTGACCCGGCTCTGCTGCGTCCTGGCCGCTTCGACCGCCAGATTACCGTCGATGTGCCCGACGTGAAAGGCCGTCTGAAGATCTTGCAGGTGCATTCGGCGAACAAGCCGTTGGCTCAAAACGTCGACCTGGACAAGATTGCGAGCTTGACTCCTGGGTTCGCCGGCGCCGACTTGGCCAACCTGCTCAACGAAGCTGCACTGCTCACAGCACGTCGCGGCAAGAAGGTGATTTCCATGGACGAAGTCACCGAAAGCATGGAGCGCGTGATTGCTGGCCCCGAGCGCAAGGGGCGTGTGCTCAACGAGCACACCAAACGCACTATCGCCTATCACGAAAGCGGTCATGCGCTGGTTGGCCACACGCTCGAACATGCCGATCCCGTGCACAAGATCAGCATCATCAGCCGTGGCCGCGCATTGGGTTATACATTGTCCATCCCCAGCGATGACAAGGTTCTCAACTCCACGAGCGAGATGTACGACGAGCTGGCCGTGCTCATGGGCGGTCGCGTGGCGGAGGAAATCTACTGTGGCGACATCACCACGGGGGCGAGCAACGATTTGGAGCGTGCCACGAAGATCGCTCGCGCCATGGTCACGCAGTACGGCATGAGCGCCGATTTGGGCCATCAGGTCTTCGGCCAGCCCAACCACGAGGTGTTCCTGGGCCGAGATTATGGCAACACCCAGGACTATTCGGAAGAGACCGCTCGACGCATCGACGAAGAAGTGGCGCGCATCATGAAGCAAGCGCACGATTGCGCGTACGAAGTGCTCGTGAACCGCAAGGACCAGATGGACCTGATGGCGAGCGTGCTGCTGGAGCGTGAGACGGTGGACGGCGAAGCGTGTCAGGCACTGCTCGACAACCGATGGAGCGAATACATCGCTCATGAGCAGAGCGAAGAGGGCCGTGCGCAGCGCGAACTAGAGGCCACGACGGTGGCCAACGTGGCAGATCCGTCCGCCGATCCCACGGTGCTCGAGCCGGTGGTGGTCACGCCAAGGCAAGACGAAGCGTTTCCGCCTCCCGAGCAGATACGGCAGCAGCCAGAGGTGCAGCAGCCAGAGGTGCTGGCTCAGCCTCAGCAGCCTGCTCCTCCTTCACCTGGGGACTTGGAGTCGCTTACTCCTTCTGCCGCGAGCAAACCTCCTGTCACGCCTGCCGGCTACATGCCGAAAGATGAGCGGAAAGACGACGAAAACCAGTCTTGATAAGGGGCTTTCATGATCTGGAACTGCGGATCGTACAAGTTCGACACCAAGATGCCCATCGTGATGGGCATCTTGAACGTTACGCCCGACTCCTTTTCCGATGGCGGTAGCTACGCGGGTGTGGAGGATGCCGTGCAGGCGGGGCTGAAGATGGTGGACGAGGGCGCCTACATCATCGACGTGGGCGGCGAATCTAGCAGGCCGGGTTCTGCCGAGGTGACGGTGGAAGAGGAAATGCGCCGCGTGGTCGAAGTGGTACGCCAGCTGGCTTCCAAGGGCGTATGCGTGAGCGTGGATACGCGTCATGCGCAAACGGCGCGAGCGTGCGTGGAAGCGGGCGCCGCCATCATCAACGACGTCTCTGGTTTCCGCGATCTTGCCATGGTGCAGGTTGCCACGCAGTGCGATGCCGGATTGGTGGTCATGCACATGCTGGGCGAGCCGCGCACCATGCAAGACGACCCCCAATACGATGACGTGGTGGCCGAAGTATGCGAGTACCTGGCAAGCCAGGCTGCCATGTTGCAGGAAGCGGGCGTTGACCGTAGCCGCATCTGCGTCGATCCGGGCCCCGGGTTCGGCAAGACGCCAGAGCAGACGCTCGAGCTCATGCGCAATATCCACGTGCTCCGCCATATGGGTTACCCGGTCATGGTGGCCGTTTCCCGCAAGAGCTTCATCGGTTGGGCCTACGGCATCGAAGACCCGAAACACCGTGATCAGGCAAGTGCCGAGGAAGCGTTGATGGCTTGCGAGCTGGGAGCAAGCGTGGTGCGCACTCACAACGTGGCTGCCACGATCGAGGCGCTCCAAAAGCTGCGCCCCTATGCGCTCATCGCGTTGGGTTGCAACGTCGCGCTGGTGCAGACAAGGCCAGGCGAGGAAACCGAGGCGAAGATCTCGCAGATGAACATGGCGGTAGCCGATTTGTGCATGCTGCCCGACACGCAGCTCATCGATGTTTCGAGCTATTACGAAAGCGAGCCTGCCTATTACGAAGACCAAGACACCTTCGTGAACGCGGTCGTGCTCATTCGCACGGGCATAGCACCCCACGAGCTGTTGGGCTATCTGCATGCCATCGAGAACAGCCTGGGCCGCGTGCGTTCCGTTCCCAATGGCCCGCGTACCTGTGATCTGGACATCTTGGACTATCAACTCTACATCAGCGACGACGAGGTGCTCACCTTGCCGCATCCGCGCATTTGCGAGCGCGACTTCGTGGTGAAGCCGCTGCTCGAAATCCTGCCTGGCCACATGTTGGCAGATGGTACGGTTGTCACCTACGAGAACGTGTCCGTGGGTTCTGCCCACAAGGTCGGCGCGTAGCCGCTTGAAGGGAGGGGGGTGTGCCCCTCCTGTCAATCCCGGTTTCTATGCGGCGGTCTGCCCGGATGTCGTGCCGTCCTGACCGCTCATGCTGTCGTATGGCATCGCGCCTGGTCGGCCACCCATGTCGCTATCGCCTGGCATCGGGCCGTCCATGCCGCCTCCAAACATGCCGTCTTCGCCCATCGTGCCCTGGGCCTCGGTGCCCGCCGTCACGGTGGCTGAATCGGTGCCCCCGGAAAGCGTACCGCCTTCGGCATAGCCGAATTCGTCTTCGTTGCTGTTCGTGCCGCCCACGACCACGTGGTAGGCGGCACCTTCCTCGATGGTGGTGCTGCTCGCCATCACTCAGCTGAAGGCATTGGCGCTGCGATAGCTTACAACCACGTTGTCGTTCGCGTCGACGATGCTCACCAGGTCGCCGGCATTGCCGCTGACATTAGCCGTGACGCTTGCCTGGGTGGATTCGCTGCCAAAGGTCTGCGCCATGCCTGCCGTGCTGATGGCGACGATTGTTCCGCCGCTGATCGTTGCCTGGGTGTCGTAGTCAAGCGCTCCGTTACCTTTGCTTTGGGTGCCCGAAATGAGCACGATGCCGCCGGTCATGGTAAGGCTTCCGTTCGAGTCGAGGCTATCGCCGTCCTGCGTGCACACGAGTACGCTCTTGCCACCGGCGATCGTCACGTTGCCTGCGTTGCCGAACCCGGCTTCTTCCATACCCGTCATGGGGTCTTCGCCCATGGCGGTTTCGTTAGCCTGCGCCGTCTCGTCTTCCGCGCTCGTAGACCCCATGGATGCATTCACGGTGTCGTCGGAAGCGTAGATGGCGATGTCTCCTCCTGCGATCAGGATTGATTCGCCCTCTATACCCTCGTAGCAAGACTTCGCGGTGAGGCTGCCCTGTTCCACGAGCACGTTGAACTCGCCGTGGAAGGCGTCGTCTCCGGCATTGATGGTGACATCCGCCCCGTTCAAGGCGAGGTCGAGGTTGCTGTGGATGGCGTCGTCGCCGGCGTTGATATCGAGGGTGCCGCCTGCCAGATCGATGAACCGCGTGGCCTGGATACCGTCGTCGCCTGCGGTGATACCCACCGTCGCGCCATCCACGAGTACGAACCCACGGTCTTCGTCGGTATCGTTCGAGCTCACGATGGCGTCGTCGCCTGCGTCTATTATGAAGTTGCCGCCTGCGATCTTCACGCAGTCCTTGCCACGCAGCCCGTCGTCGATGGCGGTGATGGCATAGGTTCCATCGGTGATGACAAGGTCGTCTTTACTGCTGATGGCGTGGTGGGTCGTGGCGTTGACGGTAAGCTCGCCCGCGCCATTCAACGTCAGGTCGCTTGTGCTGTAAATGGTTGCGTTTGCTTCATCGGATTCGTCTGTTACCGTCCATCCTGCGTCAGAGAGCTCGTTTTGGCTATCGTCGGCCAGCGTGATGAACACCTTGTCGGCGTTCTCGATGTTTATGCAAGGCCCGGTCGTGCAGCTTGCATCCACGCCATCGAGCACAAGCTGCACCTTGTCTTCATCACCTGCTGCAACCAGAATCTGGCAGTCGCTCGACGACCCGCTGATGACATACGTCCCCGCAGCAGATATGGTCACGACAGCGCCGTCGGCAGATGCCCCTTCGCCTTTCACCGTGGCTGAATCCGCAGAGAGGTTCACGCTGGTGGCTTGCGATTCGTCGTAGCTCGAGTCTTTGTCACGGCTGCTGTAGTCAAGGTCCATGGATGCGGTGCCGGAGACTATCGCCTGTTTCACCGTTGCGTCCGATGTGTTTTCGGCACCTTCTTCAACGGAGGCGATGGCGGGAGTCGATTGCTCGTCTTCGGTCGATGCGGTCGCGTTTCCAGGTGCGCAGGCAAGCGCACTGGCGGCGAAGATTGCTGCGAGCGCGGACGTGGCCAGGTATTTCAAGGGTTTGCGCAGTCGCGTCCTGGCGGCTTCGGAAGGGTTTGCTTTCATGGTATCTCTCTTTCCGTGTGTTTGTCTTGCTTGCTGCTCGTATGGACGAGCGGCTCCGGCTCCGCCTCTGGTGTCAAAGATGTTGGAAGCTGGCGGTCGCCGCGCCCGCTGTGTGTGCCGTAATGTATGTAAATGCGGGCGCGGCGGCTGCCAGGGGGAGGGAAGAGGGTCTGACGAGGCGGATGCAATCTCGATTTGCTCGATGCGCGCTTGAGATCGGGTTTACAAGGTTTCTCGGATGGCGATTGGGCGGCCGCACTGCACGGTCAGGTTGCCATTGCGGCATCGGATTGCATCAAGGAGTTGCTTTTCCAGCTTGGAATCGAGCAGTTCTATGCGGTATTCAAGCTGAAAGAGGCTTCCCATGTTGGTCGTCTTCACGTTGACGAGCTCGTTGCTGCGAGTGTAGCGCGCAAACAGGTCGTCGAAGATGTTGCAGTAGTCCAAATCTTCGGGGATGGTTACCTTGAGCGTCTTGTCAACACCTGCGGGTTTGGGGTTTCCGAGTGGCGAAAGAACGAAGACCATGTTCGCAAGGCCCACGATCACCGTGAACAGCATGGCGAGCGCCAGAAACCCCATGCCGGTAGCCAAGCCCACGGCCATTGCCAGGAACACTGCGCAGATGTCTTTCGCCGAGCCGGGAACGCTGCGGAACCGCACCAGGTTGAACACGCCCATCACGGCGACGCCTGCGCCTATATTGCCGTTGACCAAGGCTATGACCATCTGCACGATCACCGGCAGCAACGCGATGGTGATGACGAAGTTCTTGTTGTAATCGTGTTTGAACATGTAGATGAAAGCTATGGCCACGCCAAGCGCCAACGACGTCACCGTGCATGCCAGAAACGCTCCGCCCGAAAGCGCAGCGGCGGTGCTTTCCGATTTCATGATGCTTCCGAAAACGTTTTGTAGCATGATTGTCCTTTCCGCTGGCGCTCTAGGCGCTTCTATGCGCTGTTCGAGGAGTTTGGCTGGGATGGGCGGCGCAGTATGCCTTGCCGTATTTTGAGGAAGATACGGGGTAGACGGCACACTGGGTGAGCACCTTGCAAAGCCAAAGCGGGTACGATCCCAGGCATTTGATTTCCATGATCACGCTTCCATCGGCGTGGATGGGGATTCCGCCGAGCCCGTATCCAAAGCCCAGTTCCCAATCGCGCCACACGGGGTTCACGTCGAAGGTGATGCGCACGTCGCTTCCATCGGTGGTACGCAGTGCCAGGCGGGTCGTCACGATCATCATGGCGGGGCGCAACTGGGGGTAACGGTCTCGTGCAAAGGCGATCTCGTTTGCAATCTGCAAAGACCTGGGGCTGAAAGCCTCCAATTGGCGGGCGGGGTCGTTTAAGGGGAAACGCTTCTGAGCCTTGCGATAAGGAGCGCCTTCCATGAAGGCGTAGGCTGCCGGCATGCTCATAGCAACTCGGCGCTTGTAGACCACGCCTTTGAACTTCTTCTTGAGTTCGACGAAGACGGGTTCTCCCATTTTCGGCGCATCATAGGATCGAATGCGCAGTTTTTCCTTGTACTTGGGCTTTTCCAGAGACCGGTTTACGAGCAAATGCCCGGGCGTGTCGTAGTAGAGGCTTGAAATGGTGCTGTTCGGGTATTCGTCTTCTTGGAGCAGGGCTTCGCAAAGGTGGCGAAACTGCAGGTACTGTTCTAGGCTCAGCAGGTATTTCTTTTCCTTTCGTTCGAAATTGCACAAGTCCCGTATGGTGGGTTTGGAAGATGGGGCGTTTGCTTGCGTGCCGCTCGCATCGTGCTGTTTCGTGAGGGTTTTCACATCCATTCCTTTCGTCTTCGGGCCAAACTCTAGCCGAGCCTGCTGAAAGAAACCTGAAAGGCTGGTTCGGGAAGCCGCCTTGGTCCCTTTCAGCTAGTTTTCAGATGAATTGATAAAATGAGGTCGTTGGATTTCGGCGATTGCCCTGGCGGCATGAAAGGAAGACCATGCAGGTTCTGATCGTGGAAGACGATGTCAGGTTGGCGGAAGCGCTCGACGCCATCCTCCGGAAACACGATTATCAAGTCGATGTGGTGCACAATGGCTCCGATGGCTTGGCGTATGCGGAAAGCGGCTTTTACGATGTCGTGATCTTGGATGTGATGCTGCCCAAGATGAATGGTTTTGAGGTGGCTGCCGAGCTGCGTCGACGCAAAGTCGCCACCCCTGTGCTCATGCTGACGGCTCGCGATTCCATTCGCGACAAGGTCGGTGGGCTTGACAGCGGGGCCGACGACTACATGACCAAGCCTTTTGCGCCGGCCGAGTTGCTTGCGCGCCTTCGTTCGCTCACGCGTCGGCAGGGTGAGGTTATCTTTGACAGCCTGACCGTGGGAAATACCTCTCTAGATCTGGAAAGCTGCGAGCTTTCCACGCCAGAGAAAAGCATCCACCTTGGTCATAAGGAATTTGTCATAGCCAAGATCTTGTTCAGCAACCCCAATCACGTCACGTCGAAAGAGACGCTTATCAACAAGGTATGGGGTGTCGAGTCGACGGCTGATGACAACAACGTGGAGGCATACATCTCGTTTCTGCGCAAGAAGCTCAACTTCGTTAAATCAGATTTGAAGATTGCCACGCTCCGCAAGGTCGGATACCGTTTGGAAGTCGTGACGGAAAAAGCTTAGAGGTTTGCAATGTCGGGACGGTGCAATGTCCAAGATTCGATGATTTCCAAGCTTCGCAGGAAGCTTCTTGCCACTCATGTGGCATTTGCCTTCATTGCGCTTCTCGTTCTAGGCGCGGTTATCGTCTATGTCGATTACCAACAGCAAGAACAAGCGGTATACGAAGCTTTGTCCCATGCACTGGATATGGACAACAAACAGGAGGTCGGACCGCTTGGCGCCCCTGTCGGGCAGTCGGAAGTCGGTTCGGGGTTGCAAGGCGTCGATTTCGAGGGGGCATCCGGTTTGGTTGATGCCAATGCTGACGAAACCAGCTCCCCCGACGTCGATGGTGGTTACGCCGATTCGGGCGATCACGAAGGCGACACAGGTGAATTCGACGAAGAGAGTTTCGTCATCGGCAATCACGAAAGCCCTGTTGGTATCGAGGATGGGTCGACAGCTGCCCCGATACGTCGGAAAGCCCCCGATACGTTTATCGCCACCTCGGTATACGATGTCGACGCCAACAGCGTAGTGCAAGTGCGCATGAATTCCCTGTCTTTCGATTCGCAGACGGCCGAGCAGGCCCTGGAGCTGGTCCAAGCTCGGACGTCGGCATCGCAAAACGGGCTTGACAGTCGAGGGAAAATCTCATCGCTTGGTTTGTACTACGTCGCCACCACGATGCCTGACGGTTCCATGAAGGTTGCCTTCGCTTCGGAAAACTACGTGCGTCAGACAATGGAACCTCTTTTGTGGTCGTTGCTCTTGGCGGGAGGCGTGGCGTTGGTGGGATTCGTGACGATCAGCGCCGTTCTTGCTCGCTGGTCCGTCAAGCCAGTGGAGCTCGCCTGGCGTCAGCAGCAGCAGTTCGTGGTCGATGCAAGTCACGAGCTGAAAACGCCGATTGCCGTGATCTTGGCGAACAATTCTTTGATCATGTCCGACCCCAAGGCAAGCGTTGCCTCTCAGATGAAATGGGTCGAAAGCACCGAAACCGAAGCGCATCTGATGCAGGATTTGGTAAACGACATGCTCTATCTGGCGAAATCGGAGTTTGACCAGCACGAGGAGGCGTTTGGACGGCTTAACTTCAGCGACATCGTTTTGGCGGGCGTGTTGCAATTCGAATCGGTTGCGTTCGAGCGCAACGTGATGATAGAAGACGACATCGCCGATAACGTGTACGTCAGAGGAGATGCATCCCGCTTGCAGCGCCTGGTGGGCACGCTGGTCGACAACGCATGCAAGTATGCAGACGATGGCGGCCTGGTCGGGGTCAAGCTTTCGACCATAGGACAGGGCTGCTGCCTGACCGTGACGAACACGGGTCCTGGCGTTGACCCCGAAGACCTTCCGCACTTGTTCGACAGGTTCTACCGCAGCGACAAAGCCCGCACTCGCGGCACTGGAGGATTCGGTTTGGGTCTGTCCATCGCAAAAGGCGTGGTGGACGAACTTGGTGGCGAAATTCACGCAACGAGCGATACCGATAAGGGAACGACTTTCACCGTGAAGCTCCCCACATGCGATTAGCGATGATTGACGGGGGGCGATGAAGCGGGCCCGCCCCATCGTTTCCTGCCTACCATCTTGGATGCAAAACGGCAGCCGTTTGGCTGCCGTGCTGTTCATGGTGCCCGGGGCGGGATTCGAACCCGCACGTCTCTCGACAGAGGTTTTTGAGACCACCGCGTCTGCCGTTCCGCCACCCGGGCG
>JBGUXY010000054.1:0-10483 GCA_045118335.1 Eggerthellaceae bacterium
CCGATGTGGCTCAGTTGGTAGAGCAACGCACTCGTAATGCGTAGGTCAGCGGTTCGAGTCCGCTCATCGGCTCCAGAACGTAGCAGGTCGGGTTCGCCCGACCTGTTTCTTTTCCAGCAAAGAAGCCCCAGCCAGGGTTGTAGGCAAGAATGTGTGTCCGAGGGTCGTCAGCAATCATGACGCCAAGTCCCGCTCGAATGGAACTCGGGTCATCGCTCTCCGGTTGCGAACGGCCTACAGGTGCGTGATCGTCTATAACCCCAACCTTAAAGGCGCGCTCTCTTGCCGATGTCCCCAACGGCTTCCAGGCGCGCATCTGGGGTTAAAGAACAAACGTGTTGCTAGTTTTGCCCGTCTTCCCGGTTCAATCCACGTTCGTCTATAGCCCCAACCTTAAAGGCGCACCCTTGCCTGTATCCCGGACGGCTTCAAGGCGCGCATTCTTGCCTGCATTTCTCAGCCGCCACCCGTTGGCTTGCGTTTCTCTTGAGGGTGCCTTTGGAGCGTTCGTTTCGGATACGTTTGTCAACAGAAAGACCCTGGCATTTTATCGCGGCAAGCATACAATAGGGCGCTGGGGCAAATAACTCTCCACCTGGCGAATTCATGACGGCGGGAGCTGCGTTGTTCAAAAGTTACAGGAAGTTTTGGAATCTTGTCAGCGCCGAAATGCACGAGAACAGCAAGACGTTCGTGGTTTACTGCGTGCTGCGCGTGCTCGTGGTTTTCTGCATGGTGCGACAGTTCATCAATGGCAACTATGAGGGGTTTGCGTTGTGCATTCTCACGTTGCTGTTGCTAACGGTGCCGGGAATCGTGCAGGTAAGCTTTCAGATTGATATTCCGCAAACGCTTGAAATCGTTGTTCTGCTCTTCATTTTCAGCGCGGAAATACTCGGCGAGGTCGATGGCTATTACACGGCCATTCCCTTCTGGGATACCATTCTGCACACGATAAACGGCTTTTTGGCGGCGGCCATTGGCTATTCGCTCGTGTTGCTGCTCAACAAGAGCCATCGATTCTACTTCGAGCTTTCGCCCCTGTTCGTGGCCATTGTGGCGTTCGCGTTTTCCATGACGATTGGCGTTTTGTGGGAGTTCTTCGAGTTCACCATGGACTATTTCTTCGGCCTTGACATGCAAAAAGACGTCGTGGTTTCAAGCATTTCCAGCGTCACGCTCAACCCCGACGGAGAGCAGCTTCCTGTTGCTATCGATGACATCGTCGTCACCAGCGTGAATGGGCAAAAGCTTCCCGTGGAAGGATACCTCGACGTTGGCCTCGTCGACACGATGCAAGACCTGTTCGTGAATTTCCTTGGTGCGATAACCTTTTCGGTGCTGGGTTACTACTCCTTGAGCAAAGGAGAAGACAAGCGCCTGCGCGCCCGTTTCCTCGTGCATCCCAAGCCGGACCGAAGCTAGCGAGCCGGCAGCCAGCGGGGGCTGGTGAGCCAGCGGCCAGCGGGGCTGGCGATCCGACTGCTGGCGGAGGTCAGCGAGCCGACAGCCGGCAGGGGCTGGCGAGCCGACTCCCGGCAGGGGCTGGCGAGCCGACTCCCGGCAGGGGCTGGCGATTCGACTCCCGGCAGGGGCTGGCGAGCCGACTCCCGGCAGGGGCTGGCGACCCAAGAGACTCAAATGGCAGCGATGTCTTTCTGCTGCACAAGGAGGTAGCTTAGCGCCTGCGCCTGTCTCGTCTCGATGATGCGTTCGCTCCCGACCGCTGCCGCTTCCATTTTGTCGACCGCCGATGCCCCGTCAGGCACGATCGGCTGCCGGCGGCCCGCAAGCCCATAGACTGCCGGCGGCCCGCAAGCCTGTAGGCTGCCGATGGCCCGAAAGCCTGTCGACCGCCGATGCCCCGTCAAGCACGATCGGCTGCCGGCGGCCCGAAAGCCTGTAGGCTGCCGGCGGCCCGTCGGCTCGGTTGACTCGGCCGACCCGCAGGTGCGAGCGTTCGTTCGGGCGTGTTGTGCTCTTGCACTACGCGCCGCCAATGTTTTGCCCGTCGGCTACGAGTTGCTCTTCGCGGCCGCCGAAAGATCGATGTTCATGTCGACCACTGAATTCACGCCTGCTACAGTTCCCTGGTTCGTGTATTGCCACAAGGTAAAGTCGTAGTCCAACACGGGAAGCGAACCGTATTCAGAATGCCAGATAGGGTATTCGGTCTGTTCGTCGTGTCCATGCCGGTCGTTGTCCCACTCGTTACCGTAGATCATCGCCTTATAGCCGCCTTTTTCGATTTCGTCGCAAAAGGCTTTCGCGTTTGCAGAGGCCTGTTCTTCGCTAAGCCCGTCGGCTCTGGCATTGCGGTTTTCCGTGAGCTCGTGGTCGTAGGCCACGGGATATTGCAGCTCGCGGCCATTGATTTCGTACAGGCAATGCTTGGCTTCTTCGCGGGCTTCCTCTTCGTTGATCGCCTGCGAGTAGAAATAAACTCCCACGTCAAGTCCAGCATCGATGGCGCCGTCTATGTTCGCATCGAACGTGGCGTCGGTATAGAGCTCGCCTTCGGTAGTGCCTCGATAGCCTATGCGGATGATGGCGAAATCGATGTCATCGTCTGCCACGGCTTGCCAGTCGATTTCGCCTTGAGCTTCGGAAACGTCAATACCCTGACGCGATAGGCACTTGCCATCCACGACATATGACAGGCGGCCGTTTTCTCGAACGAGGTTGCTCCAGTTGTAGGGCGGTTCGTAGGTGACGGTTTCCTCTGGCGGCTCCAGGGTGACTTCGGATGACCGATGCATGCAACCAGAAACCCTAGAGAACAGCAGGAAGATGAGCATTGCCAAAACAGCCAGCACTATCAGTGGGGCGAATCGAAAACCCGACGTGCGCGCGTGGTCTTGAGAGTCGACCACAGGCGCGGTTTTCCCATGAGGCGTATTGTTGTTTGACCTACTTGCCCCCCGGGCGGCAGAAGCTTGTTCGTGTGTGTAACGGATCTGCCTGCCAGGATGCTGGTCTTGTCTAGCTAGATCGCTCGTGCGCCTGGTCTGCCTTCCGGAACCGCCGGCACGCTGGCCCTGCCTTCCGGAACCGCCGGCACGCTGGCCCTGCCTTTCCGTGCTGCTCGAATGCCGCGATTGCGTGACTTCGCTTCGCGCGTTCTTGGCTTCGTCTCTTGTGCCGCTAGCCCGTCGGGCCCGTTCGCTCGTATCGCTTGTGCGCCGAAAATCTCTGTCTGGATTGATTGTGTGCCGGGTTCTTTCGCGTGCGTCATCCGAGCGCGGGGTTTGTCTGTTTCTGCCGGCGCCAAGGGGGTTTCGGGTGTCCAAACGTTCCTGCGTAGGATGGGGTTTGCCAAGATGAGCATTGCGGCGTGCCGATGCTGGCCTCGCCCGCTCGGGGTAATCGTGCTGTTGCTCATCTGTGTTCATAACAACTCCCAAAAGTAACAGCGACAATTATATCGCACCCCATTTTTGATGGCCCGAATGCTTAGATATGCATTACCGAACTGAAAAACACGCCCAAAAGCATCAAGAAACGCACGCTTTTGAAGAAAAAAGCGATCAAGATGGCAAAAATTTCAGTTTATGCGAGATATTTTTCTTGATGTCAGATATCAGTGCGATTAGAGCCGTATAACCCCAGGTCGAAAATGCCCAAAAATGCATACCCTGCAAACTGCGAACTGTGGATATCATAAATTGAAATTTTTGCCATAGATGATAGATTTTGCTAAAATTTTGCGCGATTGGCCTGCTAAACACGCGCCTACGCGCAAATAGCTACCCGCGTAGGCATTGCCCTGGATGCCCTTGCAGCTGCTGAACACGCGCATACGCGCAAATAGCCGCTCTGGTTGGCTTTCGCCTTTTCTCCCAGTTGCTACTGAACACGCGCATACGCGCAAATAGCCGCCCATGCGAGCCTTGCGGAATGTACCTGTCTAAAACGTTGAACACGTGCGAATGCGATAATAGCCACCGATAAAGCAGCGGAACGAAGGTTGTAGCATGCTTGTCCATGTCAGCTTGCTCTTAGTGCCGCATTCCGGCTCTCATAACCTGCATCCTTTGCAACCAACCCAGTTGCCTCAACGTAACGCGAAGATGACGGATTGTTGAATCGATATGGGGTGCCGTTGCGAAGAGCTGCATTAAGACTATAATCACGTTGGCACTCGAAAGCATAGACTGCTAAAACGCCAGGTCCCGCCTTGCAGGCGAGCCTGGCGTTTCAACGGAAAAACCAAAGGAGAACGCCCATGCGCAAGTTCAAGACTGAGAGCAAGAAGCTGCTCGACCTGATGATCAATTCCATCTACACCAACCAAGACATTTTCCTGCGCGAGCTTATCAGCAACGCCTCGGACGCCGAAGACAAGCTCTACTTCATGAGCCTTACCGACTCCAACATCCAGATAGGCCGCTCCGACCTGCAGATTCGCGTTTCCTTTGACGATGACGCCCGCACCATCACCGTTTCCGACAACGGTATCGGCATGGACGACGCCGAGTTGGAAAAGAACCTGGGTACCATCGCCCATTCCGACAGCTTCGACTTCAAGGCTGCAGCTGCGGTTGCGGGCGAACCTGTCGAAGCGCCCGAAGAGGAACAAGAAGTCGAAGAGCGCAAAGCTGGCGACGTTGACATCATCGGCCAGTTCGGCGTGGGCTTCTATTCCTGCTTCATGGTGGCGAAGAACGTGCGGGTCGTGTCCAAGCGCTACGGCAGCGACCAAGCTTTCGAGTGGGTAAGCGATGGTGTAGAGGGCTACACCATCAAGCCCGCCGAAAAGGAAACGTACGGCACCGACGTTATCCTTACGCTCAAGCCCGACACCGAAGAAGAAAACTACAGCCGCTTCCTTTCCGAATACGGCCTGAAAGACCTGATCAAGCGCTACAGCAATTACGTGCGCTACCCCATCACCATGGAGTGCACCCACCAGCGTCAGCTGCCCAAGCCCGACGATGCGCCGGAAGACTACACCCCCGAATGGGAAACGTACATCGAGGTAGAGACCATCAATTCCATGGTGCCCATCTGGAAGCGCCGCAAGTCCGAAGTCAGCGATGAGGAATACAACGAGTTCTACAAGTCGCAGTTCCACGACTTTGCCGACCCGCAGCGTGTGATTTCGGTGCATGCGGAAGGCGCCATTTCCTACGACGTGCTGCTGTTCATTCCCAGCCGCCCGCCCTACGATCTGTACTCGCGCGACTTCAAGCGCGGGCTCGAGCTGTACAGCTCCAACGTGCTGATCATGGACAAGTGCGAAGAGCTGCTGCCCGACTACTACGGGTTCGTGCGCGGCATCGTGGACAGCCAGGACCTGACGCTCAACATCAGTCGCGAGACGCTGCAGCACAACAGCCAGCTACGTGCTATCGCCAAGAAGGTGGAACGCAAGATTTCCGACGAGCTGCGTCGCATGCGCGACAACGACCGAGAAGCGTTCGAGCTGTTCTGCGAAAACTTTGGCCGCAGCTTGAAGTACGGCATCTACATGAGCTATGGCATGAAGAAAGATGACCTGGCTCCGCTTCTGCTGTTCTATTCGGCGCGCGAGCAGAAGATGGTCACGCTCGACGAATACCTGGCGGCTGCCCCCGAAGGGCAGGACGCCATCTACTACGCGGCGGGCGAGTCGGTTGATCGTCTGGCGAAGATGCCCATCGTCACCACGGTGCTCGAGCGCGGCCGCGATGTGCTGTTGTGCACCCAGGACGTGGACGAATTCTGCCTGCAGACCATGTTCAACTACCAGGAAAAGCAGCTGCGCAACGTAGCCGGCGCCGATTTGGGCCTGGAGACCGAAGCCGACAAGACGGCAGCCGAAACGGTGGCAAAGGAAAACGAAAGCCTGTTTGCGGCCATGAAGGACGTGCTCGGCGAGCGCGTGACCAAGGTCGTGGTGTCCACGCGTCTAAGCGGCGTGCCCGCCTGCATTACCGCCGAAGGCCCCATCAGCCTTGAGATGGAAAAGATGATGTCCATGATGCCCGATGCGCAGGATGTGAAGAGCGAACGCGTGCTCGAGCTGAACGCTGACCATCCCGTGTTCCAGTCCCTGAAGGACGCTCAGGAGGCCGGCGACACCGAAAAGGTGGAAACCTACACCGACATCCTGTACAACCAGGCGTTGTTGGTTGAGGGGTTGCCCATCGACGATCCCGTGAAGTTTGCTCAGGAGATTTCCGAGCTGATGAAATAGCGCACACTGTTCGCGCTCGGGTGGATGCGCCCTCGTTGGGTCGCTCCGCTGCTCAGGCCGGGAACCAGTGGTTCCCGGCCTTTGTGCGCTTCACTAGCTTCATGCCGGGGAGCCGCCGAGGAGAAATAGGGACGGGTGCGTTTTCTCATCGTGGTCACGCAAGAGAGAAATAGGGACGGGTGCGTTTTCTCATCGTGGTCACGCAAGGGAGAAAAAGGGACGGGTACGTTTTCTCATCGTGGCTACGACTCAATGCGAGCCCTTCCATCGCTTGCCCTCGTGACGAAACGCACCCGGCCCTATTCGTCTTCCGTTATCTGTCCCCGTGATGAGACGTATTCACTTTCTGTCATCTGTCGTCACGACGAAATGTACCTGCTCCTTTTCGTTATCATGATGAAAAGGGCTCGTCGAGAGATTTCCCATCGACGCTTCGTAGGTTTTGCGCAGAAGACTTTCGCTTTCATGAAGTGAGTGGGTGCGGTGAATAAAAGGGTAGCCCTACATTTCACCTGCCCGTTCGAGGCCCACAATCATGCTGATTGATACCGAAAGATGCAAAAGAAGGGATTGTCCCTTCTTTTGCATCTTTGCTCGCCCGTGCTCGAGCGTGCGCGCCAGGGGATTCAGGACCCTGGCTTGCGTCGTTGCAACGGGGTGATGCCGAAGAGGGAAAGAACCCCTCTCCTTGTCCAGTCCTTACCGACCCGGATCCGAGGCGCCAAGGGCGGGTCAACCCAGCCGTCTCGAAACTATCGGCTTACCCGTGTGCTGAAACTGAACACCGCGTAGGGGGCGCGCGTTGGGGGCGCGCCAGCTACGAAAGGCGGATTAGCGCTATGCCCAGCACGAATGCGACAACCGTGCACCAAGCGAAGGTCTTGCGCCAAACGGATGCCCCGATCTTTGCCGAAGGCGTATGGGCCCAGCAGTACGTGGGCACGTTCGGGTCGTAGTGGATTACAAGGGGTGCTCCCAACTCGGTTTTGGAAGTGATGCCGTGGGTCAATCCTGGGCTCGTGACAAGTTCCTTGCCGTTCGCATAGTATCGAACCTGTTCGAAGACCAGGGGCGCTGGTTCCCCTTTGTTGTTGTGGGACCTTCTCTCGCTTTTCATCACCTTGGTTCCCGCATATGTGCCGTTGGCAATTGCAGTGCAGCGCTTTTCCAGTCTTTTCTGCGCTACTATTTCAACGATGGTGAGGGGAATCAGAATTAAGAGAAAGATCGCGGCTAAAAACACCATCCAGCCGCCGATATTAGACATCTGCTCAGGCGACAAGAAGCTAAAACTCATGAGCGACCTCGTCTTCCTTCGTATGTTCGTCCGCAGGCTCCGACATATTGTACGACGGAACAGGCGTGGCTGTCATAGCGGCCAGTGCTGATACGGAATTGTTGGTATGCAGGGTGGGGCTAATTCACTATACTTTTCTGAAAAGGAAAGGAGCTTGATGAATCCCTATATGTGGCTAATCGTTGCCGGTGTTGCCGCAGCGGTCGAGGCGGTTACGACGGGGCTGTTCACCATGTGGTTCGTCATCGGCGCGCTGGTGGCGTTCGTGGCACAGTTCTTCGGCGCGCCGTTGTGGCTTCAGTTGGTGCTGTTCCTGGTGGTTTCCCTGGCGTGTCTGGTGCTGCTGCGTCCCGTTATCATGAAGCATCGTGCGCAGGGCAAGGAATTCGAGTCCACGCCAGTGGGCAGCAACGCCATCGTGGTGGAGCGCATCGACGCCGCCGCGCTCACGGGGCGCGTGGAAACCCCCAACCACATGACGTGGGCAGCCATTTCGGCTGACGGCAGCGTCATAGAAGAGGGAGCGCATGTGAGGGTGGTGGACAGCGAGTCCATCAAGCTCATCGTCGAAAGGGAATAAGCGGAAAACAGGCGGAAGGGCAAGAAGCATGGGGAATTCCTTGTCGCACGGTGTGGCGCCATGTGGCTTTCAGGCGTCGACGGTCGGTATAGCGACACGCGATCTGCAACATGGCGAAATGTGTGGCAGGTAATTCTTCGATGCGGACCGCACTTCTTCCGCCACGATTACGCCGCTGTTGGGCGGCAGAACGGAGCAAGTCATGATTCTACTTCTCGCCATCGTCGTCATCGTCGTGCTGCTGCTGATCTCGTGCGTGAAGATCGTGCCGCAAGCCGAAACCATGGTCATCGAGCGTCTGGGCTCCTACCTAACCACCTGGGGCAATGGTCTGCATATCAAGGTCCCGTTCATCGACCGCGTTCGCGCGCACATCTCGCTGAAGGAACAGGTAGCCGACTTTCCGCCTCAGCCCGTGATCACGAAGGACAACGTAACCATGTCCATCGACTCGGTCATCTTCTACAAGGTCATGGATCCGCAGCTGTACTGCTATGGCGTGGAAAACCCGCTCATGGCCATCGAAAACCTTACGGCCACCACGCTGCGTAACATCATCGGCGACATGGACCTGGACACCACGCTGGTCAGCCGCGACACCATCAACACGCAGATGCGCTCCATCCTAGACGAGGCAACCGATGCTTGGGGCATCAAGGTCAACCGCGTCGAGGTGAAAAACATCACGCCGCCGCGCCAGATTCAGGAAGCCATGGAAAAGCAGATGAAGGCCGAGCGAGAAAAGCGCGAAGCCGTGCTGCTGGCCGAAGGCAAGAAGCAGAGTGCCATCACCATCGCCGAAGGCAACAAGCAGGCCATCATCCTGGCTGCCGAAGCCGACAAGCAAAAGGCCATCCTGGTTGCAGAAGCCCAGAAGGAAAGCCAGATTCTGGAAGCTCAGGGCGAGGCCGAGGCCATTCGCAACGTGCAGCAAGCAACCGCAGATGGCATTCGCATGGTGCGCCTTGCCGGAGCCGACCAGGCTGTGCTCACGCTGCAGTCGTTCGAAGCCCTGAAGGAAGTTTCGCGCGGACAGGCAACCAAGCTCATCATCCCGTCCGATATGCAGGGCCTGGCTGGCATCGCTTCGGCGCTGAAGGAAGTCGTATCCGACGAGCCTGCTGCCGAATAGGCGCCGCCGAAGCTTGCCAGGGAGCGTGTAAAACGCCAAGCAGATATCGCCGCGATCGTGTTAGCGACCGCGGCGATTTGCGTGATTGCGCCAAAAGCAAAGGTTTTGGTGTCCGACGATGAACATGACGAAAGTGGAGTGGGAACATGCCACCTGTTTGCGGTTGCGGCAATATGAACATGGCTAAAGGACACGAAGGGTTCTTTTGCCTGTGCGTTTGCGTCGCCTTGGCTTTGCTTGCGTTGGCGATGGCGTGCACGGTTGGATGTGCGCACGGGCGGAACCACAACGCAAATGGCACACGAGACGCAAGCGTAGATAGCGTAAGCGAAGGCAATGACGAAGAATCGATAGGACCTGCAGCCGAAGACTCTGACACCGAAGACGATGCCGGCGCAGCCGCAAACCCTACCACCGAGGACGAGGAAACCATGACCGAATACACCATGGAGCCAGTCGAGTTCACGCGCGATGGCCTGCGCATTTGCGGGCACTTGTACCTGCCCGAGTCGCAAGGCCCCAACGCTCTTGTGATTATCGGGCACGGCTTTGGCGGCAACATGATGAGCGTCGAGGAATACGCGCGCTTTTTCGCGCGCAACAACATTGCCGCGTGCGTGTTCGATTTCGTTGGCGGTGGATACAACATTCAAAGCGATGGCGAGCTGACGGATATGTCGGTGCTCACAGAGGCGGCCGACATGAGCGTGGTAATGGACGAACTGGCGGCGCGTCCCGACATCGACGAAAGCCGCATTATCCTGTCGGGCCAAAGCCAAGGGGGCTTCGTTGCCACCTACCTGGCGGGCACGCGTCCCGACGACGTGCGTGGCCTTGTGCTTCTGTACCCGGCTTACGTGCTGCAAGACGATGCGTGGGCCCGCACGCCCGACCCGTCGAACATTCCAGAACACGACGATGTCCTGGGCACGACGGTTGGGCGCGTCTACACGGCGGATATCTTGACGTTCGACATATACGACGTGATGTCGCACTACACCGGTCCCGTGCTGATCATCCACGGAACGGATGACAGCATTGTCCCCATCCAGTATTCACGTCGAGCGGTCGAAGTCATGCCGAACGCCGAGCTGGTGGAAATTGCCGGAGCCGACCACGGCTTCATGGGCGCCGACGACCAACAAGCCCGCAGCCTCATGCTTGCTTTCGTCCAGAAACATTCTGCATGAGCCACTTGCACCCAAACAAAACCAGGGTGCCAGGGGGGACACTCCAAACGTCTCGTCACGGGGGTGCCGTGCCGGGGGGTGCCAGGGGGGACACTCCAAACGTCTC
>JBGUXY010000055.1:0-4201 GCA_045118335.1 Eggerthellaceae bacterium
TTCGTATCCATGAGTGCAGACGGCGTAGAACACCACTTCGTCTGCACGATGGAGTAAGTCTGCAAGCACCTGGCTTTTCAAAACAGCGCCGCCCTCAAGGCAGATTTCGTCTCCATCTCTGCGTTCGATGGGAAAACTCGCGTACATGCCCTTGCACTCAAACGTTTCGAGGCATTTAGCATACGTATCCTCGTAGTCTTCCGGAAAGCGCTCCATGGCATCATCTTTGCTCATGTGAAGCGTTGCCAGCGCGAGTTCTTCAACGTCGTTCAGCTGATCGTTAGGGATGGTGCATGCGCGTGGAGACACTGGTCTAGTCATGGTTTCCCCTTGTGATGAAGGATTTCTGTTTGCTCGTAGCATTATCCCATGGAGGCGCTTTTTAAGATTTGGCGACACTGACGAACTTCGCTTCAGGGCTGAATCATCGGACGCCTTTGCATTGTGTGCCAGCATGCATGAAGCAAAGCCGTCCGAAGCCATGGTCGGTTATCTGATTCTCGTTTTGTATTCGATAACTAGAAGCACAATAATTTGGATTATTGGTTATAATTAATGAGCCCAGATTGAGGGCAAATTTAATCAGGTTTGTTCGGAATGGAGGGATATTAGTATGGCAATTATGACGATCCTATCGCACGAGTACAACGAAGAGACCGGCGTTGATGTCTTCGTTGTGAACCCCGGCAACATGACCTGCGAATTGAAGGTTACCGACGACGGCGTCGAGATGCTCACCGCAGGCAAGTGGAGGGCTTGCACCAACCCGTTCCTGAAGAAAGCGGCGCTCGAAGCAGCGGCAGAGCGCGGCTAGCGTTTCCGTTAGCGATAAGATTACTTGGGGGTCACGCGGGGCGTGGCCCCTTCTCGTTTATCATGACCTCAAAAGAACTATCGTCGTGCCATGGGGGCAGACATACTTGCCTTTAGCAAGAGAGCGCGTGGAACACGAAAAGGGGAGCACATGGAGTATCGGTTGGACAAAAAATCCGGCAACGAACTGTCGGTGCTGGGGATGGGGTGCATGCGTCTGCCGCGCAAAGGAGCAGGGATCGACATGCAGCTTACCGAGCTCATCCTGCTCGAAGCGTTTGAGCGCGGCGTCAATTATTTCGACACGGCATACTCGTACGGCGGAAGCGAGGAGGCGCTCGGTGAGGTTGTGGAGCGCAACAGCTTGCGCGAGCACGTTCACATCGCTTCGAAGCTTCCGCATGGCAAGTGTCGGACGATTGACGATGTTGAGCGGTTGTTCTCCACATCGCTTGAACGACTGCGCACCGACTACCTCGACTACTACCTTATACACAACATTGTGACTGCGAGCCAATGGCAGCGCTTGGTAGATTTAGGCATCGAGGAATGGGTAGCCCAGAAAAAGGAAAGCGGCTCTATTCGTCGCATTGGCTTCTCGTTTCACGGTGGCATGGCAGAATTCCGCGCACTGCTCGATGCTTACGACTGGGATCTCGTGCAGATCCAGTACAACTACGTGAACGAGCACTATCAAGCAGGTCGTGAGGGTAGCGAGCTTGCCGCGAGCCGAGGGATTCCCGTCGTGGTGATGGAGCCGTTGCTCGGCGGGCGTTTGGTAGCAGGGCTTCCCGAGGGAACCATGCATGCGTTCGAAAATGCGGCGCCCGGGCGAAGCTCCGCTTCATGGGGTTTACGCTGGCTTTTCGACCAACCACAGGTGACGGTCGTGCTATCGGGCATGAATTCCGTCGAGATGCTGCATGAGAACATCGACACCGCCTCATCAACCGCACCTGGTTCGATGACCGAGAGCGAACATGCTGCCATCCGCGAGGCCAAAGCGGCCTTCGAGGAGAGCTTCAAGGTTCCGTGCACGGGCTGCAATTACTGCATGCCCTGCCCCCAAGGCATCAGCATCCCGTCGCTTTTTGCTGCCTACAACGAGAGCTTCTCGCTCGGGTGGCGCACGGGTTTCTTCCACTACATGATGAGCGTGGGCATAACGAGCGGCGCTCCACGCTTGGCCACGAACTGCATCGAGTGCGGCGCTTGTGTGAAGAAGTGCCCACAGCACATCGAGATACCCAAGCGAATGGTCGATGTGGGCCATCGTCTGCAACCACCTGGAGTGAAGACGGCTGTCAAAATTGCGGGTCCCATCCTGTCGCGGTGGTGAAACGGTCGCATGAGCAGGAGGCGGGTTAGGTGTTCATATCTGAACCCGCCCCCATATCACATTAGATTCCCAACATCTCGCTGTATACAGCGAGCGCGCCGTCAGTCTCGTGGGCAAGCACGCGCTTTGCCAGGACCTTGCCCAGCTGGACGCCTTCCTGGTCGAAGCTGTTGAGATTCCAGAGGAAGCCCTGGAACATGATCTTGTTCTCGAAATGAGCGAGGAGTGCGCCCATGGATTCCGGGGTGAGCCTATCACCGATGATGATGCTCGACGGCCGTCCACCGTCGAATTTCTTGTTCAGGTCATCGTCATCTTTACCGCAGGCGAAGGCGACGATTTGCGCAGCCACGTTGGCGCCCAGCTTCTGCTGGCTGTAGCTGCCCTCGATCAAGACGTCCGTCTTGCCCTGGTTCTCCCTGAACCCGACGAACTGCAAGGGCACGATGTCCTTGCCCTGGTGCAGCAGCTGATAGAACGAGTGCTGGCCATTGGTCCCCGGTTCGCCGAACAGCACCGGCCCGGTGGGATAGTCCACTGGTTCGCCGAAGCGGTTGACGGACTTGCCGTTGGATTCCATGTCCGCCTGCTGCAGATGGGCCGGGAAGCGGGACAGCGCTTGGGAGTAGGGCAGGACCGCTGTGCTCTCATATCCCAGGATGTTCCGCTCGTACACTCCGATGAGAGCATCCAGCATCGCCGGGTTTTCAAGCGGGTTGGCGTCTGCGGAAAGCCTGTCCGTTTCGGCTGCACCGGCGAGGAATTGCGCAAAGACTTCGGGGCCGAAGGCCAAGGACAACACCGCTCCGCCCACTGCCGAGGTGGAGGAGTAGCGGCCGCCAATGTGGTCGTCCATGAAGAACGCTTCCAGATAGCCGCTGTCCTGAGCAAGGGGCGAAGTCTGGCTGGTGACGGCAACCATGTGATCGGCGGGATCGAGGCCAACCTTGACGAGCGCGTCTTTAACAAAGGCCTCGTTGGTCAGCGTCTCGAGCGTGGTGCCGGACTTCGAGACGAGGATGAAGAGGGAGTGTGCCACATCGATGGTGTTCAGCACGTTCACGGCATCGTCGGGGTCGACGTTGCTGATGAAGCGTGCTTCTATCTTCAGGGCGCCTTCGGCGCGAGCCCAGTTCTCAAGTGCCAGATACACAGCCCTTGGACCCAAATCGCTTCCGCCGATGCCGATTTGCACGACGGTCGTGAACGCCTCGCCAGCTGCGTTGGTTATCTCGCCGTTATGCACTTTTCGAGCGAAGTCGGCGATGCGCTCCTGCTGTTCAACGTAGAACGCGCGCTTGTCGACCCCGTCTGCCACAACGGGATTGCCCAGTTGCCCTCGGGTCAGGTGATGCAAAACCAGGCGCTTCTCGCCGGTGTTGACCATGGCGCCGTTGTACAGCTCGGCGAACTTATCAGCCAGTTGCGCTTCGGTCGCCAGGCTGGCCAGCTTCTTCAAAAGCTCATCGTTCACCTGTTTCGCGCCATAGTTGTACGAAAGCCCGCATGCCATGGGCAGGGTGTAGTCCCGCACCCGTTGCGCGCCTTCCTCACCTGCCAAAACCGCACGTAGGTCAACGCGTGTGGAATCGGCCACGAGTTCCCGATATGAATCCAACTGATCGAGGTTTTTCCAGTCTGCCATTCTTGCTCCCTTCAAAGATAACGAGGGGGCGTGAACAGGGGACGGGTGACACAGAGGTACCAGGTACCGGTGTGTTAGATTTCCTGACACACCGGTACCTGGTACCTCTGTGTCACCCGTCCCCTGTTCACGCCTCATCCCATCCGTTTGCTTTACTTTTTCAATTCTTCAATCAAGAGGTTGCGGAGGACTTGGGTGTCGCATTTGCCCTTGAGCTGTTTCATGCAGGCGCCGAACAGCGGGTTCAGGGCCTTTTCGCGACCGTCTCGATATGCCTGCGCCGTCTCCGGGTCCGCAGCGATGACGGCAGCAACTACAGCTTCCAAGGCTCCGGTGTCCGACGAGTTCAGAAGCCCTTCCGCCTCGGCGAAGGCAGCCATGTCCTCGGGAATGCTTTCGCCTTG
>JBGUXY010000056.1:0-16058 GCA_045118335.1 Eggerthellaceae bacterium
AAAGATACTATTACAAGCTCTCATTCCGATTTAAACGGCTGTCTGCTGCAAGAGAAAGTACCATAAATTGAAATAAATGACATCGAAGTGCCTGTTTGCATGTATCAGGGGCGTATTTCAGGCATGGACACCTGAAATACGCTCCCAAATCATCCATTTCGCGCAAAGCGCCCTGCGACATCCATCGCAGGGCGCTCATCCTTAAGCCTTGTGACTGAGCCAGGTGCTACTTCGCCTTGCCCTGGTTGGCTACCTTGTTGATCTTGGCTTCGATGACGTCCGGGTCGCCGATATAGCGCTTCTCGAGCACGTTCATATCCTGGTCGAACACATACACTAGCGGCACGCCGGTGGGGATGTTCAGGCCCACGATCTCTTCTTCGGAAAGGCCATCGAACTGCTTGACGAGCGAACGCAGCGAATTGCCGTGAGCCGCGATGAGCACGCGCTTGCCAGCACGCATCTGAGGCAGGATCTCTTCCTCGAAATACGGCCAGGTGCGGGCGATGTTGTCCTTCAGGCACTCGTGCATGGGAACGTCGGTGGGGTCGACATCGCGGTATGCGGGCAGCAGATGAGCGTCGCGCTCGTCGCCTTCCTCGAGTGCAGGTGGACGGGTATCGAAGCTGCGGCGCCAGATCTTCACCTGGGCTTCGCCGTATTTCGCAGCCGTCTCGCTCTTGTTCAGGCCCTGCAGTGCACCGTAGTGGCGCTCGTTCAGGCGCCAGCTTTTCACCACGGGAAGCCAGACGCGGTCCATCTCGTCGAGCACGATCTGCAACGTGTGGATGGCGCGCTTGAGGTAACTCGTGTAGCACAGGTCGAAGTCAAAACCAGCTTCGGCCAGCGCGCGACCGCCTTCGGCCGCCTCTTCGCGACCGGCCTCGGAAAGATCGACGTCTTTCCAGCCAGTGAACAGGTTCTTCTTGTTCCATTCGCTTTCTCCGTGGCGAATGAGCACAAGCGTCATGGTGTTAGGAGCATCAGCCATCGTGTTTCCTCCAATCGATGTGGGAATGCTGTACCTATGATATTACTTTTTGGAACCCGTGACATCAATGCCACTAAACCCGCAGGGTCGTGACATAGTATGGGGTTGGTTGCCAGAATCCGTGCAGCTCCGTTGGCCCGCCACCGAGTGGGCAATGATGGCTTTTTGCAAAGAGAGAGGGATGCATGAAGCGTAAGTATGTCTTCTTCGACTACGACGGGACGCTTCGGTCGCGTAGTCAGGATGCGGTGCCGCAGAGCGCTCAGCTAGCGTTGCAAATGCTTCGGGAAGCGGGGCATTTCACGGCGCTGGCGACGGGCAGGCTGCAAAAGGATGCGCTTCGTCATCTCGCAGGGACGGGCATCACCTCGTTCGTGGCAGATGGAGGCAATTCCATCACGCTTGACGGCAAGCTGGTGTGGATGGAGCCCATGCCGCTTGAGTCCTGCAAGCGCTTCCTGCATTGGCTCGATGAGCGCGACATGCCCTGGGCTGTAATGGTTGACAACGAGCTCGAGCGCTATACGCGTGATGGCCGTTTCGACGAGCTTACGCACGATACGTTTTTCCACACGAACATAGTTTCCGATTTGAGCGTTGACGAGCTTGACGTGGTGCATAAGATCTTCGTGCCATGCAAGCCCGGGCAAGAGCGTGAACTAGAGTTTTTCGGTGTCACCTATGCGCGTTATCTGCCCACGCTCCTTTACTGCGAGCCTACGAACAAGGCGTATGGCATCAAGAAGCTCATGGACATGTTCGAGGCGCCGTATTCGGACGTGGTGGTGTTCGGCGATGGGACTAACGATGAATCCATGTTTCTTCCCGAATGGACGAACGTTGCCATGGGCAATGCCGTGGATTCCCTGAAGGCCAAGGCTGACTTGGTTGCGCCGCACATCGACGAAGACGGCGTCTACGTAGCCTGCAAGCAGCTGGGTCTTGTCCGCGAATGAGTCAAATGGCTACGGGCAGCTAACTCATGCGATTCGCTTGGGGCTACAGATGCGGTCCCGCAGCGACAAGAGCCTTGCCGGCTTCGTTGGTTTCGTATTTCGCGAAGTTCGCTATGAAGCGTTGTGCCAGATCGCGGGCTTTGTCGTCCCACTGGGTCGAATCGACGTACGTCTCGCGTGGGTCGAGGATGGCTGGATCCACGCCAGGAAGCTCGATGGGTACCTCGAAATCGAAGATCGGAACCATTTTCGTGGGAGCGCGCAGTACGGAACCATCGAGGATGGCGTCGATGATGCCACGCGTGTCGCGTATGGAAATGCGCTTGCCCGTGCCGTTCCAGCCGGTATTCACCAGGTACGCCTTCGCGCCTGATGCCTCCATGCGCTTGACAAGCTCCTCGGCGTACTTCGTGGGATGCAGCTCGAGGAAAGCCTGCCCGAAGCAGGCAGAGAAGGTCGGGACTGGGTCTATGATGCCGAGTTCGGTGCCGGCAAGCTTTGCGGTGAAGCCGGAGAGGAAGTAGTACTTCGTCTGCTCGGGTGTGAGGATGGAAACCGGCGGCAGCACGCCGAACGCATCGGCGGAAAGGAATATCACGTTGTCGGCTGCGGGCCCGTTCAGGCGAGGCCGCACCACCTTCACGTTTTTTTCGATGTGCTCCATGGGGTAGGACACGCGGGTGTTTTCGGTCACGCTCTTGTCGGTGAAGTCGAGCTTGCCGTTTTCGTCGCATGTGACGTTTTCAAGCAGGGCGTTGCGCTTGATGGCATGGTATATATCGGGTTCGTTTTTGGGGTCGAGGTCTATGACCTTGGCGTAGCATCCTCCCTCGAAGTTGAACACCCCGCTATCGTCCCAACCGTGCTCGTCATCGCCGATGAGCAGGCGTTTCGGGTCGGTGGAAAGGGTGGTTTTCCCCGTGCCGGAAAGACCGAAGAAGATAGCTGTGTGCTCTCCGTTCAAATCGGTGTTCGCCGAGCAGTGCATGGAAGCGATTCCCTGTAGCGGGAGATAGTAGTTCATGATGCTGAACAGGCCTTTTTTCATTTCTCCGCCATACCAGGTGTCGAGGATGACCTGTTCTTTGCTCGTCACGTTGAAAGCCACCACGGTTTCGGAATTCAGCCCCAGCTCCTGGTAGTTTTCCGCCTTTGCCTTTGAGGCGGTGAAGCAGACGAACGTGGGCTCGAAGCTTTGCAGCTCTTCTTCCGTTGGCATGATGAACATGTTCCTGACGAAATGCGCCTGCCAGGCAACTTCCATGATGAAGCGCACAGCCAAGCGCGTGTCGGGGTTGGCGCCGCAGAAGCAGTCGACCACGAACAGGCGCTTGCCCGAAAGCTGCTTTACGGCGATATCCCTGACAGCGTTCCATGTTTCCTCGGACATGGCATGGTTGTCGTTTGGGTATTCCTCGGTAGTCCACCACACGGTGTCTTTGGAATTCTCGTCCATGACGACGTACTTGTCCTTGGGCGAGCGACCGGTGAAAACCCCGGTAAACACATTGACTGCATCCATCTCGGTTCTCATGCCGATGTCATATCCGGTCAGGTTGGGGTTGAGCTCTTCTTCGTAGAGCTGCTCGAACGAGGGGTTATATACAATCTCGGCGGTTTCCGAGATGCCATATTGAGTAAGGTCGGGCAAGGCCATGCGTCCTTCTTTCCTGAGAGGGTTTCGGTCTCTCGCGCAGATGATGGTTGCGTCGTAAAAGCCAAATTGTAAGTTTACTCCTACGAAGGAGGCTTTACAAACGCGAGGCGAAGCTTAACAAACGTGAAACGAGGCGCGTAGACGACAACGACAAGGTCGCATCTCTTTCGCTGCCCCGTCTCTTGTTGGCTGTGCTGTTCTAGCAGCGCTTCTTTGTTGGTGTATGGTTGGATTCTGGAAAGCGGGATTCTTTTTTGACGAGTGGGAATCAATCTGGACGCTGTATCTTTGCTCGGGTACCATCGGTATAACAGGAGGATTGCCATGGAATGCCCAGCCTGCAGCTTCGATAACAACGATGATAGCCAGTTTTGCTCCCAGTGTGGGTTCCCTCTCTATATCGACGAGTCGGAATTACCCGACGATGTCCATTTGCCGGCATCGAGCTGGGATGGCATGGAACGGGCGGTGCCCTATGTGATAGCGGGCTTGCGCACTGGTCAGTTCCCTTCGTCTTTGAACGAAGGGGAATCGTCAGAAGATGAGTCGAATGCTCCGAAGAAGCTCGAAACGGTGTTCTATGCCGACTACGCCGAGGCTTTCGGCGTAGCGGAAGGCGAACTCGAACCCGACTCCGATGGGGAGCCGGGCGACGAGAGCCTGCCAGATGGTGACGATCCCGTTGTCGAGGAGTCGTTGGCTCGGGATATCGATGAGGCTGCACCCGAAAAGGACGAGACCGACGAAGTTGCGGCTTGCGAGGCTGTATCCGGCAAAGACGCTGCTGGCGAGGCTGCAATTGGCGAAACTGTAGTTGGCGGAGCTGTTCCCAACGATGCTGCGGTAGATGAGGATGCAGCAGACAAGGGGCATGCGAACGGGGATGACGCCGAGCTTTCCGTCGAAACGACGCAAGACGATGCTGTCGATGAGCTTTTGCAACCTCAAGAAGGTTTTATTGCCGAAGCGTGTTCTGGTGATGCAGAGGCGTCTTCTGAAGCGTCGGCCGACGACGGATTTGGCGATATCGAGGGCGAATCGGAATCGCAAGCAGCATCGGCACCTGAAGACGAAGACCAGACTCCAGAGCCCGAAACCGACGAGAAAGTCGACGGGGAAGGAGAAAGCGAATCAGCCACATCCGATGACGAAAAGACCGAAGACGACGGCGAAGACGACGATATTCCCATGCCACGAGGCAAGCATGCAAGAATTCCATCGTCTGAGGAGGCTGAGACAGTAAAGATAGTGGCCAAGTCGGAGCCTGGGGACGACGACACGGTCAAGGTAGCTGGCAGCCACGACGATGCAGCCGATAGCGCTGATGCATCCGATGCAGATTCCAACAGCGACGATCAGGCATCCCCGCCTGAAGGTGCCCCCGTTTCAGCTGACGAGCCTAAACGTGCCGACGACGTCAAGACCGCGGGAGATGCCGCATCCTCCGATGACTTATATGATGGCGGCGAGCCGCCCTGGCCCGAAGAATACCGCACTTCGCAGGGTCCGCTCGACAGCTTGCCCACGATAGGGGCTGAAGACTTCACGCGCATGCAAACGCCCGACGAGACGGCGGTCATGCCAATCGTCACGAGGCGTGATGCCATCCGCTATTCCACAAGCGACCGCGATCGGCTTGACGCCCGCCGCAAGCGCGCGCCGAAACTGCCCATGCTCATCGCCGCCCTGCTGGCGGTGTTCGCCATAGGCGGCGGCGTGTACCTGCTCAGCCAGGCGCCCGGGGGCGTTGAGGTGCCCGATGTAGTGGGCATGTCGTCTGATTCCGCCCGCACCGAGCTGCTGGAAGCTGGCTTCCAGGTTGACGTGAAAAGCCAGCTCACCGAAGACAATTTTGGCATCGTGCTTTCCTGTGACCCCGAGGCGGGCACGAAGCGCAGGCACGGGACACACGTGACCATCACGGTTTCGGCATCGCGTACCATTCCCGATGTGGTGGGTTTGGACCTGGAAGCGGCTCAGAACAAGCTTGCCGACGAAGGGGCGGAAAACGTGCAGGTTGCGAGCAAGGCTTCGAATCAGCCCGAGAACACGGTCATCGACATCGAGCCTTCCGCTGGATCTGCCTTCAACCCCGAAGACGAGATCACGCTCACGGTGGCGACGAGCGCCAAGGTGCCAGATGTTGCGGGCATGCAGCAGGAAGAGGCCATGGCAGCCGTTTCGGAGGCGGGCTATGTGGCCGAGGTGAAATGGGCGGATTCCGATGCGGACGCGGGCACCGTGGTGAGCACGACCCCCGAAGGCGGGGCTGTCGCGAACCTTAACAGCACCGTTACCATCTTCGTGGCATCGCCGGGTCCTCGCGACATCTACCACGTGTTCGACTACTATGACGCCATGCCTGCGGACGATTCCGAATACCTGCAGTGGAAGGGCTTCACCATCGCAGGTGGGTACACCTATGAAGACGGCGATACTACCTACGCATCGCAGACGTGGCAGCAAACTGATGGATCCACCATCAGCTTCACATCTGCGCCCTATACCTCTGACGTGGGCGCATCGTTTGAAGACTACATGGCCGAAGGGTTTGCCTTCCAGGGAATACGCTTATACATACCTGCCCACAGTGCCATGTCCCTGGGTACCGACGTTTCCATGAGCGGCGTGCAAGCCTATATGGACGCGTGTGGATTCGACAACATCAAGGACTCCTGCACGAACGAGGACGTGGAATCGGAAGGCGGCGCCTCGGGCAGCGAGCTGGGGCTTCCCGCGCTCGCATGCGCGCAGGGCGAGACGAACGGCTATGTCTGGACGGTTCTAGTCACCGATAGCGCCACGTACATCGGTTGCGGTCCCGAGGAGTGCTACGAGGATATGGACCCCATATGCGATGGAGTGGTCGTAAACGAAATGTATGCGTCGTAAGGTTGGAAGAAGCACATGATCAAACTGCGCAAATGGCTATCCGTCGTATATCTGATCTCCGTCATGGTGCTGCTCGGAGGGCTTTTCTGCTACTGGTTCGAACTGGAACCCGTCAAGTCGTTTATGACAGACTATCGAAGCGATGTGTGGCTGCACTACATAGCATGGACGCTGTTGGGGATCGTGGTCATCGGCACGTTCGGCTATGTCATCCGAACGCTTTCGCAGCGGGGGAAGAACACGTTTCAGAAGCACTCCAACGAACTGGGTGCGGTTCAGATCTCGCGTTCGGCCATCGTTCACGAGGTCAACGGCGTCGTCGATGCGCATTCCGAGGTGAAAAGGCTGAAGACTTCCGTCGTCGTCAAGAACCGACGCGAACCCTACGCAAACGTGACCGTGCGCGTTTCCCCGCGCGGATCGCTGGAAATGCCCGTCGTGGCTGCTCTGCTGCAACAGGAGATCAAAGATGCCGTGATTCGCCTGACCGGCAACGACGTGCGCAACGTGACGATCGACGTACGTCGGGGCAAGAAATCTGAAGAGGCGACAGATAAGGAAGCAGAGCCGGAGCGCGTCGAAGATGCAAACGCGCAAGCCTTGGAGATATCGACGGATGTGGCCGATGATTCCAACACGATCGAAGAAGTGGACATGAAGGGTCCGGAAAACGAAGCAGCGGATGCGGGCGAATCGACAACTGCAGTTGAGCCTGAAGCCGAAACGGAGCACGAACCCGAAGCAGAGGCCGAGGAGGAGACGAACAAGCCCGGCGACGATATGCCTCGGGAATAGCAGGTGATAAGCATGTCTGAAGATGTGAAGGTCGAGCAAACGACGCAAGCCGTCTGCGAACAGGCTATAGACGAGAAGCCCCAAGACGGTGACGATGCTTCTGCCAGCGAGGAGCGCCAAGGTGGCATCGACAACTTTGGAGATGTGGCGACGTTGGCAAGCGACGCTACCTCCAAGGCGGCAGAATCGGCAAAAAACGTTGCTGGCCAGGCGGCCGAGACAGCCAAGAATGCTGCGGGTCAGGCGGCCGAGACAGCCAAGAATGCTGCGGGTCAAGCGGCCGAGACGGCCAAGAACGCTGCCAGCCAGGTGAGCCAGACGGCCAAGAACGCGTATTCGCGCACGACTGAAGCGGCGAAGCGCGCCGCTCGGACAGCTGGATCGCAGGCAGCCGTGAAGGCGGAACAGAACCAGGAGCGAGCTGCAGCAGCGGAAGACGATCTTGAAACGTCGAAAACCGCGCGCGAGATTGTTTCGCAAGCTTGGGTCGACTACTTCGTGAGCCACAAGGCTACGGTGCTCTACGGTGTTCTAGGCCTGTTTGTGGGCCTATGCATCCTGCGGTTCGGTTTCTGGCCTGTGCTGCTCGTCGTGGTCACAAGCTATGTGGGTATCACGTATGGTCGCTACCGCGATGGCGACGCCAAGGTGGTGGACTTCCTTATCGACCATTTCGGAGACGAAGACTGACGAAGCGGTCTCCAACGTTATCGTAACCACATCGATTCGAGCTGTTCTGCAGCAGCTTAGGCGAAAGGCCGATTCCATCGCAGCAATGTGAACGGGGCGCTCCGCTGATGTTGGGGAGCGCCCCGTCGTGTGCCTCTTGGGATGGTTCGCTACTCTACCGTGGTAAGGGCGAGCTCGTTTCCACCCGTTTCGGTTGTCGTGTTGTTCGTTTCGGTGCCCGTGTTGGCGTTCGTTTCGGTGCCCGTGTTGGCGTTTGCGTCGGTATTCGTTTCGGTTCCCGTGTTCGTGTTATCGGTTTGCTCTTCGGGATAAGGCGTGACGGGAACCAACGTCACGATGATGCTCGTGTCTGCGGTAATGTTGCCCACATACCCGCTGGGGCTCGCCCCGTAATTCGACCCGTAGTTGTCGGTGACGCTTGCTATCGCGTAGCCATCGTAAACCGTGACCGTGTAGGACACGCCGTCACCATACGCAACGTTGGTGGCGCTTAGGGATACCGTGCCACCTTCGGCGGGAGTCACGCTTGCGCTCACGTTATGCGAGTTGGCCCCCAGGCTGATGACGAGCGAAACGGTGGAGCCCTTCGCAAGCTTTTCGCCAGCTGCGGGCGACTGGCTTACCACGTAGCCTTCGGGAACCGAGTCATCGTAGGCGGAGTCGCTGGCCACGACCTCGAAACCTGCGTTTTGCAGTTTCGCGATGGCACTGCCCTGGCTTTCACCGCGTACGTCGGGCACGGACACCTTGTCAGATCCCAGCGATATGACGTACGTGACTGTCGAACCAGTGGGAACCATGGTCCCAGGAGTGGGATCTTGGCTGATCACATGGCCTTTTTCAACGGTATCGGAATTCTGCGACGTGCCCGCTTTGGCAGTGAGCCCCGCCGCCTTCAGCGCTTGCTGCGCTTCGCTGGCTGTCATGCCCGAAAGATCGGGGACTTCCATTTGCTGCGTGCCCTGGGACACCATCAAGTCGATGGTTGTCCCCTGGCCGACTTTGCGGTTGGCGGGCGGATCGGTGCCGACGACCAGGCCCTCCTCGACCGATTCGCTGTAGACCTTGGTCTGATCGCCCACCTGCAGTCCGGCAGATTCCAGTTCCTGGGTGGCTTCGTCTACGGTCTTCCCCGAAACGTCGGGGACGGAAATGGACGAGCCCGTGTTGCCGAGCAGCGTGCTTGCGAGGAAGCCAAGCACTGCCAAGATGGCGATCAAGGCGATGGCAATCTTCAGGCCGCGCCTCTTGCCGCCTCCATTGCCAGAGGTGTTGTCGTCATCGTGGTACGTGCGATTGGTGGTTACGGGATTCACGGGATTTTGGATGGTTTGGTTATCCATCACCTGTGTGGCATCGATTGGGGGAACCATGCCGTAGCCGTTACCCATGTAGGAGGTTTGCTGGTTTTCGAAGCTCAAGCTGTTGCGTCCAGCTAGGTAGTCGTTGAGCGCCTTCTTCATTTCCGTGGCGGTGGAAAAACGGGCTGCAGGGTCTTTTTCCAATGCCCGCAAGATGATGGTCTCCAGAGCCGGGTGAATATCGGGATTGATCTCGCTGGGCAGGGCGGGGTATTCGTTTACCTGCTTGGTGGCGACGCTTACGGCGTCCGGCCCGTCGAAGGGCAGCTGACCGGTGGCGGCTTCGTAGAGCACCACGCCCAGCGAGTAGATGTCGCTGGCTGCCGTGAGGTCTTTGCCCTGCGCTTGTTCGGGGGAAATGTAGTGCGCGGTGCCCAAAACGGCCGAGGTGCGCTGCTCCATGGAGTTCTTGGCGCGTGCGATGCCGAAGTCCATCACCTTGATGTTGCCGTCGGGCTGGATCATGATGTTTTGCGGCTTGATGTCGCGATGGATGATGTCCTGGTTGTGCGCGACGGACAAGGCTTGGCAAACCTGCGAGCCGATTTCGGCTACCTTGCGCTGGTTCACCGGACCTCGCTGCTGGATGGCCGTCTTCAAGTCGGAGCCGCGTACGTATTCCATGACGATGTAGTAGGTTCCATCGTCTTGGCCCCAGTCGTAGACGTTGACGATGTAGGGGCTGGAAAGGTTGGCGGCCGACGCTGCCTCTTGGCGGAATCGACGCGTGAACTCAGGATCGGTGGCGTATTGGGGTAGCATGACCTTGACCGCCACGCGGCGGCCCAACACCCTATCTTGAGCCTGATAGACTTCAGCCATCCCACCGATACCAACCCTGTCGGTTATCTGGTACCGGTTGTTGAAGACCCTGCCTGTCATGGTTCCATTCACGTTTAGACTCCTTTTGGACACATGCCTACGGCCTAGTCAGTCGATACTATATATAGCATACAATAACTAGAGCATCCCTTGTACTTCCAATGCTGTACTCAACACATTTTCCGCCCTGGCCGCTGCATCGTCGGATCGGTCGGCGCCTTGTTCCAAGACGATGGCCACCACGACTTGCGGGTCGTCTGACGGGCCCATGCCCACAAACCAGCTGTCGTCGATTTCGCGGCCGGTTTCGGCGGTTCCGGTTTTACCGGCTATCTGAACGCCAGGCACGGCAGCCTCGGTGCCCGTGCCGTAGTTGATCACGCCTTCCAGAACGTGCCGCACACGTGCCGCCGTGTCGGGCGACATCACTGTGGCATACGGGGTGGGGGTGGTCACGGAAGCGCGTTCGCCATTGGCGTTGTAGATGCTGTCGACCAGATACGGGGTCTCGACGACACCATCGTTGGCCACGGCGCAACCGATCAAGGCCATCTGCAGCACGGTGGTTTGGGGGCCTGCCGGGCTTTCGTGCTCGCCCACGGGCTGGCCGATGGCAGCCCACGCCGTTTCCCATTCGGTCATTTCCGCGGAATCGGGCATAAGAGATGTCTCCAGCGGCAAATCGAAGGAGATGTCGCTGTTGAATCCGCACTGCTCGGCGGCAAATACGAGCAAATCCGATCCGATCTGGGTGCCCAGCTGGCCGTATACCGTGTTCGAGGAATACCAGGTTGCCTGTTCCAGCGTGATGTCGCCCAGGTCGTTCTCGTCGTAGTTGTATACCTGCGCGTTGCCGATCTCGATGCTGCCGGGGCTGTTGTAGACCGTGTCCTCGCTGGCGATGCCGTTTTCCAGCGCTGCGGAAAGCGAGAGCATCTTGAAAGTGGAGCCAGGTGCGTAGAGCGCCTGAGTGGCCCGATTGTACAAAACGTCCGATTCGTCGCCAGCAGCTAGCACGTTTTCGAAATCGCCGGCGCTGTAGGTGGGCGAAGACGCCATGGCCAAGATAGCCCCCGTATTGGGGTCGATGACCACGCATGCTCCGTTCACGCCCAGCAGGGCGTCTTGGGCGGCTTGCTGCACGCGCGAGTCGATGGTCAGCTGGATGTCGTTGCCGCTTGTGGAGATGCCCGCGTAATTGTTGAGCACATCGGTCCAGGTGGCGTAGTTTTCCGAGCCCTTCAGCGTGTCGTTATAAGAAGCTTCCAGGCCGCTTACGCCATAGATGGCCGAATAGTAGCCCACGACATGCGAGGCTAGTTCGCCCGAGGGGTACTGGCGTACGTATTCGCCGGACGCGTCGTCGTAGACGCTGTTAGCCAGCATCACGTCGTCTGCCGTGTATATGGAGCCGCGTTCGCGCCCCGCTTCCCTGGCCAGCGTGTGGTTGTTGGAGTCGAGGTTGCGGTAATGCTCGGCATTCACCACCATGAGCAAGGTAAGGTTCGCGATGAGCGCGGCGAAGAGCACGCAGACGATGATCATGAAGCCCGTGAGTCGCTTCCCCAGCGCGACGCGGCCGAGCACGCCCGATTCGCCGCCGTGCAGCGAAGTGACGATGCCCGTGGTCATCTCGGTTTCCACACCGGTGCCCTCGTCGCCACAGCGCAGCAGCAAGCCCACGGCGATGAAGCTGGCCAGAAGCGATGAACCGCCCTGGCTCACGAAGGGGAGCGTCAGGCCGGTAAGGGGGATGAGGCGGGTGACGCCGCCGACGATGATGAAGGCCTGCAGCACGATAGATGCCGTGAGACCGGTCGCGATGAACGAGGACACGTCGCTTTTCGCACGGGCGGCGGTAACGATGCCGCGCACTGCGAAGCACACGTAGAGCAACAAGATGCCGGCAGCGCCGAGGAGCCCCGTTTCCTCGGCGATGGCGGCGAAGATGTAGTCTGATTCCACGATGGGGATAAGCTCGCACATGCCGTTGCCTATACCCACGCCGAACAGGTTGCCATCGGCCATCGAATAGATGGCCTGGCATAGCTGGTATCCAGCGCCAGTCGAGTCGGCGAAGGGGTCCAGCCAGGTGTCGACGCGCACCTGCACGTGGCTGAAAAGACCCCACATGGCGAAGGCGCCCAAGATGGCCAGCGCCAGGCTCACCACCACGAACATCTTTTTGCCAGATGCGATGTAGAGCATGGTGATGAACACGAAGAAGACGACGAGCGCGCTGCCCAGGTCTTTCTCGAAAATGACGATGAGCAGGGAAATCGCCCACATGATGAGCATGGGCGCGAGCGTGCGCAGGTCGGGGAGCCAAAACGGGCCGATGCGCTTGGTGAACACAGAGAGCATTTCCCGGTTGGTGGCCAAATACCCTGCCAAGAACAGCACGATCATGATCTTGGCCAGCTCGCCGGGCTGGAAGCTAAACGACCCGATGGAAAGCCAGATGCGGCTGCCGTACGTTTCGGTGCCGATGATGGGCAGCATCGGCGAGAGCAGCAGCACGAAACCCACGATCATGAGCGTGTACTTGTAGCTGGCGACCTTGTCGAGGTTGCGGACGAACACGAGCACGGCAACCATGGCGGCGATGCCCAGATACAGCCAGGCGACTTGGCGGACAGCCAGGTCGGGGGCGAGCCGCGTGACAAAGGCGATGCCGATGCCTGCAAGGGCGAACGACACCGGCAAGATGGCAGGGTCTGCCCCGGGGGCCCATTTGCGCACGGTGAAGTGCGCCAGGGCGAAGGCGCCGAAGATGCCCAGCGGGACGCCGAGCGTGTTCACGCCCAGCGCTTGCCCCTGGTTCACGACGATCATCGCATAAATCAGGATTACGATTGGAGCCGCGACCAGCAAGAGCAGTAACTCTATGTTGCGCCTGGTCATCTCCTAGCTCTTTTCCTGCTTCTCCGCAATCCAGTTCTCGTAATCTCTTATGGTTTCGTTGGCGGCGTCCATGTTCTCTGCAGTCAAGGGGCCTTCTTTGTATCGATTGGCTACGGCAGGGTTCAAGCTGTCTACCGAAATGGTGGTCCTGTACTCGAGATGCGAGAGCTCCATACCCAAAAACGTGCCGGGCACGCCACGGTAGACGCAGACCACGCCGTTTTCCTCCACAAGGTAGGCCTTGGTCTGGGTGTATTGGTAAACGCCTACGCACACACCCACGATGACGGCGAACAAGGCTATCACCAAGGCGACGGCCCAGGCGCGGCTTTTCAAGCGCACCTTGCGTTCCTCGTGGGCGACGTTGCCTTCGACGTCGACGACGATGACGGTGACGTTGTCCAATCCACCTGCTGAAATGGCTTCGTTCACGAGCACGTTCGCGCAATGCTGCGGATCGCGGTGACGAAGCATGAGGTGTTCGACCTCGTCGTCGTCAAGCATGCTCGTCAGTCCATCGGAGCACAGCAACAGTCGGTCTCCCGCCGCCACGTTGAGCTCGTAGAGGTCAGGCAGCATGTCGGGGTCGGACCCGAGGGCGCGGGTGATAACCGAACGCTGGGGATGCAGGCGAGCCTCTTCTTCGGTGAGCTCGCCCGCCTCGATCATTTCCGCCATGAGGCTGTGATCGCGCGTGAGCTGCTGGAGGTTGCCTTGGTGCAGCAAGTATGCACGGCTATCACCCACCTGGGCGATAGCCAGCCGCTCGCCTTGCAGGATGGCGGCGGTGAGCGTGGTGCCCATGCCGCGGCGTCCTGCTTCCTGTGCGGCGTCGATAACGGCCTGGTTGGCCGTGATAACCGCTTGGCAAAGGGCTTCGGTGTCGGGTGTGCGAGGCGCGAGGTCTTCCATCGTGCGGATGGCGATTTCCGACGCGACTTCGCCAGCGGCGTGGCCACCCATGCCGTCGGCGACGACATATAGCGGAGGTGCTACCACCAGGCTGTCTTCGTTGTGGTCGCGCACACAGCCCACATCCGTGCGGCTTCCGAAGGTGGCACCCGTGCGGTGAGTGCGCATGCTCGGTCTTGTAGCTATCATGCGAACCTCACTCGAATCGCCACATCACCCACGGTCACGACGTCTTTGTCACGCAAGGCCGTGGGGTCGGTGATGCGCATGCCGTTGACGGCGGTGCCGTTTCTAGATCCAAGGTCTTCCACGAACAGGTTCTGTCCCATCAAGGTGAACCGCGCATGGCGGCCAGACACGTATCCTGCCCCGATCACGATGTCGGCGCCGGGATTGCGCCCCACGATAACAGGGCCATGCACGGCTATCTGCACGCCGCGCAGTTCCTTGGGTCCCCGCTCGACTGCTATGGTCCACGTCTTGTCCTTGCTCCGCTGTCCGCGCACGAGCCCGATGCCCGTCTTCATGATTGCCAGAAGAAACAGGTAGAGCAACGCGACGAACAGGAGTCGTCCTATGAGCAACGTTATATCGATCAAAAGATTACTTCCTTAACGGTTGCGAAGTGCGATGTACGGGAACGCGCCCGCACCGTGCGCTACTCCTCTACGAAGAAAAGGTCCGTCGATCCTATGACGATGCGGTCGCCGTTGGTGAGCATGGCCTGGGTGATGGCGTGTCCGTTCAGGTACGTGCCGTTCATCGACCCCAGGTCGGTGATGCACCAGGCCCCTTGCGGCTCCAGGCGCAGCTCGGCGTGCGTGCGGCTCGCATTGATGTCGTCGAGCACGATGTCGCTGCCGCTGCTGCGGCCGAGGATAAGGCGATTGGAGGCCAGGTCGACCTTGCGGTTGGTAGATTCGAACACCAGGTAGGCGCGCACGGCATCGCGGTCGGGAATGGGGTTGACCCCGGCGTTGCCTGCTGCGAATTCGGTGGTGTTCGACTGGCGCTGGGGCTCGTCGTAGTCGTAGTCGCCATAGGGCTCGTACGTGCTCACGTCCAGGCCCGAGAAATCGTCGATTTCGGGGATGTCGAGCGGCACCGAGGCGCGTTCGCTTTCGAGCGGCTCGAGCACGGATTCCGGCTGGGGTACTTCGACTAGCGGCAGCGAGTCGGCGCTGAAGCTTTGGCTGGCGCGGCGTACGCGCTCGCGATACGTTGCCTCGGCAGCCTCGATGGCGGCGCGCTGGGCAGCGGCGGCACGGGCCTGAGCGGCTTTCGCCTCGGCGGCAGCGCGCTCGGCAGCTTCCTGGGCTGCGATTGCACGGGCCTGAGCCTCTCGTATGGTGTCGTCATCGGCTTGCTGCATGTCTTGGCGGTTGGCCGGTACAGAGGCGCGCCGCACGGCACGCTGGGGTTGCGGGAGCAAGCCGTAGCGTTCCATTTCCTCTTCACGCAGCTGGGCCACGATGGGGGCCGAAACCAGCTCGGCGATCACGTCGATTTTGCCGTGCTTCAGCGATTCGTCGGTGATGAAGCGTACCAGGGGCTGCCCATCCATGAGCAAGCCCTCTTCGGCGGCACGCGCAGCCAGGTACGTTTCGGTCTCGCCGGCCAGGGTGGGATAGTAGCCGAATAGGCGCCGGTCGTCTTCGACGTTCACGAGTACGGTGTAGAGCGTGGGCGCATATTGCTTGCCCGCTCCCACCATCTTTTCACGGCGCATGGCCTTTTCGGCTTTCTTCGAAATCTGTACGGGAGAGATGGGGGCGTCGAAGAAGCGGTCGGCCGCACCTTCCAGTCCGTCTTCCATCTTGCCTTCGAATTTAGAGAAAATGCCCATGGAGGCTCCTTCTTGTGCATTTGTGGTTCGTTTGCAGTTCACAACTTACTCATCTTGCCACAAACGCGCGTGCTTGGGGGCTCTTTTATGCAATCATCATGGAACTGGCAAGCTCGTGTCCGCATTATGGAACATGAATCGACAAGGTAGTTGCGCAACTCGGAAACTGTAACGATTTCGCGATGTGGGTAGGGGGTTTTGGGGGTCGGGGGGGGCCGTCCCCCCCCAACCC
>JBGUXY010000057.1:0-3027 GCA_045118335.1 Eggerthellaceae bacterium
TGCTGGAATACTTCATGCCGATCTCCTTCGTCCGTTTTCCACAGCGTTTACGGAAGCGATTCCAACCGACATTTTGACCGACCTGAAAACCGACTTTTTGCCGACTTTCGCGTTCAAAATGGGGCAGAATTCGAGGAGGACAGCAGAAGCTGTAGAATCGGGAGATAGAAAAACACAGGTCAGGGGCCTGTTGCCTTCACAGCCTGAACACAGGGATGCAAGTGAAAACGGTGCCGTTCTCGTTTGCAAGCCTGAGGTCAGGGGTTCGATCCCCCTATGCTCCACCATGAAGGCCAACCCACACTGAATATACAGTGTGGGTTTTTCTATTTTGCTCGTCTCAAGTACAAAGTCACCAAATATAGGGCTTGATGAGCTCAGGTGGTTTCCCGCTGTTCCTCCTTGTGGTCAAGGGTCAGACGCTCGTTCGTGGCTTGCTGGAACCCACAACTGTCCCAATAAGACCCCTAGAAGCAAAATGCAAAGCTTCTACTCTGGTACAATCGCAACAAGTGTGATTTGGAAATTTGCTTGTCTGTTTTCAGGTGTCAAAATCGGCGAGGCAAAGGCAGTTCACCTGGTTGTTCGGCCTAATCAGATTGGATATGAGCATGACGAAAAAAGACGTATTTGATGTGGCTCGCGATGCTGTAGCCGACAGGTTTCTCGACGAGCAGGAAGTGGAGATCATTCTAGCGGCAGCGCGCGAGCGCAGCGAGGAGCAACCGCTTACCACCAAGGAGCGCGCCGAGATCATGAGCATCGTGCGCGACAGCATGAAAGGGCTGGCCTTTTCAAAGCTTCCCGTGCCCTTGCGTGTTTTGAGCATCCTCCTCATGGTGACGGGCGCGCTCGGCATAGTCTCGGGTGTTGTGACCCTGCTCTCTTTATTCGATAGCAACATATTGGTGGAGGCTCTGGAAAAGGTGACCGCCACTACCGCAGGGGTCGTTGCCATAGCGGCGGCGTGCTCGTTTGCCTCCACGGTGCTCTCGTTCTTCGTGGGACTGCGCTTGATGCGAGGAAAGCGAGGGGCTGCCAGTGCGCTCATCAACGTGAACATCGCCCTGACCGTGGTCTCGCTGGTTTGCGAGCTCATGCTCTACGGCATCGATCTTGTGCTTTTGTTCAACTTCGTGCATTTGGCGGCACAAATTGCGCTCTCGACTTATCTCAACCCCTCGCTCGTTAACGAGTCGAACCTGCAGTCGGGCCTGAGGAAGCTCGACACGGAAATCCATGCCAAACAGGGCACCCTCGGCTTGGCCGACCCTGGCGAGGGCTACATACGTCTCGATTTCTTCAACCTGTTCTGGACGTTCATCGTTGGCTGCGTCGTCGGCCTCATCGTCGAGATCATCTTCCACATGGTCGTCGTCGAGCCCGGCGTCTACCAGGATCGCGCCGGCTTGCTGTGGGGCCCCTTCTCGCCCATCTACGGCGTCGGGGCCGTGCTCATGACCATCGCGCTCAACCGCTTCAAGGACCGCAACATCGTGTTCATCTTCGTCGTCTGCACTATTATCGGCGGCGGTTTCGAGTACTTCGTCAGCTGGTTCATGGAAGTGGCGTTTGGCGCTTCGGCTTGGGATTATTCCGACCAGTTCCTTGGCGACATATTCGGCGGGCGCACGTGCTTGCTCTTCGCGTCGATGTTCGGCTTGCTCGGCACGGTGTGGATCAGGCTGCTGCTGCCGGTGTTCCTACGGTTGTTCAATCTCATCCCCTGGAAATGGCGTTACAGCGTGACGCTCGTGTGCGCTGCGTTCATGCTGGTGAATTGCGTCATGACCCTGCAGGCGCTCGACAACTGGGGCGCCCGTGCGGCAGGCCACGTGCCGGAGGCGGAGATCGAGCAGTTCTACGCCGAGAATTTTGGCGACGAGTACATGGCGAACCGCTTCCAGAGTATGACTATCGATTCCGAAAAGTCCGTTCGTTCGTAGGTAGCGGGCGGGCAGCGAAGGCGCCTCGGGCGAACGTCCCTTGTTGACGGCGTATGCATCCCAAATCTCGGGGTGTATCGTCGAGCCCCGTTTCGGGTCGTCGTCTTGGACGAGCAGCTCGAGGCTGTTCGCAGATGCTTACTCGTTGGTGTCTTTAAGTACCAGAAAACGTATCAAACCCTGTGTCTCTGTGGGGTTCCTCAGATCGTGTTTCAAAGCCCATTGCGCTTTCTGACTGCATCCCGTTGGGATGCGGATGTATGCTCCGCGTGCAATTGAGCCGGATCTATTACTGCTTGGGCAACGAGAGCCAGCTGCCCAGCGCCATCAGCACGAGCGCTGCGAGGAAACCCGCTCCCGGCGCCTCGCCGAAAAGCGCCCACGCCACCGCAACCCCGATGAACGGCCCGATTGCGTAGTAGGCGCTGGTCCTGGCAGCGCCCAGTCCACGTTGGGCCCACACGTAGGCGAGTATCGAAAGCCCGTAGCTTGCAAAGCCAAGGAGCATGGCCAGAAGGGCGGGTGCCAACGCGGGAAGCTGCGAGCCCCCGAGTAGGGCGACGCGTTGCGCGGAATCGATGTTACCGCTAATGTGATATCTACCGATTTCGCCAACGTAAATTAGCCAATCGGGACTGCGGTGGGCAACCTGATCGGCGATATCGCGTCCGACTCCCTGCGGTGGTCTTCAATCGCAGGGTTCGTCGGCAACTTCGCCTATCCGTACCTCATGTACCTGTTCTGGACAAAGCTGCGGAGCAACCCTTCGACCTACGCATCGGCCGTGCAGTGGCGCTTTTTGCGATTGCGGTGGTCGTCTGCGCATGCGTGCAGTCGCTCATCATCTCGCCCGCCGTGCATTGGCACTATCCCGATGTTGACGTCATGTTGTTCGCCATGATCGTCATAGGAAACGGCACGTTCTTCCCAATTGGGTTCGCCATACCCTTCATCATCATGCTGCAGGAAGAATTCGGGTTCAGCCCGCTGGGCTCGAAGGCTCCAAAGAGGTCGGGGGACTAACTCTTCCGAACTACAGCCGAACGATGCGCACGAAGTTTGGCTGGTTTAAGCGATAAGC
>JBGUXY010000058.1:0-34794 GCA_045118335.1 Eggerthellaceae bacterium
AAGGGCGCTGCGCATGGCCAGCTTCACGACCTTGTTGTTCACGCGGAACGCATAGGAACGCGGATGCGGGCCGAACACGGTGCCGCCACCGATCCACTGGGGAGCGCGGATCGTGCCCTGACGGGCGCGGCCGGTGCCCTTCTGGCGATACGGCTTCCTGCCACCGCCGCGGACCTGGCCACGGGTCTTGGTGTCATGGGTGCCCTGGCGCCAAGAAGCGCGCTGGGCACGGACTACTTCATGCATGGCGGTAACGTTCGGCTCGATGCCGAACACGGCGTCGTTCAGGTCGACGGTGCCCGCCGCCTCGCCGCTCGCCTTTTTCATTTCGATAGTTGCCATAATGTCTTACTCCTTGGTGTCTAAGCCATGCGGACGCGGACGGTGGCGTTCTTGCCGCCGGGAACCGCACCCTTGACCAGGATCAGGTTCTGCTCTTCGTCGATGCGGACGACTTCGAGGTTTTTCACGGTCACGGTATCGCATCCCATGTGACCCGGAAGGCGCAGGCCCTTGAGCACGCGAGACGGCGTGGCGCACATGCCAATCGAACCCGGTGCACGATGGAAGTGCGCACCATGGCCGCCGGGGCCGCCACCGAAGTGGTAGCGCTTCATAACGCCCGCGAAGCCCTTGCCCTTGGACGTGCCGGTGACATCAACCTTCTTGACGTCGGCGAAAGCGGCGACGGTCACCTGGTCGCCCGGCTTGTACTCGCTGGCATCCTCGACGCGAACCTCGCGCAGATGACGCACGGGAGCAACGCCCAGCTTCTCGAAATGGCCACCCATGGGCTTGTTGACCTTGTTTTCCTTGATGGTGCCAAATCCCAGCTGCACGGCTTCGTAGCCATCGGTGGCAGCGGTCTTCACCTGGCAGATGGTATTCGGAGCAGCCTGGATGACCGTCACGGGGACGATGCGGTCGTCCTCGTTGAAGATCTGGGTCATACCCAGCTTGGTTCCGTAGATAGCGTTAATCATCTTCTCTTCACTCCCTACAGCTTGATCTCGATGTCGACGCCAGCAGGAAGGTCGAGACGCATCAGGGAGTCAACGGTGTTGGGCGTGGGCTCCAGGATGTCGATGAGGCGCTTGTGGGTGCGCATCTCGAACTGCTCGCGCGAGTCTTTGTTCACGTGCGGGCCCTTCACGACGCAATACAGGTTGCGCTCGGTGGGCAGCGGGATGGGACCGGATACTTTGGCACCAGTCTTTTGGGCGGTGTCGACGATGAGCTTGGTGGACTGATCCACGATCTCATGGTCGTAGCCCTTCAGGCGGATGCGAATCTTTTGATTAGCCACTTGAGTTACCTCCGTTAATTAGCGTTTCGCTTACACCCGAGGGCTTAAGCGTTACCGCCAGCCTTGGTGATGATTTCTTCCTGAATGCTACGCGGAACCGGCTCGTACGAGTCGAACTGCATCGTGTAGACCGCACGGCCTTGCGTGCCAGAACGAAGCTCCGTCGCATAGCCGAACATGTTGCTCAGCGGCACCTTGGCCTGGATGACCATGGCGTTGCCGCGCTGCTCCTGACCCTGGATGAGGCCACGACGCGACGGGATGTCGCCCATGACGAAGCCCAGGTACTCTTCGGGAGTTTCCACTTCCACGGCCATAACCGGCTCGAGGATGACCGAATCGCCTTGCTTGAGCGCGGACTTGATGGCCATCGAGCCAGCCACCTTGAAAGCCGCTTCGGAAGAGTCGACTTCGTGGTAGGAGCCGTCGATGAGCTCGACGCGCACATCCTCTACGGGATAGCCGGCCAAGACGCCGGAGTTCAGCGCTTCCTGGATGCCCTTGTCAATGGAGGGGATGTACTCCTTGGGCACCACACCACCCACGATCTTGTTCTCGAACACGTAGCCCGCTCCAGGCTCCTGCGGATACATGTTGATAACGCAGTCGCCGTACTGGCCACGGCCACCGGACTGGCGCACGAACTTGCCCTGGACGTTCAGGGCAGGCTTGGTGGCCTTTTCGCGATAGGCAACCTGCGGCTTGCCCACGTTGGCCTCGACCTTGAACTCGCGCAGCAGGCGGTCGACGATGATTTCCAAGTGCAGCTCGCCCATGCCGGCGATGATGGTCTGGCCTGTTTCGTGGTTGGTGGATACGCGGAACGTCGGATCCTCTTCGGCGAGCTTCTGCAGGGCGATGCCCATCTTGTCTTGCTCGGCCTTGGTCTTGGGCTCCACGGCAACGTCGATGACGGGGTCGGGGAATTCCATGGACTCGAGGATGATGGGGGCGTCTTCGGACGTAAGCGAATCACCCGTGGTGGTGTTCTTCAAGCCAACTACGGCTACGATGTCGCCAGCCTGGCACTTGTCGATGTCGACACGCTGGTTGGAGTGCATCTGCAGCAAGCGACCGATGCGTTCCTTCTTGTCGCGTGTGGCGTTAATCACATACGAGCCGGAGTCCAGCTTGCCGGAGTAGACGCGCAGATAGGTGAGCTTGCCCACGTAGGGGTCGGTCATGATCTTGAAAGCCAGGGCCGCGAACGGGGCTTTCGGATCGCTGGCACGCTCTTCCTCTTCATCGGTTTCGGGGTTGATGCCCTTGATAGCCGGAACCTCCAACGGGCTCGGCAGGTAGTCGACGACGGCGTCGAGCAGCTCCTGCACGCCCTTGTTCTTGTAGGCAGAGCCAACGAAGACGGGGTTGAGCTGGCAGGCGATCGTGCCCTTGCGCATGGCGGCCTTCAGCTCTTCGACGCTAACCTCTTCGTCCATAATGACCTTTTCCATGAGGTCGTCATCGCAGTCGGCAGCGGCCTCGAGCAGCTCCTGGCGGCGAATCTCAGCCTCGTCGGCGAACTCCTCGGGGATGGCATCCATGGGCTCGGGGTAGGTCATGCCCTTGTCGTCGGCCTTGAAGTCCCATGCGGTCATGGTGACGAGGTCGATGACGCCCCAGAAGTTGTCTTCGGCTCCCATGGGGATCTGAGCGGCCACGGCGGGTGCGTCCAGGCGATCTTTCATGGTCTGGATGGCATGGAAGAAGTCGGCACCGACGCGGTCGTATTTGTTGATGAACGCGATACGGGGGACGTTGTAGCGATGAGCCTGACGCCAAACGGTTTCGGACTGCGGCTGAACGCCGGCGACGGCGTCGAACACCGCCACGGCGCCATCGAGCACGCGCAGCGAACGTTCAACTTCGGAGGTGAAGTCAACGTGGCCGGGAGTGTCGATGATCTGCAAGCGGTACTGCTTGCCGTCCTTGTCCCAGAAACACGTGGTGGCAGCGCTCGTGATGGTCACGCCACGCTCCTGCTCTTGGACCATCCAGTCCATGGTGGCAGCACCATCGTGCACCTCGCCGATCTTGTGCGTCTTGCCCGTGTAATACAGGATGCGCTCGGTCGTGGTCGTCTTGCCCGCATCGATGTGGGCCATGATCCCGATGTTGCGCGTTTCCTGAAGGGTAACTTTAGCCATAAACGAATCCGCCTTTCCTACCAGCGGTAGTGCGAGAATGCACGGTTCGATTCGGCCATCTTGTATACGTCCTCACGACGCTTCACGGAAGCACCCTGGTTTTCGGCTGCATCCATGATCTCGGCAGCGAGGCGCTGGATCATGGTGTGCTCCTTGCGCTTGCGGCTGAAGCCCACAAGCCAGCGGATGGCAAGCTGGTTGGCACGACGGGAGTTGACCTCCATGGGCACCTGATAGGTGGCGCCACCGACGCGCTTGGGCTTGACTTCCAAGGTCGGACGAACGTTGTCCATGGCCTTCTTGAATACCGACAGCGGTTCCTGGCCGGTCTTCTGGCCAACGAGCTCGAAGGCGCCGTAGACGATGTCTTCTGCCAGCGACTTCTTGCCGTCGAGCATGATCTGGTTGATCAGCTGCGTGACCTGTCGGTTGTTGTAGATGGCATCCGCCTGAACTTCGCGGCGGATGGCTGCTGCACGACGCGGCATATGCTTATCCTTTCTTCTCGCTTAGTTCTTCGGACGCTTGGCGCCATAACGGCTGCGGGCCTGAGCACGCTTGTTCACGGCAGCGCAGTCCAAAGCGGCGCGGATGACCTTGTAGCGGACACCGGGCAGGTCCTTGACACGACCGCCGCGGATGAGCACCATCGAGTGCTCCTGCAGGTTGTGGCCGATGCCCGGGATGTAGGCGGTTACTTCCATGCCGTTGACCAGGCGGACACGGCAGACCTTGCGAAGCGCCGAGTTCGGCTTCTTCGGGGTGGTGGTGTACACGCGGGTGCACACGCCACGCTTTTGGGGGTTGCCCTTCAGAGCGGGGGTCTTCTTCTTCACGACGGAGTCGTGACGGCCTTTACGGACCAACTGATTGATGGTAGGCAAATCTCTACTCCTTTGTTATCCGGCGGCCCGGGAAGAACAGCATGTCTCGACTTCCCCATGGACCTGATGTGCCTTACAATTGTTCGCATTCGTGTGCGTTCAGCTGTTACGCACGCGAAAGGCGCACCCCTCACGGGACGCGAGTGGGAACTTTATCACCGCCCACCATGCATGTCAAACGCCACGCTTCCGGGCGTATCCATTGCTTTGCTTTCCATATCTCCAGTTCAAACAGCATTTCCTCCACACACCTTCACATTTCCTGCGCATATTCGCCGTTTCCGGTGACTTTTCTTGTCCCGACATCGAATACCACAGTCGCGAAAAAGACGCCGAAGACGCCTGAAAGCGGCATGACATGGAAAGATTGCTCACGAGCATCTTGGCTATACTCATTTGATGCGCTCAGACATCATATGGTTAAGGTATAATTATTGAGTTGTGCATTTGGCATGCTTCCCTTTCGCCAGCATGTATGAACGAAACGACCAAAGAACCCGGATGACCGAAACCACCCAGCAGCCGAAAACACGCCGAGCATCGGATGAATGCAGTCCCCAAAGCGATCGCAAGGGTCCGCGCATCCGATTGATATACGCCTTTGCCATCATCGTGGCTGCAATCCTGGCTTTAGCTTCGCTGGTCACCATGAGGACGGTTCTCGAAGCCGACGCAGAGCTCGAACGCCTCATCAACGACTATTCGGTCTGCAAGGATGCGGCAAACGACTTGCAGATAGCCTCCGATTACCTTACCGCGGAAGCGCGCATGTACGTGGTTACCGGCAAGCGCGAGTACCTGGACAACTACCTTACCGAGATACAGGTCACCGACAGGCGCGGTCGAGCCGTGGATACGCTGCACGTACGGTTCGGCGGCAGCTCCGCGATCGACGCCCTCCAAGCTGCGCTCGATCAATCGAACGAGCTTACACAACGCGAGCTCTACGCCATACGGCTCACAGCCGATGCCACCGGGCTTTCCGAGCTTCCCGACATAATCGAGGACGTGCGCATCGATGCAGATGACGACGCTCTCTCTAACGAAGAGAAGCGCGACCTCGCCAAAGACATCATGCTCGACGACGAATACGAGACCTACAAGGAAACCATCGCCGACAACGTCAAAGATTGCTCGGACGTCTTGATCTCGAGTTTGGCCCAGCAGGAAGAAGCCAGCAACCGGCACCTGCAGAAGCTTCTATGGCAACTAAGGGCGATTATGCTCGCGTTGCTCGCCATAGTGGTGTTCGTCATACTCTCCGCCGCTTTCCTGATATTGAGGCCGCTGTCGCGATACACGCAACGTATCGGCAAAAGCCTTCCCCTCGTTCTCGACGGTGCTCGTGAGCTTCGCTACCTGGCAGGCGCTTACAATACCATGTACGAGGAAAACCACCAGCGGACCTTGACGCTCAAGCATGCAGCCGAACACGATCCGCTCACCGGCCTGTGCAACCGCGGCGCCTATGACGCCTTCATGGCCGAGCATCCCCACGATATCGCGCTGCTGCTGGTGGATGTCGACAAGTTCAAGGAAGTGAACGACACGTTCGGCCACGACATGGGCGACGGCATTCTCAAGCGAGTGGCAAACGCCCTCGAGCATGGATTCCGGGATTCGGACATTCCCTGCCGCATAGGCGGGGACGAATTCGCCGTCATCATGACCAACATGCGCCCCGAGCTACGTGGAGTCGTGGCTAGAAAACTCGAATCAGTGGCCGATTCGGTGCGGGAACCTGAAGATGACACACCTGGCGTCACCCTTTCGATCGGCGTCGCCTTCAGCAGCGAGCTTTCCGGGGACGACGACATCTACCGTGCCGCCGACAGCGCCTTGTACGTAGTCAAGGAACGCGGCCGCAATGGCTATGCCTTCTATGCAAGCAAGTAAAATCGCCATCCTAGACGGGATGCCGGATGCTTCGTTGTGCTACCCGCAACACCTGCTAGCCATATGTACCCAAACCGACCAAACAGTAGAACGTGGGGACTTCGAGTTGTGACGCCTTGCTACGACTTCACCACCAGCACATCGCAGTCATGGGTGCGCACGAGGTGCTTGCTCGTCGAACCCATGAACGCATACTGGAAGTTGGTGAGCCCGCGTTCGCCACAGACGATCAAATCGGGTTCGAAAGGCTTGATGAGGCGGGAATCGAGCGTATCGTTAACCGAGCCAGCCACGACACGGATCTCTACATGGGAAATGCCGGGGTCTTCCTTGGCTTCGGCAAGGATGTCGGCCAGGTCTTCCTCCGTCTTCTTGCGGAAGGCATCGCACAGATCGTTGAAGTCTATTGCGTTGAGTTCGGTGGGAACGGCTTCCACAACACGCCCGAACAGCAGGTCCGCATTGTTGATCGAGGCGATCTGCACCGCTCGACGTGCCACGGCCTCTTGGGTCTCGCGCCCATCGATGGCAACGAAAACGCGATCGTATCGGGAATGCTCCATCATTGCTCCTTCGAAAGACCGATTCATCGTATCTGCGATGCGACAAACCTCATTTTAACGCAGCTTCGCCGATTGCACATCACGCGTCCAGAATGCGCGCGGCGACCTGCTTCTTGCGCGACAAGACTCCGGGCATCCACGTGCCGCCCTCACCCGTGCAGGTGATGTCGAAGGCGCGGTTCACGATGCGGCGGTTGCCCTCGCAGATGAACTGGCTGCCCTCCGCCAGGATATCGGTGACCATGAGCAACACGAACTCGTACCCGTTTTTCTCCACCAGGTTGCGCATGTGGGCACGGATGTCTTGTTCGCGCTCCATGACGGTGGGCAGATCCACGGTCTCGTGCTGGGCGATAAGGCAAACGCCTTCGGCCAGCGGAAATTCCTTCGAATCGGCGCCAACGAGCTTCTCCACGGGCATGTCGGAGTCTCCTCCGCGCAGGCTGAACACCTCCAGGCCGTATTCGGTGGGGTCTTGGCCGATGATCTTGCCCAGGCGCCCTGCCACCTGACGATCGGTCCAGGTGGTGGTGGGCGACTTCAAGATTACGGTATCGGTCATGATGGCCGAAAGCAGCACCTTCGCGATGGGAACGGGAATTTCGACGTCGTTGTTTTCGAACTCCATCGTGACGATGGTGGCCGAAGAGCCCACGGGCAGGTTCAGGAACTTGATGGGGTTGATGGTGGAAATGTCGGCAATGCGATGGTGGTCGACGATTTCCACCACTTCCGCTTCCTCGATCCCGTTGGCAGCCTGACGTCGCTCGTTGTGATCGACCAAGATCACGCGGCGCTTCGGGCGCACGGCCACGTTGGTGCGGGTGACGATGCCGATGGCACGGTCGTCTTCGTCGAGTACCACGGCTTCGCGCAGGGCGCTTGACATGAGCTCGCCAACAGCATCTCGCAGCAGGCCATCGGCGTCGAGCTGCAGCACATCGGTTTCGGTGATGTCTTCCACGCGCTGGTCGAGCGACGAGATGAGGTCGGAGGCAACCGCCATCTGACTTGCGCCGGAATCGAGCCGATCGGTGGCAGATATATAGCGCTCGGCTATCATGCGCGTGGTGATAAGGCCGCAGTAGCGTCCATCGTCATCGGTAACCACCAGTGCGCGCACGTTGCGCTGACGCAGTATGCGTCCAGCCTCCATGAGCGTGGCGTTGCGGTTTATGGCGATCGGATCGTACGTCATCACATCGGATACGCGGGAATGCACGTGGCTGATGAGCAGTGGCGGCTCGATGCCGTTCGCTTCCAGGATCTTCGCGGTTTCGGGGGGCAGCGGACCTAGGCGAGCGGGGATGTAATCCTGCAGCGGCGCACCCCACTCGTCGTGGTCGCGGCGGGAGAGCTCGTTTTTCAGGTACGCATAGCCAATCGCCGCACTGATGGCGTCGTTATCGGGATTCTTATGGCCGACGACGATGATGGGAGTCTGCATGGTGCCTCCTTCGAAAGCATAGCGCAGCGACAAAGCCACGCGGTTAGCCCTTATTGTAGCGTAGTGATGCGTTCGTTGCAGGGGTCCTTTCGCTTGCGCCATGCCGCTGGTTGAAGTATCGTCATGACCTTGGGCACAGGAAAGGTGGTATGCATATGCAGCAAGACGAACGGCACCAGCCAATCAACGGCACCGCTTGGGTGAATTCGGATATCGTGGGAACGCAGCTTCCCGCAAGCGTGCGTCCACAAGACGACTTCCACACGGCTGTGAACCTGGAATGGCTCCGTACGGCCGAAATCGAGCCGGGCAATTCGAGCGAATCGTCGTTTTGGGAGCGAATGCGCGAAGTGGAAAGCCAGGTCAAGGAAATGCTGGCCGACCCGACGTTGGCCACGCAAGGACCCGAGGGGGCAATCGCGCAAGGGCTTTACGCGGGAATGCTCGACATGGACGCACGAAACGCATTGGGCTTTGCCGAAGTGCAACCCTATGTTGACAAGATCAGAAGCATTACGACCCTCGAGCAACTCGACGCGTTGCTGGCGGGAGGCGCCCACCTGTTCAGCACGACGTTTACCGCCAGCGAGGTGTTCGCCGACAAGAAGGACAGCCTGCACAACGTGGTCTACCTGGACCGCAGCTCGCTTTCGCTTGCCGACGCCGACGAGTACCGCCAGATGAGCGAACAGGGAAAACGCATGAAAGCCGCCAACGACTCCTATTTCGCCTGGCTGCTGGAACGCGTTGGCTATTCCAACGAAGACGCTTCGGGGGCAGTTGAGCGGATGTTCGCCCTGGAAACCGACATAGCCCAAGCATGTTTCGGAGTAGCCGATCAGGCTCGCGACGACTACGATGAGATAACCTACAACGTGCGATCGGCTGACGAGCTTGACGCAGAATCCGGCGCCTTCCCGCTCATCGGCGTGCTTGAGGCGCAGGGCTTCGCCGCATCGGAGCGCTTCGTACTGGAACAACCCGAATGGCTGGCGAAACTCGCAGAACTCTACACACAAGAACGGCTCGAGGACTTCAAAGCATGGATGGCCATACGCACCCTGCTGGCATTCGCGGGCTTTCTGGACGAAGAGACCTATGAGCGCGGCGAACGTTGGAGCAACGAGCGCATCGGCAGCGTGGGGTCCACACCGATTGAACGACATGCATACGAAACCGTGAACGACCTGCTCGGCATGGCTGTGGGGCGTCTTTACGTACGTCGTTACCTTCCACCCGAGACCAAAGCCGACGTGGAGTCGCTCATCGACCAGGTGGTTGCCACCTATCGCGAACGGTTGGGCGCAGCCACGTGGCTCGGTGAGGAAACGCGCGCGAAAGCCTGCGAAAAGCTCGACGCGCTCACGGTGCGCGTGGGCTATCCCACCAGCTGGCCGGATTACGCGAAGCTTGACATACCCGCGAGTGCCGGGCTCGTGGAACAGGCCATAGCAATCAAGCGATTCGAATACGAACGGGCACAGGCGAAGGTGAACCAGCCGGTTGATCGGGAGGAATGGCTCATGAGCCCTCATGTGGTGAATGCCTATTACCTACCCACCGACAACTCCATCAACATCCTGGCTGGCATCCTGGGTGGCGTGTTCTACAACGCAGCGTCATCGCGCGAGCAGAACATGGGCGGCATCGGCATGGTCATCGGACACGAGATCACGCACGCGTTCGACAAAAGCGGCAGCCTTTACGACAAGGATGGGAACCTTGGCAACAGTTGGTGGACCGACAGCGACCGCGAGGAGTTCAAGCGTCGCACCGACGCTGTTGCTGCGTATTGGAACAACATCGAGGTGCTGCCAGGGCTTAACGTGGACGGCGACCTCTGCGTGGGCGAAATCGTAGCCGATCTTGGTGGCATGGCATGCATGACGCACATCGGACACACTATTCCCGGGTTCGACTTCGCAGCCATGTACGAGGCATACGCCCGCGACTGGCGCATCGTGGAAAGCCAGCCTTTGGCCGAGTATCTGCTCATCAACGACGTGCACGCCCCCGCCCACCTGCGCACGAACGGCACCGTGCAGATGCTCCCCGAATTCCACGAGGCTTTCGGCATCCAACCTGGCGACGGCATGTGGCTCGATCCCGACCAGCGTCACGAAATCTGGTAGGAGAACACCCGCCAACAAGAAAGGCTCCGCAGCTGCGGAGCCTTTCTCAATCTCTCGGGTTTCTCTTCTAGAGAATGCCGCCGATTGCGATGAAGAGGGGGCTGAAGGTCAGGCTGATGATGGTCATCAGGTTGATGAGAATGTTCATGGACGGGCCAGAGGTGTCCTTGAACGGGTCGCCAACCGTGTCGCCTACGACGGCAGCCTTGTGGGCAGCGGAGCCCTTGCCGCCATGGGAGCCCTTCTCGATGTACTTCTTCGCGTTGTCCCATGCGCCACCGGCGTTGGACATGAAGATGGCAAGCAGCATGCCCGTGGCAACAGCACCAGCCAGGAAGCCACCGAGCATTTCAGGGCTCAGGATGCCGATGATGATGGGCACGATCACGGACATGACGCCGGGAAGCATCATCTCATGCAGAGCGGAGGTGGTGGAGATGCCGACGCACTTGTCGTACTCAGGCTCGGCCTTGTACTCCATGATGCCGGGAATCTCGCGGAACTGACGACGAACTTCCTCGACCATCGCATGGGCTGCGCGGGACACGGCGCCCATGGTAAGGGCCGCGAACATGAACGGCATCATGGCACCGATGAAGATGCCGGCAACGATGAGCGGGTTCGTGAGCGTCAGGCTGAACTCGGCGAGCTGCGCATGCATCGTGGCCTGATAGGACACGAACAGCGAAATGGCAGCCAGACCGGCAGAGCTGATGGCGAAACCCTTGGCGATGGCAGCGGTGGTGTTGCCCACGGCGTCCAGGGCGTCGGTGCGATCGCGCACTTCCTCGGGCAGACCGGCCATCTCGGCGATGCCGCCAGCGTTATCAGCCACGGGGCCGTAGGCGTCGACGCCGATGGTGATGGCGGTGTTGGAAAGCATGCCGGTAGCGGCCAGGCCAACGCCGTAGAGGCCAGCGGCGATGCCACCTGCTTCGATGGTGGCGGTCGGGAAGGCCATGTTGCCGAAGAAGAACGCGCCGATAATGGCGAGCGCGACCAGACAGATCGGGGCGATTGTGGAAAGCATGCCCGTGCTCAGACCCTCGATGACGACGGTGGCAGCACCGGTCTCGGCAGCTTCGGCGATCTTGTGAACCGGCTTGTAGACGTCGGAGCAGAAGTACTCGGTGATCTTGCCGATGGCAAGGCCGGCGATCAGACCGCAGAGCACCGATCCGAACAGGAACAGCGGACGAGCGCCATCAGCCATGCTGTTCCACAGCATGAAGATGCAGAAGATGATGACGATCTCGATGCCGGCGGCCAGGTAGGTACCAGCATTCAGGGCCTTGTGCAGCTCGGCGCCTTCCTTGGTGCGCACGGCAAACAGGCCGATGATCGAGGTGATGATACCGCAAGCCGCGATGCACACAGGAGCGATGAGCGCGAACACGAAGTCGCTCGTGGCAAAGTAGCCGCCGATGGCACCAAACGTGGCAGCCAGAATCGTAGGCGCCAGGATGGAGCCCGTGTATGACTCGAACAGGTCGGAACCCATGCCAGCCACGTCGCCCACGTTGTCGCCCACGTTGTCGGCGATGGTGGCGGGGTTGCGCGGGTCGTCTTCGGGAATACCGGCTTCGACCTTGCCCACGAGGTCGGCGCCAACGTCAGCAGCCTTGGTGTAGATACCGCCGCCAACACGGGCGAACAGGGCCACGGCGGAAGCGCCGGTGGCAAAGCCCTCGACCATGCCGATGCGCACATGGATGAGATGGGGATCCGTCAGGTCGATGTTGAAGACGGTCAAAAGCAGCCAAAGAGACAGGCCCATCAGCGCGAAGCTGGCCACGCACAGGCCCATGGTAAGGCCGGAGCGGAAGCTCACGGTAAGGGCATTTGCCACGGACTGCTCGGCAGCATGCGCCGTACGGGTGTTGGCACGGGTCGCGACGTACATGCCCACGAAACCAGCAGCCGCGGAAAGCACGGCGCCTGTCACGAAGGCGAGAGCGGTGATCGGGGTCAGCGCGATGGCCATGATAACAGCCACGATGGCCACGAAGATGATGAGGAGCTTGTACTCGCTCATGAGGAACGCTTGGGCGCCCTGCTGGATTTTTTCAGAGATGCTGTTCATCTTGTCTGGACCCGGATCCTGCTTCAGGACCCAAGACCCGAGGTAGGCCGCCGTAAGTATGCCGATCAAGGCGCATACGGGAGCCATCCATGCAACTTGCGTAGTCACGGAACCCTCCTTGCTTGTCTTGCTCTAACTTGCTTTTTGTCTGTCTACCTGCCGATTCTTTACAGGTAGACAGACAGTCGAACAATTAGTTTATAACACGTTGGTAACGAAGTGGCGAGTTTCTTTTGCAAGTTGATTCGAAAGGACTCGCAGGCGGCAGGCAAACGCTTGCCACCGCCAACCTTCATTCCGTGGCCATTTCAAAGGAGCGCCTTCGAAACCATGGCTAAAACCGGCCATCCCATTCGTCCATGAACTCGTCGACGAACGAGCGCATGTAGTCGGTGCGCCTCTGGGCAAGCTCCCTTGCCGTCGCCGTGTTCATGTTCTGCGCCAGCTTGAAGGCCTTGTGATAGAAGTGGTGGATGGTCGACGCATCCCTGCTGAGCGTCTCGCGGTAATCATCGCTTTCGTTTATGGGAACATCGGGATCGTACAAGGACATGTCGTGCGCGCCGCCGTAGGAAAACGCCCGGGCAATGCCCACCGCACCGATGGCATCAAGGTTGTCGGCATCTTGGACGATATGAGCGTTCAAATCGTCGACGTTATCGCCATTCCAGTTGTAATCCTCATGGTGCTCGATGCTAAAACAGATCTGCTCCACCTGATCGTCGTCGAGCTCCAAACCAGAAAGCATTTCCCTAACCAGGCCCAGCGATTCGACGGGCGGCACAAACTCACCACGCTCGCTTTCCATGGCACGGTGCACGTCGTGAAGAAGCGCCGCGATTCCCACGACGACGCGATCGCCGCCCTCGTGTTCTTGCAGGTACAGTGCGTTTCGCATCGTACGCCAGGAATGATGCAGGTCATGCCCACTGGAATCGCTTCCAAACAACTCGCTCACAGAGGGGCCCAGATACTCCAGGCATTGCTGCAAACGCAAATCTTCCATGTGGTTTCCTCTCCCTAATTGCCGTATCGGGCCTGTTGACGCACCTCAAGCCGCTTCGCATAACGCGACAAGGCGAAGCATATCACGAAGAACAAGGCCGCCATCAGGAAATACGACAAGAATAGCTGGCTCGGGTATTTCTGCGACACCATCATGCCCGCTTTCACCAAGTCAATCACACCGATAGTGGTGGCAATGGAGGTGTCCTTGAACATCGAGATGAAAAAGCTCACGAACGACGCATGCATCTTGTGCAGCACTTGCGGCAAGACGACATGAACAAGACATTGGAACTTGGAAAGGCCCGTGGAGGTGGCAACCTCCCACTGCCCCTTGTCGACGTTTTGAATACCGCTGCGGAAAATTTCCGCCTGGTTCACCGACGAGTAGATGGTGATGGCGATGAAAGCGCTGAACAAGATGGGCATGGGCTTGCCGGCGAAAAGCGGCACGAGGAAATAGATCCAGAACAAGATAAGCATCAGGGGAATGGCGCGAAACACCCCGATGATGGCGGCCATGGCTGCTCGCAGCACCGCGAAACGCGATGTGCGCAGCAACGCCATGACGAGTCCGATGATAAACCCCGACGCCATCGTGACCACGGCGAGCGTCACGTTGATGGCAAGGCCACCTAACGCGCCAGCCGGGAAGGGCCCCACGAGGAGGAATTTGAAGAGGCGGTACATGTCCATTACTCGATCACTTCCTTTCTCGTCGAGCCATTAGGCGTGGATGGGCAGCAGAAACTTCTCGACCAGACGCGCCGCGAATTCCAAAGTGAAACAGCAGAGCACGAAGAACACGGTCGCGATCAGCATGGTCTCGATGCCGTGGAAGGTGATAGATGATATGCGCGACGTCATGCACATGATCTCGTGCACCGAAATCACCATGCCAAGCGAGGTGTTCTGCACGTTGTGAATCGTGCGGTTCACCAGTGCGGGAAAGCAGTTGCGCAAAGCCTGCGGCATGATCACGTGCCACCACGTCTGAAGCTTGGAAAGCCCAAGCGCGTAAGCGGCCGAAGACTGCTCGCGTGGAACCGCCTGAATGCCACCGCGCAGTATCTCGCCGATGTAGCCGCTGCTGCTAATGGAAAGCCCGAGGATGGCCGAAACGTAGGCCAGATACGGGGAGCGGTTTATGGCGAACATGATGTCGTGCGGGAAAAGCGATGGCACCACGTAAAAGAAGAACACGATCCAGATGAGCGTGGGAATGTTGCGGCATAGCTCCACGTACGCCTGGGCGATACCGCGCAGCGCACGATGCTGCGACAGGCTCAGAAACGTGAGCAGCACCCCCACGACGATGGCAAGCAGCGATGATACGACCATGAGGTTGATCGAGACCCTGAAGCCCTCGAGAATCCAGTCCAGGTACTCGCCACTTAAGATCATTTCCCAGTTGAACGTGTAATTGAGCTTGTTTCCTCCGAATAGAGACATTGCGAAACTGCCCTTCCGACGTGCACGAAGCCTAGTGCTGCTTGTGAATCATGTTCATGAACGTGCGGGTGCGCTCCATGACGGGGTTTTCGATAACGACTTGCGGATCTCCTATTTCGATTATCTCGCCCGCATCCATGAACGCGACGCGCGTTGCCACCCGCTGCGCGAAATGCAGCTCGTGGGTGACGACCACCATGGTCATGCCCTCGCGGGAAAGCTGGATCATGGTGTCGAGCACCTCGTTGATCAGCTCGACGTCCAAAGCTGACGTGGGCTCGTCGAAAAGCATTACGCGGGGTTGCATAGCCAGGCTACGCGCGATCGCAACGCGCTGGCGCTCGCCGCCGGAAAGCTGTGCGGGATAGTGGTCCACTTTGTCACGCAGGCCAACCTTCTCTAGGATGGGCAACGCGATGTCGAGCGCTTCCCTCTTCGATTTCTTGCGGACCTTGCGCACGGCCAGGGTGACGTTGTCGATGACGGTCTTGTGCGGGTACAGGTTGAAATGCTGGAACACCATGCCAACTTCCGCCCGCTTCTTGCCTGGGAGCGACACCTTCTTTTCGGAATTGAACAGCTCGCCGTGAATGAGCACTTCCCCGCTCTGGATGTCCTCGAGACCGTTGATCGTGCGCAGCAACGTGGACTTGCCCGAACCGCTGGGGCCTAACAGCACCAGCACTTCGCCATCGGCCACCTCGAGGTTCACGTCCTTGAGTACGTGCAGGTCGCCGAAATACTTGTTCACGTTGGATATCTTGATGACGGTATTGTCTTCAGCACCCATGTTTCACTTTCCCCAATCGTGCACGCTGCCTGTACACATCAAAGGACCGATTCACCGTGCAAGCATGCATGCTCCAGCAACCCCGCCACACATAAAGGAAGTGCGCTTCTCGTGGGTTGCAATTCGGCAAATGAGCCGCATGCAGACATGCTGCAGCGGCCCCGTTTCGCATGAAGCCCAAGCTTGCAAAACGAGGCCGCCGATTGCGCGAATCAGCTCATCGCCTACAGTTGGCGCCGATTCGCTCTAGCTTTTCGTGGTAATTACCAACTAGTCCGGCCAGGTGTAGAGCACATGGTCGCCGAATTCCTCGGAAAGAACCGGCTTGACGGAGTACTCGAGCGGATAAATGCCGTCTTTGCCAAACCACTTGTCGTAGATTTCGTCATAGGTACCGTTGGCCATGAGCGTCTGCAGAGCGAAGCTGACCTCGTCACGCCATTCGCTGTCGTTGCTGGGAACGCCGATGCCATAGAGGCTGCCGCTGTAGAAGCTGCCCAGGACCTCGAAGTCGCCGGCATCTTCACCGGCAACGCCCTGGCAGATGAGGCTGTCTTGCGTGAAGGCGTCGACCTTGCCGTCCTTCAGCGCCTGGAAGCAGGCCGCATTGCCCTGATATTCCTCGATGATGGGAGCTTCACCGCCGTTTTCGGTGATGTATTTCTCAACGGCCTTGTAGGCGCTGGAACCCTGGTCGACGGCAATCTTCTTGCCAGCCAGATCCATCATGTCGTTGAATTCGCCCTTGCGCACGAAGGCAACCTTGCCATCCCAGATGTAGGAGGGCTCGGCGAAGTCGATCTGCTCTTCGCGGTCGATGGTGTGGCTCAGGTTCGTGATGGACATGTCAACGGTGCCGTTAGCCAGATAGGACAGACGGGTGTCGTTGTTCACTTCCACGAACTCCACCTCGACGCCCATTTCGTCGGCCAGAGCCTGGGCGAGGTCGAGGTCGAAGCCGACCCAATTGCCGTCATCGTCCAGATAGTTCATCGGCGGGTTGTTGTTGCCAGTGCCAACACGCACGACTCCAGACTCGTGAACCTTGGCGGAGGTGCCGCCAGCGGGCGCAGCTGCGGCCTCGTCGGCTTCGGCAGCCTCATCGGCAGTTGCAGTTTCCTCGGCGTTCACGGCCTGTTCCGTTGTGGCTTCGTCGGTAGCCGCAGGCTCGCTTTCGCTGGAGCCGCATGCCCACAGCACGCCAGCCAAGGCCACGCAGCTAAAGGCAGCCACGATGGCCTTCTTGACAGTGTTCTTCCTCATATCGAGAACTCCTTTGATCCCTCTTTGCAGATAAGAATGATTTCAGCCATGACACGATTGTCGCAAGGGCAGAAATCCACAACCATGATCATGACCAGTCTTAACCGAGATGCAGAATCGATTAAAGACAATTGGCCATTGTAGCCGTGCCAAAAACGCATATCAACAACATTTTCGTTGCATTAGGTACTATTATCCACATAGATAATCTTGATAGTTTATCTGGCATCAACCGATCTTGACGATGGGAGCGTAGTCTTTCAGGAGCTTCTTCGTGGAACTGGTTTTGGCGAAATGCACGTACAGCATGTCGCCGTCGACCTTTTCCACCGTACCGCGGCCGAAGACCTTGTGGTTCACGGAATCGCCCGCTTTAAACGTCTGCGTGGCGCCGGACTTCTTTTCGGGCCCAGCGAATGCCTGTTCGCGGCGATTGCCCCCCGATGCGCTCGACTGGCCGAACACGCGGCCACGCCCCGCTTCGCTGCCCGAACCGGAAATGCCACGACGGCTGCCGCGTTTTTCCCAACCCGTGCCGGAAAAGCCCGAAGAACCCAAGCCGCTGGTCTTTCGCAGATCCTTGGGTATTTCCATGAGAAAGCGCGATACGGGGTTGGCGTTCGTCTGGCCGAAGAGCGAGCGCGTCTGCGCACAGGTGAGATAGAGGTTCTTGCGAGCGCGCGTGATGGCCACATACGCCAGCCGCCGCTCCTCTTCCACGCCCTGCTTGTCGGTTATCGAGATCATGTGCGGGAAGATGCCCTCTTCCATGCCAGCCACGAACACGCAGTCGAATTCGAGGCCCTTGGAAGCATGCACGGTCATGAGCGTGACCGCCGTGTTGTCGTCGCTTGCCGTGTCGAGGTCGGTGCGCAGCGCAACCCATTCGATGAAATCGGCAAGCGACTCCCCCGAAAGCACCCGGACCGGCTCATCGTCTCCCGCCGCGTTCTCCGACATAGGCGCCGCGAAGAACACCTCGTTTACTTCTGCGCCCTCTTCGGAATCGTCTTCTTCCAGCACGATTTCGTGAGTAGCCACATATTCGTCGACTACGCCCAAGAACTCCTTGATGTTTTCAATGCGGCCGCGGGCCTCGTCGGTGCCGGTATCCTCGAGTTCGCGCATGTATCCGCTGCGGTCGACGATCATCTCGACCACGCGGCGCAGGTCGCCTTCCCAGGTGCTTGCCTCGGCAATCATCTGGGCGAATTCGCCCATGGAACGGCGCGTGCCCATGCGGATGGACTCGTCGGCCAGCTCGAGCTGCAGGGCATCCAAGAAGCTGCAGTCGCTTTCGCGTGCGCAAGCGTCGATGCGCTCGATGGTGGTCTTGCCGATGCCGCGCTTGGGCACGTTGATCACGCGCCTTGCGGCCATGTCGTCGGCGGGGTTCACGGCCAACGTGAGATAGGCCATGACGTGGCGGATTTCCTCGCGGTCGAAAAAGCGCGTGCCGCCCACGATGCGGTAGGGAACGCCCGCTCGCAGCAGCATGTCCTCGAGCATGCGGCTCTGGGCGTTGGTGCGGTAGAACACCGCCATCTGGTTGTAGCTTGTCCCCTGGCTGTGGCGCCGTTCGATCTCGCCGGCGATCCAACGTCCCTCGTCGCGCTCGTCGGTGGCCATGTAGACGTTTACCTTCGCGCCTTCGTCTTCGTTTGCCACCAGGCGCTTTTCCTTGCGGTTCATGTTGTTGGCGATCACCGCGTTTGCCGCAGCCAAGATGTTGCCGGTGGAGCGGTAGTTGCGCTCGAGCTTTACCGTGTGGGCATCGGGGTAATCTTTCTCGAAATCCAAGATGTTTCGGATATCGGCGCCACGCCAACTGTAAATGGACTGATCGTCGTCGCCCACCACCATGATGTTGCGGAACTTTTCCGCGAGCAGGTTCACGATCGCGTACTGAGCGTGGTTGGTGTCCTGATACTCATCCACGAGCAGGTAGCGGAAGCGGTTCTGGTACGCTTCGCGCACATCGGGATGATGCCTGAGCAGCAGGTATGCGTAGACGAGCAGGTCATCGAAATCGAAGGCGTTTGCCGCTTTCAGGCGCTCCTGCAGGCGTTTGTATGCGCGGGCGGCCACCTTCGCGATGGGGTCGTTTGCCTGCTCCTCGAAATCCATCGGCATGATCAACTCGTTTTTCGCCTGGGATATGCGGTTGCGAAGCGCATTCAAAGGAAAGCGCTTCGGGTCGATGTCGAGCTCGAGCATGATGTCTTTCATCAGGCGCTTCGAATCGCTGTCGTCGTAGATGGTGAAGCTGCGCGTAAAGCCCAGCCGCTCGCAATCGGCACGTAGAATGCGCACGCACATGCTGTGGAACGTGGAAACCCACATGCCGCGTGCCGCCGGACCGACAAGCGCCCCCAAACGCTCGCGCATTTCGGCTGCAGCCTTGTTGGTGAACGTGATGGCCAAAATCTCCCAGGGGGCCACACCTTCGTCCTGAACAAGATGAGCGATGCGATAGGTGAGCACGCGCGTCTTGCCGCTGCCAGCCCCCGCCAGCACCAGCAGGGGCCCCTCGGTGCACAGAACCGCCTCACGCTGTTCGGGGTTCAGGGAGTCTATGTCAAGAGCCATGGCCCCACCTTTCCTCTTCGCTGGTCTGGCGCAAGCTGCCGGATGAGTCATCTGCTGCAAGCAGCCGACTCATCCACATCAAGAACAGCAATAAAGGAGTCCCCGCCGAAACGTAGGCGAGGACCCCGAAGTGTTTCTAGCTCCTATAGTAGCAAGCTCCATGGAGTTTCACAGCACAACCATGAAATCAGAAAACCCTGTCCCATTATTGGGAAATGCCAATATGAGTCAGCCAGCTACGGGCACGTGACTCACGCAACTTATCGCACGCGAAAGCCCCACTCGCCTTTCGCCACTGGCAGGGTCTCGCAGTCCATTCTTTCGATCCACACGTAACGACCCTGCTCGATTCCACCGATGACGCGGTCGATCTGCGACTCTTCGCCCTGGATTTCCATGGTAACCGTGCCGTCCCACTCGTTTTTCACCCAACCGGTGCACCCAACCGCAGTGGCGGCATGGTATGCGCGATAGCGAAATCCAACCCCCTGCACGGAGCCATGGAACGTGATGTGCTTGCGCGTTACGTCGTTTGATTTCATGGAACCTCGTTTGCGATGGCGGTCATGACAGTTGAAACGAATCGATTGCCTCCGTCCCCTTTTAGCTCGAAACCCCTGGAAGCTAACCCGAATAAGTGTGGGATCCAAGCAGCGTGCCGTTTTGATCGTAGTAGCTCAGCGTCAACGTGATGGGGCTGTAACCAGTTTCGGCCTCGAGATTGGCTATGATGTCCTGCATGTCGGCAGTGTAGATGTCGAACTGGTTTTCGAGCTCGGACTGGATTGCGGCGATTTCCTCGTCGGTGAAGCTCCTGGCGATATCGACCCGGCATTCCAGGTCGTTGCCCGTGATGATCAGCGTGGCCTCGGCAGAAACGTCCGAATCCAAAGAGCTCGAGAAGCCTTCCTGAAACGCGGTTTCCATCATGGCGTACTCGCCTGGGTTCGCGTCGAAATACTCCTCGAGGGTTGCAGGGGACGATGAGCCCGAAGAGCCCGAAGACTCCGAGATAGCCAGGGTGTCGGCGATGGCATGCAGCTGGTCTTTGCCCTCTTGGTTGTCGTCGTCGCAGGTGCCAGACATCTGGACGAGGTTGCCTGACGGAGTGTCCATGCAGATAACCATCTCGTAACCATCTGCCATGTCTTCGCGATGGGTGACGACTTCCATGTACGCCGTCGGGTAGCCGCTAATCGAAGTGGTCTTGGCATTGCGCACTTCGGTGCCGGACATGTAACCATACCACTCGGTTTTGTCTTCAAGCCACCTATCCGGATCGAACCCTTCGCTGGTACCGACGGAAGACACCATGCAGTCGACCCAGTACCCGTCTCCATATAGCGTGTAATCTACACCCGCGTCGAGCTCTTTTTCCTCCCAGCCGGCAGGAACGGTAAAGCTCACGCCTTCGTATTCGACCTGCGTGTCAGAAGTCAGCGCGGCGCCATCGCCACCGCTGGTGGAATCGATTGTTCCCGTGGGAGTTCCTCCCGTATCGCCATCGTTGCCAGATGGTTCTTCTCCACCACCGGAGAACAACACGATCGCCGCAAGAAGCGCGATGACCACGGCACCGGCGATCAGGCCGTACACGATTGGCTTCATCGGCTTTTTCGCCTTCGCCGGCTGGGAAGCGCCTGCAGCAACTGCCGCAGGAACGGCAGGCTGCGCCATCGCGGGTTGACCATAGGGCTGAGCCGGGATTGCCTGCGTGGCTGCACCCGTGAAAGCAGCCGGCTGGGATGTCGGGGCTGCCTGGGGCTGCTGGGGCTGTGCCACGGCGGGTTGCTGGTATTGAGAAGCAGCAGCTGGCTGGGGCTGCTGGGGCAAACCAGGTTGACTCGCAGCATTTGGCGTAGCAGGTTGAGAACCGATCTTCGCCCCGCATCCAGTGCAGAAAACAGCGTCGTCGGGTATATTTGCTCCACATCCAGGACAAATCATGGTAGCCCCTCTCGTTGCATCTGGAAGAACTCATCTTCATTCGACTTCACGAATATACGACGATTATACCGCTCTACGAGAAATCATTGCCCGGCCATGGCCATACCAGAAAACTTTTTCGCTCTTGGCTGCATGCGGTAGCAGGCGAAAGCAAACCTTGCCTTCAAGCCCCACACTCCTGTCGGTTGCCGCTACGAGAAGCTGATCGTATCCACGAATGAGCTGATCTGCTGCTTGACATCTTCGCTGTCGTTTGGGCAACTACACCACACATCAACCACCGAACCGCTCGGCGTGAGCATCTCGATGTCCATGTGATAGCTCTCGGAATCCTCTTCGGAAACCACCGACTCGATGCACGTCGCGGGGCAACCATCGATCTCGAACACCTTCGAGCCAAGCACTTCGGTATCGTCTTGCCCTTCCTTGTACTTCAAGGAAGCATCCATCGATTGCTCGAGATCGAAATACTCCGAGGTTTCCTCGGGAGCCCATACCATGATGTTGCCCCAGGTGTCATCCCTGTAATAGCTCATGGTGCGATACCCAATCGCCAAATCGTAATCCCAGCCTTTGGGCGGCGTAAAGCGCACATCTCCCAGCTCGCCAATGCTGGAGCTAGAGGAATTCCCATCGGAGGGCTCGCCAGCTTCCGTCGGCGGCGTCTCGATTTCCGTCGGCGGCGTGTTAGCCGAATCGCTTTCGCCACCACCAGGCTCGCTGCCCACGAGCAATGCGCATCTGCCGACCGCGAAAGCCAGTATCAGCGCCATGGCGGCAATCACGAACTTGCCCTTCTTTGCCTTCTTCTTGGCTACGCCCGGGCCGGTTTTCGCCGAGGAAACAGCGTCGATGGCCTGTTGCGCTTTCGCCTGCGAATCTGCACTCGAAGTATCGGTTGCTGCCCAAGAGCGCAAATCCCCTGACTCCGATTGCGACGGATACGCACTGGAAGATACGGACGTCGGTTCTAGCTGCAGTGGCACGGATGTATCCGCAACCGACATCGCCTCCACCATCTGCTCCCCGCATCCCGTGCAAAAGATTGCACCGTCGGGAAGATACGTACCGCATTTAGGACAGTTCATGAAGCCCCCTTCTCACACCTAACCCCAGCGCATGCCCTATTGCTGACGCACGATATCCACGAGAGCGTCGTAGTGGGTTTTCACCTGATGGTACAAGACGCCTCCTTTATCACGGCCCTCCAATTTCACGAAGTTGCGGTAGAGCTGCTGCTTGCTCTTCACGCCGTTGAGCGCCTGCATGACCGTCGAGAGCTGCTGCTGATCGAGCTCGATTGCGCCATCGGCCAACAGTGCCGCGATTTTCTCGCGCTTCCCAGACTTGCCCGAGCCGCGCGAACCGCGCGAGCCGCGCCTGCGGGGCTTGCCTAGCTTGGCACCCGCATAAGGAGCGACAACGCTTTGTTCGGCACCGGATTCCGTTTCGCAATCGCGAGCGCCAGCCTCAAGACCAGATGCGCTTTCGGGTTCCGCTTCGGCAATCGCGACGGAAACGGCTTGCGCAGTGTCTGCCTCGGCTGCAGACGCATCCTGTACGACATCCGCACCATCTAGAGCTTCAGCCGCAGCCTTGGACTTCGCACGCGAACGACGGGTGCGCGACTTCGATTTGGAACCGTTGTTTGCGGGAAGGTCTCCCTGCACGTTCGCCAGACGAACCACCGAGGGCAGCCCCAGGCGCTTGCCCATCTTGATGGCTGCATCGAATCCGCCATCGCCGCTGACGATGGCGTAGTCGAATGCAGGATCAGCCGTGCCGAACAGGGCCGTGACGAGCTGGAAGTCGAGCGCGTTGGGAGTGCCCGAATCGATTTCGACGAACTCGACGCGCGCCTCGCTTTTCAAGATGTCGATGGCCTGCTCGATATGAAACGTCTCGGCGGCTTGGCTGTAGAACACGAACACCTCATCGCCTGCAGAAAGCATGTCGATGCCCTTCAAGCCCGCACCACGCACGTTTTCGAAATCGATGTAGTAGCGCATGGGTTTGCGCTCGTCGGCTGGAGCTTCTTTCGCAAAACCTACAGGGGCTTCCACAGATCGGACAACTGGAGCTGCGGTGGCATCGGCAGCTTGAGCGTCACGCGCCCGTTGAATTGAAGCTTCGTCAGTCGAGATAGCGAAAGCGCCCTCCTTTGGGCATGCATCAACCGAAGCGACGTTTCGCTGGGGATCTTTTTCGGGTTCGGCAAGAGCGTTCTGGTCGATTGGCTCTAGCTCGGACATGGCAAGCCTCCTGAGATGCATGTGTGCAGAATCATCGGTTGGGCTATTGTAATACGCCCAGACATTTCAAATCGCCATCTCAAGAAGGTTCGCACAACCCCGCGATGCGACGATCCAAGCCGTTTCTCAGATAAGCCTTTTGCCGAACACCGCCGCAATTTTTCGCAGGTCGGCCAACAGGTCTTTGAACTGAGCCGGCGTTAGCTGCTGGGCGTTGTCGCTTTTCGCGTTCTGCGGGTCGGGATGCACCTCGACCATGATGGCGTCGCAGCCGGCGGCGATGGCAGCATAGGCCAGCGGCGGCACCAGGTCGCGCACGCCAGCTGGATGGCTCACGTCCACGCAGATGGGCAGGATCGACTGCTTGTGCACCACGGGCACGGCGGAAATGTCGAGCGTGAATCGCGTGGCAGTCTCGAACGTGCGCAAGCCACGTTCGCACATCATCACATTGCCGTTGCCGTACTGCGTGATGTATTCCGACGCCGCCAGCCATTCGGAAATGGAGTTCGCCAATCCGCGCTTGTACAGCACGAGCTTGCCGCTGTCAGCCGTAACCTGGCCGATAGTCTTCAGCAGGCTGAAGTTCTGGCAGTTGCGCGCGCCCACCTGCAAACCATCCACGTAGCTGTGCACCATCGGGCAATGCGCGGAGTCCATGACCTCGGTGAGCGTCTTCAAGCCGTACTTCTCACCCGAGTTCTTCATGATTACCAGGCCGGCTTCGCCCAATCCCTGGAACGAATGCGGGTTCGTGCGCGGCTTGTACGCACCACCGCGAATCCACGTCAGGCCCTCGCTCGCAATGCATTCGGCAACCGCGTCGAACTGCTCCTGGCCCTCCACGCTGCACGGACCGGCAAAGATGGTGATGGTGTCACCGCGAGTGCCGTAATTCGGAAGTCCCGCAACACCGTTGAGCTGGGACTTCAGGGGCCCTGTCGATTTGGCCCCGTTCGTTTCGAAGGCTTTGCCCATTATGCAGGCACCTCCTTCGACACCTTCAGGATGGTGGTGTAAATCTCGCGCAAGTTGTCTGGGTAAAGCGGCCCCTGATTGTAGGATTGCAGCGTGGCAAGTATCTCCTCTTCGCGCTTGGGGTCGTACAGACCCATGTTGGCGTCGGGCTTCAGAGCGCGGATGGCCAGAGCATGTGCGGTACGTTCGTTCAGGAGGCCAACGATCTGCTTGTCGAGCGCGTCGATGACGGCGCGGTGCTGCATGATCTGCTCCAGTGCTTCACTTTTCTCGGGCATGGTGCTTCCTTTCGATCGGTCGCTTCATGATAGCGGAACTGTATACATCTTTTTACGTAGATATATACATCTAATTATTCCTTCAGATTTTCGAACACATGCGAACCAGACAGCAAGACACACATGACAAGGGGACAAGTGACAGGTGACAAGGGGACAGGTCATTTGTCATATCTAGAAGATGCCGTTGGCGAACTGGAAGCCCAGAACCTTTACCTTCATATCGGCCAGCATCTGCGTGAGCGCCTCGCGCTGGTCTGCAGAAAGATCTTTCTCTTTCCACCGGTCAAGCGTGTTCAGGCGGAACTGAATTTCCTTTATCACCTTGTCGTTAACAGGATCGATGGTGTTGTCTGCCATTGCCTTCTCCTCTCATCCGCCTCCGGTTCGCACTCCGCCACCTCATGATGCCTCATCGTCGAACGCCAGATACATTTCGATATGCGGGATGCCCTCATCCAAGAATTCCTCGGACACCTGCCTGAAGCCGAGCTTCTCGTAGAAACCCAACGCATAGGTCTGCGCTTCGATGCGAATGCCTGCCGTTTGAAAACGCGTACGGGCAACATCGATAGCCGCCAGCATGACCTCTTCGCCAAGATGCATGCCGCGACGCTTGGCGACGACACGTCCAATCGACGCCTCGGGAAACGATACGCCAGGCGCCAGCACCCGTGCATAAGCCACTATTACTTCCCCATCAGAAATGTAGACGTGGAATGCTGCGGGATCCTTGCCGTCTATTTCCGGATAGGCACAGCACTGCTCCACCACGAACACGTCAACGCGAAGCTTCATGATCTCGTGCATTTCGCGGACGCTCAGTGCATCGAACGTTTTCACGACCGTCCGTTTCACCATGCGGATGTTCTCCCGTCTTATCGTCGAACCGTTGGCACCCTCGTCATTATATCGACAACATAGCCACTCATCATGAAAGCAATCAGCTAAGACGGGTGTCGAATACGCGCAAGCAGGGTTTGCGCCATGCGAACCGACCATCGGCCCCCTCCGCCCAGCTTGCTGGGGGAATCCAAGCTGTATGCATCTCATGATATTCGGTATACTCTTTTGCGATGGTCCCAGCCCGTGAGGAGACGTTTTGCAGGCAAGAAAATCCAAATCCACAATCGTTTTCGAAACCCTGCGCGATCAGATACTGGTCAACAAGCTGCACCCGGGAGACATGCTCGGGGAAGTCGTCTTGGCTCGGGAATTTGGCGTGAGCCGCACCCCTGTCAGGCAGGCATTGCAGCGGCTGGCTGCGCTCGGCCTGGTGGAAATCCGCGACGGCGCCGGCACGTTCGTGACTCCAATCGATCGGGAGACGCAACGCCATGCCTACCAGATTCGCATCGCGCTGGAAAAACTCGCACTGGAAACGTGCATGAAGCATATAGAAGAACAGGAACTCGACGATTTCCAGAAGCGTTTCTCGAGCTTTTTGGAATCGCTCGAGCGAGGCGACGAGAACCCGGCATTCGACAAGATGGCCTTCACCGAATGGGAAATCCACGACCTCATCGTGGATAGAAGCGAAAACCCCCTGATCGGGCCTGCTGTTGAAAGCCTGACCGCCATCATGCGCCGCTATCAGATCACCTACATCTCCGGCTACCTTCGCGCTGCCCGCGAGCATCTGGCGCTCATCGAGTGCATGCGCGCCAAAGACGTTGCGGGTGCCCAAGCCATCATGGACGAGCATTTGCGCGTGCGCACCGCCTGGAATCCCGAATAAGGCGAAGCGCCCCAACTGGCAGTCGGGGCGCTTTTTCCGGAACGCGTATGATATTGAAGATTGCTTATGCGCTCCAAGCCTCGCCGTTCACATACAGGGCATGGCCGTTCAGGTCGATGCCTGCAGTGTCACCGGATATGGCACTCACATAACTGTCGGCCGTAAGCGTCCACGTGCAGCCTTCGGATAGCTCGATGCTCACATCCCCTGCCTGGCCATTTGAATTGACAGCTCCTTCATAGGCGCTTAAGCCAGCTAGCTTCAACGCCAGAGACGATAGTTCGTCGACGGTGATGTTGCCGGAAAGAACCTGGTCAGAAGCTGTGAAGTCCACCGTGCCACCATTGGAGCCTTCCTTGCCCCACTGGCCTTCGTTGCCGGCCACGATCAACAGGTCATCGGCAATGTCGAGGTCCACGTCTTCCATGTTCACGACTGCGGAGGTGTTGGTGACGTAGAACAGCGTGCCACTCGAAGCGGTGAAGCTGCCGCCTTCCATACTAAACGTTCCCGTCCCCTCTTCGGCGTCGCCCGACATCGACTGGTAGATCATCACGTTGGGCACGACGTCGGTGCGCGTGGCATTGCCGTTCACATTGCCCGTCACGTCATCGTTTTCGAGCGTGACGCTGTTGAAGCCCTCGATGACGATGCCTTCCGAATTCTCGGCGAGGAGCGTGGCATCGCTTACCGTGACGTCGGCCGTGCAGTAGATGGCAGGCGAGCTCGTGCCATGCGTGATGTAGCTGCCACCGGTCACGGTTTCGGTGCCACCGCCGCGGTCGCTGCGGATGGCGGCCGACGACTGACCCTGCGTCTCGACGGTAAGATTGCTGGCAGACAGCGCAGCCCCACCCGCAACCTCGATACCGCCAGAGTTACCCTTGCTCGTGGATATCTGCAGATCGGACACGGAAACCTGGGTGCCCTCGCCGTAGGCGAACACGCCGTTGGCGCCCTGCGCATCGGTGGTGACGGTCCCGCCTTCAAGCGTGAGGTCCGCTCCATCGGTAGCCACCACGCCTGCGTTCAGTCCGTAGAAATCGCTATCTCCGCTGCTCGAACTATCTCCGGTCTTCGTGACGGTTACGTTGGCAAGCGCCACGTCCGCACCTTCGCTCGCCATGATGGCACTCACATCGGACTCTGCGGAATCATAGGTGCCATCAGACTCAGCTGCATCTTCGGTGAAAGTGGTTGCGCCGGTGCCACTGTTCGGTTCAGAGGAAGCGCCACCAGGACCACCTTGGCTGTCGGAAGCTTCCCCGTCGGGCTTAGCTGGCGGCTCGCTCATGGCATCGGGCGCCTGGCCGTCGCCAGGGCCTACCGACATCAGGGCATCCCCCACCTCGATCTTCGTGACGGACGTGCCGTCATCACCGACGGTGAGCGTGAGCAGCGACCCTTCCTGGATGTCCTCGAGGCCGCCCTCGGCTTCCTCGCCGTTTTCAGAGACAACGATCAGGCTCTCGTCGTCGATGGTGAGCGTCGCCTCGGTACCAGCGGGCATGCCTCCCTCCCCTTCCGGTGCCGCGGAAGACTCGCCCTGCTGGCCATCGGCAGCTTCGCCCTCAGGCTTCGATGGCGGCTCGGCAGATTCCCCATCGGGTTTGGCGGGAGGTTCACCCTGCCCTCCATCGGAAGCCTCGCCGTCCGGGTTGGCGGGAGGCTCGCTTTGCTGACCGCTGGAAGCCTCCCCATCAGGTATGGCTGGCGGCTCGCCAGATTCGCTATCGGAAGCTCCGCTTTCCGGCTTCGCAGGTGGCTCGCCTGTTGCACCTTGGCCCTCTTCAGCCGGAGCCATCTGATCGTCTGCGGACCCAGCATCGCCTTCGCCATTCGTAGCACCAGAAGCATTGCCTTCTCCAGCCTCCGAGCTGGAAGCGTCGTCGCTCGCGGCAGCGAAATCTTCCCCAGTCGCCATGGTCGCGGGGTCACCGAGATCGCCGTCGGGCGTCGCGACGAATTCAGCAGCCTGCTCCTGAGCAGCCTGACCGGTAGCCTCGTCCATGAGCAGGACCGTGACCTCGTCGCCATCGACAGATTCGACCAGAGCAGTGACCGAGCCGGAATCCACCGAATCGGACAGCGTTGCTCCAGCAGTAGTCTCACTTGCGCACCCCGGCAAACCCAAGGCGGCGAGCGTCACGGCAACGGCCAGTGCGGATGCAGCTCGCCGGGCGTTCAAGCTTGCAAACAGTTTGTTCTTCATAGCAGAGACCTCCATAATCTTTCTGCGTTTCGACATCCCTACCGAATACCGCCTCCGCTTCGAGCGAATCGTGCGGTTGCCATTTCCCTTCCCCTCGTCGTTTCCGTGATGATTCGTTTTCGTGGCAACCTCACGATATCGCGCTTTCCTTAAATCTTCCTTAAGCTGCAAGTTACGTTACATCAAACCACGAGTTACGAAACGTCAACGATAGCGCACCCGACCAGCTGGAAAGACTCAACCCGCTTGTTGGGAGGCAAAGTCGCCTCGTTTAGATAGCCCTTGCCCACTTGCAAGCAAGCATGAGAGTATAGTGCGCATCCGCAGTCCCAACGAAAAGGCCGTCTGGCCGAAAGACGAGGAGCCGCCATGGAGCCAAACGAGTTCGCAAGCAGCCCGCTGCAGTCCGTACCGCAGCAGCGCATCGTGCAGAAGCTCGACGAGTACATGAGCCACCGCGATTACGCAGGGGCGCAAAGGCACCTGCTCTACTGGCTGGAGGAAGCACGCGCGCTCGACGATCGACGAGGCGAGCTGATGGTGCGCAACGAGCTCGTGGGGCATTTCCGCAAGGTTGGTGACAAGAGGCAAGCGCTCCTGCACGGTGACGAGGCACTGCGCCTGGTCGACGAGCTCGGATTCGGGGCAACGATAAGCGCCGGCACGACGTACACGAACATGGCTACGGCCTGCAACGCCTTCGGGGAAAACGAACGTGCGATGGAGCTGTTCGAAAAGGCCGAGGAGGTCTACCGAAGCAGCCCGCAGACCAGCCCGCAACTGATTGGAGGACTGCACAACAACATGGCGCTGACCTGCGTATCGCTTGGTCGTTTTTGCGACGCGAATCGGCACTACCGCGCGGCGCTGGCCGCCATGGAAACCGTCGAGGGCGGCCAGCTTGAGCAGGCCATCACGTATCTGAACATGGCCGACGCCGTTGCGGCGCAAGCGGAAATGAAAGACGCGGAGGAAGCGAATGCAGTGGCTGCGAAAGCGCAAACGCAAACAGCAGGCACCTTGGAACCAGATGCCGTTGAGGAGAAACCGAATGGCACCACGGGGCCAGATACGGCAAAAGCGGAAGGCACGACTCCCGAACTTGCAGGTGACGACGATGCGACTGCGCCAGCAGCCAGTTGCGAGGCCGATGCAGACCCCGATAAAACAATCGAAGCCTACCTCGACACGGCGCTCGAATTGCTGGACTCTCCTTCGGTGCCGCGTGATGGTTACTACGCTTTCGTCTGCGAGAAGTGTGCTCCCGCATTCGGGTATCATGGCTATTTCCTGGCGGAAGCGGACCTGAGGGAAAGGGCGAAGGCCATCTATGAACGGGCTTGAGATCTCCGAAGCATACTTCAATGAGCATGGCATGCCCATGTTGCAGAGCTCGTTCCCCGAACTGCTGCCGCTCGTTTCCGCTGGGCTGTTCGGAAGCGGGTCGGAATGCTTCGGCTACGATGACTCCATCTCGCGCGACCATGACTTCGACCCCGGCTTCATCATCCTGCTGCCCGACGAAGACGTTGTCAGCAGGAAGCAAGAGTTTGCCTTGGAGCGCGCCTATGCGGCTCTGCCGAAGGAGTTCATGGGAATCAAGCGTCCCGCAATGGCTCCCGTGGGCGGACAGCGACGCGGCGTCATGCGGGCTGCAGATTTCTTCCGCGATAAGACGGGCACAGAAGATGGCGTGCTCACGGTCGGCCAGTGGTTTTCCGTTCCTCCCCACTCGCTTGCCGAAGCGGTGAACGGCAAGGTGTTCCACGACGGGTCGGGCGAGCTTGCGCTAATCAGGGCGAGGCTTGCGCGCTATCCCCACAACATCCGCCGCAAGAAGCTCGCGGGACACCTGCTGCTGGCGTCGCAAGCTGGACAGTACAACTACCAGCGATGCCTGCGCCATGGAGAGATCGGGGCAGCGCAGCTGGCGGCCATCGCCTTCGCGCAAAACGCGATGGCCGCCATCTTCCTGCTCAACGACGTGTACCAACCGTTTTACAAGTGGCAGTTCCGCGCCATGCGCGCACTCCCACGGCTTTCGTTGGATGCGGAGCTTTTGGAATACCTGATCACCACCCACAACGACGGGCAGCTGGCCCACGACAAGCTCGAGGTTATCGAAGACGTGGCGGCCGATATAATAGAAGAGCTCGTGGCCCAGGGCCTGAGCCGAGCTGAGGGAACCGACCTGGAAAGACATGCCCATGCGATAAACGATGGCATCACGGACGGAAACCTGCGCAACGACCACATCCTCGCAGGCGTGTAGGGAAAGACGAAGGGAAACGCGATGAACATCCAGGGATTGCAGAAGATGACGCTGCTGGATTATCCGGGGCGTGTCGCGTGCACCGTGTTCCTAGGCGGATGCGACTTCCGCTGCCCGTTTTGCCACAACTTTGAATTGATCACAGGCCCCATGCCAACCGCCATCGAGGAAGAGGAGTTCTTCGCTTTCCTGAACAAGCGCCACGGATTGCTCGACGGCGTCGCCATCACAGGCGGTGAGCCATGCCTGCGCCGTGACCTGCCTGACTTCCTGGAGACAATCCACAAAGCCGGGTTCCCCGTAAAGCTCGACACCAACGGCAACCACCCTGCCATGTTGCGGCAGCTCGTCGAAGAGGGACTGGTGGACTACGTTGCCATGGATATCAAGAATTCACCTGGCAAGTACGCGCAGACGATTGGCCTGCCCACCGTCGACCTCGAGCCAATCGACGAGAGCATCCGGTTCTTGATGCGCAGCAACGTCACCTATGAATTCCGCACGACGGTCGTGCGGGAATTTCACGAGAAGCGCGACTTCGAAGAGATCGGCAAGTGGATCGAAGGCGCCGACCGATACTTCCTGCAAGCTTTCACGGACAGGGACACGGTGCCTAGCCGCACGCTCACGTCCCCCGATCCTCAAGCGCTGCAGGCATTCAGAGACATCGTCTCCCGCTACGTGAAGCACGCCGAAATCCGCGGCATAGACGATTGATACTGCCACACTCTCCTAAAAAACGAAGTTCGGACAGTCATCGTGAGTCAGCTGCCCGTGACTATTGCAACCCTTTGATGTGCATCCGTGACGGACAGTCACACGGACGCAAAACCGTTGCGAGGAAGAACGCGGAAGAGTTTATCCAGCGCATCCGCTTGACCTGGGATAACAAAATCGACAAAGGCGCCGACCTGGGGTAATGCACAACATATATTGATTTCGATTTTTGTTGCCACAATATATTGATGCCACAGACCCAAACTGCTACATTTAGCGCCGTTCGAAAAAATGCAGATTCGCGTGCGATCGCTCGTTTTATCGGAAGGAAATGCAAGATGTACCAGGTAGTCAAGCGAGACGGAAAAGTCGTCGATTTTTCGATCGGCAAGATCAGTGCGGCAATCGAGAAGGCGTTCAAGGCGCTGGATAAGCAGTATCATCCCAGCGTCATCGAGCTCATATCCCTTCACGTCACCGCCGATTTCGAAAGCAAGATCAAAGACGACAAGATCACCGTCGAAGACATCCAGGACAGCGTCGAAAAGGTTCTCTCCGAATCTGGTTACGCCGACGTCGCCAAGGCGTATATCCTCTACCGTCGCCAGCGCGAGAAGATCCGCAACGTCAACTCGGCGCTGCTCAACTACAAGGAGCTGGTGGACAACTACCTCAAGATCAACGATTGGCGCGTGAAGGAAAACTCCACGGTCACGTATTCCGTCGGCGGCCTGATCCTTTCCAACTCCGGTGCTATCACGGCGAACTACTGGCTTTCCGAAGTCTACGACGACGAAGTCGCCGAGGCGCACCGCAGCGCGGCCATCCACCTGCACGATCTTTCCATGCTCACCGGCTACTGCGCCGGCTGGAGCCTCAAGCAGCTTATCCAGGAAGGCCTGGGCGGTGTCCCCGGCAAGATCACGTCCTCGCCGGCATCGCATCTGTCCACCCTGTGCAACCAGATGGTCAACTTCCTGGGCATCATGCAAAACGAGTGGGCTGGCGCCCAGGCGTTCTCGTCGTTCGACACGTACCTTGCCCCCTTCGTCAAAGTCGACAACCTGTCGCAAAAAGAAGTAAAGCAGTGCGTCCAGTCGTTCATCTACGGCGTGAACACGCCGAGCCGCTGGGGCACGCAGGCTCCGTTTTCCAACATCACGCTGGACTGGACCGTTCCCAACGACCTGAAGAACCTGCCGGCCATCGTGGGCGGCAAGGAGCAAGACTTCACCTACGGCGACTGCCAACGCGAAATGGACATGGTGAACAAGGCCTTCATCGACATCATGATCGAAGGCGACGCCAACGGGCGCGGGTTCCAGTACCCCATTCCCACCTATTCCATCACGCGTGACTTCAACTGGGAGGAAACCGAAAACAACAAGCTGCTCTTCGAGATGACGGCCAAGTACGGCACGCCGTATTTCAGCAACTACATCAATTCCGACATGGAGCCTTCCGACGTGCGCTCGATGTGCTGCCGCCTGCGCCTTGACCTGCGCGAGCTGCGCAAGAAGTCTGGCGGCTTCTTCGGCAGCGGCGAGTCCACGGGCTCCATCGGCGTAGTCACCATCAACCTGCCCCGGCTCGCCTACCTCGCTGAGGACGAGGCCGATTTCTACGCGCGTCTCGACAAGCTCATGGACGTGGCGGCACGCAGCTTGAAAACGAAGCGCACCGTCATCTCGACGCTGATGGACCGCGGCCTGTACCCGTACACGAAGCGCTACCTGGGCACCTTCGAGAACCACTTCTCCACCATCGGCCTCATCGGCATGAACGAGGTGGGTCTCAACGCCAACTGGCTGCGCGCCGACCTAACCGACCCGCGCGTTCAGCGCTTCGCCCGCGATGTGCTCAACCACATGCGCGAGCGCCTGAGCGACTACCAGGAGAAATACGGCGATCTGTACAACCTGGAAGCGACGCCGGCGGAATCGACCACCTACCGCTTCGCCAAGCACGACAAGGAGCGCTACCCCGACATCATCACGGCCAACATGAACGGCACGCCGTACTATACGAACTCATCGCACCTGCCCGTGGGTTACACCGAAGACGTGTTCTCGGCGCTCGACATCCAAGACGACCTGCAGACGCTCTACACCTCGGGCACCGTCTTCCACGCCTTCCTGGGCGAGAAGCTCCCCGACTGGCAGGCTGCAGCCAAGCTGGTCCGCAAGATCGCCGAAAACTACAAGCTGCCCTACTACACAATGTCGCCCACGTACTCGGTGTGCAAGGATCACGGATATTTGACCGGCGAGCAGTTCACCTGCCCGCACTGCGGCCAGAACACCGAGGTGTACAGCCGCATCACCGGCTACTATCGCCCGGTTCAGAACTGGAATGACGGCAAGGCCCAGGAGTACAAGGACCGCTTGGTCTACGATATCGGCCACTCCACGCTCACGCACAAGGGTCCGAACCCCGCGCCAGTTGACGACGTCATCTGGGAGGCAGCGCAGGAACGCGGCTGCTGCGAGCCTGCACAGGTTCTCGTGAATCCCGCCATGAGCGAAGCCGCCGAGGCCGACGACGTGCAGAAGAACCAGGCCCAGACGATCCTGTTCACCACCCCCACCTGCCCGAATTGCCGGGCGGCAGGAGCCCTGCTGAACAAGGCCGGGGTCGACTTCGAGGCCGTGAACGCCAACGAAGAGAAAGACCTGGTCAAACAATACGGCGTCAAGCAAGCCCCCACGCTGGTAATCCTAGACGGCAAGGACTTCGAGAAGTACCGCGGCGTATCCGACATCAAGGGCTGGATCGCACAGCGCTAGTCTACGCAACGGGTCGCGACCCTCTTGCCGGGGGTCGCGACCCTGCCCGGATGGGGC
>JBGUXY010000059.1:0-16949 GCA_045118335.1 Eggerthellaceae bacterium
TGATCAAGCGCTGCAACGACTTCGGCGCGGGCGGCGTGAGCGTGGCTATCGGCGAGCTGGCAGATGGCCTGTTCATCGACCTGGACAAGGTCCCGCGCAAGTACGACGGCCTCGACGGCACCGAGCTTGCCATCTCAGAAAGCCAGGAGCGCATGGCTGTGGACGTGGCTGCCGAAGACGCACAGGCTTTCATCGACCTGGCGCACGAGGAAAACCTGGAAGCCACCATCGTGGCGCACGTCACCGAAGAGCCACGCGTGGTCATCCAGTGGCGCGGCAAGACCATCGTGGACGTGAGCCGCGAGTTCCTGGCCAGCAACGGCGCGCCCAAGCACACAGACGTGCACGTGCCCAAAGGCGGAACCTACGAGCAGAACTGGCCGGGCGAGACGCTAACCGAACGCATGAGCGCCCTGGTAAGCGATTTGAACGTGTGCAGCCGCAAGGGCCTGGTGGAACGCTTCGACTCCACAATCGGCGCGGGCACCGTTCTCATGCCCTTCGGCGGAAGCCAGCAGCTCACACCCACCCAGGCCATGGCATGCAAGCTGCCCGTACTGGGCGAGACCACCACGTGCTCGGGCATGGCTTGGGGCTTCAACCCCTACCTGGCAAGCGCGAACCAGTACCAGGGTGCGTACCTAGCCGTGGTGGAAAGCGTGGCACGTCTGATCGCCACCGGCTTCGCACGCTGCCAGACCTACCTCACATTCCAAGAGTACTTCCCGAAGCTGGGCGCCAACGCCACCCGCTGGGGCATGCCATTGGCAAGCCTGCTCGGCGCGCTCGACGCGCAAATCGACTTAGGTTGCGGCGCCATCGGCGGTAAGGACTCCATGTCGGGCAGCTTCGAGAACTTGGACGTGCCTCCCACGCTCGTGAGCTTCGCCACCGCCGTGGGCAACGTCGAGCGCGTGACCAGCCCCGAGTTCAAGCACGCAAGCAGCTGCGTGCTGGCCGTGCAGCCCACACGACGCTCGTGCGGCCTGCTGCCCGACGGGGCGAGCCAGGCGGCGGCGCTGAACCTGGTTGAAGCCCTTATCGCCAACGGATACGCGACGGCAGTTGCAACACCCGGTTTCGGCGGCATGGCAGAGGCCCTGTTCAAGATGTGCGTTGGCAACCGTATCGGGTTCGCTGCAGCAGATGATGCGGCCGATATCGACCTGTTTTCCCCCGAGTACGGCAGCTTCCTGGTAGAGCTGGCCCCAACCTGCACCGACGACGACCTGGAAGCGGTCTTGTCTGCGCTGGCCGACGAAGATGGCTGCATCCCCTGCATCGTGCGCACTATCGGGCAGACCACGGCAGAGTACAATTTCGCCGCCTGTGCGCAAACCGCAAGCCTCGACATGCTGCAGGAAGCCTGGGAATCAACTCTAGAGCCTGTGTTCCCCTACCGCAACGAAGCGGGCGCCGTCGAAACGCCTAGCTACACGGCAGGCCCCAAGGTCATGCATGCCAGCATGGCCGTGGCCAAGCCGCGCGTGATCATCCCCGTGTTCCCCGGCAACAACTGCGAGTTCGACTCCGCAATGGCCTTCGAGCGCGCGGGCGCCGTGACCGAGACCTTCATCGTGAACAACCTCACGCCCGACGCCGTGGCGGAAAGCACGCGCCAGCTCGTTGAAGCCATCGACCGCAGTCAGATCATCATGATTCCCGGCGGCTTTTCCGGCGGCGACGAGCCCGATGGATCGGCTAAGTTCATCACCGCGTTCTTCCGCGCACCCGCCGTTACCGAAGCCGTTACGCGTCTGCTCGAAGATCGCGACGGCTTGATCTTGGGCATCTGCAACGGCTTCCAAGCGCTGGTGAAGCTGGGCCTGGTTCCCTACGGCAAGATTCGCCCGATGGACGACACGTGTCCCACGCTCACGTTCAACGAAATCGGCCGGCACCAGAGCCGTCTGGTGCGCACGCGCGTGGATTCCAACCTAAGCCCCTGGTTTAGCTGCTGCGAGCCTGGCGATATCTACACCGTGCCCATCAGCAACGGAGAGGGCCGCTTCGTGGCAAGCGAGGAAATGCTGTCCCAGCTGGCAGCCTCGGGACAGATCGCCACGCAATACGTGGACTTCGACGGCACTGCCAGCATGAACCTCGATCACAACCCCAGCTCGAGCGCGTTCGCAGTCGAGGGCATCACGAGCCCCGATGGCCGCGTGCTTGGCAAGATGGGCCACAGCGAGCGCAGCGGAGCAGGCTTGTACAAAAACGTCCCCGGCACCCTCTACCAGCCCATCTTCGAAGGCGGTGTAAAGTATTTCTCCTAGGCGAGTTTTCTGTGCAACATACCCGATACGTCAAGATTGCTCGACGGCTTGAATGCGCTCGTGGTGCCTTTGTTTAGTTGTCGCATCGGCAGAAGGGATGGTCATGATGTTCGTGAGATGGATTTCGGCTTTGCTCTGCGCAACCTCGTTAGCCACCTGCTGCATAGGCCTTGTCGCCTGTGGCGATTCGAATGCCCAAGACCAAACCGAAGCATCTGGCAATGCGGCTGAACAATCCAAACAAACGCCAGTGGACAGCGAATCCGACGATGAGAGCAGCCATGCGGAAAAATACCTGGGGGTCTGGCAAACTGCCGGATACGTTGCGGATGGCATCACGATAACGGGCGACCTCGATTCGGCGTTAGGGTCTGGCCTGGACATGGTGCTGAGCATCGAGCAAAACGGCAAGGGTACGTTCTCGTACATGGCTGAAGACTACCCCGTGGACTGGAGCGCTACCGACGATACGCTCAGCATCGCCACGGCCACAGAAGTTGCCGGCGGAGATATCCTCCTTGGATTCCGCAACGGATCTTACGATGAAACGGACTACATAGCTATCGATTTCTCGTACGACAACGACTCGCTGCTGCTACCCTTGAGCGAGTCGGAACAAGTCATCCTTGCCAAAGATGGGACGATTGAAGACATGCCCGCCGTCTCGGTAGACGATCTCGAGCCTATAACCTCCTCCGATGGCGTATTGGGCACGTGGCAGATTCGCGGCGTGGCCATGGGAGACACCACGTTCTATGGTTCAGGCGCCAACCTGTTCCAGGCAATAGGCCTTGACATCGAAGATGACGAGGCAGCTTCCCTCACGTTTGGGGAAGACGGCACCGCAACGTTTCTGGGTGGCAACTTGGAATGGAGAATCGAAGACGACAAGCTCGTCCTCGCCGATCCGGAAATGCAGATTCCGGTAGCGTCTCTGGGAGACGACATCGCCATCGACGTTTCGAGCCTAAGCGACTCCCCCATGGTAATGGTGTTCTCGAAATAGATTCCCCAGGTTTTAATCCTGCACGAAGCGAATCGACGCATCGCGGGGAAGCGCCAGCTGGCATTCGGCTTCAACGGCCTTGGCGATTCCGGCGATGACCGGGCATGCTGCATGGATGCGAGTTCCCCTGCGGCCCGCTTCCAACAAGGGCTCTTCGACGCTGCGCGACATACCCAACAGCTCGAAGGCGTTCACGGTCTCGCCCAAGCCCCCCACAAGCTTCGCAATCATCTTGCACTGTGTGTCAACGACGATCTTTGCCGTCTGAATGTCCAACGCCTCCGCCTTTATGTCTGCAGTGAGTCCGCACACGCCCGGCTCCACGATCACATGCGTCATGATTCTCCCCCAATCTTGGTTGGCTTTTCTTGGTTTGCCCTTCGAGGTTTCTGTTATTCTACCTGCCGAAGCCTTGATGACCACCCGCCAGTTTCCCTGCATCTGCAAATAACTGCGCTTGTTCGAGGAAGCCGAAAACGCAGAAAAGCATCTTTAGAGCGTCGGGCGCAAGCAAACAGACAATAGTTACCATTGTCCCGAACGCAACATTGGCTCAATTCGGCAAAGGTGCGATATTATGCAGTAAGCCAAGTCGACAAATCACGCAAGCGAGGTAGCTATGGCAGGAAGTCCAACCAGGCGAAAGCTCATCAAAGAAACGACATGGTACCCATATGCAATGGCAGGCTGCATCATTGTCGCGGCGTTCGTGCTCCTCACGAATCTGCCGCACATATGGAGCTTCATCGCCACGTTCATCGGATTCTTTCGCGTGGTCATCTATGCATGCATAATCGCCTACATCGTGAACCCATTGGCCAGGTTCTTCGAACGCCACCCGTTCAAGGGCATGAAGAAAGACTCTTTGCGCGGGCTGTGCTCCAATATCGTGGCTTTCGTGCTCGTCATGGGTGTCGTCATCTTTGCCATCCTGCTCATGTTGCCTCAACTGGTAGAAAGCATCGCCGCCTTCATCGACAATCTAGATGACTACTCGTCCAGTATCGCCGCCTTCCTGGAGAGCAACTCCTTTACCAGCGGTCTTGTCAATGTGGAGTCTCTGGAACGCTCCGGCGAAAGCCTGATCCAGAACTTGAACTCGTTCATCAAGCAGAACCTGGACACCATCCTCGATACTGGCTTGAGCATTGGCAAGGGGTTCGTCACCGTGGGTATCGCACTCATCATGTCCGTCTACCTGCTGATCGAGAAGAACAACCTGAAAGCCGGCGCCCTGCGCCTGATGCGCGCTTGCTTCAGACCCTCGAATTACGATGCCGTCATCGAATACCTACGTCGCTGCGATGCGATATGCAACCGTTACATCGTCTTCAACATCATAGACAGCGCAATCATAGGCAGTATCTGCGCTGTGTTCATGACGATCACGGGCATGCCCTACGTTGGTCTGGTGGCTTTCATCGTCGGACTCACCAACCTCATCCCCACGTTTGGTCCGATAATCGGCGGTGTGATCGGCGGTTTCATCCTGCTCATCGTCAATCCCCTTAGCGCATTCCTCTTCGTCTTGTTCGTCGTGGCGTTACAGTTCTTCGACGGTTATATCCTGAAACCGCGCCTGTTCGGCAACACCTTGGGTGTCGGCGGCCTGTGGATCCTCATCGCCGTTATCGTGGGCGGCACTATGATCGGCGTCGTGGGCATGCTGATAGCCATCCCCGCCATAGCGATTATCGACTTCACCTATCATGACTACCTCCTGCCCTGGCTCGAGCGCCGCCGCGCCGTCAAAGACGAAATCGAAATCCCCGTCGACGCCCCCGCCAACGGGCCCGAAGCGGAACAAGCCGAAGCGTGATTGACGGCTCATCCGCGGGCATCTCGCCTTGCCCATCCTTGTTCCCATTGCGTGCAAAACAGGAGTATCATAGAAGCATAGTTTCGCAGATGATTGTCGAACTGCTACCAAGGAGGAACGCATGGCCATCCAGACCCAACAAATCATCGGCATGATCGCCCAGACGGTGATGAAGAACCCCGACATCCTTACCAGCTTGATGAACCATCCGTACTCCACGGTGGCAGAAGTGAGCGGGCAAAACAAAGAAGACCTCTCCAAGGAAGAGGTCAGCCAGGTCGTCGCCGGCGTTTCCGGCTTGGCAAGCGGACAGCAGGTCGATTTCGGATCGCTGGCCAGCTTGGCTTCCACGATGCTCGCACAGAACAACGGCAGCGCACACGAAATGGCATCGAACCTGCTGGGCAGCCAACTGACCCCCGCCGTGCAGGCACCAGCTGAAGGCGGCGCGCAAGCGCAACCCGCCAACGCCGCAGCGGTTGAGAACATCGCAAAGCTCTTCGGCGCAGGCGCCATCCCCGGCGTGGACCTCTCCGACGGCTTCGACCTGAAGGACGTCATCGGCCTGGCAGCCAACTTCCTCGGCGGGAAGAAGTAAAGACAGACATTACATGCAGCGACTGCGCGCCCCGGTTTCGGGGCGCGCATTGCTCTATGCAAACAAGATCAAACTCTTTGCGCCCTCCCCAGAACAGCTCTTGGAAATGCCAGGGTAGATCGAGCAAAGCCTACATCCATGCACGCCTGAGCGCTGTCACACCAGCGGCAATGTCTTGAGGCGCAATTGACGAGAAACCCACCATAAGGTTTTCCTCGGGCGCAGGATGCGAAAACCACATGCGCCGAGTGCCATACACCGCAGCGCCTTCACGCCGGGCGCTTGACATGAGTTCGTCCTGCGTCATTCCATTTGGCACGCTCACGTACAAGTGCATGCCAGAATGCTGGCCCGATATGCGAATAGCATCTCCAAACTCATGCTCGAGACAAGAGAGCAATACGTCATGGCGCTTGTGCATGGCCTTGGTCATGCGACGGATATGCTGGTCCCAATGCCCCCTTGCCATGAAGAGCGCCAGCACTTCCTGCTCGAGCCATGGTAAGCTCGGATGCGCATAGTTGAACAGGCGAAAGTAACGAGCCAGAAGTTTCGGCGGTAACACCAGATACGCCACACGCATGCTCGGTGAGAGCACCTTCGATACATTGCAAAGATAGATCACGCGGCTGTAGGCGTCGAGCGATTGCAAGCTGGGGATGGGGGCCGTGTCGTAGCGGTACTCGTTACAGCTATCGTCTTCGATGATGTAGGCGTTGTTCGTTTGCGCCCATTTCAACAAACGCGTACGCGCATCGAGTGGCATGATGGCCCCCGTGGGAAACTGATGCGAGGGTGTGCTGAACACTATGTTCGGTCGGTGACGCTCAAGCGCATCGAAGTATGCATCCCAACCCCGACCGCATGGCAGCGGTACCAAGCTGAACCCCATGCGCTGTGCAACCTCGCGAACGGTAGCATACCCTGGCTCCTCCATGCCCACAACACGCCCCTCGCCCGAAAAAAGCTGGAACACGGTGGCAAGCGAACCGTCGGTGCCTGTCTGAGGAAGCACCTGATCGGGTATGCAATTCATACCACGGGTACGATTGAGGTAAGCGCCGATCTGCCGGCGCAATTCATTAGGTTCTGAAGTGTAGGTATATCGTGCGAACTCGGGCATCACCGAAGAATGCAGCACCTCGTTCACCAGACGATGCCAGGTTTTCACCGGAAAGGATTCGTCGGGCAGGTTCGCGTACGAAAAATCGTAAGCCGCGCGAGCGCCCCGAATGCTCTCTGCGTAAAAGGCATCTTGGCTTCGCGACTGCACCGAACGGCGAACGCTTTCCTCCAAGCTTTTGTTGCGGGAAAGACGCAAGAACTCGGTGTCGAGCCCCTCGACCACGTACCCGCTTCGAGCTTTGTTGCACACATAGCCTTCCACGGCCAGCTGCAGGTATGCTTGCTCCACCGTGGTATGGGAAACACCCAGGTTAGACGCAAGCTTGCGAATTGAAGGCAGCCGATCGCCCGCAACAAGCGCGCCATCGACAATCGAACGACTCACCTGTTGGTAGATTTGCCGATAAAGCGGTTCTTGCGACCCGAAGTCTACAGAGAGCATGATCTCTCGTTGCTTCGAACGGGGCATTTGCGGTTCCTTCCTGCAATCAACATCAACGACCCGGTTGTCAATCTGCTCAACCAAGTATACCAACTGTCCGTATCAATTTGCGCCAATCTGTCCGTTTCAGAATTCCGACTCTATCAATACAGTAAAGCCACCGTTTTGAGAGGGAAAGGAAGAAGAGATGGAGAGAGCCAATTTCCGCAACGTGAGCCGTCGTGGCTTCGTGAAGGGCTCCGCGCTTGCGAGCCTGGGTCTGGGTCTGGGAATTTCAGGGCTTACCAGCTGTACGCCAACCGAAGAAGAAACGGATCCCGAGCTCGATCCGGCGACCAGCGGCTACCTTTACGAGCCCGAAACCGCTGAAGGCGAATGGATTCACACCGCCTGCCAGCGCAACTGCTTCGACACCTGCATGATCATGGCAAAGGTAGTCGACGGACGCCTCGTGAAGGTGAAGGGCGACCCCGACAACCCCTACACCGCCGGCGGCCTGTGCGTGAAGACGCAGAGCTATGTTGATTGGACCTATTCCGAGGACCGCATCCTCTACCCGCTTCGCCGCACTGGCCAGAAAGGCCCTGGCTGCACGTTCGAGCGCATCAGCTGGGATGAAGCCATCGAGGAAATCACCACGAAATGGAAAGACATCATCGACCGGTACGGCGGCGAGGCCATCACCTGGAGCCGCTACCAGGGCAACCAGGGCAGCTTGAACCGTCGTGTACTCGAGCCGCTCTTCTTCAAGATGGGCGCCACCTACTGCGAAGGCAGCATGTGCAACAACGGTTACGTCTACAGCCTTCCCTACACCACCGCCGGCGTTCCCGTCATGCGCGCCGAGGCCATTGCCGAAAAGGACCTCTACATCAGCTGGGGCCACAACCCCGCCGCCACGAGCCTTCACACCATGAAATTCATCAAGGAGATGCACAAGGCCGGCGGCAAGATCGTGGTCATCAACCCCGTCGCCACCGTCGAGTGCATGTGGGCGGAAGTCTTCGTGCAGCTGAAGGCTGGCACCGACGTGGCCTTCGCGCTCGGCATCGGCAAGTATTTGCTCGATGCCGGCAAGTTCGACCAGGAATGGATCGACGAGTGGGCGCAGGGCCTCGACGATTACAAGGCAGAATGCGATGAGTGGCCCGCCGATCGCGTGGCCGAGGTATGCGGCATCCCCGCCGAGCAGGTGGGCCAGGTGGCCGAACTGCTGTGGGAAAACCGCGAGAACGCCTGCCTGAAGACCGGCCTTTGCCTGGGACGTCGGCGCAACGGCGGCATGAGCCACATTTCCGTGAAATGCCTGACTGGCCTGGTGGGACATCCCGAAATGTACTTCAACATGACGAGCTCGGGCGGCTTGCAGCTGTTCAGCAACGGCGCCCCCGCCATGCAGGACACGATGTTCGAGGGCACGCTGCCCAGCGAAGCCGAGCCCGTGGGCACCGTGCGCAACTACTCCAGCCCTGACCTGGGCAAGGTGCTCACCAGCCAGAACTACGGCGAGGACCACAACTTCGCCGACAACCCCATCCGCTCGATCATGTTCTTCGGCAACAATGCAATGGTTTCGCATCCCAACCTGAACCTGGTGAAGGAAGGCCTGCTGCGCGAAGACCTGTTCACCGTCGTGCACGAGCTGTTCATGACCGACACCTGCGATTATGCCGACATCATCCTGCCCGCTCCCACGAACTTCGAGTACGAGGAATTCAACGGTGGATACGGCCATAACTACGCCGTGCACAACCAGCCCGTCATCGAACCAATGGGCGAATGCGTGGCCAACTGGGACCTGTGCAACCGTCTGGGCCAGGCGATGGGTTACGACGACGAGGCCTTTCACCGCGACGAGCAGTGGTTCCGCGACCTGTTCATGGCAGACAAGGACTTCACCTACGAGGAATTCGTCGAGAAAGGCTGGATCGACTGCGAGCCCAAGACCTTCGATGAGGCGATCTACGGCGGCGAGGGCTTCCAAACCCCCAGCGGCAAGTTCCAGTTCGCGAGCGACGAGCTCGAGCACGACCACGGCAGCCGTGCCCCGCACTACGAGGCTGACCCCGAAAGCCTGCAGGGCGACGAGGAGCTGCTTGCCAAGTACCCGCTCGCACTCATCTCCGCCAGTGCCAAGGAATACCTCAACGGCATGTTCGGCAACTTACCTGACAACAACCTGCTCTTCGAGGAGAATTACCTCTACATCGACACCGAGGAGGCCGAAGCTCGCGGCATCGAAGAAGGCGACGAGGTTGTAGTGCGCAATGACCGCGGCGAAATCCACCGCATCGCACGCGTGCTCGAAGACCGAATTGCCGAGAGTACCGTTTACACCTACCCGAGTACCTGGGACAAATTCGCCAACCACGAGACGGTGAATTTCCTCACCACCGACGACCGCGCTGACATCGGCCGTGGCGTTGCATTCCAGAGTTGCCTGGTAGAAGTCGAAAAGGCCTAAACGCGCCCGGTGGGTCAACCATGCTGCAGCCTTGGATAACCGCCACGAAACGCATGCGCGTGGGCGAGGCCGACAATTCGCACGTTGGCCTCACGCCGGTGGGACGGTCTCATCCCCACCGTCTCACCGGCATAAAAGCCGCAACCCCGAAGTAACCATAGAGCGCTTGTGGGCAATGCAACATGTTCGCAAGCTTTCCGAAAAAGGAGATCGCAATGAGCCAAATGGGATTCCTGCTCGATCAGAAGTACTGCATCGGCTGCCAGACCTGTCAACACGCCTGTCGCGTTCGCCACGGCGTGGAGCCCGGAACCTACCCACGCCATGCCGCAAGTAGCCAGGTGCAGGTAGTCGGCCCGTTTCTGAGCATGTCGTGCAACCACTGCACACGACCGGCTTGCTTCGCCGTATGCCCTGTGGGCGCCATCACGAAGCGCAGTGACGGTATCGTCGTCCACGACCCGGAAACCTGCATCGGCTGCCTCTCTTGCCAGGAGGCCTGCCCCTACGACCACCCGCAGCTCAACACGGTCACCGGCAAGATGGTGAAGTGCGACATGTGCGCCGCTTTGCAAGACAAAGGCGAGCTGCCCGCCTGCGTGGAAGCCTGCCCCGTAAAGGTGCTCACCATCGGGCTGATTGAAGATCTTGAAGCCGAAGGCGGCGTGAAGGAAGGCGTTGATTTCACCTACGAGGAGACCGAGCCCAATTTCCGCTTCATCCCTATCGACTAGCCCTCCCCACCGCCAGCCTGCGCCCACTGCCCGGGCTGGCGGTTAGCCTGAAAGACGACATAGCCTCATGCATCACGAACCGACAACAGGAGGAGCACCCATGAAGAAGGCCTTCACACACAGCGAAGACACCTTCACCAACACCGATTTCTCGTGTTATCGCGCCCAACTCTATGCCACAGCTTCAGCAGCTTTCACCATGGAACCCACGTCAACGCAGCTCGAAGCCTTGGTGGAAACGGCATGCGCCTCAGACGGATCCGATTGCCTGCGTGATTGCGAACGACAGCTCTTTGAGCACTTGCGCACGTACCATAACGCCAATTTCGAGGAACTGCGCACGAAGGTGGCGACTGAATACGCAGAGCTGTTCGTGGGACCCCGACCTCCACTAGCGCCGCTGTACGAATCGGTGTACATCGGACCTGTCAAGCGCCTGAACACCGATGTCACGATGCAGGTACGCAAGTTCTACGAGCGCAATGGATTTGCTGCCGTGAAACGCAATTCCATCCCTAACGATCACATCGGTCTCGAGCTCGAGTTCATGGCGCGCCTGTGCGAGAGGGAAGCTGCTGCATGGAAAACTGGCGATAAAACCAAAGCCAGCGTCATCCGCCACCTGCAGCTGCAGTTTTTGTCCATGCACCTTTTGTCATGGATTGACTTGTTCGCCGCACGTCTGTCGCAAGCCTGGTGTGCTGAATACTACGAAGCTTGGTGTCGTTTTGTGCAGTCGTTCGTCAAGGAAGACAATGCGTACCTGAGCGCTGAGCTCGGGATAGCCGTCTGATGCGACGGCGTCGCCATCGACAACCATCAATCATTGGAGCACCATCATGGAAGTCATCGTCTGCTTCGTCATCACCGCCATTGCAGTCGTGGCACTGCATAAGCTCATCGAGCGGGTGCCCTGGTTGTTCTACCTAGCAGCCGCGGCGCTGAGCCTGGCATTCGGCACGGGACTCGTCTCGCAATCGAGCTATGGACTCTACCTTGCACTCGTGCCGGTGATGCGACGCTGCGAGCTTGCCTTCTCGCTTCTTGCAATCGTGATGTTCGCAGGCGTGTTTCCGCACTCGACCAAGCCCTACAGCATGCTTGCCCCCATCCGTGGAAATCTCGCCATCATCGCCGCACTGCTTGCGACATGCCACGTCGTGCTCTACGCAAGATCTTATTTGGCAAAGGTGGGCGTGGCATTTTCGGGACTCAATGCAGCCACGTATGCTGCTCTCGCGTTTGCCACACTGATCGTCTCACTGCTCACAGTGCTTTCCATCACTTCGTTACACCCCATCCGCAACCGCATGGATCCTGTAACATGGCGCAGGATCCAGCGTCTCTCTTATGTGTTCTTCCCGTTCGTAGCCGCACATGCCCTGCTCATGATCGGTCCTGCTGCCCTTACCGGCGGCTCATCGGCAGCAAATGCGATTGCCTACCTCGTCATCATCGCAACCTACCTCGTCTCTCGAATTTCACGGTTCTTCTGCGACAAACGCAAAGAGGCAGCACGTTAGCGTATGAAAAATCCCCCTTGCTCATCCTGGGCGCAATATGCCCGGCGTCATATGGGTGGGTAGCCCAGCATACGTGACGGTCTGCCTCACCGATTCCGGCATCGTACACGTATTTGCAACCACAATGCTTTCGTCCTAGTAGGCACCTACGCAAAATATCGCGAATGCATCGTGGCGCGTTCGGCAGATCGTTGCTGCATCCTTCCAACCAGACAGCCCTCATCCATCAGCATGCCCAAGCAAACTGCCGCTTTAACTCCTCATAAGGGGCATTTTTACAGATTCTTACCCGTAAATGACAACAGTTTTGCCAATTATTTCAGTTTATGATATTTCTAAGCAGCAAAATCCATCGAGTTTACCCTCAATGCCCAGTCATAACTCTTTCAATGATGGATTTGAGTCGTAAATATGCCATGTTGCATCAAACGACATTATCATAAATTGAAATTTTTGACATTCTTGAACACATTTCAATTATGATGGACTCAGTCCACCAGAAAAATCGGAGAAAACACCCCTATCGACCACGAGGAGCCATCTATGCTGGTGTTGTCGCACGACACGGCCCTGCTGTACTGGCGAGAAATCGCCTCGACAGAGGAGGCGCCCAACACGCCCATGCGCCTGCCGAAAAAGCCATACGCCCGCAGTCACCACGACGTAGTGGAACTGCAGCCGCTGTGGCTGGAATGGCGCGATCAGCTCATCGATGTCCTGGTATCCGTCGATGGTCATCACGCTGGGTCACCACAACACGTCTGCCATACTTGGAACACCCCCATACCTCCTACGGCATACCATTGCATTGCCGCCGATGTGTACGTCTCGTCCCCGGAATTCACGTTTTTGCAGATGGCGAGCAAGCTTTCTCTCACTGAATTGATTGCGCTCGGCTACGAGCTCTGCGGAACCTACTCGCTGCGTCCCCATCCCGAAGAAGCCCCGCTGCGCACTGAGCCACTCACAACATGCAAGAATCTTCGTCGCTTCATCGGCAAGTCGAGCAAAGCACGAGGACAACGCAAAGCCGAACGCGCACTACGCTACATTGCCGACGGATCGCATTCTCCTTACGAGACGCTCACTGCCTTGTTCTTGTGCACGCCACTTGCAATAGGCGGCTATGGACTGCCCCTGCCCCAGATGAACGTTGTCATCCCCCTTACCGAAAGCGCACAGACCATGGCTATGCGCTCAGATGCGGTAGGCGACCTGGTCTGGTTCGATGGCAAACTCGACATCGAGTACATGGGGCGATCATCACATAGCGATCCAGCGAAAATGGAGAACGACAACGCTCGTCGTAACGCAATCGAGGCTTCGGGGTTTCGCCTCATCACGGTCTCGAGCTCGATGCTGAAAAGCATGCCCCGATTCGAGGCGATGGCAGTTGAAGCAGCCAAGTGCTTGGGCAAACGGATACGACCTGAAGCTCTCGGTCCCCTGGAAAGGCGCATGGATCTGAGATCTCAGGCATTTGACTGGAGCAATCGAGGGGGGCGTTAGAAAACCAGATACGCAATCCGCACGCCTTGGCTTGGAGTGCATTCAAGCCATTACCAGCATGGTTGACAAAGGACACCACAAGCCGACAAGCAGCTGCCACGGTATGCGTTTTCGCTGGGGTTTTAACCGAATTGCAATTTCCAAGTGCTATTTCAAATGCAAAGGGGCAATATTGCCATGTACCGCTTTCGCTGCGAACGGGCTGCACACAGCGTCCAGTTCGCACGATAATCTCGAGGAGAAGAAAATGAACGTCGTCTGCCTGGACATGGAAGGGGTCTTGGTCCCCGAAATCTGGATTGCCTTTTCAGAAGCGACTGGCATCCCCGAGCTGCGCCGCACCACGCGTGACGAACCTGATTACGACAAACTCATGAACTTCCGGCTCGACATCCTGCGCGAGCGCGGGCTGGGCATCAAGCAGATCCAGGAAGTTATCGCCACGATGGACCCGCTGCCCGGTGCCCGCGAGTTCCTCGACGAGCTTCGCCGCCACACGCAGGTGCTCATCCTTTCCGACACGTTCGAGCAGTTCGCCAAGCCTCTTATCGAGAAGCTCAACTGGCCCACCCTCTTCTGCAACGAACTGATCGTCGCCGATGATGGCCAAATCACGGGCTACCACATGCGCTGCAAGCAGAGCAAGCTCACCACCGTGCGCGGCCTGCAGTCCATCGGCTACGACACGATAGCCGCTGGCGACAGCTTCAACGACCTGGCCATGATCCAGGCCAGCAAGGCGGGCTTTTTGTTCCGCACCACCGACGCCATCAAGGCCGAATATCCTGAGTACCCCGCCTTCGACGATTTCGACAATTTCCTGCAAGCCATCTTGCAAGCGCTGTAGGCATGTGTTTGCGCATGCAAAAGGGACGAGAATTAGACACGTAGCACACGATAGAGGAACAGAGACTTCAACGCGCAAACAAAACGAATAGGGTACAATCAGCGAATCGAGAACAGTCGCCAGCGGTAAGGTTGGTGGCTCCCACAAGAAAGGGATTGTCATGCCGCTCACCACGAAATCGGTTCTGAACAACCTGGAGAAATCGGCTATCCGCCGCTTCGCCGTCATGGGCGCTGAAACCCCCGGCTGCATCGGCCTGACGCTGGGCCAACCAGACGCGAACACGGCCGACGTCATCAAGGAGCAGGTCGCAATCCAGCTGGCAGCCAACGACACGCACTATCCGCCCAACAACGGCAAGCCGTTTTTGCGCAAGGCCATCGCCGACTACGAGCGCACGCTGGGCCTGGAATACGATTCTGAGGAAATCATCCTCACCATCGGCGCCACCGAGGCGGTCTTCCTGACGCTTTCCACGTTGCTGGATCCTGGTGATGAGGTCATCATCCTCAAACCAGCCTACACCCTGTACGCATCTGTGACCGGCTTGAACTCCGCCACGCCCGTCTTCATCGACACCGTGGATGCCGACTACCAGGTCACACCCGAAATGATGGCCGCTGCCGTGAGCCCGAAAACGAAGGCCATCGTCATCAACTCGCCGAACAACCCCACAGGTTGCGTACTGAACGCGGAAAGCCTGGATGTTATCGCCGACGCCGCCCGCGAACACGACTTCTATGTGGTCTGCGACGACGTCTACGAGCGCCTGGTGTACGTTGACGGCTTCCAGTCCTTCGCGCAACGCCATCCCGAGTTGCGCGACCGTACAATCGTGTGCAACAGTTTCTCGAAGCCTTATGCCATGACGGGCTGGCGGCTGGGTTGGATTGCCGCCGATATGGCGTTCGTGCTGCAGGCCGGCAAGATTCACCAGTTCATGATCAGCTGCGCGCCTTCGTTCGTGCAGAACGCCGCCGCTGTGGCCCTACAGCAAGACGTGGAGCCCGCACGCCAGGTGTACCTGAAACGCCGCGAGCTGGTGCTCAACCGCCTGGACGACATGGGGCTTGACGTGGTGCGACCCGATGGCGCCTTCTACGCTTTGCCCAGCGTGGAAAAATACGGCATCGGCAGCGACGAGCTGTGCGAGCGCCTGATCAAGGAAGCCGGCGTGGCGTTCATCCCCGGTTCGTGCTTTGGCGCCGAAGGTCACATCCGGCTTTCGTACTGCTGCAGCCTAGACGCCATCGACGAGGGCCTAAGCAGGCTCGACGGCTATCTGAAGAAGCTGTAGCTTCTCAATACCCAAACTCCTGCGCCCGCCGCGTCATCGAAGCTTTCAGGGAAGAAGGGGCGGTGCTCCTGCGCCGAATCCTGTTGCTAAGCGCGCTGAACTTCCTCTACAACATGCTCCACCTGTTCGGCCTCGATTACTTCGACGTCTCTTCGGAAGCGTTTGCCATGTCTATGACGGTGGTCGTCATGCCGCTGGTCTTGTTCATCGCACGCCGCAAGGTGAAACCACAGGTTTTGCTTTCCGCAGGTATAGTCCTCGTGGGCATCGTCTTCGTCGTTGTGCGCCATATGGAATGGTTCCAGCTCCCTGGGTTCGGGATACTCTGCGCTGGATGCGTACTCCAAGCCATCATCATCTATTCGACGCAGATCATCTTCACCATCGTTTTGGGCATTGCAATGCCACCAGGCGCCGCCGAGACCATTTCGCCAACGTTGCTTATCTTGTTCGGATGCGTGTGCATCGTTTTGGGCAACATCATCGAAATCGTCGATATCGGCGCATTGGCCTGGCGGATGAGAGCTGGCAAGCAAGACGTCTCGTCAACCGCCGACGATGCATCCCACAAAACTCGAACCGAGCATCACGAAAGCTCAACCGAGCCAGAAAATGCGACCGATCTGCTTGGCGATTGGGTGGACGACGACATGGCGCGCCGAGCGTTGCCCAGAATCAAGTCAAAGCTAATGCGCAAGGTGGTCCCGCTCGCCGCCCTGCTCTTCGGCATCCCGTCAAACATGATGGTTCAAGGAGAACCAGGCTTTCGGCCATTCACGCCACCGAAGCTCAAAAGAGGGTCGAGCTCGACTGGACAAGAAGACTGTGAAAGGCGATGGCGCGACCAATCGGGCCATGTCGTCGCCGATTCTGGACGATTCCGCATCGGGGTTAACCCTCAAACTTTCGACACAACCTTGTTACACCTTGGGCAATTGTCACGGTTTCGGCAGGTCAAACGCCTTTCGGCATACAACCAGAGGTGTACTTTTCCCCATCGGCTGATGTAATTCTCCCCGTTGACGGCATAATGGCAGGCCAGTTCGCATACCATTATCAGGGGGGATTCGGGCACCAATCGAGCCGAATGGAGCGAAGGTCTCGTTGTTGCCATAACCGCTACCGTGCGCTAGAGCGTGGCATATGATATGCGCCACAACAGGCCGTCATGTGCAGGTGCGATTGGAGCGCCATGCGCAACGTGCCGCAAGTGGCATCCGCTGGAGAACAGGAGAGTACATGATAGGCATTTCCAAGCTCTATTGCGGAGCCGTCGAGAAATCCGACGTGCTGCGCTACAACCGCCTTT
>JBGUXY010000060.1:0-10318 GCA_045118335.1 Eggerthellaceae bacterium
CGGGACGCAGAGGTCGCTGGTTCAAATCCAGTCATCCCGACCATGGGTGCACGAGGGATGCGCATTGCGCATCCCTCTCTTCCAACAAGGGGTTGTGCAAGCAGCCATCGCGTAATTGGAGGCAAGTATGAAACTTGGCGGTATTGGCGTTCCTGAGCTTCTCATCATTCTCTTGGTTGTCTTGCTCATTTTCGGGCCCAAGAACCTTCCCAAGCTCGGCAGTGCATTGGGCAAGACGGTGAAAAACCTGCGTGAAGGCATGGATCAGGGCGAAACCGGCGAAGAAGAGGAAGCCGAAGAGGAAGTGCTTGAAGAGGAAGAGGAGCCCGCTTCCAGGAAGAAAGCCAAGAAGAAGGCTGAATAGTCCCTCTGACATACCATCGCGCGGCGTGCTTGATGCATGCCGCGTTGTTGTGTCCAGGGCATGATAAGATGCCCTGCGATGTTTTTCAGACGGCCGTATTAGAGACGTAAAGGATAGGCGCATGGCAGAGATCACTGAAGAGGGCAAGCGCAAGCTCGAAGAAGAGCTTCACTACCTGGAAACCGAAAGGCGCGCCGAAATCGGCGAGCGCATCAAGGTTGCCCGCGAATTCGGCGACATTTCGGAAAACTCCGAATACGATGACGCCAAAAACGAGCAGGCTCAAAACGAGGCGCGCATTTCGGAAATCAACCATATTCTGGCGAACTCCACGGTCGTCACCACTTCGAGGCGTTCCACGAAGGTTGGCATCGGATCTGTGGTCACGGTTACCATGGACGGCAAGGAGCGCGTATTCAATATCGTGGGCGCGGCGGAGTCCGACGTACGCAACGGCAAGATTTCCAACGAGTCTCCCGTGGGGGCAGCGTTGCTCGGACACAGAAAAGGCGATCATGTAACCGCTATCGGCCCCACTGGCCGTCGTATCGAAATGACCATCGAAAAGGTCGAGCAGTAATCATCTCAACCCTGCATACAAGGGCTGTTCTCGCGGGCGCATGGGTGTAACATCTCGGCGCTCGCAGTGCATTGAAGGCAGCGTCTTTGCCGCCGGAAAGGGCGAACATGACCGAAAGCATCAACATGAACCATGAAACCGAGTCGCATGCGACCGTCGAAGACGACCCGCGTCTCGTGCGCCTCGCGAAGCGCGAAGCGCTTATTGCTGCAGGCGAGAATCCCTACGGCACCGCATACGACTACAGCCATCATGTAGCGGAGCTCGACGAGTTGTATGTCGACTTGGAAGCTGGCGTGACCACGGAAGATCGTGTGAAGGTGGCGGGTCGTATCATGGCCATCCGCAATCAGGGCAAAATCATGTTCCTGAACCTGCGCGAATCGGGCGACGATATCCAGCTGTTCTGTCGCATAAACACGCTTGGCGAAGACGCCTTCACGAAGATGAAGGACCTAGACGTGGGAGACTGGATTGGCGTCGAGGGCGTGATGATGCGCACGAAGCGCGGCCAGCTTTCTGTGGCGGTGGATTCCTTCGTTCTGCTTTCGAAGTCGCTGCGCCCGCTGCCGGAAAAGTTCCATGGCCTAGCCGACAAGGAAATCCGCTATCGCCAGCGCTATGTGGACCTGGTCATGAACCCCGATGTGCGCTCCACGTTCGAAAAGCGCTTCAAGATCGTTTCCGCCGTGCGCCACTACATGGAAGAGCAAGGCTTCTACGAGGTGGAAACGCCGTTTCTGCATCCCATCCTGGGTGGCGCGAACGCCAAGCCGTTCGTGACGCACTTCAACGCGCTCGACCGCGACTACTTCCTGCGCATCGCCACCGAGCTGCCGCTGAAGCGTCTGCTGGTGGGTGGCTTCGAGCGCGTGTTCGAAATCGGCCGCCAGTTCCGCAACGAGGGCATGGACCCGTTCCACAATCCCGAATTCACCACCATCGAGGCATACCAGGCGTTTTCCGACCTTGATGGCATGATGGATCTGACTCAGGGAATGATCCAGGCTGCTGCCATGGCGGCATGCGGCACCCTGCACATCGAATACCAGGGGCAGGCAATCGACCTTTCGGGTGAGTGGCCTCGCAAGTCGATGATGGAGCTAGCCTCCGAGTATGCTGGCGAGGACGTGAGCTTCGGTCGCTCGATGGAAGAGCTGCGAGCCATTGCGGCCAAGCATGGAGTGCGTGTGGAAGAGCAGTGGGGCAAGGGCAAGGTTATCTCCGAGATCTTCGAGGCGGTGGCCGAAGACAAGCTCGTGCAGCCCACGTTCGTAATCGACCACCCGCTCGAAATCTCGCCGCTAGCCAAAAAGCAGCCCGACCATCCCGAGCTCACCTACCGCTTCGAGCTGTTCATCTGCTGCCACGAGTACGCCAATGCCTTCACCGAGCTCAACGATCCGGTTGACCAGGCCGAGCGCTTCCGTGCGCAGGTGGCTGCGAAGGACTACGACGACGAGGCTATGGGCTACGATGCCGACTACATCCGCGCTCTGGAATACGGCATGCCGCCCGCCGGTGGCATGGGCCTTGGCATCGACCGTTTGGTCATGCTGTTGACCGATGCTCCCTCCATCCGCGATGTGTTGCTGTTCCCCCACATGCGCGACGAGGCCCCCGCAGTCGGCAGGAAGAACGAGTCAACGCCGGCGCAGGCAACCGACTCATCATGCGAGCCGGCAGCTCCCATCGACTTCTCGAACGTAGTCATTGAGCCGCTTTTCCAGGAAGAAGTGGACTTCGACACTTTCAGCAAGTCCGACTTTCGCGCCGTGAAGGTGAAGGAATGCATCGCCGTGCCGAAGAGCAAGAAACTGTTGCAGTTCACGCTCGACGACGGTACGGGTAGCGACCGCACGATCCTTTCTGGCATCCGCGCCTACTACGACCCCGAGGAGCTGGTGGGCAAGACGCTCATCGCCATCACGAACCTGCCCCCGCGCAAGATGATGGGTATCGAGTCGTGCGGCATGGTGATTTCCGCCATTCACGAAGTGCCCGGCGAAAACGGCGAGCCCGAAGAGCGCCTGAACCTGCTCATGGTCGACGACCGCATCCCCGCAGGTGCCAAGCTGTACTAACTTGTTCCCACAAAGAATCCGAGCCCGCCGAAGCCTTGCTCCGACGGGCTTTTTTCATGAGGGGAGTGCGTAAGGGGCTGCTGCAACAAGCTGGCAAGAGCCTGCAAGCGCCACCACGTCCAGAAGCTATTCCAAAATGCCACCATAGCATCTTCTTGCGTTGGTGGTCTTGTTTAGCGGTGACGCTATCCTCTGTATGCGAAAAGCATGGTCGGCTGGTCCGAAAAGATACCCTTGCGCACCTTTGCAAAAACCTGACATACGCCTTGCCTCGTCTTTTCACAGTCGCAGCAAACTGATTTCCAATCGGCAGTTTGAGGAAGGAGGCTGATTCTATGGGAATCAGCTTGACGAGCGTTCTTGCTGCCATAGCGGCAAATCCTGCATTGGGTCTCATAATAGCTCTGTGCTTGGGGGCTACTATTGTTAACGGCGCGACCGACGCGCCCAATGCGATTGCTTCTGTGGTGGGCACGCGAGCGATGAAGCCCACGCCTGCGGTAATCATGGCGGCAGCCGGGAATTTCATCGGCATGATGATCATTACCGGGGTAAGCACGGCAGTTGCGAGCACCATTTTTGGAATGGTTGATTTTGGGGGAGACAACAGTGCCGCACTCGTGGCGCTTGCCGCAGCAATGGTGGCCATCATCGTATGGGGGGCTGCTGCTTGGGCCCTGGGTATCCCGACAAGCCAGAGCCATTCGCTGATCGCAGGCATCACTGGTGCCGCCATAGCGCTGCAAGGGGGGCTTTCCGGCGTCAATTTCGATCAATGGGTGAAAGTCATCTATGGTCTCGTAATCAGCACGGGTTTGGGTTTTGGCACGGGTTGGCTGTTCGCGCGCCTGACAAAGATGTTTTGTCGCAGGCTTTCCAGGAGCAAGACGAACACGTTTTTCAAATGGGCGCAGATAGCTGCCGGTGCTGGCGTGGCCATTCTCCATGGAGCCCAGGATGGCCAGAAGTTTTTGAGTCTTACCATGCTTGGCGTGATGCTCGGGGTTTACGGAACCTCCGAGATGGGGGCATTCCCTGTCTGGATGGTGGCGCTCGTGAGCTTGACCATGAGCCTGGGTACGGCAGTGGGAGGCAGGAAGATCATCAAAAGCGTTGGCGTGAGCATGGTAAAGCTCGAGCAGTTCCAGGGCTTTTCCGCGTGCCTCTCGGCGTGTTTCTGCATCGGGCTTGCGACGTTTACCGGCATGCCGGTATCGACCACGCATACCAAAACCACTGCCATCATGGGTGTCGGAGCAGAGAAAAACGTTCGTTCGGTGAAGTGGGATCTTGCGAAGAACATGGTACTCACCTGGGTGTTGACGTTTCCAGGGTGTGGATTGCTGGCATTTGTGTTCACACATGCGGTTTTGGCCATCGTCTAGGTTTCGAAGACCGATGGTCGAGTTTTTCGAAGAGGAAATCGAGCGGAGGGAATCTTATGAGAGACAAGAGAAAATACAGCTATGGCGATGCCTACAAGGCACAGATTGGATATGCGAAGGAGCTTGCCTGCAACCTGGAAAGGGGTATGAAAGCGGGCGATTTCGGTACACGTTCCTTCATGGAGGCACTCCATACGTTCGAAAACGACGCCGATGAAGTTTGCCATTCCATCCTCGATCGGCTTCTCATGGATTTTGTCGTTCCATACGAACGCAACAGCATGACCAACTTCACCCATGCGCTCGATGACGTAAGCGACATGTTGGAAAACATTGCCATTAAAGCCTATTACTACCACTACGAAGACGTAGGGCCCGCGGGTCTTGAAATGATGGCAGTCGTCGTCAAATCGGCGCAGTCGCTTGAAAGTGCTATCGAGGTGTTCAGCTCGAATCCCAAGCAACGTGAAGCCATCAGGAAGCGTCTCGTAGAGGTTCAGGGCTTCGAAGGCACATGCGATCAGATATACATAGAAGCGCTGCGAGTGCTCTACGGCAGAAACGATGTCGACCCCGAACGTCGAAGAATCGAGCATGACATGCTCGGCGCTATCGAAGGGGCTTGTGATGCCATCGAAAACGCTGCCGAATATCTGGAAGCGATCATGGTTGAAAACGCGTAAACGCAAAGCGATTTGACCAACGCCCATGCCCTTGCTCCGATGATCTGCGAATCAACATGAGAGTTAGAGATACAATACGAATCAACCTCAAAGAGCTGATGGTGGCTAACAAGGTGAGAAACGTCGATTTGGCTCGCGCCATCGGAGTGTCGAAGACTGCAGTGACTTATTGGCTCAACGGGGTCAACTCCATCGATATCGAGCACATGCTCGTCATCTGCAACTTTTTCGAAGTGAGCATTGACGAGTTCTTGAGCAGCTCGTCTGTGCGCCCCTTCGACGTGAACGAGGAGCGACTCCTGGACATGTACCGCACGACTGGTGCCGAGGGCAAAGAGGACATCCTAGCCGCCGCTCGTCGTTCGCTTGCAACCGACGAGCAGGGTTCGTCGGTTGCATCAGAATAGGAGTTAAGGCCGAAGGGGAAGGGTGTGGCGTGCAGAGGCGAAGCTGGGTTTTCCATGCGTATGAAAGCAACGCCCTGCCTCGTCTGCGATCTTGCCGAAAGCCTCCATCGACTGGGATGGCGGCTGGTGCTTCTTCGAGCCATGGTGGGTAAGTCTTCTAAATCGAATAGCCGACTTTGCAAAGAATTGACATTGGAAGCATGGTGTATCGCCAACTGCCAGCGTAGACTGAGTGCATGATTTACTACGTTGAAGATGATACGAGCATCAGGGATTTGGCGCTGTATGCTCTCAGGCAAGCGGGGCTGGAGGCGGAAGGCTTTGCGAATGCGAGCCTGTTTTTCCTGGCTTTGGAAAAAGAAACGCCCGATTTGATTCTTCTGGACATCATGTTGCCTGGAGTCGATGGGCTTCAGGTGCTCGCTCGACTGCGGGAAGACTCACGGACGCGCGATTTGCCCGTGATGATGCTCACAGCCAGGGGGACGGAATACGATAAGGTCAAAGGCCTTGATGCAGGCGCTGATGACTATCTGGCAAAGCCCTTTGGAATGATGGAGCTGATCAGCCGTTGCAAGGCGCTCATGCGCAGGGCCTCGCGCGCGGGTCAGAATCCATCTCTTGCTGATGCACGGCTGGTTTGCGGGCCGGTTTCAATTGACACCCGGATACGTGAAGCGACGGCAGGTGGCGTGACGCTCGAGCTCACGTTGAAGGAATTCGAGCTTTTGTGCAAGCTCGCCAAGGGCAAAGGGCGTGCGTTCACTCGCGCGGCGCTGCTCGAGGATATCTGGAACATCACCTATGTCGGCGAAACTCGCACCGTCGATACGCATATCCAAACATTGCGGCGAAAGCTCAATGATGCATGCCCGGGCGCGGGCGATCTTATCAAGACGGTGCGAGGAGTGGGATATCGCATGAAAATCGAGGATGGCGTGTGAGTGCTTTGAAATCACTCGCTAGAAAAACGTTCGTCCTCGTGTTCGCTTTGAGCTTCGTCGTGATGCTCGCCGTTGCCATCGCGGTGACGGCTGCAAGCTTTACGAGTTGCGAGCGTGAAGCAGAGCGCTATTTGCTTTCGCAGGCTTGTGCCCTAGCCGATGCGGTGGAAGAGTGCAGCGATGCAGAATCGATGTGCCAGGCTCTCGAAGACTATCCGCTTATCGATACGCGCTGCACGCTGGTTGCCCCAGATGGCTCTGTGCTCTACGACAGCCAGGTTCCTGTTGACGAACTCGGCAATCATGCGGATCGAAGAGAGATTATCGCCGCGCTCCAATCGGGGCAGGCGGTATCGTTGCGCCAGTCGAAAACGCTCGGTGCCGATACGCTGTATGCTGCCGTTGTAGTTGATGATGGCTTTGTGCTGCGTCTTGCCGAAACCAGGACGTCGCTTGCCGCGTTTCTTGGTGACATGTCGTTTCCGCTCATCATGGCTCTTATCGCCATCTTCGTTGCCTCGATTGTCGCATCGCGGCTCATAACGCAGATGGTGGTCAAGCCGCTGCTCGAGATAGATTTGTCGGAACCATTGGAAAACGACGCCTATGAAGAGATTCAGCCTTTGTTATTCCGAGTAGATGCACAGCGACGTGAGTTGGAGTCTCAAAACGAAGAGCTGGAGCGTGCTGCCAGTTTGCGTCGAGATTTCACGGGCAACGTTAGCCACGAGCTGAAAAGCCCCTTGCAGGTTATCGGTGGCTATGCCGAGCTAATGGAAAACGGAATCGTGCCACAAGAAGACGTGCCGCGTTTCGCGGGGCTGATCCGTCGCGAGTCGGATACCATGCAGAATCTGGTCGAGGACATTCTCGTATTGTCCAGGCTGGACGAGGGAGGCAGCTCAGAGCTTGAGCTGGTGGATGTTGCCCAATCATGCAGCCACGCGACGGCTCGACTTGCCCCGAAGATCGAATCACATGACATCCTCGTCGATCTTCGTTTGGGAGATAACTGTTTTGTCAAGGCGAATGACCAGCTCATCGAGCAAATGGTATACAACTTGCTTGACAATGCGATTGCGTTTAGCCCTGAAGGGTGCAGCGTTTTGGTTGACGTGTCCCGCGCTGCGGGAAACGTAGTGCTGCGTGTGTCGGATTCCGGTCCCGGAATACCAGACGGATACAAGAGCCGGGTTTTCGAGCGATTCTTCCGCGTCGACACGAGCCGGGGTCGCGAGACAGGCGGCACGGGTCTGGGCCTTGCCATCGTCAAGCATGTAGTCGAAACGTGTGGCGGCCAAGTGCATGTGGAAGATGTCGTGCCCCATGGCGCTTCGTTTGTCGTTTTGCTGCCCGCATGCGAGAGCGTGCAATACTAAAGCGAGGTGCCCATGGGGAAGGCTCGCTGATCGCTTTCGCGTGCATCAGGTCAAGTTGCTGAAGCGATCTTTTGCGCCTTCCTCAATCGCTTTTGCCGCCAGCCGAGATGGAGATGGTACGGGTTGCGATGCTTGCTATCATAAACGCGATGGTGGTTTTGCAGGTTCATGCATGCGGAAGCGTAACGCCGCTGGCGCGCTTCCCCTGGTGTCGGGAGAGGCGATGGGCAAGGTTAGTGACGAGAAGCTGTTCGAGCAGCTGGTCGCTGGCGACCGGGAATGCCTGCGCCCGTTGATGCAACGTTATGGCGACGCCCTGACGCTGTACGCAAACGGCTACATTCACGATATCGATGCTGCTGAAGACCTGATGATCGAGGCATTCGCCCGCATGCTGACCAAGCGACCGAAGTTGCGTGTGGGCGGGTTCAAGCCCTATCTGTACAAGACGGCTCGCCATCTTGCTTTGCGACATGTACGCGACCGCGGCAGGTTCTTGAGCTTGGAGGCTCTTGGGCACGACCCTGCGGGAGCCCAAGATGCGGAAGGCACCATTCTGGCAGACGAGCAGAGCCGGGAACTCTATCGCTGCCTGGCCCAGATTCCTGCAGATTACCGTGAGGCTCTGTACCTGGTGTATCTGGAAGACATGAGCTACGATGAAGCCGGTGCCATCATGCGCAAGACGCGCAAGCAGGTGGACAACTTGGTGGCACGCGGTAAACGCGCCATGAGGGATTTGCTTGGGGGAGGGGGCCTGTTCCGTGAAGACGACTGATGAGCGCATGGCGCAGGTCTTGCAGCAGGTGAGCTCTGCCCGAGAGAGGCAACGTCGTCAACGTCGACGGATAGCCGCATGGAGCGGTGGCGCTGCTTGTATGGTTGTCTTGATGGTGGTGAGCCTGGCGGTATCGTCGGTGAGCGACCTGGAATTCGCCACAGGGCTAGCTGGGGGTGAAGGTGGGCTTGCTGCCAGCGTGTTTGCCGGCAGCACGACGTTTGGGTATTTGGTCGTGGGTCTTCTGGGCGCGGCGCTGGGTGTGGCGCTTACGGTGTTGGTTCATCGACTGGGGAGCGACGACGGTTCAGGTGGTTCCACGAAGAGGGGCGATCGTGCAGGTGGTCTCGTCAGATGGGACGATGACGAATGGTAGACCTTGTCGAAAACGGCTTTCAGCTTGCAGTCTTGGCAGTGTGCTTTGCGGCTTCCATGGCTAGGGCCGTTCGTGGACGCGATCGGATGTGGGTCATACTCTCGTTTTTCTATGGCTGCTCCTTTTTCAGCCTGGTGTATTGGACGTGCTATTTGGTGGCGTTTGGAACCACTCCCCGTTATTCCTATGCGCCCGATCTGGGTTGGATGGCATCGTATGTCCTTCTTGTCATCCTGCTGGTTGAATTCGAAGCTTCGCGGGCGTTGTCTCCTCCCGTACGCGTGGCATGGATTCTGCCTGCAGCATGCGTGCCAGCCTGCATCTTGTTCTGCACACATGGGGACATTCTGCTTAACCTAGCCGATTGCTCTCTCATGGCTGCGATTGGGTATTTTTCGACTCGCGGCATCGTTGCCTCTCCGTCTTCTGGAGTAGGCAAGAGCCGGGCGTTGCATGTTTCCACCTTGGCTTTTGCGGTGGCCGAGCTCGCCTTGTGGACGACGTCATGTTTTTGGACTTCCCAGATGCCCATCCCATACATCGTAACTGACTATATCCTCACGGCATCATATGCGGCGATACTGATATGTTCGTGGAAGGCATCGCTGCAATGATGTACATCGAGAACATATTCGTGTTGCTTGCCGCGCCGTTGGTGGCATGCATCTTATGTGTGCCGGGCCGTTCCAGATTGATGGTGGCGTCCGTGCTTGCGGGAATGACTGCCTGCCTGCTTTCCGCGTACGTGAACGCCTTCTTCACCCAAATGGTTGGCGGAGATGCCGTGGTTGGTGCAGTGGAAATCGCGCCGACGGTTGAAGAGACGATGAAGCTGTTGCCGCTGCTGTTCTACTTGCTGGTGCTCGAACCCGATACCGAGGACGTGAGCCTGGCCTTTGTGTTCGTGGCGGTGGGTTTTGCTACCATGGAAAGTGCGTTCTACTTAGCTGACAACGGCGTGGCGTACCCAGGCACGTTGGCTTTGAGGGGTCTGAGCACGGCGATGATGCATCTTGCGTGCGGTGTGGTTATGGGCTATGGTCTCACGCGCATGTGGGATCATGCATGGTTGCGGCTGGCTGGTGGCTTTGCGTTGCTGTGCATGACCATGATCTTTCACGCACTCTATAACCTGTTCGTTGCCGTTGGTGGTGCAGCCACGATAGCCGCCGTGGCCATGCCCCTGTGCATCTTAGCCGTTCTGCTCGCCTTCAGGCACAGGGGAAAGACATCTCGGCTCACAAAAAGAGACGGGGGTGCCAAAGGGGACACTCCAAACGTCTCATGAGGGGGTGCCGTGCCAAAGGGGTGCCGTGCCAAAGGGGACACTCCAAATGT
>JBGUXY010000061.1:0-9525 GCA_045118335.1 Eggerthellaceae bacterium
TATATTAATGACAGAGTTCATGAGGCCCACGGTTACAACTGAAGAAGTCAACGACACCGTTGCCCGCTTCGTTGTCGAGCCACTTGAGCGCGGTTATGGCTACACGCTTGGCAACAGCATGCGCCGCGTTCTGCTGTCCTCCTTGGACGGTGCTAAGGCAACCGCAATCCAAATCGACGGTGTGCAGCACGAGTTCACCACCGCTGAAGGTGTTATCGAAGACATCACCGATATCGTGTTGAACGTGAAGGGACTGGTGTTCCAGGCTCTCAACGATGACATCGTGGAAGCGACCGCACACGTGTCCGCAGAAGGCCCGTGCACGGTTACCGGCCGCGACTTGCAGGTTCCCACCGAGTTCACGCTGATCAACCCGGATCATGTCATCGCCACCGTCGCCAACGGCGGTCAGCTCGACATGTCGATCCGCATCGGCGTCGGTCGTGGATACGTTTCGGCCGAGCGCAACAAGCGCACGGAAGACCCCATCGGCATCATCCATGTCGACTCGCTGTTTTCGCCCGTGCGTCGCTGCACGCTCAACGTCACCGACACCCGCGTGGGTCAGCGCACCGACTATGACAAGATGATCCTCGAGGTGGAGACCGACGGGTCCGTCAGCCCCACTGAGGCCGTGTGCCGCGCCGCCAACATCATCAACCAGTACATGGGCGCTTTCCTGAGCTTGGGAGAAACCGACGACGACGAGGAAGCCGAGACGCCCTCGATCTTCGCTCCCGAAGGCCAGGAGACCAACGCCGAGCTGGACAAGCAGATCGAAGACCTGGACCTGTCCGTGCGTTCGTACAACTGCCTGAAGCGCGCCGGCATCCATTCGGTGCGCCAGTTGGTGGAGTATTCCGAAAACGACCTGCTCAACATCAGGAACTTTGGCGCGAAGTCCATCGAGGAAGTGAAGGACAAGCTCATTTCCATGGACCTCAACTTGAAGCAATAGGAGAAACTTACGATGAGACACTATAAGAAGGGTCGCAAGCTTGGTACTGACGCCAGCCATACCAAGGCCATGAAGAAGAGCCTGGTGGCTGCGTTGTTCACCAACGACCGCATCAAGACGGTTGAAGCTCGCGCTAAGGAAATCCGTCCCGACGTCGACCGCATCATCACGTGGGCGAAGAAGGGCGACCTGCATTCTCGCCGCCTGGCCATCGCCGCCCTGGGTGACAAGGAACTGGTCCGTGAGATCTTCGAGAAGGTCGAGCAGGGCATGTTCGCCGATCGTAATGGTGGGTACACCCGCATCATGAAGCTGGGCAACCGCAAGGGCGACAATGCTCCCATGGTCATCATGGAGCTGTGCGCCGAGCCGGTGAAGAAGAAGGAAAAGAAGGCTGCTCCGAAGGCCGCTGCACCGAAGGCTGAGAAGCCCAAGGAAGAGGCCGTCGAGGAAGTTGCCGAAGAGGCTGCTGCCGAATAAAACGGCGCTGCCGCATTCCAAATCATGCACGAGGGAGACTGCGCAAGCGGCCTCCCTCGTTTTCTGCACCAGCTGCGCTTGGGTTTTGATGCCATCGCGAAACAATCAACTGAGATTAGTGCACATGAACGAATAAGCGAACCGCAAAACCCCAGATCACCATTTTCCGCAATCTGTTTCGTGTGCACTATTTTCCTGTAGTGGTGGGTTTGAGCTGCGTGGCAGCGCGGTTGAGGCAGCTCGGTTTCGTTTGCTTGTGTCCGAGCCGTCTTCGATATACTGTCCCCATGATGTTCAATGCCGCAACATATTCCAATCGCAATACGGTCATCCATCGTTTGGACGCTCGCGTGAAGGTCGTGTGGCTGGTGGCGTATTCCATCACGCTATTCTGCATTCACTCGTGGACGGGATTGGGGTTGTGCTTTTTGTTGTTTGCGGTTTGTGCCGTTCTTGCAAAACTGCCGATTCTGGCTTGTGCGCGGCAACTGTTTCCCATCTGGGTCATTCTCGCGTTCACGTTGGCGGCCAATTCGTTTGCGCTCGACGTGACGAACACGGTGACCCCAACGGGCTTGGGGGCGGTTTCGGCGGGCTGTTTGGAAAACGCCGAGACGTTGATTCTGATGGGAACATTCGGGATCGTCCCACAGGGGTTCGCGCGTGGTTGCTATTACGTGGCGCGTATCGCCCTGCTGGCTTTCGCCTCGCTGATCCTGACGACAACCACGTCGTCGACGGAGCTTTCCCGTTCGTTGGAGCGAATGCTCTCGCCTTTTGCGAAAGTGGGCTTTCCCGCGCGCGATGTCGCAACCATCGTGAGCATAGCGCTGCGCTTCATACCCGTCACGTTCGACGAGTTCATGTCGATTCGCGCTGCACAGCAATCGCGGGGTGCAGCGTTTGAGGTGGGAAACGTCATCGAGCGCCTTGGCGCTTGGAAATCGGTATTCGTTCCCCTGTTCGTGAGCTTGTTCAGGCGAGCTGACAACTTGGCTGCCGCCATGGATGTTCGTTGCTATGGCAGGGGAAAAGCTACAAGCATAAACGAAGCCTCTTTCGGGGCGTTTTCGTTAATGCTCGTGGTTCTGGGTTTGATGATATGCGCATTCGTATCCCTTGCGTACTAACCAGGGTATACGGGTGCTTAGCGGTCTGTCGAACTCGAAAAGGCTGGCTTACTTGGCGGGGCGCTTGTCCTCGTCGGATTCGAGGAAGAGTTTGTACGTGTCGATTTCGAGCGCATCTGCAATCTTCTGGATGTTGTTAAGAGAAATCGAGCGCTTATGACGCTCTACCGCGCTGATGTAGGTGCGGTGCAATCCGCATTTGTTGGCGAAGGCTTCTTGCGAAAGGCGGAGCCCAAGACGGTATTTTCGAACATTGTCACCGAAAACAGCCAGTATATCCATAATCCATTCCTAACTCATTCGGCAGTATACCGGTGCTGCCGAGCCCCCTTTAAGTGCTTCCTATTCTATAGGATTATCCTATAGATTTTTCCTAAATATAAAAAACGGAAAAATGTTCACAGACATATATTCCCAAGAGAATAACTACCGTAAAACTCTCTATCTGTAAATACCTCAATGTTGAGCAGGGATAACACATTTTTCAGGATTAATGAAAAAAATGCACATACACAAATCTAGGAAGATTCCGCATTGAAACGAAGAAGCAAGTAGGCCTGTAGAGGCTAGTTTGCTCGATTGCCCTCAAATGGGGTTTCTTGCTCTGAGGCCAGTATTCCATCTCAAGCTGGAATAGTCCTTCGTTGACCTATAATGATTCGTGCTCTCAATGAGATAATGGTGGCGATGGCAACTGAAAGGACGAAACGGTATGCAGGAAATGCTTTCGCCGGAAGCGGCGAGGGAGTTGGTGCTAGAACACGTGAGGCTGCTCCCTGTGGTTTCCGCGGGTCTGCTCGATGCGGTGGGGCGAGTGGCTGCGTGCGATTTGCACAGCGACATCGATGTGGCGCCTTTCGATCATTCCGCGATGGACGGCTTCGCGGTGAAGTGCTCCGACCTTGCGGCGGCGAGCGAAGATGCCCCCGTGGTGCTGGATGTGATAGCCGAAGAGCCTGCCGGAGCATTTTTCGAAGGCGCAATCGAGTCGGGTCAATGCGTGCGTATCATGACGGGTGCCCCGTTGCCTGCCGATGCCGACAGCGTGGTGAAATACGAGATCGTCGACGTGGTCGAAGGCGATGGACGAATGGGGAGCCGCGTGGCGTTTCGCAGTCCCACCAAGATGCGCTCCAACGTTCGCTCCGCCGGCGAAGAAGCGCGAGCTGGTGGTGTTATCGTGCAAGCTGGGGAGATTATCGGCGCGGCTGGCGTGGGGTTTTTGGCAAGCTGCGGTGTCATGTGCGTGCAGACCTATGCACGGCCAAAGGTGGCCATCTTGGCAACTGGTTCGGAGCTTGTCGATGCCAGCGAGGTTCCAACGCCTGGCAAGATCCGCAATTCCAACGGTTATGCCATTGCCGCATGCGTGCAGCGGGCGGGCGGCGAGCCGGTTCTGTGCGCGATAGTCGAAGACACCGAAGAAGCGCTGGGCGAAGCGGTGCTGAAAGCCGCTCGAGAAACCGATTTCGTGGTCACAACGGGCGGAGCCGCCAACGGCGATTATGATTTCATCAAGAAGGTCGTCGGAAATTTGGGTGAACTCTACATGGCCACGGTGAACATGCGTCCGGGCAAAGCCCAGACGTTCGGCATCGTCGAGGGCACGCCGGTGTTCGGCTTGCCGGGCAATCCGGCTGCTGCCTACATCGGCTTCGAGTTGCTGGTGCGGCCGGCCCTGCGCAAGATGCAAGGATACTCGGCTTTCAGTCATCAGATGGTCAAGGCACGGCTTTCGCGTGACGTGAAGAAGCGCGACCCCCGACGCATCTACATGCGCTCGACCCTTACGAAGGACGAGCGAGGATATGTTGTCACGCCTGCCGAGAACCAGAGCAGTGGCTTGTTCGGTGTGATTCAGCGTAGCAATTGCCTTGCCATCATGCCCGAAGGTGTGCAAGGGCGCACAGAAGGCAGCATGGTCGAGTGCGTGCTGCTCGATATTCCCGAGGAGATGGTGTTGTGATGAGACCTGAAGATAAAATGCTTGCACATGACACCGATGGCGGCTTACCCCATCGGCACGGCCACAACCACGACAGCGCCCACGGGCAGGGAAGCGATCAGGGGTGCAAGCATCCGTCGCCCGTGCCCCGGGTAGCGATCATCACGTGCTCGGACACGCGCGGCATGCGTCAGGATACAGCAGGTGCGGCGCTCGAAGGGCTCATCGAGCAGCAGGGTTGGGTCGTGGCAGACCATGTGGTGGTAAAAGACGAACGGGATCAGATTGCAGCGGCCATCGTGCGTGCGGCAGATGAAATCGATGCGGATGTTGTGCTGACGTGCGGTGGCAGCGGGCTTTCTTTGCGTGACGTGACCCCCGAGGCAACGGCCGATGTCTGCGAGCGCGCGGTTCCCGGCGTGGCCGAAGCCATGAGGGCGCACAGCTTGGCCATCACGCCCTTCGCCATGCTCAGTCGTGCGGTTTGCATGCAGCGGGGCAGGCATCTGGTTGTGAACCTGCCTGGCAGCGAAAAGGCAGCTCGCGAGAACTGGGAAGCCTTGATTGCCGTGCTGCCCCACGCCGTTTCCATGATGGCGGGCGAAGGCCACTGATCGTTCGCAGCGCCAAGTGTTGTAGGCGCGATTCTGCAGTGGCGCGGATGCGCAAAAACGCGCAGCGTGGGTGTATACAAGCGTTTCGTGGGCGTGTTCGGTTGGATAAAGATGGAAGGCAGGCAAGGTGGATACGGAAGAGAGCTTCAACGGTTTCACGGGTTATGGAAACAGGAGTTCTGGCAATGGGGAGCAAGGTGGAGCTCCTGAGCCGATTCCCTTCCAACGCGAAGAGGTGGCTTCGCTGACTGCGCTTGATGCTCGCTGGGCGTGGATCGAGGTCGACCAATCGGCCATCAGGCACAACACGATTGCGGCACGAAAGGCCATTCGCCCGGGTTGTCGTTTGCTGGCCGTGGTGAAAGCCGACGCCTACGGCCACGGCGCCATCCCATGCGCACGCACGGCGCTTGCGGCTGGCGCGAGCTATCTGGCGGTGGCTACGGTGGAAGAGGCTGTTGAGCTGCGCGTGGCGGGCATAGCCGAGCCGCTCGTGGTGCTTGGGGAGCCGCCTATCACGTCCATTCCGCTGCTGCTCGCCTATCAGATCGAGCCAGCCGCCTACTCGCCGGAATTCGTCTTGGCTTATGCGGAAATGGCCGATGCCCACAACATGCAGGCGCCATACCATCTTGCCGTGAACAGCGGCATGAACCGCATTGGCGTGCGTGCCGAAGAAGTGGTGGAATTCGAACGTCAGGTAAGCTTTCACCGCGCTTTGCGCCAGGTGGGCACGTTCACGCATTTCGCCACGGCGGACTGTCCGGGAACGCTCGACTTCGAAACGCAGCTGCACCGCTTCGTCGGTGCGCTGCAGGCGCTTCGGGCAGCTGGCTTCGATCCTGGCTGCGTGCACGCGGCGAACTCGGCGACGATCTTTCGCTATCCTCAAGCGCATTTCGATATGGTGCGCCTGGGGCTTTCGCTTTACGGTTACCACACTTGCGAACAGACGCGTGCCGTCGCAACGCTGCGCCCCGCCATGAGCGTGTATGCCCGCATCACGAACGTGAACAGCGTGCCGATTAACGAAGGCGTGAGCTATGGCCTGCATTACCGCAGTCCGGGCAGCGTGAAGATCTGCACGGTGCCGCTAGGCTACGCCGATGGCTTGCGTCGTGGGCTATCTGGAAAGGGCAACTTCATCTTGGACGGGCAGTACTGCCGTCAGGTGGGAAACATCTGCATGGATCAGTGCATGTTCGAGGTGGACATGCGCAGCTACGGCACGCGACCGCGGCTTGATCCGCAGGTGGGCGACAAGGTTACCATCGTGGGCTGCGATGGCGATGCCGTGGTCTCCGTCAGCGAAATGGCTTATACCCTCGACACGATCGAATACGAAATCCTCTGCGGATTCGGTCACCGCCTGCCCCGCCTGCAAGTGTAGATGAGCAGAGCGTGCAGGTTCTGCGTCTTTGCGCTGCACCGTTTGCGACCAGATCCCGCCTGGGTGCCGCTTCTGCCGTAGAATCACATGCCGAACTGGTCATTTCTGGATGAATGACAAAAAAGGAGGATTGCATGTCGAAACCGCATATTCCCCTCGAGCTGTTGGAAGAGCAAGCGCGGCAATGCCACGCATGCGTGTTGGGCGAAGGCAGGACGAACCTGGTGTTCGGCGTGGGCAACCCGAATGCGCGCGTGATGATCGTGGGCGAAGCGCCGGGCAAAAACGAGGACCTCCAAGGCGAGCCTTTCGTGGGGGCGGCGGGCAAGTACTTAAACGAGCTGCTAGAGCTCGCAGACCTAGGACGTGAAGACGTCTACATCGCCAACGTGCTCAAATGCCGTCCGCCGGGCAACCGCGATCCACAACCCGACGAAATTTCGGCGTGTGCGCAGTTTTTGCGCGAGCAGACGCGCACCATCGACCCGGAATTCATCGTCACGCTGGGTAATTTCGCCACGAAGTTCATCCTCAAGACCGACCGCGGCATCACGAGCATGCATGGCAAGCTCAAGCTTGCGGGAAAGTTCAAGGTGTTTCCCATCTTCCATCCAGCGGCGGCTATCTACGACCGCACGAAGCGCCCCATCTTGGAAGAGGATTTTCGCACCCTGGGCCGCCTTCTGAAGGAAAGCGCGCAATAGGGTTTTTCCTTGCATGCCAACTCATGCAAGAGGCAACGTCCATGGCGGGAATCGCCAACCTTTCCAGGGACTTTATCCGGCGCCGCGATACAGGGGGAGCGTATGGTAGATGCAGGAAAAATGTTCGATGCAGTCGCATACATCGACGAACCGCGGTGGCGCTCGAGCCGACCGGGGCTCGATCGTATAACCGAGCTGATGGCGCGCTTGGGCAGCCCCCAGGAAAACCTGCGCTTCGTGCATGTTGCGGGCACCAATGGCAAGGGGTCGACCTGTGCCTTCCTGGCCAGCATCTTGCAGCGGGCGGGATACAAGACGGGGCTGTTCACGAGTCCTTACATCGTCGAGTTTTCCGAACGTATACGCATCGATGGGCTGAACATTGCCCCAGACGACCTGAGGCGCGTCACCCTCGACGTTCGCGAACAAGCCGAGGCCATGGAAGACCACCCAACCGAATTCGAGCTCATGACTGCGGTGGCCCTGCTGCATTTCGCCCGTGAGAAGTGCGATATCTGCGTGTTGGAGGTGGGGTTGGGCGGTCTTATGGACTCCACCAACGTCATACCTGCGCCCGAGGTTTGCGTGATCACTCCCATCGCCTTCGACCACACGGACCTGCTGGGCAGCACCCTTGCCGAAATCGCCAACGAGAAGTCGGGTGTAGTGAAAGCGGGCTCTTCTGTGGTGAGCGCCGTGCAGGAACCCGAGGCGGCCGCCGTACTGGAGGATGCCTGCGAGCGTTGTGGGTGCGATCTTGCCTATGTGGATGCCGATGAAGTGCAGGGAACGCCATCGGACTTCAGCTATGCGGGCTTGCGAAACCTGCGCATCGGGCTTTTGGGCTCTTATCAGACTCAGAATGCGGCTCTTGCCATCGAAGCTGTTCGGGCGCTGCAAGGGCGTGGGTTCGTCGTCGATGACAAGGCTATACGCGAAGGCTTGGCTAAAACGTATTGGCCGGGTCGTTTCGAGGTGGTGGCACACGACCCCACGTTCATCGTGGACGGTGGGCACAATCCGCAAGGCGCCCAGGCGCTGGTCGATTCGCTGGCGCTGAATTACCCCGGGTGCAAGCCAGTGTTTTTGATGGGCGTGCTCAAAGACAAGAACTTCACGTGCATGGTGGATGCCATCGCGCCCTTGGCTGCTGCGTTCGTGTGCATAGCACCGCCCAATCCGCGTGCGCTTCCCGCCAACGAGCTGGCTTGCGTCATCCGGCTAAGCCCGGCACTTGACCCGGAAGCGCCAGTAGAAGTGGCGCAAAGCATTGTACATGGCGTCGAACGGGCACGCTCGTTGGCAGGCCCTGACGGCATCGTTTGTGCCTGTGGCAGCCTTTATTCCATTGCCGATATCATGTCTGCAATTTAGCCTTGGATCACAGAATCCAAAAACCCAATATGCCGCAGGATATGCCCAAAGCTGCCCCGACGATCACGTCGCGGGGGAAATGGACACCGCCTACGACCCGCAGCATCGCCAGGAATGCCGTTGCAGCCAAGCTTGCTACGCCCAGCCAGGTGTTGAGCCAAAGCAGTGCGCAGGCAATTACTGCTGCGCTGAAGACATGTCGGCTGGGGAACGACTTCCCTCGTGTGTCTTTTGGGATAAGCGGTTCGATGTCGAAGAGCTCGTAAGGTCGCGGCCAGTTCAAGCCCGCTCGCAGTGCGCTCAGTGCCACGAACGAGATTGCGCAAACGACAAGATAGCGTATTGTCCGAAAATCATGATGCAGTGCCAGCCACGCTGCGGTGCCAATGAACGATGCTGCAAACAATGCCACCAACAATTTATCTGCTGCGGCAAGCGCTCGCATCGCACCTGCACGCTGCCGGAAGGGTTTCGATATGGCTATGTAGAACTTCTCGTACATGATTCCGTTTCCGTTTGCCTCTTTCCTGCCCGATTATAGCAACGCCTGCATTGGATGGGCGAGCCTGGCTCGACTCGGCGACCTTTCGAACGGAGGGCAACTTCGTGAATCGAGTTTTCACAGGTGAATTGGGAATCTACGGGCGGACGTGAGTTGCTGGGCATTCGCAAACGAGCCAAGAGCAGGCGGAGCATGTTTCAGCCGATCAGGTTGGTGGTGGCTGGTTGCCGCCTGTGCTGTGCAATTGAGCTGCCTGTGTTGGTTTGGTTACGACGGCGGGGGAGTGCTTGCGCGTCGGGGTGTTCCAGCTATACTTTTCTGCGTTTCGGGGAATGCCCCGGATGGGCTTGGGCGGCGCCAAGTTCCGAACCTGGTCAGGTCCGGGAGGAAGCAGCCATAAGGGACCGCTGACGAGCGCCCTTGCCTAT
>JBGUXY010000062.1:0-8076 GCA_045118335.1 Eggerthellaceae bacterium
CGTGCTGATAAGCTGCAGCCAGCCCGGATCATGCAGGGCGGACGTGTCGCTGTGGCACAGGCCGCAAGCCAGCACCTTGATCAGGCAATAGCCAGACTTCAGTTCGGGCATTTCCTTCTCGACGAAAACGAGAGGCTGATCGGTTCCGTTGAATTGCCAACCCTTAAGCATGAGTTTCCGATGATGGGGATGAACGCGGCGTAGAACAGCGAGTAGATGTTGATCATCCAGATGCCCAATGTGCCGTCAATGCCGAAATCGGCCTGCACCACGGTACGCACGGGCGAAACGGCTCCCAGGTACAACCCCCCGATGAGGATGCCCGCCAAGTACGTGGCCATCACGATGCCCGTACGGGTGCGCTGCTCCTCTTGCCCTTTCTGCACGCTATCCCACCTTCCCGTATTCCGCTCTGGCAGTATAGCGCAACGAGAGTGAGTCGGCTGCCCTGTCCTCCCGACTCATTGTGCACAATCGATTTGGGGTTCCGTTCTCAATGCGAGTTGGCTGAAAAACGGCTCTCGGCTGTACTTTTTTCGCGCTTTCACGTGCCAAGGACGCCTTGGAGAATGGTGCGTCAATTGCTGAACTGGGGAAACGTGAGCCGTCATGCCTTTGCCGTTCCGCATCGGCACCTGTTAGCCCGCGAAAACTACAGCCGAGAGCCGTTTTCCCATGAAACAGGTACCTACAAGGCGAATAATCTACAGCCGCGAGGCATTTTTCGCAGAACGAGGCGATTCGGGAGCGGGTCAGCCGACTTGTCAGATCTGTCGACCCGTCGGCAAAAAGGAGCCCGCCGCAGAGGGAGGGTGTACGGCGGGCGGGGGAGTGCGCAGGGGCAGGTCTGTGCACTCCGTTTGCGAAACGCCGTCTCGGAAGAGACGAGAGTGCGTTTGCTGCTGTTTCGGGAAATAGGCTATTCCCAGGTCACCGGGTTGGCATACTCGTCGTCGACGGCGGTGCCGAACATCGTGCTGGCGATATGCTCGGCGGCCAGCTTGCCGGAGTAGGCACACCAGCACTGCTTCGAACCCTCGCAGATGCCCACGTCATAGGAGTCGCCCTCGAGGCCGCCGGCGTCGCAGCCAGCTGCGTACATGCCCACGATGGGCTCGCCGTCTTCGTTGAGCGCCTGGCAGCAGTCGTTGATGGAGATGCCGCCCACGGTGGTGAACACGCCGGGCACCAGCTGGAACGCATAGTACGGGCCGTCCTCTTCCTTCAGCGGCAGCAGGTACTCCGCCGGCTTCGCGAAGTCGCCGTCTTCGCCGGCTTCGCAGTAGCCGTTGTAAGTCTCGACGGTGTTCTTGAGCTTCGCGGGGTCGAGGCCGCACATCTCCGCGAGCTCTTCGAGCGTGTCGGCGGTGTGGATGTACTCGTTGCCGTTGTCGACCTGCTGCTGATACTCATCCCACATGGCAAGGCCGGTGGCCGAACCGTCGAGCTTGGTGCCTGCAAGCAGGTAGGCGCCGCAACCACAGATGCAGCCGTCGGTGACGAAGGAGTCCATCTGGGCCTGCGTCAGCAGCGAGAAGACCTTCTTCTGGCTGGAGTGGCCGTTGCCCGAGAACGAGAAGTTGTGCTCGGAGTATTCCTCGTCGATGAAGCGCTCGGCGTTCTGGTTCACCCACAGCAGGGGCTGGAAGGCGGTGGCGCAGTAGAGCTCGGTGCCGTACATCAGGCCGGGCAGGCAGCCGCCGAACCACATGGTGGCGGAAGGATAGCGGCAGAAGGCGGCGCCGCAGTCGCGGGCCATCACCAGGCCGTCACCCGTGCGGTAGCCGGCGCCGTTGGAGATGTACTCGCCCTCGCCGAAGCCCACGAGCTCCTTGAACAGCGGGGCATTGTCGGCGTATCCGCCGCATGCATAGACGACGGCCTTGCAGGCGATTTCGGTGGCCTCTTCGGTGCCCGTGTCCTTGATGATCACGGATGCCACGGCCCCGTCGTCGCCCAGCGTGGTCTGCAGCGCTTCGTTGCCGAAATACATGGTGATCTGGTCGCTGTAGGTTTCGGTGACCAGCTCGCCCCAGTGCTTCACGTAGCCGTCGCCGGACAAGGAGCCTTCGTCATGGGCGTAGCGCGTCCAGGTGTGGTAGGTCTTCGACGGGATCATGGTGTCCAGGCCGGTGAACTCGTGGCCAATCGACTCGAGCCACAGCAGGTTCGTGGCGGACTGCACGAGCATCTGGCGAATCATGTGGCCGTCGGACAGCCAATGATGGTAGTCCTGGATGGCCTTCACGAGCTCTTCGGTGGGGATGTCCACTTCGGGCTCCTCGTCGTGGAAGTGCGAGTGGATGGTGGTCATGCCCTCGGTGAAGATGGTGGTGCCGCCCACGCGTTCGGTGATTTCGATGAGCGCGACGTTCAGGCCCAGCTGGGCGGCGCGTACAGCAGCGGAGCAGCCGGCGGCGCCAGCGCCTACCACCACGACATCAGCTTCGGCGTTGTTCGTGACGTTGAGCTCGAGGCCGGCGTTGGTGACCTGGTCGGAAGCTGCCGCTTCGGTGCTTTCCGCAGGCTCGGCTGTCGCGTCTTCGGACGTGCTTGGGCTGCAGCCCATGATGCTTGCGGCGGCAGCGCCGGCGCCCATGAAGGCGGCACCCTTCAGAAAGCCACGACGATCGATGTTTCTACTCATAATTCCCTCCTCGGGTCCGTGCCTGCCCTCCCATTGATGCAGGCTCTGGTGAAAACGATACTCAGGATGGATAGTGCGGTAAACGAACCCCAAAGCGAGAATGACCGAAACCGAACACCCGTCAGTCCGTGTTCGGCTTTTTCGTTTCGCTGCAGAATCTATAATGAATCGCGACAGATGCTTTGCCGGCTATTGGGAGGAACCGACATGGCCCGAGAACACAAGTCGAGGATGCGGCTCGTCCGCGCATTGCAGACGCTCATGCAGACCACGCCAATCGACAAGATCCAGGTAACCTGTCTTTGCGCCGAGGCCGACGTGGGCCGCACGACGTTCTACGACAACTTCGAAAACGTCTTCGCCGTGGCAACGTGGTATTGGGACCGCGTGATAAGCGAGACGCTCGCCCTCGTGAGCACATCTCTTTCCGCCCTGGAGGCGCAGGAGAGCCTGTTCGTCCGCTTGAGCGAAGAGCGCGACTTCTTCGTTCCCGCCTTCCGCGACCACAACCGCTCGATCAACCTGCATGGACACACGAACATCGGCAACATGTACTTCGACCTGGTGGAAGAGCATCTGGGGCGGGCTGTGACCGATGAGGAGCGCATGTCGATCTCGTTCTACAACTTCGGCGCGTCAGACTATTGCGCCGAGTGGATCAGCTCCGGCATGCACGAGGACCCCATCGTGCTGGCACGCACGTTCGTGAATGCCTTTCCCGCCCCCATGGAGTTCCTGAAAGAGCGGCCGGACGAACGGTAGCTTGTTTTTCCGGGCCACAGGGTGCCATGTGGTTATTGCTGCGGATGGGGGCGGCCCATCCGCTTATGCCGAATACATGGCTGCAGTATTCGTCTGCATTGACGTCTCAACTGGAGGTGCTTTCGCCCGATAACAAACAAAAAGCCCCGAGCGCATCCGAACGCTCGGGGCCTTTTGTGCTGCGGGCGTGGCTACATCACCAGCACCGCCACGTGGTAGACCACGAAGCTGATGCACAGCGCCATGGCGAAGTAGAACAGCGCGATGGTCGCGGTCCATTTCAGGGAATGAGTTTCCGAATAAGTGGAGCCCAGCACCATGACGCAGGGGACGTTGAAGGTCGTGGCGAAGATGAACGCCAGCGCTTCGGCGGGCGGGATCTGCCCCGAAAGCGAGGCGAGCGAGAACGCCGCCGCCGATGTTCCGGTTGCCGTGGAAATGAGCGTGGGGTCGGCCGCAGCGAACAGGGCAGCGAGCACGCCCATCATAGCCTCCTTGGCCATGAGCGAGCAGAGAAATGCCACGAAGGTGCGCCAGTCCATGCCGAAGAAGCTCGAGATGGGGTCGAGCGCTGCCCCGGCCTTGAAGATGATGCTGTTTTCGATGTTGCCTGTGGGGGAGTACGTGAGCAGCCAGAACACGGCGGCAACTACCGAAATCACCTTGAACGCGCGCAATGCGAGCGCCTTGTAGCGGCGCAAGGCCAAGAAAAACAGGGGCTTGAGCTTCGGTTTGTGGTATGGCGGCAGTTCCATGACGAGTCCGGTGCGCGTCTGTGCGGGTGCAAGCTTGTTGCCGAACACTTTTGCCACAAGCAGCATCACGAGCGGGATGCCGCAAGCGATGCCGAGCACCACCAAGATCATCCCGGCGAAGCCGAAGAACGTCATCGCGAGCACCGGCATGATGGACAGCGTAGTGCCGCAGGGAATCGCCCAGCACAACGCGATGCCAAGCACGCGCTGGCCCCATGAATCGACCACGCGCATGCCATGCACCGAAGCAATGTTGCAGCCGAAGCCGGAAAGGAACGGCATCATTACCTTGCCGGGCAGCCCCAGCTTGCTCATCGCGCCGTCGAACAGGTAGCTGATGCGCGAGACGATGCCCACCTCGTCCAGGATGCCGAAGACGAAGGTGACGCCGAACACGAAACCCGCCATCGAGAACACGAAGAAGAGCACGGTCATAAGGCCGCTCGAAAGGAAGCTTACCAAGAATGCGGGGCATCCGATGACCGTGAGGGCGTTGGCCAAGGGCGTTGCCACCATCACGGGAATCTGCCCGAGCTCCATGAGCGGCGCGCCCACGATCATGGACGCCAGCAGGGCGCACAGGCAGGTGGCGATGCCCACGAGCTTGCCCCATCGCGCATTCATGAGCGCCGAATCGAGCCATGCAAGAAAGCGCGGTGCGTTCTGCGTGCTGGTGGACTGCACGCCCTCCAGCATCTGGTCGACCCACAGGAATCGGGCGGAAGCGCAGCTCACAGCGCCCTCCTGTGTCTTGGCGGCTTTGTGTGCGGCAAGCCACGATGCGTCGAATCGGCCCTGCGCCTGAGCGGGGGGCACGTTCGCGTGCGCTTCGCGCCACTGCTCGCTGCGCTGCTCGTAGAGCACGGCGAGAGCGGAGTCGTCGATGCAGGTTTGCTGTGCATGTGCGCAATCCACGGCAGTCATGAGCGCGTCATAGTATGAGCTGTCATTGGCCACGAAGGGGACCACCGGTATGCCGAGGTGCTTCTGCAACAGGTCGGCGTCGATCTGCTTGCCCTGGCCGTGGGCGACGTCCATCATGTTGAGCACGAGCACGCACGGGACACGTGCGCCGGCGAAGTCGGCCAGCATGTACAGGCTGCGCGCGAGCTGCGACGCGTCCGCCATCACGCACACGACGTCAGCTTCTCCCTGGGCGATGTAGTCCTGCGTCACCTGCTCTTCCTCGCTCATGGCCGAAAGGCTGTAGGCGCCCGGCAGGTCGCAGATGGTGTAGGTGGTTCCGCCGCGCGTGCAGGTTCCGAGCTTCTTCTCCACCGTCTTGCCTGGCCAGTTACCCACACGCTGGTGGCTGCCGGTAAGCCCGTTGAACAGGGTCGACTTGCCGGAATTCGGCTGCCCCAACAGGGCCAGGTTCATGGTCGCCTCCATCTAAGCCACCTCCTCGACCATGATGCGCTGTGCTTCTTGCCGGTTGATGGCCACCATGGTGTCGCGCTCGTACACGAGCACGGGCCTGCGGGTGTCGTTGCGCACCACTTCCACCACCGAGCCGGGCACGAGCCCGATCGATGCCAGCCGCGTGAGCAGCCGCACGTTGCCGTCAATGCGGGCAATGCACGCTCGCGTGCTGGGCGCCAGATCGCTGAGATGCTTCACTTCTACCTCCAATTCCGTTCGCTATCGTTTCGAGTCGCCCAGCTTGCTGCGGCGACGGTATTCCAAGGGGGTCATGCCTGTTTCCCTGCGGAAGGCGGCGGAAAACTTCGACGGGTTGCCATATCCCGCCTGGGCGGCGATGTCGCTTACGGGCAGCGTGGTGCATGCCAGCTGCTGAGCGGCGTGTTGCAGCATACGCGACCGGGCGAAGGTGCCCGGGGTGGTGCCGTAGACGCGCGTAAAGTACGATCGCAGCGAGCTTTCGCTCACGCCCAGCTCTTGTGCGACCCGTGCCATCGCGAGAGGTGCTCCCTGCGCTTGCTCGATGCGCCGGTGCAGCTCGTGGGCGATGTCGCGTTGGCTTCGTTGCAGGTAGGTGGCGTGCTCTCGGCGGGCGCCGGGATCGATGTCGTGCAGCGCACGCAGCAGCCTGCAGGTTGTCAGCCGCAAGTCGGCCATGCGGTCCTCACTGCTGCCAAGCAAGTCGCAGATGCGATTGCAGCTTTCCGCCAGCTCTCCGGTGGGCACGAGGTTGAAAGCGGGCGAGTCGGCGCACAGGGCCTGTGCGATGGCGACAAGGTCGATTCCGAACAGGGCAAGCGTCTGCCTCGTCTGCACATCTACGTCGTGGAAATCAATCCAGTACTCGAAGCCGCAGTAGCGTGCCGTGGGATATTCGAACGAGTATGCGGTCGAAGTCGAGAAGCACAGGTTGTTTTCCTGGACGATGACCCAGCCCTTCTCCTGCAGGTCGCTTTCGCAGCGCCCATGCCTGCAGTAGTTGATCGAGGCCAACTCGCGATGCGTTACCGGGATAGTGCCAAGGCTGGGTATGGCCAGGTCGACGTCGGTCAGTATGATGCCGGGGAACAACTGATGATACGACAACGTGACGGTGCCGGCCTCGTCCTCGAACGAAAGATTCATGTGTTCATTGTCGACGTGGACGACCTGCCAGCCTTTTGGCAGCGATTCTATACTGCTTGGTGCTTTCATGCCCCTCCTATAAGTTAGTACAACCTAACTTATAGGGTAATGGGGATTTGCGCTACTCCAAAGCGCGTAAATGCTCCAAAACGCAGCTCTTTACAGGTCGATCTTGCTGGATAGTTCGCGCTGGGAGTGCACATCCAACTTGGAGTAGATGTTGCGGATGTGGGTCTTGGCCGTGGCGGGCGAGATGTAGAGTGCTTCGGCGATTTCGTCTTTCGTCAAGCCCGATGCCAGCTTCTGGAGTACTTCGAGTTCGCGGCTGGTCAGGCCGCATTCTTCCGCCAGCTCGCCGCATCGGCGCATGGCGCGGGCTTCGGGCGACTCGGCGGGGATCAGGCTCGAGAACCCCCAAGGTCGGGTACGCGCCCGGTCACTCGGCGAGAACACGCCGGCTACGAACACCATGCATGCAGCTGCCAGCAACACGAGTTGCGTATCGGGGATCTCGCCGTTAGGAAACACCATCTGGAACAGAGCCGCCGCCGCTATCATGCCCAGCGAGGCGAACACCTGGCACATCCCGGGAACCTTCCAATACGGTTCTCGCATACGGCCTTGCGTGTCAGTGAAGATCACGATCGTGTACAGAATGAGGAAGGCAAGCGTGGCCGATGCCAACGGCGTCGCAACCATGTGATTGAGTTGCCCCGCAAGCAACAGGAGTGACACGCCGATGGCGAAGCACATCATGAAGCCGCGATACACCGCGCTGACTCCTAGCTGGGTTGCGCCGAAAGAGAACACGGCCAGCAGCAGGATGGACATGGCGAGGAAGGCGAGGACCGATGATGCGTCATCGAAGCGGGCGAAATAGTACAGAAGCGCTCCGAGCATGATTCCGAACAGGAAGTTTGCAGCGTAGAGTAGAAGGCGCGTGCGCAGGGGAGCTCGCGTGCTTTCCTGATCGACGGGTGCTTCCATCATGCCGCTTTCGCCCGCTTTCATGCAGCCGAGGCAGCTGAGGGCGGGGCAGACGGTCAGCAGCAGGGCGGCTAGTGCGGGGTGGATGAGCGAAGCGCCCAGGATTGCCAGGCCAGCGACGGCGTAAAGCGCGAGGGCTGCGGAAACGGCTGCCCCGATGACGCTGTTGTCGAGGTGTATGAGCACGTCGATCCAGAAGATGGTAAGCATGCCATAGAACAACCCGCGCATGAATGCGCCCACGGCTAGGCATGGCAGGGGAAGCACGCCCATGCCGGTGAGTGCGCCAATGAGCGTGCCTATGCAACCCGTTCCGACAATCGTCGCCAGAATCGCCCGGTTTAGGCTGAGGTCACGAGCGCGGTTGTTCACGATTGA
>JBGUXY010000063.1:0-26444 GCA_045118335.1 Eggerthellaceae bacterium
TTTTCACGATGACCGAACGGCAGTTCCAGCAGGGTGCGTTGGTGGCTGGTGAGGAAAACGCTCAGGAAGACGAGATCGGATCGCAGGTGGATATCTTTCTCTAGCTTTTGAGGTGCGCGCCCGCCGTGTTTCGTCACCGTAAAACGTTGATTTAAGGCCATCTTTCAAAGTAGTGAGTATCGAAATCGAAAGAATTGTGTAATCGTCGGGTCGACATCGAGATGCAGCTGCAATAACACCAGGTCAGAGGGTCGCAGAGAATCCTGCTGAAAAAGAGGTGCACACTACCTCGAATAGTGATGCTCAATACTTTGAAAAATGCTCGCGAACCGAGGTTTTGGCCCGACGGAACAACTCCCCTGCCGCGAAAGAAGGGGCCCCCAAGAGGCCCCTGAAAGCGCTTAAGCAAGAATTGGTGTAGATGCTCGCTGTTATTCCACACCCACGATGACGTCGGTGGCCTTGATGATGGCGACGGCTTGTTTGCCCTCGGCGATTTCCAGCGACTCGATGGCTTCGTTGGTGATGGAGCCGCTGACGCGGTTGCCGTCGGCCAGCTCGATGGTCACGTGGCCGTTCACGGCACCTTCGGTCACCTTCACCACGGTGCCAGCCAGCTGGTTGCGGGCGGAGATTCCGACGATCTTGCCGGTGGCGAACATAACGTTGGTGGCTTTCACGATGGCGAAAGCTTCCTTGCCCTCTTCCAGTCCAAGCTCCTTGATGGATTCCATCGTGATGCCGGCCTTGATGTCCTGCTCGCCGACCTTGATGGTGACGACGCCGTTGACGGCACCTTCCTTGACGTTGCTGACGATGCCCTTGATCTGGTTGCGTGCGGAGATCTTCATGGTGTGTCCTTTCGTTTGCCTGCCCCGTGGGGCTGTTTCCTTCGATGTGACCACTATGCGCCTTCGGAGAGGTTGCGGAGACGGCGAAACCCCATGTCCACATTTCGCATTCCCTTCCGTCCCCGTCCGTACCATAATATCCTAGAATGAATATATTTGCATCAGAGAATATATAAACCTACAATGGTGGCGAAACATCGTCGTCGGTTCAGGATCGGCTGGGAAAACGCCTGCCAGGAAGGGGAGGGGCATGCTGGGTGAAGAGCCTTTGGGTGTGATGGAAGTAGCCCAGATGCTCCATGTGGGCAGGAACAAGGTTTACGAGCTGGCGCGCACCGGAGAGCTTTCGAGCTATCATATCGGCCGCAAGCTTCGCTTCACGGTCCGCGACGTGCAGCGCTACCTCGATGACCAACATCGCGTCTCCGTCCGCGAGGGTTCGGAAGGTTCCTTCGCGCATGCTTTCGAGGGCGATGTCGAAGATGGTGGCCCTACGTATCTGAACGGCATCCTGGCCGAGCGGGCGGACTTCGTGGTCGCGGGGCTGGACCCAGTGACGGGGCTGCTTGCGGGCAGCCTGCGCGATGCGGGGGTGCAGGTGTCCCATCGCAGCATGAACGGTTACGCAGCGCTCGTGGGAATCTATTTGGGTGAAGTGGATGCGACGGTGGTCGACCTCTACGATGCGAAGTCGAACAACTGCAACGTCGCGTTCGCTCAGAGCCTCGCCCCGGGCGTGTCACTGTCCGTGATGGTACTAGCCGAGCGGATGTGGGGTTTCGCCGTCGCCCCTGGCAATCCGAAGAAGATCTCTACCTGGGGGTCGGTCCTGCGCGAAGGGGTCCGCGTGGCCCAGCAGCAGCCGGGGAGCAGCGGGAGAATCCTGCTCGACGAGAAGCTGCTCGGCATGGAGGCGCGTTCGGAAGCCGTAACGGGGTACTCAGATGAGCCGACGGGCGAACACGACGCCGTGGTTCGCGTCCTGCGCGGCGAGTGCGATGTGGCGGTATGCACGGAATCCACGGCCATGCAGGTGGGCGGGGTCAGTTTCGTGCCCCTGCACAAGGGACGTCTCGATGTGGTGATGCGCAAGGGGAGGGCGATGCGCCCGTTCGTTCGGGCCGTCCAGCAGCTCGCGTCATCCGAAGCGTACGCCGCGGAAGTCGAGGCGGTTACGTGCGGTACGTGTGCGAAGATGGGCGCTGTCGTGTTCGAGTGCTGAGCCCGTCCCGAATCCATGCTGACAAGCGGTTTGCAACTAGCGGGGCAAGCCCAGACGTGCGCAGATCGCATCGAATTCTTCCAGCCTCCCAGTCGTGACGTGTGAGCGCAGCAGTTGGGGGATTACCGTCGTCAGCGGCAGTGCGGGAAGCTGCGGGTTTCGGTAGGGCGACGAGGACAGCGTCCAGCCCGATTGCAGGTCGACCAGCACGTACGCCAGCAGTTCGGGGCGGAATCTTCCTCCAGCGGCTTCGAGCCAGCCTTCGGCGGAAAGCTTTCCAAACGCCCAAAAATAGTGATCGTAGAGCGTCTTTGCGAACCCGTCGCCCCGCTCCTTTATCGCGGGAAATGTCGCCGAAAGCTGGGCTAAGTTGTCAAAGTAGAACGGGTAGCGCTTCTGGTTCTCCTCGTTTTCCAAAACGAGCGCGAGCAGGCTTTCCACGAGCTCGGCTCCCGAAATCGTCCGGTCGAGCTTTTCCGAGAACCCTTCGTGCAGATCGGCAAGAATAGCGAGCAGCAGGTCCTCCTTGCGGGAGAAGTGATAGGTGAGGTTGCCGATGGTGGTGCCCGCCGATGAGGCTATCTGCCTGAGGGACACTGCGTCGTAGCCGTTCTCGTTGAAGAGACGCACTGCCTCCTTGCAAATCCTCCGCTTTCCGTCGCCGTGCGCCATGAGTACCCTTCCATACGATGCGATTTAATACTCATGGTAAAACAAAGCGGCCCCGCATGGCAGGGTCACTTTGCTCGAATCGCTGGGAAATCTCCGATCGCTTATGCGCGGGCGGCCTCGATCATGCGCGGAACCATCCAGTCCGCGCCGAAGCAGCCGGCGGAGTCCATCTTGTCGTTCACGCAGTGCGCCATACCAGGATAGTCGGCGTAGTGCTTGACCTCGGAAGACACCATGTCATAGATGCGATGCGGGCCGTCGATGCCGATGATGGGGTCGACGTGGCTGTGGATGATGAGCGCGGGACAGGTGATCTTGTGCAGGTCGTCGGTGCACTCCATGCGTGTGCTCATCTCGCCGCACACGTCAAGCGGCTGGTTGAACTTCAGCTGGAAGCCGCCTAGGTAGAAGTTCTCGATGCCGACCCAGGGGTGCTTGGTCAGCGTGTCGGTCTTGTCGGTGCCGCCGCGCACGACCAGTCCGCAAATGTCGTCGTTCAGCTCGCAGGCGGCTGCGGTGGCCAGGTAGCCGCCATAGCTCATGCCGTAGAGTGCGATCTTGTCGCCTACGCGCGGATCGGCCTTCACGAACTTGATGACCTCGCGCACGGCGTCGGTGTAGTTGGTCTCGGTGAGCCACATTTTCTTGAAGTAAAGCGAAGTGCCCTGACCTGGGCCGTCGAAAATAACGAAGGGGATACCGCGCTCGAAGAAGTACCAGCATGTGGAGAAGTTTTCCTCCTTGAAGCCGGTAGCACCTGGAATCATCACGAGTACGGGAGCGTCAGTGGGGCAGTCGTCGGGGATGGCGAAGTAGGCTTCCATCGTCTTGTCCTCGAAGGGAATTTCGACGGTCTCGACGCACTCGGGGCGAAGTTCCCAGTGCTTTTGGAAGCACATCGGGATTTTCGAGTAAATGCGGATCTTCTCGTCAGTGATGGCGTCGTGAATGCCGTAGTCGGCGACACGGAACATGGCTTCTGCGCGGGCGTAGAAGTCGGATGCGGTCACCAGGTTGCCGGCGGCCTCCATCTCCTGCGCGTAGGCGAGGTTGCGGTTGCCGATCTCCTCCGCGACGTCGACGAAGTCCTCGCGCTCGTCTTCCGGCACGGGGGTGAAGCTTTTACCTACACAGGTGCAATCGCACTCGGTGCGGTTCGTAAGCTCGATGAAGTCTTCGATGTTCATGCCTCCAGAAATCATGCGACCGGGATTCTGTGCGCCTGGACGGGGACGTACTGCCATGGTGGTTCTCCTTTCAACTGAAAACAGTACAACGTACTGTTTGATGTTTGCAACAATACAGTACGATGTACGGTATAGTCAAGGCCCATTTTGATGTTTTTAGCGGTCGCTCATGCGTTCCGGAACACCATGGCACGGCCTTGCCATTCCTGCACGAGCAGGCCGTGCTCGCTGAGCCCCAGCAGGTCGCTGCGGGCGGTTCCGTACGAGACCTTGCACAGGCTCATGTGGAGGGCTATGGTCGTGAGCTGGTCGGGATTGCGCGAGTGGCTCCGCAAAACGTCGAGCTGACGTTCGTTGATGTCGGGGTATGCCATCCGCGCCCGGGTTTCCACATCGCTCTCGCCGCTTTCCGATTCGCGCTGATCTTCGAGCTGCCTCAGTCGTCGCGTGACCATGATGAGCGCGTTTCCGAAAAACGGAGTCGAATCGTGGTCGTTGTCCCCGTCGGGTATTACGTCGTAGTACTCTTCGGAAACGCCGACGCTTTGCCCGCCTTCTTGCTCCCAGGTCCGGCACAGGGCCAGAAACGGCACGTTTCGCAGGTACGAAAGCGATCGGCTTTCCAGGGCCCAGTTCCTTATGATGAGCTCGTACATGGAGTTGAACTTCGCAAAGGGGCTCAGGTCCCAGATGACGAGCGAGGTCGCGAGCAGGTTGAGCAGGTACGTCTCCATGGGCTGGGAGCTATCGTTCATCGTCTCGAGGATGGTGGGAACGATGCGGGAGCGCAGTGATTCGGTGTCGGGGAACACGGGGGCGCCCAAGCCGACACTGGCGATCCCGCTCGGGACGTCTTCCATGCGGATGGCGAACTCGTCGAGCATCCAGGGGGAGAGCGGATAGCGTGCGTACTTCTCGATTTCCAACAGGATAGCGGCAACGTTGGCGATGTAAGCTTCGTCGCGCGTCGTGGGGCTTGCCTGGTGTCCGACGAGCTTTCGGGTTGTCGGCTCGTCGACTGCGAGTCCGTCGCGTGCTGCTGCGGCAGCAAGGTCTTCGGCGAGTACGTCGAGATAGGAATATTGGTTGAAAGCGTCGCTGCTGCGCATCGCCCTTGCCGTGGATGCGATTTCATGCAACATCGGACTGATACGCCCGCCGAGCGAACACCACGATACGATGCCCTTGTTGTCGATGGAATACGTTTCGTAGTGGAACTCATGCGAGTTCAAGCGGCGTATCGCTTCGAGGACGCTCCACGTTTCGTCGGCCGAATAGCCCTTGGGCATCGGCAGCTGCTCGAAGCTCGACTGGCCGAATATATCGCGGTCGATGCGCTGGAAAATAGCTCTGAATGTATCGTCTGAAAGCAGCGAGACGAGCTCTTCGGTTTCGCTCATGGTGGTTCGCCCCAAACTATTACTGACTGACATTTCAAAATCGCAAAAATTATGACTTTAACTATTAGTAATTGAAAAATTGATAATTAAATTTGCGAAAAGTACTATTCCATGAGCATATTATTTTGTCAATCAGAAGGAGAGAACATGAAACCGACCGATCGTGAAATGGCGAAAAGCGGTCTTACGCGCCGTGCGCTGATCAAGGACCTCGCCATCGGAACCGTCGCGCTAGCCGGTATGGGGTCTTTGACCGGATGCGCGAGCGGAGAGGAGAGCGCCTCGCCACAGGCGCAGAACGAATCGGCATCTGCTGGCACCGCAGGCCGTGCGACCAGCACCTACGAAGCAGACGTCGTGGTAGTCGGTGGCGGCGTGGCTGGCATGTTTGCAGCCCGCAGCGTCCTGAAAGGCGGTAAGACCGTTGCCATCGTGGACAAGGGTCCCTTCGGCCACTCCGGTGCTTCGGGAATCAACTGGGGGCATGCGCTCTCCGGCTACGAATCGCTCGACGACGTCGAAAGCCCCGACCTGTGGGGCCTTGTGGCAACTGGTACCGAAGGCCTGGTTGATCAAGACTACTATGCGGCTCAGGTGGAGTGGTCCATGCGCGAGAACATCCATGCCATCTGGCAGAAGTACGGAGTGCTGTGGGACCGCGGCTCCTCGGGTGAAGTAGCCGCAACCGCCGTCGAGGGCTACTGCGTCGAGGACCGCGTCAACGCCATGCCCCACATGATGGCGCAGCACATTCGACGGTCGGGGGCGAAGGTCATCGACCGTACGATGGTGCTCGACATCTTGCTCGATGCACAGGGCGAGGCGGCCGGCGTCGTGGGCATCGACCTTGTCACGGGCGATGCCGTCATCGTGCGCGCGAAGGCAGTCATCATGTGCATGGGCTCTCCCATCTGGTGCAACGGTTGGAGCGGCATCAGCGCCAAGACCAACGGCGGCCCCGAATGCACGGGCGACGGCTATGCCATCGGGCTTTCCCATGGCGTTGCGTTCAAAAACATGGAGCAATGGGCGCTCTACTTCTACAACCTGCATCCCACGTCGATTTCCTACAGCAACAACATCGGCTTCAGCTGCTATGACCATCCCGAAAACGTACTGAATGGCAATGGGGAGCAGGTCATCGGCCCCGACTGCGAGCCGTGGAACGCCTTCCCCCAGGTTTCCACCTACAACAAGATCGTCATGAGCGAGATCTACGAGGGCCGAGCGAGCGAAAACGGCGGCATTCTCTACGACATCACCGATCTCGACCAGCCTGAAGTCTTCATGGCATTCAACCGCCGCAACCTCGATTCGCAGCAGCGCGACTTGGGCTATACGCCCGAGAATCCTTCCGAGCTCGCCCCCGTACCTTGGGAGCACGGCGGTGGCCCCAAGCTCACCCGTGAGGGCGAGACGACCATTCCCGGATTGTACTGGTCGACGGCGCAGGAAGGTGCTTACGATGCGCTGGCAGGATGGAATTGCTGCGCTGGAGGCGCCATAGCCGGCGAGGCGGCCGCCAAGAGGTCGGCGTCGATGGAGCTGCAGGCCGTTGACTTCACTGCTGCCGACGCCGTGCTCGAAGAGGCCTATATGATGCTCGAGCGAGATGGAGACGGCAAGTCGGCCGACGAGGTCGCTCATGCTATCCAGGAAGTCTGCCATACCTATCTTTTCGGCGGCAGGGACGAAGAAGGTTTGACCAGCGCCATCGAAGAGCTCACGCGCATTCTCGAAGAGGACGTTCCCGCCATGGTGGTGGCAGATAAGTCTCCCCGCCTGAACATGGAGTGGCGCCACGCCATGGAAGCGCCCAAGATGGCCATGTGCTGCCTTGCCATCGCGCAGGCCAGCCTGTTCAGGACCGAGACGCGAGGGTTCCATCATCGGCTCGACTATCCCGCCATGGACAACGAGAACTGGCTGAAGAACGTCTGGGTGTCGTACGAAGACGGTGCGTGGGCAACCGAGGCCACCGACATCGTGGACTCTCACCTTTCCGCCGACGAGATTCGGGAAATGGTTCCCGAGATAGGCGTTTGCGACGAGTTGCATCTGTAGCCGCCCCAGCATATTGGGCGCCCGTTGCGCCACCATTGCCCATTACGTTCGAATAATCAGTTCAAGGAGAATCTCATGGCAGATACCGTAACGCTCAACATCACCCGCTTCGACCCCTCTACCGACGACGCTCCCTATGTGTCGTCATACGAGGTGCCTTGGGAAGAGTACATGACCGTCTTGCAGGCCATTCAGTACATCAACGCCAACGAAGAAGTCATCGCGTTCGATTACTCATGTCGCGGTGGCTTGTGTGGCCGGTGCAGCGTGATGATCGACGGGATGCCCGGCTTGGCGTGCTACACCACTATCGAGCCGGGAACCCACGACATCGCCCCGCTTTCGGGTTTCCCCGTCATCCGCGACCTCACGATCGACCGCAGCGCCTTCATGCGCAAGCTCGACGATTCGGTTTGCGCTGAGATTTCGCTCGCCGACTTGTCGAAACCACCAGCGATCGATTATGACTTCTATTGGGAGACGCTCGACCGCATCCAGAAATGCCGCGAATGCGGCGCCTGCGTGCCGCTTTGCCCAGTGCTGTCGACGAATTCGGCACAGTATGCTGGTCCGGCTGTGTTCAGCCAGATCTACCTGCGTGCAAACGACAAGATCGACCAGGGGGATCGCATCATGCAGGCCGTGGAAGGGGGCGTGTTCTCCTGCCAGCTGTGCGGCATGTGCGACCAAGTCTGCTCTGCGCATATCGACCACGTCGCAGCCCATACCTGGCTGCGGGACGAAGCGACCAAGCGCGGCTTGGTTCCCACCGAGGACTCCACCATCGAAGCCATCTAGCGCTTTTGTTGCTTACGCCCGTCCCGTGGTCCAATATGCGAACGATATGACCTGGAATCGGATAAGTGCGGTTTCGAATCGCAGGGTGAGGTTGGGCTAGACATCGCATGAGGTAACATGAGGTCGCCTCAGATGAGCAGAAACTATGGCTTTGGGTGGGTGTGTGTCAGCTGCGGTCTATACTGGTGCGCATGCCAGAAACTATCGACAATGCATCTGCCCCCATCGGCATCTTCGACTCGGGCTTCGGCGGGCTTACCGTGGCGCGCGAGGTCATCAAGGCGCTGCCCCATGAAGACATCGTCTTCCTGGGCGATTCGGCACGCTGTCCCTATGGTCCGCGATCCCTGGAAGAGGTGGACGGGTTCGTACAGCAAATCTGCACCTGGCTGGTGGAACGCAACGTGAAGATGATCGTCATCGCGTGCAATACTGCCACGGCAGCAGGTCTTGCGCATGCTCAGCGAACGTTCGACGTACCCATCGTCGGCGTGGTGGAACCTGGTTCGCGGGCAGCGGCATACACGACCCGAAATCGTAAGGTGGGCGTCATCGCCACGCAGGCTACTGTCGATTCCGGTGCCTATTCCAACACCATTAGGAACCTGGATGCTGGCATCACCGTGTTCTCGACGGCTACTCCGCGGTTCGTGGAGATCGCTGAACAGGGGATCCGCATGGCAGAAGGGCCCATAGAGGACTATACCTCGCTGGCATCGAAGGTATACATCCGCTCGGCTTTCCGTGAGATTGCCAAGGAGTATCTCGAGCCGCTGAGGCGGGTCGGCATCGACACGCTCGTGTTGGGCTGTACGCATTTTCCACTCCTGAAGGCGCTGATAGGGGGCGTGATCGGCCGCGAGGTGACGCTCATCGACTCCGCGAAGGAAACAGCGAAGGACGTTCGTGCCATTCTTGAGCGTCGTGGCCAGCTGCTTCCAGATGACCACGAGGCCCGTTACGAGTTCTACAGCACGGGCAGCAACCTTGAGGAGTTCAGGCGCTTTGGCAGCCGCGTCTTGCGCATGGAGCTGCCGGAAGTGGGCCAGGTTTCCTTCGAGTGAACTCGAAGGGCAGAGCGGCAAAGAGCGGCAAGGAGCGGCAAGGGAAGCAAGGGAAGCAAGGAGAAGCTCATGAAAAACGTCATCATCGCAAGCAACAACGCGCACAAGGTTGCCGAGATCGAGACCGCCCTCGACTTCGAGGGATGGCGCTTCCAGACGCTGCGGGAAGCGGGAATCGATTCCGACCCCGTGGAGGATGCCGACAGCTTCGAGGGGAACGCCCGCATCAAAGCTCTGGCGGCTCGCGAAGCATGTGGGGGAGCGTGCGCCGTGCTGGCTGACGACTCCGGTCTCGAGGTGGATGCACTCGGCGGTGCCCCTGGCGTGTACTCGTCACGCTATGCCGGCAGGGACGGTGATGACGAGGCAAACAACGAGAAGCTCTTCCGCGAACTTGCCGATGTTCCCGATGACAAGCGGACCGCACGGTTCGTGTGCACGCTCGTGTTCATAGATGTTGACGGGAGCGAAATTATTGCACGTGGAACAATCGAGGGTCGAATCGGGTACGAGTTGGCGGGTAGCAACGGCTTTGGCTACGACCCGTTGTTCATACCCGACTGCTTCGGTGGAAGAGTTACGTTAGCCCAGGTCGATCAAGATAAAAAGAACTCGGTTTCGCATCGCGGGAACGCGTTGCGCTTGCTGCGCGAAAAGATTGGCACCCGTTAGTGCACGTGCTCAAAAACAAATAATACAATTGCATAAAATCAACCTCTTTTGCAGAAATAATGAATACTTACCGCGTTTTGGAATCAATAGAGGTATAATCGCAGACAATCTGCAAACGGCGACCTGGTGAAGGGAGATGTGATCATGAAGAAGCACTGCATGAGCGATGCTTCCAAGATGCATCTTTCGTTCGCCCATCCTTTCTTCAGGTCCACCGTTTCCTGTGGCGATGCCGCCACAATTCCGTTCGAATGCCGTGAGGGCATTCGCGTGCTGTCCATCGGCACCGAAAACGTGCGTTTCGGGCATAGCTGGCTGCGACGACGCTAGTCGTCTGCGTCTTTCAAGGGCCGTGTGCCCGATCTCCATCTCTGTATCTGTATCTTTGCGCTTTCAAGCGGCTGTCGCTGTAGGCGCTTACCGTGGCGTGCTAGTGCCACTATTCGAAGGGAATTATCGTGGAAATGAAGAAGGAAAAGGTCATTCTCGCGTATTCAGGCGGTTTGGATACCTCGTGTTGCATCAAATGGCTGCAGGATATTCTCAATCTCGACGTCGTCGCTGTCGTGGGTGAAGTAGGGCAGGAGCACGATGGGCTCGAGAAAGTGCGCGAGAACGCGCTGAAGATGGGAGTCCTCGACTGCATCGTGGCGGATCTGCGCGAGGATTATGCGGAAAACTTCCTTACGAAGGCCATCGCTGCCAATGCCGCCTACGAGAACAAGTACCCGCTGCTCAGCGCCCTTTCCCGTCCGGCGATTTGCAAACATCTGGTGGACGCGGCACACAAGTTCGGCGCCAAGTACGTTGCGCATGGCTGCACGGGCAAGGGTAACGACCAGATTCGTTTCGAGAACTCGATTGCCATGCTCGACCCGAGCTTAACCATCTTGGCTCCTGTTCGCGATTGGGAATTCAACACGCGTCCCCAGGAAGTCAAGTGGGCCGAGGAGCATGGGGTCATCATTCCCGACAAGAAGATGAGCCAATACAGCATCGACGACAACATGTTCGGCCGCGCCATCGAATGCGGTGTGCTGGAAGATCCTTGGATTGAGCCTCCCACCGACATCTACACCATGACGGTGAACCCCGAAGATGCACCCGATGTGCCCACCTACGTGGAGATAGAGTTCAAGTTCGGCAAGCCCATTGCCGTTGACGGCAAGTCCATGGGCATGGTCGAGGTTTTCGAAACCATGAACAAGCTGGCGGGTGGCAACGGCTATGGCCGCATTGACATGGTGGAAAACCGCCTGGTGGGCGTGAAGAGCCGTGAAATCTACGAATGTCCTGGCTCGCTGGCCATCATGGAAGCGCACAAGGCGCTAGAGGACCTCGTGCTCGAGCGGGATGTTCTGCATCATAAGCCCGGGATGGAACAGCTGTGGGCGCAGGAGGTCTACTACGGTAAGTGGTATAGCCCGCTCAAGGAAGCCATTGATGCCTACATCGCAAGCACTCAGCAATGTCTCAACGGTACTGTGCGCTTGAAGCTGTACAAGGGCAGTTGTACGGTGGTGGGGCGCAAGAGCGTGTACTCGCTCTACAGCGAGGCTTTGGCCACCTACGGCGAGGAGGACGCTTTCAACCACCAGGCGGCTGCCGGGTTCATCGAGATCAACGGCCTTTCGGCACGCAACTGGGCGCGCAGCAGGCGTTGGGCTGGCGCTCGGACCGATGTCGAGGACGCCTTCAACGCCGTGGGCCCGTTTTCGCTCAAGCCCAGCATTTTGGAAGACGCCGACACCGTGTTGGAGGATTAGCATGGCACTGTGGGATGGACGGTTCGAAGAGGGAGCCGATGAGTTCACGCAACGCTTCGGTGCGAGCCTTCCCGTGGACAAGGCGATGTACGCCGAAGACATCGCGGGTAGCCGTGCCCATGCGAAAATGCTGGCTACGAAGGGTATCATCAGCGAGCAGGACCAGCAGGCCATCGACTCTGGTTTGCGCTCGGTAAAGGCGGACATCGATGCGGGCGAGTTCGTGTTTGACATCGATGATGAGGATATTCACATGGCCGTGGAAGCCGAGCTTACGCGTCGCATCGGGGCTGCGGGTGGCCGCTTGCACACCGGGCGCAGCCGCAACGACCAAGTGGCAACCGACAGCCGCCTGTTTGCCAAGCGCCTTTGCCGGGATCTGATGGAGGCGAACCGTTCCCTGCGCCAGGCACTCGTGGAAGTGGCCGAGGCGAACATCGATGTGGTCATGCCCGGCTACACCCACATGCAGCATGCGCAACCCGTTCTGCTCGCGCATCACCTGCTTGCCTATACATGGATGATCGCTCGCGATCACGAGCGGCTGCAGCATGCCTGGCAGGCGGCGGACGAAAACCCACTTGGGTGTGCGGCCCTTGCAGGGACGACATATCCGCTCGACCGCCAGATGACGGCGGCAGAACTGGGATTCGGCAGTGTTTGCGCCAATTCCCTGGATGCCGTGAGCAACCGCGATTTCCTGCTGGATTTGAACTACGCCTGTTCCGTGGGCATGGTGCACCTTTCGCGCCTGGCGGAAGAGATCATCTTGTGGTCTACGAGCGAGTTCGGCTTCATCACGCTATCGGATTCCTACTCCACTGGCAGCTCGATCATGCCGCAGAAGAAAAACCCCGACTTCGCCGAGCTCGTGCGCGGCAAGACGGGGCGCGTGGTGGGCGACCTGATGGCGCTGCTTACCACGATGAAGGGCCTGCCTCTTGCTTACAACAAGGACACGCAGGAGGACAAGGAAGGCGTCATCGACGCTGCCAACACCCTTGCCGACAGCATGCGCTGCATGGAAGGCATGGTGCGCACGATGCGCATAAATGCCGATACGATGCGCAAGGCGGCACGCGTGGGCTATCTTGCGGCTACCGATGTGGCCGACTATCTGGCAAAGAAGGGCCTGCCATTCCGCGAAGCGCATGCCGTGGTGGGTCACCTGGTGCTTTTGTGCGAGAAGCGCGGCTGCCAGCTGGATGATTTGTCTCTGGCGGATTTCCAGGCTGAAAGCCCCCTGTTTGAAGCCGATATCGTTAAGGCACTGGACTTGGATGACATCGTGGCCGCCCGCACCACCGAAGGCGGCACGGCGCCATCTGCTGTAGCTACCCAGATAGAGCAAGTTCGCACTCGCCTGAAAGCAGATGCACTGTTGTAGCAAAGTTGGGGTCTGCGACTCGGCAGGGGAAAGAGCGGCGACTCGATCCGCAGCTCTAGTCGAGAATCTGGTCGGGGTCAGGTCGTGCCCAAAACGGCTGTGGCAACCTGATCGGTTGCCACAGTTGCAAAACCTATGGAGCGGCTGACGGGAATCGAACCCGCGTCATGAGCTTGGAAGGCTCAGGTTCTACCATTGAACTACAGCCGCATATGTAAAACGCCGAGGCGTGGGCATTTTCTGGTCGGGACGACAGGATTTGAACCTGCGACATCTTGCTCCCAAAGCAAGCGCGCTACCAAACTGCGCCACGTCCCGCCGTTACAGCGTTGCCGATTATAGCAGAGAAACTTGCATCGAAAACCAAGCCACCATAGGAATTACTCAGTTCTCGTACGTTGCGCCAAGACGATGGCTAAGCGGTTTGCAAATCAACCTACATGGTGCCCATGTTCCAGGAGTTCAGGTACGCTACCTGCTCGGGGGTGAGCTCGTCGATTTGCACGCCCAGGGTATCGAGCTTCACGCGGGCGATGGCGTCGTCGATGTCGGCGGGCACAACATAGCAGCCGGGTTGCAGCTCGGCCGCATGCTGCACCATGTACTCGGCGCATAAGGCCTGGTTGGCGAAGCTCATGTCCATGACGTTGGCGGGGTGGCCTTCGGCGCCGGATAGGTTCACCAGACGACCTTCCGCCAGCAGGATGATGGTGCGCCCGTCTGAGAGCGTGTACTCGTCGACCATCGGCTTGATGGTTTCCTTCTTCACGCAGTTTTCTTCGAGCCAGGGGATGTTGATCTCGCTGTTGAAGTGGCCGCTGTTGCAGATGATCGCGCCGTCTTTCATCGTGGCGTAGCATGGCTCGTCGATGACGTTCAAGTCACCTGTGACGGTGCACCACACGTCGGCGTATTTTGCGGCTTCGGCGCGAGGCATCACGCGGAAGCCGTCCATGTGGGCTTCAAGCGCGGCTGTGGCGTCCACTTCGCACACGATCACGTTCGCGCCCATGCCGGCGGCGCGACGTGCCAGGCCCTTGCCGCACCATCCGTAGCCCGACACCACGAACGTGCGGCCTGCCAGCAGACGGTTCGTCAGGCGGACGATTCCGTCGAGCGTGGATTGGCCCGTGCCGTAGCGGTTGTCGAAGAAGTGCTTGGTCTTTGCATCGTTCACTGCGATGATGGGGTAGCGCAGCGCACCTTCGGCGGCCATCGCCTGCAGGCGGATAACGCCCGTGGTGGTTTCCTCGGTGCCGCCAATGATGTGCTCTAGCGCCTCGCGACGGCTTTCGTGGATGCGTCCCACCACATCGGCGCCGTCGTCCATGGTGATCTGCGGCTTGCTGTCGATGATGGCGTCCACGTGCTGATAATAGGTTTCGGTGTCCTCGCCCTTGATGGCGTGGACGTCGATGCCGTATTCGGCTACGAGTGCAGCGGCGGTGTCGTCCTGGGTGGACAGCGGGTTGCTGGCGCACAGGTGCACCTCGGCACCGCCGGCGGCGAGCGTGCGCATGAGGTTCGCGGTTTCGGTGGTCACGTGCAGGCAGGCGCCGATTCGCACGCCCGCAAGCGGCCTTTCGCGCTCGAAGCGCTCGCGGATGCTGGCGAGCACCGGCATGTCGCGGTCGGCCCACAGGATGCGCTGCAGGCCTTCGGGTGCCAGGTCTATGTCTTTGATGTCGTAGCTCATGGGAGTCCTTTCGAGTTCGGTATGCGAAGTCGCGTGTTATGGATGCAGGGTAGCACAGCCTTTCAGGGGCTTCTTAGCACAAATCGCGATTCTTGAGAATCGCATGTGTCGCGTCCGTTGTCACGAAGATGGACAAGTCGGTTTCGGGTCGTTCGATAAGTCGGTTTCGGGTCGTTTGATAACATCGATAAGGAATTGAAGGAAGATATGCTGTTGCCGGATTCGTGCGAGCAGGTGGGATTATGTGGTCAAGCTGTGGAAGAATCGTGATAAGCATGGTCGTTTTTGCGCCACCAATGCGGCGAAATGGTGACGAAAGAAAAAGACGGTCTTGCTTTACCTTACACGGTCGTATAATGCCGCGTTGGGTTCAGACGGGGTCTGGCCTGTTTTGGAAAGATGAGCGTCCGCAAGGCAGTTGGAAACGCGACTTGCATGAGGGCATTAGGGCTATTAGGAGGAGACGTGTTCGGCCAACTGTTCGGGCAGTTATCGTTTGTCGACATCTTCAACGTCTGCGTGTTCATAGCGTTTTCGGTTTGCTATTGCTACCAGCTCTTCTATGTTCTGGTTACTCTCACGCGCAAGCCGAAGATGCACATCGCGCAGTGCAATCATCGCTACGCCGTCATGATTTCGGCGCGCAACGAAAGTGCCGTCATCGGAGACCTCCTGCACAGCATCCGAGTGCAGAACTATCCCCAAGAGCTCATCGACATCTTCGTTATCGCCGACAACTGCACCGACGACACTGCGCAGATAGCACGCACGGCTGGTGCCTACGTGTTCGAGCGCGAAAACAAGGATCTGGTGGGTAAGGGCTACGCTCTCGACTACGGGTATTCGCGCATCCAGCGCTACTACGGCGACCGTGGTTACGAGGCCTACTTCGTTTTCGACGCCGACAATGTGCTCGACGTTAATTACTTCCGCGAGATGAACAACGTATTCGACTCGGGGGCTTTGGCTTCCACGAGCTACCGTAACTCGAAGAACTTCGACAGCAACTGGATTTCCGCAGGTTATGGCGTGTGGTTCATGCGCGAGGCGAAGTACCTGAACCAGTCGCGCTTGACGCTTAACACCAGCTGCGCGGTTTCGGGGACGGGCTTTTTCATCGCGGCGGACGTGCTTCGCGAGGCGGGTGGCTGGAAGTGGCATCTGCTCACCGAGGATATCGAGTTTTCTACCCAAAGCATCATCGCCGGCAGGCGCATCGCATATTGCCCCACGGCTGTGCTCTACGACGAGCAGCCCACTACCTTCCGCGACTCGTGGAACCAGCGCTTCCGTTGGGCGAAGGGCTTCTACCAGGTGTTCGGCCGCTACGGATGGAAGCTGTTCAAGGGCATATTCACCAACAAGCGCGGTTTTCGCTTCGCCTGCTATGACATGCTCATGACCATTTCGCCGGCCATGCTGCTCACCATCATCACCATCGTGTTCAACGGCACCATCGTGATCATGGGGCTCACCGGGCACATGACTACCGGCGTCATGATAGCTTCGAGCGCATCGTCGATTCTGTTCTGCATCGTGAACTACATGCTCGTGATGTTCCTGTTCGGCGTGCTTACCACGTTCACCGAGTGGGACAACATCCACACCACGGGCCGAAAGAAAATCCTCTATATGTTCACGTTCCCGTGCTTCATGATCACTTACATTCCCATCGCGCTCGTGGCGCTGGTGAAGAAGGCCGATTGGAAGCCTATCAAGCACTCCATCTCGGTCGACGTGGCCGAATACGCCACTGCCCAGGGAACCAAGGAGACGCTAGCCCGCTAGAGCGCGTCAATCTAGCTGTTCTTAAACCTGTCGCGCACGTGAAGATCAGACAACCGAGGCCGTGCCCAGACTGTTGCAGCATGCATGATTTGTCAGTCTAGGGGGTGGCTTCGTTTGTCTGATATGGGTTTATTGCCAAGTGGGCTTACGTTCGCGTTGGTTGTTACGTGATCTTGTGAGCGTGTAGGGTTTTTGCAAGGTTGACCTGGAAACGCGTGTTGGTTTTCGTTGGTTTTATCTCTTTTTCGTCAGAAATCTTACAGGTGGGAAGAATGTTCCATGAAAACGGTGGGGTGTTCGATTACCGCAAGGTATTTGGAAGCACCCTGCAAGGTCTGCGTAAGGTATCCATAGGCATTTTGCACACAATATGTAAGGTCTGCATACTATAGTTGAACCTGTGACGAGGCAATCTGCAACCGGGAGTTCGCACCGCAGAAGGTTCAAATGGGGAAACAAAGAACACTGAACAAAAGGTTGCAGGTTCCTCGTATTCTGAAAGCATATGCCGACGCTAGCCTGACCACGGTCGTCGAGATGCTGTGGCCTACGCGCTGCTGCATCTGCGAGGCACCAGGCGAGCTCGTGTGCGGGGCGTGTCGGCTCGAGCTTGCCTATATCGACCAGTGGCTAGCATGTCCTCGTTGTGGTGCTCCTTTTGGCATGGTGCAGTGCACGGAATGCAACGAGCTGTCTTTGGCAAGTGCCCAGCGGCAGGAGCCCCCGTTTTCGGCCTGCGTGAGCGCTCTGCATTTCGACGACGGTGCAGCTCGAATCGTTCGTGTGTACAAAGACGCTGGGGAGCGGGGGCTTGTCGGTTTCATGGGGTATTCGATAGCATGTTCGCTGCCCCCAGAATGGATAACGCCGAATGCATGCGTGGTCCCGGTTCCTGCAACTGCGAAAGCCAAGGCACGCAGGGGGTTCGACCATGGCTGCGAGCTGGCATCCAAAGTGGCGGAATTCCTGGATTTGCCCTGTGCCGGACTGCTCGAACCGGGAAAGGCGATAGACCAGAGGGCATTGGGCCGCAGCCAGCGCATGCTCAACGCTGCGGGGCATTTCAAGGCTTTGCATTCCTGTGAAGGACTTGACGCGATTCTGGTCGACGACGTGTACACCACGGGTGCAACAGCGTTTGCTGCAACTGACGCGCTCGTCGAGGCCGGAGCGCATTCCGTGCGATGCGCAACATTCGCCCGTGTCTATTGAGCATGACGTGTTTGGGGTGCCGTTGACGGGCAATAGGGCTGTCCCGTGTATTGATATTGCGTTCAAAGAGGGGGCTCGCGCATCAATCAGCTATAATTACAATGTTTGTCAAGCGCAAACGGGTAATTGTCGGATGGGAGCGGTGCCTGTTGGATGCCTTTTGGGCGTCGGGGGCCCGTTGTCATGGAAATCGTTGGAAGATGGAGGTCAAGACGGCATGAAGCGCAAGTTCGTCATGATCGCAGCTGTCGCGATGGCCGCTGCTCTGGCTTTCGTGCTGAGCGGCTGTTCCCTGCTCGAAACCCCTGAAAGCTACACTCCCGAAGAGAAAGATCCCACGGTCACGACTCCCGCCATCGGGAAAGATGGCGTGCTGCGCGTAGGCGTGAACTCGTCTAACGCGCCGTTTTCCGCCCAGGTGTCGGGTAACATCGTGGGCGTAGACATCGACGTGGCGGCTGCTTTGGCCGACCAGATGGGTCTTGAACTGGAAATCGTCGACGTCGGAACCGACCCCGAAGGTGCGTTGGAGTCCGGTTCGGTCGACATCATCATGAACGTCGACACTACCGATACCACCACCACGTGCTGGACTTCAGAGCCATATCTGGAGTCTTCTGTGGCCCTGTTCGCCACGGATCCCAAAGCTCCTCTGCCGTTTGCCGGGCAAGAAGCCACGGACGAAGCCTCTAGCGACGAAGCTTCTTCCGACGAAAGCTCCGAAGATGCTGATTCCGAGGAAGGATCCGAGGAAGCCTCTTCCGAGGAAGGCGAGTCGTCCGAAGGCGAAGTTGCTGAAGGCGATACCAATGGGGATGCACAGCCGACCGGCACGGTAGTAGCTGCGCAGGCGTCTTCCATGAGCGCATGGGAAGTGTCGAGCCAGTATGGCGAGGATGCCCTGTACACGGTCGACGACCTGAAGTCTGCATTCAACGACTTGTCCGCAGGCAAAGTTCCCTACGTGGCCGCTGATGCCGTTATCGGCTCTTACGTGGCGCATTCCAGCGCCATCGACGCCAACATCATTGGAATCATGGAAGTTCCCAGCGGTTACTGCATCGGCGCAAGCGTCGATAACACCGACCTGCAAGCTGCCGTCACCGATGCGCTGAAGTCCATTACGAGCAGCGGCATCGTGAACGTCATCGAAAGCAAGTGGCTCGGTTCCTTCATCGACGTCGACAGCTATGCCAAGACAGACGCCGCAGCTGCCGCTTCTGCCGAGGCCGAGGCTGCCGCCAATGAATCTGACGAAGAGGAAGCATCTTCGGAGGAAAGCAGCGACGAGAGCAGCGAAGAGGAAAGCAGCGACGAGGGCAGCGGTGAGGAAATCACCGCCGAAGCTGAAGGCGATGTGGGCGCCAATGCCGTAGAGGTCGTCGATGATGGTGGCGGAGAGGTGTACGAGGAAGTCTTCTAAAGGCTTTGGTGCGCTGAAAAGCGTTTATATCTCAGCAAATGGGAGGGCTGCAGAGATGCAGCCTTCCTTGCTATCGATGGTGGGTTGAACCGAGGATGCGTATCGGAAGGCAAACATGGCATCGCTGACACAGGGGACGAGCAAGTTCTATTACCAGGGGAATCAGGTGGTCTACCCTTACGACGATGGCACGCCATCCTCTGACTGCATCAGAGCGTATTTCGCTGATCCGGAGTCGTTTCCAATCGTTGCGCCACGCATGGCGGCCACGGTGATGCTCATTGACAAAGGATTGGATGCTTGTGGGAATCGTGGGGCACAGGCTTTCATGCTGCATCGGGCGAAGAGCATGTCCTTTGCTGCCGATGCGTACGTGTTTCCGGGTGGCAGCCTAGATTCCACCGACTACGAAGACGGCTTCGACTGGTTTGGGCCCACTGCGGTCGAATGGGCGCAGCGCATGGGGGTCGATACTTCCGCTGCCCGTGCTTTGGTGGTTGCAGCAGTTCGCGAGCTGTTCGAAGAATGCGGCGTGTTGTTGGCATCTGGTCCCGATGGGCACATAAGCACTGCCTCAGATGCCCAGGCCGAAGCAGATAGGATGGCCCTTGCAGCTCACCAGACCTCGCTTGCGTGCGTGCTCAGACGACGGGGGTTGACCTTGCGCAGCGACCTGCTCACGGCACTTTCGCGTTGGATTACTCCCGTAACCGAGCCACGAAGATACGATACGTTTTTCTTTGCGGCGTTGCTGCCCCCGGGTGCCGTTGCCGATGGGGCCACATCGGAGGCAAGCGAGTCGCTGTGGGCTTCACCGGACCACATCTTGCAGCGATTCAGGGAAGATCGTACGCTGCTGCTACCGCCAACTGTATACCATCTGGAAAAGCTTGCAAAAGCAGAAAGCACTCAGGCGTTCGTACAACTTCGGCCGCCAATCGAGCCGGTGCTTTGCAAGGTGGCTATCATCGATGGGAAGGCGGTGGCTATATGTCCACGGGCATAGAATCGGCGCCCTGGTTCGATTCCACATGGAAGGGTGGGGAGGTATCGTCGCGGGCGTTTGCCGTGCTTGCCCCCAATCCTTCGTGGGAAACGCTCGAGGGTACGAACACGTGGATTCTGCACGAGCCGGGCAGGCGCGGCTGTTATGTGGTCGACCCCGGTCCCGACGACGAAGGGCATCTGCGCAATGTGGTCTTGGCTTCAAACAGGCTAGGCCTCAAGGTCCGGGCCATCTTGGTAACGCACCGGCATCACGATCACAGACTGGGAGCCATACCGCTATCCCAGATGATCGGCGCTCCCGTTCTGTCGCGCGAGGATGGGAACTTGCCCGATGGGGCCTTGCAATTCCCCGACGCACCCGAACTCCAAGTCGTTTCACTACCAGGGCATTCGGGCGACTCGGTGGGTTTCGTCTTTCCAAACGATGCAAGCGTGGCCACGGGGGATGTCATCTTCCGTGAGACGTCGACGGCCATCGTCTGGCCCGACGGGAACCTGAAGGCGTTCATGGAAACGCTTGACGTGCTAGAGGGGCTCGTTACGAGTGGAGTATGCTCGCGCTTCCTTTCGGGGCATAGGCGCCCCGTGGACGATTGCCTGAAAACGATCGGCTATTACCGTGAACGGCGAACCGTGCGCTTGAATATGGTGCGGGAAGCTTTGCGTGAGACGGGGTCAACGGATATCGACGTGCTCATTCCCATTGCATATCGCGACGTGAAGCCCGATTACTATCCGATTTGCCGTTTCAGCATCAAGGCTCAGTTGGCCTATCTTCTAGAGATGGGCGATCCCAGCGTTTGGGGGATGGATATCTGCCTTTGATCCCATCGTGGCCACCGTTCAAAAGCTTCGAGCATCGATGGAATGAAACCAACCGTTCCTTATTTCCCTGTCTGAACATGGTGGGATGGGTCTTTCGTAATTGTTCTATGCTTTGTTACCAAACTGATACTTGCGAAGTATTTGCACATGTGCATAAAAAACTGACAATACAGAAATATTTATAGAACCTGCCTTTTATTACAAAACTAATCGCGTTAGAGCAGGTAATAAAGAAATATGTATTCATAAAGAATAATCGGTTTCTGAGCTTGGAGAAACTGTGATTGACCCATCGTCAACGCATTTTTGCGCGGACGCTCAACGGTAGGGATAGCGTGTCGAACGGCTTTGGGCGAATTATCAGACTCGTAGGAAAGGATGCATCGCACAAGGGGAGCATCGCTTGGAAAGCGGCCTTTCAGTTGCAAAAGAACAGCGCCAATACCGCATGGCCAAAGCGGTATTGGCGCAAATGTCAAATGCCCGATATCGGCTCGTCAGATTGTTCGAGCAGCAATCTAGCTCAGGAAGTCCTCGAGAATTTCCTGCTCGGCTTCTTCGGGGGTGAGTCCCAAGGTCTGCAACTTGATAAGCTGCTCTCCTGCGATTTTGCCGATGGCGGCCTCGTGGAACAACATGGCGTCTTGGCTGTCCGCCTCGATGGCGGGAATGGACTTCACGCGTCCGTTGCCCATGATGATCGAATCGCACTGGACGTGGCCGCGGCATGCAGCCTTGCCCACGACGAGTGGGCTGAACACCTGATAGGAGTCATCTTTGGCCACGCTTCGGCTGACAACCTTCACCGAGCTGTCATCGCCCTGCAACTCGAAGAGCTGGTTGCTCTGGGCAGTTTGGGCATCGTGCGTCATGAGCTTTTCGGTGATGACCATCTTGGCACCGGCGCCCAGGTAGGCATTGGTGTCGCGGACGGTGGAGCTAACGCCGCCGAGCTGGCTTAAGTCCATCTCGCAAAACGAGTTCTCTTCCATGTGCACGTTGGTAACGGGGTTTAAGATGCGCACGCCCTCGGGGTCGCCTTCGCCGTAGTGGGCTTCCTGGTACTTCACGCGGCTGTTCTTTCCGATGTAGAACGTGTGGATGCCATCGTGCGAGCTCTCCTCGTTGCATTCGTTGTGGATGCCGCATCCAGCCACGATGTTCACGTCGCAGTTATCGCCGATGTAGAACGTGTTGTATACCACGTCGTGGACATCGGCCGCTGTCACTATGACGGGGATGTAGCATGTCTCGCCGCGTGTGCCGTCCTTGATGTGGATGTCGATGCCAGGCACGTCGTCTTTTGTGGAGATTTCGATGTTGGCGCTGGAATGACGCTCTACGAGCTTGCCGTTACGGCGGATGTTGAACGCGCCGTTGGGCATACCATGCAGGTTAGCGATGGTGGCCAACAGGCTCTCGTCGATGGGGGAAAGGTCTACTGCCATGGTGTCCTCCTTAGCAGTTGGTGTTGATCTGGCCTTCGGGGATGAGCGTGGGCTGCGTTAGCCTGCAGCCAGGGCCCGGGCCGAAGCGCTTGGCGAATCCCACCTGGGGCATGATCTCTTCCACGGACCCAATGGCTTCGATGTGGCCGTCTCGCATGAGCACGACCTCGTCGGCTAGCTGGATAATGCGTTCCTGGTGGCTGATGATGACGATGGAACGTCCGTCGCGCGCTTCGTGGATGTCGCGGAACGTGTCGGTGAGGCGGTCGAAGCTCCACAGGTCGATACCGGCCTCGGGCTCGTCGTAGATGGCCAGCTTCGGATCGCGCGCGAGCATCGTCGCGATTTCGATGCGCTTGACTTCACCGCCAGAGAGGTTTTTGTCAACCTCGCGGGTCATGTAGTCGGCGCTGCACAAGCCCACCTTGGAAAGGTATTCGTTACAGGCCAACATCGGCAGGCGCTTGCCGGCGGCGATTTCGAGCAGCTTCTTCACCTTCATGCCCTTGAAGCGGGCCGGCTGCTGGAAGCCGTAGCCGATACCAGCGCGGGCGCGCTCGGTGATGTCCAAATCGGTGATGTCGGTTCCGTTGAAGATGATCTTGCCGCTCGTCGGCCGCTCGATGCCCATGATCAGCTTCGCGAGCGTCGACTTGCCACCGCCGTTAGGGCCGGTCATCACGACGAACTTGTCGTCGGCGATGGTAAGCGAAACGTCGTCGATGATGCGCTTGGTCTCCTTCGAGCCCTCGGATACGGGTACGTCGAAGACTATATGCTGCAATTCAAGCATGACTCTTCCTCTCGTTTTCGGGGCGACTGCTATCCAGGGCAATCTCGAGCTCTCCCTCGTGGCGCGTTGCTCTGGCGGCTGCCCGGACGTCGGGCTGTCGACTATGTCGCGTTTCTTTCGTAGAGGATTGTATATGAAAAGCCATGGTTTGGAATACTCAATCTAAATGACAAAAGTATCAGTTTCGTGTCGAAGATAACCTGCAGATATGTTTACGCTTGCGTATCGCTTGTCCAATGTCGCCTGGTGCACCGTTTGCCAATGTTATTTGTCTGGATGGAGGGCTTGCGTTTCGGCGCCTGGCGCACGCTCGCCTATAATTGAAACTCGAAAGGCGGTGGCAATGTGACCCAAGAGAGCGATTTCAAATTCATCTCGATCGAAGATGACGACGACGAGATCGTCATCCAGGCTGGTGTCGCGCCGTCTGCTTCGACCAATGGTCCCGTTTCCCCTGCCTTCGATGACGAAGACCTGGCGGGGGAATTCGACGAGCAGGCCGAAGAGGGTTTCGGTTCTTGGGACGACGAAGGGGCGTCGGTCGAGTTTAGCGAAGAGGACGAGGCGGATGCCGTCGAGCGCGAGAAGTTCGAACGCGAGAAGGCTCGTCGAAAGGCCAGGGCTGAAGCAAACCGCATGATTACCACCGAAGACGATTTGAAAGCGAGCGTGCCCTTCGCCGGCATGCAACGCGTCATCATCATCGTCGCCATCTTGCTCATCTTGGTATTCATTGCCTATTTCAAGTTCGGAAGCATGTAGCGTTTCCAAGATGCGTGGAAACGCGGCGGATGACATCATCTGCGGATGCGTTCCTCGAACGGGGTGGAGTCTAAGCTGCGATTCGCTTGCAATCTGCGAAAGGTTGAAAAACGATGTTCGAAAACGAAAACGAGAAAGACTTTGAACCGCAGGCGGACCTTTCTGGTTTGGATGTGGTGGTAGCAGACAAAAACGAAGACGACATCGACGACGCCTGGGAGGACGACGAAGATTCGGCCCAGCAGGCAGACGATGACGATGCAAGCCAGCAGGCGGACCCGATCGACGATCTTGATTGGGACGAAATCGATGCCGATGTGCCAGCTGCGCCCGACATCGACTGGGACGACGATCTCGACCTGGCGCCGTCCGCAAGCGTATCTGGCATGGTTCCAGCGGTCAATGCTGCCGCTGCAGGAAACAAGGTTGCCAAGAAGGGTGGCGGCAAGCATGCGGCGAAGCCCAAATCGAACCGCGAGGTTAAAAAGGAAGAAAAGCAGCGAAAGATCGAGGAAATGCCCGAACATCAGCGCAGGTCGCTTCGCACGCGCAAGGTGCTCATCGCGGTCCTGGTGCTCATCTTGGCCCTGGCAGCTGCGGCTGGATACTTTGTCTACCAGATGTATCTTACCTCGCAGCAGGAGCTGGGGCAGCAGGTAAGCCAGGCCGACGACGTCGATGCGGTGACCGCAGAAGGGCAGGATGCGGGGGATTCGGGCCACGTGACGCAGAAGACGCAGGTTCCGAAGCTCACGGGCCTGTTCGGCATGACGCAAGACGATGCGGTGGAGGCCATCGGCCATGGTGCTACCGTTACCACCACCCAGGACGTGAACGAAGAGGGCAGTTCCATCAAGAAGCGTGTGAGCGTGGAGCTTTCCGAAGAGCCGGGCGATTCCAAGTCGGGTACCCCCACGGTGTATTTGGGGCTCGATGAAGACGACAAGGTCATCATGGCCGGCTATTCCGCCGCCACGGCCAGCTTGGGTTACGGAACGCTGAGCTTGCAGGACATCGTCGCGAACGAGCATGTGATCGAGCGCACGCTCGTCGACGCTGGCGTAGTCGTTGAAGACGGCGCGGCGCAGCTTCCCGAGGACGCCTCAGAATACCAGACATACGACACCGATGGCGTTACTCTCGTCCGCGAAAACGCCAGCTTCGAGGGCACTGCCGACGATGCCGACGGGAATTCCTACAAATGGACCGGCGTGCTGGCATACGACTATACGGCCGCCAACGCCAGCGGCAACCTAGCCGACACCGTCCGCCAAGTCTATATCTACCTGGAAAGAGAGTAAGCCGAATCCGCCGGTCTTTGGCCGACGGACTTGCCAGGTGGCGCGCTAAGCCCTCGCATGCTCCGTCATGGCACAGCGTCTGCTCCTGCGCAAGTCGGGCCTGTGGCACTCGCCAGAATCAGCCTCGCTGACTTCGTTGGATTCGTGGTAGAGGCAGGCTTGCAGCAAGCAGGCCAATGTGACAAATGAAGTCGTTTTCGGACTGTCGTAATTGTGGAAATGGCGTGGCTGTTGAAAATAGCCGACCCTCGAATTGCTTACGTGGTACTATACGCATGCTGTTAAACAAGTGGAGTGCAAGCTCCCACCTGGTTCGGCGCTTCGGCAGCTGATGGGTTTATGAGTATATCGCCATGAGGCATATCATTCGCCCGCTGCCTTTGTGCTGCGGGTTTTTTGTTGCAACGGCCGCACCGCCAACGGCTAGAGACGATGAAATAGGAGGTGGTAGCCATAGCTACCCAGGAGCCGCGTATCAACGAGCAGATCTATGCGCGCGAGGTTCGCTTGATCGGCTACGACGGCGAGCAGAGGGGGATTTTCCCGCTCAGCGAAGCCCAACATGCAGCCGACATCGAGGGTTTGGATCTGGTGGAAATAGCCCCCAACGCCACGCCGCCCGTCTGCCGCATCATGGATTACGGCAAGTACAAGTACGATCAGGCCATCAAGCAGAAGCAGGCTCGCAAGAAGCAGAACAAGGTCGAAACCAAGGAAATGAAGTTTCGCCCGAAGATCGACGTGGGCGACTACACCACCAAAAAGAAGCATGTTCTTCGCTTCCTGGAGTCTGGATGCAAGGTGAAGATCACCATCATGTTCCGCGGACGCGAAATGGCGCATCCCGATCTTGGCCTGAGCATTCTGGAACGCCTTGCGGACGACCTGAAGGACATTGCGGTCATCGAAAGCCAACCGAAGATGGAAGGCCGCAACATGCACATGCTCATCGCACCGCTGCCCAGCACGGTGAAGAAGAAGGAAGCCGCCAAGAAGGGCGAAGCTTCGAAGAAGAATCAAGGAAAGGAAGAGGAGTAACATGCCCAAGATGAAGACTCACCGCGGCACCGCCAAGCGCTTCCGCGTCACCGGTTCTGGCAAGATC
>JBGUXY010000064.1:0-29807 GCA_045118335.1 Eggerthellaceae bacterium
GAACTGGGATTATAGAATTCTCGATGTATTCATTTTGCATTTACTTTAAGGAAAATCGTCAGCAAATCGAAATTATTGTCACATCAATTGGGAAAAACAGCGATATCGTCAGTAATTCGGATTAATTGCCACCAATCGTTTGACTGTTTCCAATAGCCCCAATTAAAAGAGTCTTGGATGCCAACGTCATAGAAAGTGGCGGCTTACCTGGCGATACTCCAGTTAAATCTGATGGGGAAAGCAAAAGAAATACTCTGGAAAACAGGTGATTCGTCTATTATCTCGGTGATTTCGCGACTATGACGTACCATGGACGAACGTGGAATGCAAACCTTCAGAAGGCACCGTGGCATTCAGGACACTTTCACCATCGATAGCTCTGCAGTAGTGCACGCGCAAAGCGGCCAGCTCATCGTGTTTCTTGTAGGCTTTCGGAACGAACGGACTCATCGAGGCTATCGGGCAGCAACTGCAGGCAGCAAACTGCAGGTCCGTACATGATAGAATGAGAACATGAGAGCAGGGCGAGACAATGCGATTATCAGTCGAAGCAAGCTGCTTTGTTTCACGGCGGCTCTTGTCGTGCTGCTCGTGCTCTGCGGTTGTGGGGGAAGCGCAGAAACCAATAGCGATGCCAGTGGCGACGCCGAGGGCGTTTACACGAGCTTTTCCTAGATAGAAGACAAGAGAATCGGCGTGACAACGGGAAGCGTACAGTCGATACAGGCCGAAGAACGTTTTCCGGATGCGACTTTTTTCTATTTCTCCACTAGTGCCGATATGCTGAACGCCCTGAAGTCGGGGAAGGTCGACGCATTCGCGGATGCAGACACCCTTGTGAAATGCATGATGATGGAGGATTCCAGCCTGACCTACATCGACGAGCCCCTTGCGGATGGGATGATAGTCGCTGGCATCTTCCCGAAAACGGACGAAGGACGCAGCCTTTGTGACGAATACAATGCGTTCATCGAGGAACTCAAGGGCGAGCGGCGAATACGATGAGATCGTCGATGCCTGGATAGAAGGGGACGAGTCGAAACAGGTCGTTCCGGACTTCGAAGGGCTTCCAGCCACGAACGGGAAGCTGGATTTGGCGGCGGACCTCACTATGGTGCCATTCGCGTTTGTCAAGGGCAACGGCCCGGTGGGCATGGACATGGACATAGCGTATCGTTTCGCTCTGGAGCGGGGGTACGCGATCGAGCTTCACAACATCGATTTCGGAGGCATCATTCCCGCGATTGTTTCGGGGAAGTGCGATTTTGCTGCGGGCGGTTTCGTGTATACGGAAGAGCGCGCCGAAAGTGTGCTGTTTTCCGAGCCCACGTACAATGGAGGTTCCGTCGTTGCCGTGCTCAAGAAGGACGCCGCAGGTGGGGGAGGGTTCCTGGCATCTTTCGCAGAGAGCTTCGAGAAGACGTTTTTGCGTGAAAGCCGCTGGAAGCTGTTCATCGAGGGCATCGGGAACACGATGCTCATCACGCTTCTGTCCATCATATTCGGAACGGTTATCGGCTTCGCTGCGTTTCTCTTATGCAGGCAGGGGAATACCGTTGCCAACAAGCTGACGGGGGCGCTCATCTGGCTGATCAACAGGATGCCGGTGGTCGTGCTCCTCATGGTGTTGTTCTACATCGTCTTCGGCAACACGAACTTCAACGGGGTCATCATCTCGATTGTCGCTTTCAGCCTGATTTTCGGCGCTGCGATGTTCAGCATGCTGCGCTCTGGGGTGAACGCCGTGGACAAGGGGCAGACCGAAGCTGCCTACGCCCTTGGCTACACCGATCGCATGGCCTTCTTCCGGATGATTCTGCCGCAGGCGGCGATTCACTTCATGCCGGAGTATCGGGGCCAGGTCATCTCGCTTCTGAAAGCGACCGCGGTCGTTGGCTACATTGCCGTTCAGGACCTGACGAAAATGGGCGATATCGTGCGAAGCCGCACGTACGAGGCGTTCTTCCCGCTGATTGCGGTGACGATCATATATTTCATCCTTGCGGCTATCCTGATTCGGGTCATAGCCCGACTCACCAGGTATATCGACCCGAAGAGCCGCAGCCCGCAGAAGATACTGGAGGGGGTGGAGACCCATGATTGAGATCAGGCATTTAAGGAAATCGTTTGCTGACGCCACGCCGCTGAAAGATGTCAACGCGGACATCAACGACGGGGACGTCATTGCGGTCATCGGCCCCTCTGGCACCGGCAAATCGACGCTGCTGCGCTGCATCAACCTTTTGGAGAAGCCGACTTCGGGAAGCATTCGCGTAAATGGCGAGGAGATCGTAGACGGTGGATATGACGTCAGCCTTTTGCGGCAGAAGATCGGGATGGTCTTCCAGTCGTTCAACCTGTTCGGTCATCTGACGGCAATCGAGAACATCATGAGGCCGCAGATGGACCTCCTGGACAGGCAGAAGCAGGAAGCGTACGACCGCAGCATCGAGCTGCTGAAGCAGGTGGGGCTCCTCAGCTTAGCCCTCAAGTACCCAGACGAGATGTCGGGAGGGCAGAAGCAGCGCGTGGCGATTGCCAGGGCCCTGGCGATGGACCCCGATGTCATCCTTTTCGACGAGCCGACAAGCGCCCTTGACCCGGCCATGGTCGCGGAGGTGGAGATGGCCATCAGAAGCCTGGCGAAAGCGGGAAGGACGATGATGATCGTCACGCACGAGATGCGCTTCGCTCGCTCAATCTCCAACCGCGTTTTCTACATGGACCAGGGGGAGATCTACGAAGAAGGACCTACGGAGAAGGTTTTCGACCACCCCGAAAGGGAGCTGACGCGCAGGTTCATTAGAAACCTGAAGGTGCTCGAGATAGCGATTGACGATTTCAACTTCGACTTCCCCAGCGTCAGTAGCCGCATCATAGAGTACTGCAGCAAAAATCGGATCGCGGGGAAGATGGCGATGCGTATACAGTTGGTGTTCGAGGAGCTGGTGTACCAGATTCTTCTGCCCGAGATGTCGAAAGCGGACCTGTTGTTCACCGTGGAGTACTCCGAAACAGAGCGGACGGATATCCACATTCGATACGGAGGCACGCCCGTCGATCCGGAGCAAACGGAAAACGAATTGGCGCTTACCTTGCTTAAGGGCTTCGCCTTAGAAATGCAAAGCCAAACGACGGGCGATGAAAACTCGATCCACATTCGGCTATAGCGCGGCGCCTCGTCCTGCGACAAGTCCCAAAGCTGCTTCGGGCAAGATGGGCCACAAGCGCAAGGAGTAGAGCCTGCCCCGATCCCCGGCATTCATACTTTGAGATTGCTGGCTGTCTTTCGCATTTCCCGCTGATCAGCAATCTTTGACTCAGCTTAAACACTCAGCTCAGACTCGGGGACATCATAGTAATCAGTTATCGGGTCGAACACTGTTTGGATGTTGTACACCCACGCATCTCCTGCGGTATGGGCACTCTTCACTTCACATGTTTGGTCTTGGTAAAAGACAGTTTGCCCAACTGGGTATTTCGGGTAGCGGGGGAATTGCCCATCCTGCCCTCCAGACACTTCTTCAAGAGCAGCTTCGTTTAGCTTTTCTGCCATGATCATGTCCTTCCTTTGCGAGCGCCAATGCTTACACACCATCATACGAAAGAACGGCCGGACTGTTTCGCGGCGCTGAAAAAACGATGCCACAGAGCTGGGTAGAATTGAAGGGCTTTCCGATAAGGCTTGTGAGCAGAGCTTCAGCTGAAAGATACAAGATGTCTCCGTCGGCTATCGGAGGTCCTACAATCTATGCCAGAGGATGCGGCGAGATCACCTCGTTTTCCATGGTGGCATCGACGCTGGATGCCATTGGGAAGGATTTCGGGTGACAGCAGAACCGTCCCTCTGTCATCAGGCAACTTAGGACAATTCGAATTTTCCTCATGGCCATCTGCTAGGAGAGAATGGCCATGAGGAAACAAGCCTGCCTTCTTGCGCCCTGCGGGACAAGCTCGAAAGGGTGGAAAAGGGCAATGTTTCACCGCACATCTAGGGTGACGCGAAGGCGGGGTGGGCAGAGCCTATGAGAGCTAGCGGTAAGATGTTCCGCGCGAGCTTGCCGACTGGCTACTGTTTGCGGGTCTTTCTGGCAGACTTGGCGGCAAAGATGCCAGCAAGTGTTGCGACAAGTACAAGTGCGATCACCGGCGCAGACATCGGATCAGAGGTTGCGGGCAGCCCATCGTTCGCCTGAACAGAGGTTGTCGCGTTGGCAACATTGGTAGACGTGGTCACGATTCCGGTCGGTTTCGCCTTGGCAGGCGTAGCCGTTGCAGTTTCGTCGTTGTCTTCGGGGGTGTTGTTGTCCTTGTTGTCGTTGTCTTCGGGGGTGTTGTTGTCCTTCTTGGGTTCCTGTTTCCAATCTGCCCTGAGCAGGATGCCGCCCCCGTCGGGCACGACGAGCGTATAGCTGCCGTCGGCATTCCTCGTGAGGGCAGTGCCGCCATCCAGCCCGAAGACCTGCTTCAGGGTGTAGCCCGCACGGTCGGCTACAAGGGTGAGCACAGTGCCGCTCTTGGCGGTCTGATAATCAGATCCACCAACCTTGACGCTTCCAAGGTTCCTATCGGCAGAGAGCGTGAAGAACTCTTCCTGGCCATCGCCGTATTTGATGATGTAGTCGATCATCCCCAGGAGGGCTTTGGTTTCGTCTTCTTTGATCGTGTTGTCATTGCCAGGGACGTATGCGACAGGCTTGCTGTTGTCGTTAGCCTTTATCTGCCATACGGCAATACTTGACCATGGACCGTTAGGTGTGAATGGCGAATTACTCGTTTCATTGTATTCTGTGACAAAAGTATCTGATGTGACGATGCCGCTCTCGCCGCTCACGGTGCCCCCCACCACGAGCTTCAAGTAGCGTCCGGATATGTTAACGCCGGCGCGCACGGCGCCATCTTGAATGACGCCATCGGGGCTTCCCACTGCGGTCACATCGCCTGCAACGGTGATGTATGCATAGTCTTGACTTGAACCCGTGCGTTTAATGCCGGCGACTGCCCCTCTGCCTGTGGCAGTCACGGATTCGTTGACGGTGATGTGTGTTACGTTTCCTCCGCCAGCATTTTCATCTGCATTTACCCAGATTCCCGCAGATTTGCCATTGCCGCTCGTGGCATTCACCGATCCGCCAACCGTGATGTCCGCGCTTGCCCCATTTTTGGGAGAGGCTTTGATCCCGTACGTGTCGCTTCCCCCCGTCGCCGTGACGTTTCCGCTCACATCCACCTTTGCTGTTGAGTTATTACCGCTTGCTGAAGCGCTAACCCCGCATGCTTCATTATCGTCAGTATCAGTTACGTTGCCTTTTACGGTAACCTCAGTCTCGCCGCTCGTGGCAGCCACTCCCAGGGCAGCATCGAACTCAGAGGTATTGATTGAGTTGATATCGCCGTCGAACGCTGCATTTTCGTCTTCGAATTCGTAGCATTGGCCGTCATCAGGAGTCCAGTCAGTGCTTTGTCCCTTGCTGGCGTTGCCCCTCATCCCGGTGTCGCCTGCCCCGTCGGCGCCATCCGCCCCTTCGGTGTCGCCCGCTTCGGGGGTTTCGCCTGCCCCTTCGGTGTCGCCCGCTTCGGGGGTGTTGTCATCCTCGGCGAATGCCATTGACGATACGCTGCCTAATGCAAAAACGATGCTCAGCATCACAACCACAGGAATGAAAGCTCCTATTGCATATTTCCTCGCCGCGATCTTCCTCATTTCGCTTACCCTTCTCGATGCCCGTTCGGCCGTGAAACACCAAAATAGCCTTTTCGTTTATCAAGCAGATAGCGCAGGTTTATGAAAGTGCCCTAGCGGTTGGTGTAGCGGTCGCTTCAGTGGACGGTGTTTTTGCCCGAGCAAATCACCAGAGGCAATGCCAAAGACACACGATCAACCACAATCAGCCAGTTGGGAAATGTGTTCAACGCAAAGGCTGCACGACAAAAATGATTAATCTAAAGGAATACAAGAACACACACAATTAGTAAAGACAGACCCTTTGAACGGTCGAAACGTAGGAGACGACGTGAATTTCGAAGGCCAGATGACGGGCCGTCGATGATGAAATGAACCCGTCCCTATTTATCGCTGCCTACTTATCGTTGGGGAGTGCATTGTGGGCAGAGACGGTAGCGGACCAATGTGTCCCTGTTGCGAAGCGGCAATGTGGCCCGCTCGAATAGTGTGCAAAACAACGTTTGGTAAGTAAAACACCAGGTCGAGGTTTTCAAGCGCGTAATGATGCGCACTATTCCAAGGGCGTTGAGTTTCGGGTTGGCAAAACCGTGCCGTGAAGCTGGTTCGTGTTTGTTTTCCTGTCGTCTCTAAACTTACGATCTAGGAAATGAAGCGCATCGCGCTAGTGGTTGAAGTCCCATTCGTAGCCACAGTCATAGCAGTGCCACCAGGCCTTGTCGGGGAAGTCTATGAGCATGACGTTCGTGCTTCCGCATTGGGGACATGCGGGAGTGCTGGTGAAGCCAGATGTCTTTTCATCTGCGCCGCCTGCGACATCTTCGAGCGCTCCGTCGGCCAAGGGGGTTTTCTTCTCTGTCATGGTTCTTCCTTTCGTCGTGGGCTTCGACCCTTGCATATCCTTATACGACGCAACGGCTGAACCGTTTCAAGAAGTGGGTTTGGGCTGCGATTTATCAAGAAAGATGGCGATGATGAAATGAACCCGTCCCTATTTCTCGTCCCTATTTCTCGTCCGTCCCTATTTCTCCTATTTCTCGTCTCCGCCTGCGATGGTAAAGAGCGCCTCGTTGGGCAAAGGCGTTTTCTCTTCTAGCATGGTTCATGCTTTGTTTAGCATTCGGGCTTTCCTCAAGCCTTGCCTTGTTGCCCCTCGTGCCGCTTATGAACGTCGATAACGACAAGAAAAGGATTACGCTTGCCATCAACACCATGCTAGCCGTCAACCTTGTGGGCGACTTGCTGGTAGCACTTCTTATGAACGGGAACATGTTTGCCCTCGTACTGGTCGCATCCATGGGCTACCTGTGCTCTTTCGGGGTCCTGTTGTTCCACTTCGCAAAAAGCAATCTATTCGAAATGAACCAGCTCATCATACAAATCTGAACCGAAGCCTAACCCATGTTGCCACCAAGATGGCCCATGCTTCATAGAGCGAGGTCCGGGTTGCTTAACATATTGCCTAGGGGAAAGCATGTTCGCCTTAGCTTTCGTCAACGGTGCCCCTGATAGCTTGTGCGCGCAAGCGGTGGCACGGGGGCAGATGGATGCCCCCGTTTTGGTCGCGTGCCCTATGCGAGTGGCGCGAGCAGGCAGCGCGCAATCTGGCATTCCGCTTATCCGGTGCCTAATCCGAAGAGGCAGCTGCCTGATCAACGGCGGCGATGAAGACATCTGGATGCTCGTAGTGGATGTCATGGCCTGATTTGAGCTCTGTGGTCTGGCAGTTTGCGATGGTTCGTTGGATGCGGGCTGCGTCCTCGTCGGTCGTAGCGGCATAGAGCACCCCGTCTTCGCCGTAGTTCGTCGAGGCCTTCAGGTACACGACGGGACATTCGATCTGCTGGAGCATGGCTTCCTGGTCGATACCGGCCATCCAGCTGCCATCGTAGAACGTATCGCCGAAACGCGGGTCCCAATCGTCCATGAAGTACATGCCGCGTGTCCAGTTGCGCGGCACGAAGGCGTTCGTCACATGCTCCCCGGGATGCTTTTCGCAAAACGTTGCCGTCTGCTCTGCAAGCATTGTTTGCAATCCGCCGAACAAACTGAACAGGTAACTGTGCGACGCGTACCATGCGGGATAGGCCGTGACCTCGCTCTGCTGCAGGAACGAATGCGAGACGATGTAGCCGTCGTACCAGGCGAAAGTGCCAGCGCCCTCTTGCGCTTCCTCGGGCGTCACACGAAACAGCGGCGGGTCCTCCAGCACGCAAGCCGTTACATGTTCGGGATCGTTTGCCGCCACGTAGGCTGCGAGAATGCCACCCGACGAGTGGCCGGATACGATGTAGCCGTCGCCGATGACCTGGCTTGCAAACGCGATCAGCGCATCGCCATTCGTCGAGCACGAGTACAGCGACGGGTCATGTTCCGACTCGCCATGCCCGAAGCAGTCGATGGCGAACACGTGGTAGCGCTTCGACAGCTCGGGCAACACGCTCGCGTAGTCTTCCCATTCCATGCCCTGGCCGTGGATGAGCATGAGCGCCGGTCCGTTGTCAGGGCCTTCTCCGTAGTTAATGGTCGCTCCGTTCACCGTCGCTTGTTTCTCCACGAAACCGGCCTTGAGTGCCTTGGAGATCAAACGCTTCTCGCCATGTAGGTTGTTGTCGCAGTAAACGGCGCCTGCAACAACACCTGCAACTACCAACGCACCAACCACGATGCCCACCACTTTTAGAATCTTCTTGCCCACCGTGTCCTCCTGGGAAATCGAAACCGACATCAAGGATTGCCCTTCAAGCAAACTCTCTTATCGTCATGTCTGTGTTGCAGATATGACCTTGGATACCACGATGCTTATAACATATCCAATACCTTTCAAGCCATAGAATCATTCCTTTTCAAGGTGATTCAAGATCCGAGGCGTATTTTCTCGAAAGCATTATTCTTTGCCTATTCGTATACGAACGAGTGGGTAGACCGTTTCATGGCGCAGCTATTGCTTCTTTGCTGTTTCCGCTTCGCTGAAATCTTGCATGTCGGCATGTTGGTATATGCCGACATGCAAGATTTGCCCAAACAACCTTGGCGTGAAATGGATTTGGTCCGCATATTCGACAAGAAATGCAAAAAAACGGCTATATGGTGTGAGTTTGAGCTCTGTGATTGCGCTGCCGCCGATGATCATAACGGCATTTGTCCAGCTCAGATGTTTTACGCGGCATAAAAAGCAAACGACTGCATTCGGAAATCCACACCATATAGCCGATTTTTTGCATTTCTTGTCGAATATGCGGACCGAGCCGAGGGACAAGCAATCAGAGTTTCCAAAACCCCTGTTTATGTATATGCTGGCGTCTGTCAGAACGCTTTTGTTCTTTCATATAGAGTTGTGTGGTGTCTTGCGCGCCCAAGTGGAATAACGGTTCCACTCGCATTCGCAGGCTATGCGAATTGCGGGTAGAAGTTATCCGACGTGGTCTTCGTCGCGGGCGGAGCCGGGTCTAGTTCCCGATCCGCGATCCCCAGAACAACCTCGGGGCGCACCCACGGCCTTCCCTGGATTCCGCTCGTCTCCTCGTGAGTGAGATAGCCGTCGTAGCAGGTCAGGCTTCTGCGCAGGAAACCGTTGCGTGCGCATGCTTCGGCAACGCCGTCGGCGAGAATGGACCTGAAATGGGGGAGCAGCGCCTGGGCGTAAGCTACCGACGTCGAGCCTGCTATGGCGCCGGGAATGTTGCTCACGCAGTAGTGCACGACGCCTTCTTCGGTGTAGATGGGATCGTCGTGCGTGGTCTCGCGGAAGGTTTCGATGCACCCGAAGTCGTTGCTGATGTCGCAGATGACCGACCCGCGCCGCATCGACGCGACCATTTCCCTGGTGATCATGTACTCGGTGGCGTCCTTGGGCCAACGCACGCAGTTGAGCAACAGGTCGGCATCCGGCATGAGGTCCGCCAGGGAGACATGTTCTGCCAGCCCCGTCTTGATGCCGGGGTACTTTTCGACCATGGCGTTAAGCGTCGACTCGTGCACGGCGATGACGGTCACATCCACGCCCAGCCGGTAGAGCGTGTCGATGGCGCCACGTCCGACAGTGCCCGCACCGCACACGATTGCCTTGACGGGCTCGGAGGGCCCCACGCCGTTGGCGAACTTGCCCGACCCACCGTTGTTGCTCATCATCGCCCACAAGCCCATGAACGCGCCGGCTTTGCCCGCGGCTTCGCAGTTGGGCGAGCCAAAGCGGTGGGAATCCTCTGCAGAAAAAGCTATCGTCTTCTTGTCGAGCAGGACGCTCACCTCTTCGGGATGCGCAGCCGGGTGGATGCAGCAAAACACGATCTGCCCTTCGCGGATAAGGTCGTATTCCGAAGGCTCGATTTCCTTGACCTTGGTCACGAAATCGCATGTTTTCCAGATTGCCTCGTTCGTGTCCTCGATGATTGCGCCGGCCGCTGCGTAGTCGGCATCGTCGAAACCGGCCTTGTAGCCCGCTCCCGAGGCGACGTGCACTTCAACGCCATCTTCTATCAGGGATTTTACCTCGGCAGGCGTCGCAACGACGCGGTACTCTCCGTTCTTGATGTCCCTGAGTACGCCAAACGTCTTGCTTTCGAGCATGTTGTCGTCCCTCCTTATGCCATCGGCATCGCATTCCGCCATCGGTTTACCCGTGCATTGTCTCAGCTGAATTGCGTTTTCGCGCTCAGTTCGCAGTTGGGCCGAAGATTTCAAACAGCTTTTACACATTATGAACCAAGGACGAAGGAACGTTCATGGCTGAGGCTTCACATGAGCAGGGAAAGCACCGAGGCTCCCGAAAGAATACCGCAAGACTTTTACAGCTCTGTCGGTGTTCGCCCTCTTTCAGCACAAGCGTAAGAGCGACATCGTGGTCGCAAATGCCCTCTATCCTTCGCAGAGATTGCTACATTTGGGTACAGAACGACGATAAAAGAATAGAACGTTGTCTATACGACATACTGTTGCTATATTTGTCACATTGTATCGGCTGTCGAAATCGGCTTCAAAAGGAGGAACAAGTAATGGCTGAAACGGTTGGTGCTCGAATCAAGGAAGCAAGGTTAGCCGCAGGCATGACACAAAAGGAACTGGCAGAAGCAGTAGACGGGCTGAGCGCCAAAGCCATCAGCGAGGCCGAGCGGGATCTGAGGGAACTTACGGACGAGCAGCTGGCGGCTATTGCGGAGGCGACGGGGTCGGAATCGCTGCTGGTCAAAGCAGATGAAGCCCCCGCAGAGGAGTCGGATGCAATAGTCATTGACGACAATGAGATTCTCGAGTTGCTCAACGCGGCGCCTCCTGCGGTGAAAAGCGCGGTCTTGTCCGTACTCAAAGGCGAAGCTGACCCCGTAAACGCTATAACGGGCGTGCTCGGCGGTATGCTCGGTGGTAAAAAGGCCCCCGCAAAGGAGCCGGAGGTTACGGCGGCTGACGACAAGGAAATTCTGGAGCTGCTTAAAACGGCTGCCCCCGAAGTGAAAGAGAAGGTCGTGTCCATGCTCTAAGGCTAGGGTCCTTATGCTGCGGACTTTGCTGCAGAAGTGTGTCCGAAGCTCGATGCACGCATAGCGAGCCGCCATGGTGCAACAGAGAAGGGCGGTGCTGGGTTGCATAAGCTTAATCCAGCACCGCCCCTTTTCACAAGGCGAGAATCCGATAACCCACCGCCCCCGATCAAACGGAGGCGCGAAAAGCCTTTTCGCCGCTCCTTCAGAACTGTGTCTAGCTCAAGTTCAGCTTATCGAAATGGGGATTCGTCAGACCGTCGATCCTCCATTCCTTTTCCTCCTTGATCATTTCGATCTCGATGGTGCCCTCCACGCTGTCCTGATAGCTGAAACCAATGATGCAACGTGCGGATTCCTTGCCTTTCAGCATATCGATGACGGTGTACTCGAATTCCCCCATTTTGCTGATCAGCAGGGTCGTCGGGTTTTCCATCATGGCCAAGGTGGACAGGTCGCCGATTAATTCGACACTCTCGATGGTCTTGAGCGCCTTGCTGGTGAGATGCTTTTTCAGGCCGCGCATCCCCTCTTCCTTTACATCCGCATACGCCTCGTTCAGGGCGTATTCCGGACTCCAGCGCCTGAAAAGACTGAACGACATGATAGGCCTTTCTCCTATGAGAACTGTTCTTTCTGGTTCTGTTTACTTGCCTGCCAAGCCGGAGATCAGGCCCATAACCGCATCCACGGGGGTCTTTTCTTCTTTGGGCTCTTCCTTGGTGCCGCCCGCCAGGCCAGATATCAAACCCACGACCGCGTCCACGGGGATGCTGCCGTCCTTGGCGCCGGCTACCAGGCCGCCGAGCAGGCCGATGATTGCGTCCACGGGGATGCCGCTTTCCTTGGCGCCGCCCGTCAAGCCGCCGATCAGGCCCATGACCGCGTCCACGGGGATGCTGCCGTCCTTGGCGCCGCTCACAAGGCCGCCGAGCTTGCCCACTAGTTCGGCCATAGGATCGGCAGCGCCTTCTGCGGCAGGCGCGGCTGCTTCTTCCGGAGCTGCGGGGGCATCATCCTGGGCGACGCCGAGCAGCGATCCCAGATCGGTCCCGGTAGCTTTGGCTATGGCAACGAGCTCGTCGTCCGAGGGCTCCCTTACGCCGCGTTCTACCTTGCTGACGTTCGAGGCGCTGATGTTCCCGGCAGCTTCCGCAAGCTGCTTCTGGGTCATGCCTGCAGAGGTCCTTGCTTCCTTGATTCGAGCGCCAACCTGTTCACTCATTTCGCGTACCTCCTTTTTTGACAACGGCTCTACCGTACGGTAGAGTACCTATCAATATAGCAACAGATTGTCGCTACAACAACGAATAGTTCCCGTACTCACGTATAGAAACACGACAGAGCATCGGTATCTGCCGACGGATAGAGAGAGGTCTATGATGACGAAGCAGGTAGGGGCGTCGATCAAAGAAGCGCGGATGGCCGAAGGTATGACTCAGAAGCAGCTTGCGGAAGCTGCCGGGAACATCAGCGCGAGGGATATCAGCGAAGCCGAGCGGGGTTTGAAGGAGCTCACCGATGAGCAGCTCGCGGCTATCGCGGAGGCAGTCGGGGTGGATCAAAAGGCGTTGCTCGGCGATGCGCAGGACGAAGCTCCCGCAGCCCAGGAAGAGGTAGTGGCGCCTGCAGCCGAAAACGAGGACATCCTGGAGCTGTTCAACACGGCTGATCCTGCTGTGAAGGAAGCCGCCTTATCCGTGCTCAAGGGCGAAACGCAGGAAAAGAAGGACATCCTGGGAACCATCCTGCCGATAATCACTGGCATACTGGGCGGTAAAGAGGCCGACGGCAATCCCATCGCCGCTATCGTCGGCTTCCTTGGCAGCAAAGAGGGCGAGGCATTCTTGGAGACCATCAAAGGCGTGCTGGGCAACATCACCAGCACGTTCGCCGCGGGTGGCACAGCTAGCGACGAGGGGAAGAACGCGAGGGATACGTCAAACTCCTTCCTAGCCTTTACGTTCTTCTATACCGTTGCCATCTATGTCTTGCTGATAGGCTTCCATTTCGTGCAGTCGCAGACGGACATCAAGTTGGAGAAGTAGCAATCCGCCGGCCGAAGGGCTGTGCAAGCACCACAAGCTCCAGTTTGACGGATCATCCCGAGCCGCCCTGCTTTCCGCGGTGTTTTTGGCATGCAATCGATCAGTTGCGGTCTTGGGTCAGTTTGTCGCATGCGCAGCAGACAGTTATGCTATAGTCGTTCTGAAATCGACAACATTGTACATATTGTCGACGAATCGAGGTATTTAAGATGACCGAACAGCGCGAGAACCGGCGTGTGCTGATGACCAAGCGCCTGATGAAAGACGCTCTGCTGGAGCTTTTGGAGCAGCAGGAGCTGGTTGACATCTCCGTGACTGCCATCTGCGAAGCCGCCGATGTGCACCGCTCGACGTTCTACAAGTACTACAGGAACCAAGCCGACCTGCTAAGGGACGTGGAGCAGGAATACCTCGACCAAATTCCCTTGCCCTCACGGGATCCGGAGCAATGGGAAGAAGAGCAGCTTCTTTCCGAGACCACGGCTTTCTTCGACTACGTGAAGCGCAACGAGCGAGCGTTTGTCGTCCTGCTTGGCGAATCGACGTCGAGCGACTTCGCAGCCAGGCTGATCGATCTCTTGCGCTCCAGGTACACCGAACCTGACGAAAGCGGCTATAGCATGGCATCCTACTACGCGCAACTCTATGTTGCCAACGGGGCGGTTGGCATGCTGCGCGAATGGGTAAACGCGGGCTTTCCCGTCAGCAGCCGCGAGATAGCGGAGATGATGTATCGCTTCTCGTTGGCGGTCACCCCGAGTCGGCGTATATCAAGCCACGAGAACCAGTGAGGCCTCACGAAAACGACGGACAGCCTGCAGGCTGTCCGTCGCATGATAAATTGCGTCTAAGCTTGAGGTTGGGTGCTCCGCTCACAACTGGAATCGTTTCGTTTGCGGAAAGCGACCAAATCCGCCTTGTTCGGGATTAGAGGTTTGCTGTGTTGAGCTCCTCTTCAAGCGCTTTGCGCTGATCGTCATTGAGACCAGTTCCCGGGAGATCTGCAAGTTTCCGTGCACTCCAACCGCTGACTATCGAAATCCTCGGATCCTCGATATCCATGCCGTGTTTTTTGCAGATTTCAACGGCTTTCGGGTTTTGGCGGAGTTCCTTCACGGTGCTGTCAAATGTAAGTGCCATGGCACATTCTCCTTCTTATTAAATGCGTGCATAAACGTGTTCATATGGTAGCATGTTTAACTATCAAAACAGACGTAATGTCTTGATATAAACAAATTGTCGGTTTATCTGATACTACGTGAGGTTTTGCAGTAATTCGTGCAGGTTTATCTCTTGGATGCACCAAATCTGCCGATTGATGTTGTGAATTGGGGGTTCGATACCAATGCCAGGATTCTTCTCAGCACTGATCAAGCAACGCAAGGAAGTGAAAGCATCTAACCCGGATATCAGGGGAAGATTCAACGAGATCTATGCCATTCTGCAGAAGTATGACTACAGTGACGGCATCACGCCCGATATCGTCTTGAGCATCCTTCAGGATCTAGGGCCGACCTTCGTCAAGATCGGTCAGATCGCCTCCCATCAGTCCGAGCACATCCCTCCCGAGTACTGCGATGCTCTATCGAAGCTTCGCTCGAACGTTGCTCCCATGGACATGGAAACCATCCACTCCCAGATCGAAAAGCACCTAGGCAAGCCGACAAGCGAGCTGTTTGCCTCTTTCGACGACAAGCCTCTGGGCTCCGCCTCCATTGGACAGGTGCATCGCGCGGAGCTCTTCGATGGCACCGTCGTGGCTGTCAAGGTTCGGCGTCCCGGTGTCGTGGAAACGGTAGCGCGCGACTTCGCGCTCATCGAGAGCATACTCGACAGGTTTGCCAAAAACGGTATCGGGGGCGTAGACGTCAAAAGCCTGATTCTGGAGCTCGAGAAGACTTCCAAGATCGAGCTCGACTTCACCAACGAGGCGACCAACCTCGAGAAATTCTGGGCGAACAACGCCGAGCGTGCTGTCGAGAGCCCGAAATGCTATCGCGAATACACGAACGAGGCCATCCTCACCGAAGACTTTGTCACGGGCCATGAGGTTGGCGATACCGAGTACATCGACTCCCTCGATGACGACGAGCGCGACCGCATCGCGGCACTCATCGCGGACAATTTTGCCAGCCAGGTCCTCGTCGACGGCTTCTACCACGCCGATCCCCACTCGGGCAACGTGCTGATCAAAGAGCCGGCACCCAAAGAGCCTGCCGCCGAGGACGATGCGCCTGCCGTTGCTGCGGAGGGCGCCGATGCTGAAACGATTGCCGGTGAAGAGAGCGTCGAAGGCAAGGCAGTTGTGGCTGAAGAAGACGTCGAGGGCGAATCCGCTGACGACAAGCTCCCGCTTCCCGATCATGGTGTGGAGTGGATCGACTTCGGCATGATGGGCATTCTCACTGCCCAGCAGCGTCAGATACTCCTGGACCTGGTCACTTCCGTCATCATGCAGGACGCTTACAACCTGAAGCGCACGGTGCTCAAAGCAGCCCAGCCCCAAGGCGATGTCGACCACGGGGCCCTGCTCGAAATGTGCGAAGGCATGTGCGGCCAGTACACCGGATCCGACTTCGGCGACTTCGAGCTCGGAGATTTGCTTGGCTCCATTGTCGGCGGCCTTCAGGACGAGAGCTACAAGATCGACCCCTTCCTCACCAACCTCTCGCGCGGCATCATCGCAGTGGAGGGTACCATCAAGATGCTTTCTACCCGTGTCAACATCCTGAACTACTTCATGGACAAGGTGGACACTGGCATCGGGCTTGACATCGACTTCGACAACCTGAGCGATGAGGATCTCGAGGAGCTGAAAGGGCCCCTGGCCATGGAGCTCATGAAGTTCCTCGATGCGAGCACCAGGTCTTCCGCCAAGACCGCCGAGGCGCTGGACATGCTCGAAAAGGGTCAGATCCAATCCCGTTCGAACATCGCCTTCGAGGACAAGGCCCTAAACACGATAGAACGCCTTACCGGATATGTGATCAGGACGCTCCTGATTCTGGTGCTTTTCATCGGCTCCTGCGTGCTGTGCGCGGCATCACCGGCTACGATGGAAATGACCAATGTGCGCATAGACTTCCCGGCAGTTGGTTTCGTTGGATACATGCTCGCCGTGGTTCTTGCGATCTTTCTGTATCGGGATGTGAAGAAGCGCAAGTAAACACGCTGCTGGTCATGCGCAATCAGTAGATCAGCTTGAGCGCCCAGAGGTCGATGGTGTCCGATTTTGGGTGCCGAACCCTTTCGGTGGTTCGGCACCCAGTTTTTTCGGGGGGAGGCCGGTCGGCGGCTGGTCGGGCTGCATCCGGTGCTAGCCCCTTCGGGGCGGCGCATCAAACGACATCCAATTAAGACCAATTCGAACTGGAATGGGGACGTGTTGGTTGCTTGGCTTCAAGCCATCGAGTCGCTTTCATGCGAGAAGTGCAAACGACCCACAACTCAAGCTCGCCTCATTCGCAACATGTCATCCTGAGGCTTATCCCACATTTTGTCGGAAGCATCGTCTTACCAAGTCGGGAAACGTTTCGGGGTGGTATTCGCTTCCAACGAGGGAATCGCGAGCTGCCCCCAGATCGCAGGGGGTGCATGAGTCGGTGCTGATTGTCATCGATGAGATCCTACCGGCGTGCACCTGGAAGACGAACTGGTAGAGACCGTCGGGCATGCGCAGTTCCACATCAGCATCGTAGGTCGGGGACTCGCCATACAGCCATCGGGAATCTTTCAGACGCTCCGCCGCCGAAAGCACCTGGTCGGTCATCGAAGCTGGTTCTGCCATACAGCACAACTCTTCTTCGAAGGCGTGGATGACGCGCTCGACCGACAAACCGGGGGTAAGTTCGCGAAGGTTCGTGACGCGTGACCGCACGGAGTGAATGCCGTGAGCGCTCAGCTTCATGGGGGAAGGCTTCAGCGCCCGTTCCATTTCCCCAATATCCACTGACACTAACAGCGTTCCGTGGCACAAGTGGCGTTCGTCCTGGCATTGCGCCAGGCCACCCACCTTCAGGCCGTCAACGACGATATCGTTACGCCCACCAAGCGACGCATCGATCCCCAAGCGGTCCAAGACGCTCAAGACCATATGCTGTACCACATCTGAACAGGGCATATCCGAAATGAATGAGTAGTTCAAGTTGCCTGCGTCCTGATAGACCGCCCCACCACCGCTTGCTCGCCGTGCGAGTGCAATGCCGTTCGCCTCAAGATAGGCAAGGTCGGCTTCGCGGAAGGGGTTCTGGTTGCGCCCCACGATAACGCAGGGGTTGTTCACCCAGAGGAACACCGCTTCACCCCTCGCATGGAGAAGCGTCTCCTCGCATGCGAGGTTCACATAGGGGTCGTGGCTTTCCGACAGGAGCAAACGCATGCTACTCGTGCAGCGCACCGAATGTGAGGTCGAATGCTGCTTCCTGGAGCGCCTCGGACCGCGTAGGGTGTGCGAAGACGGCACGTCGAAGATCCCCGGCCGTCATCTGGGATGAAAGCGCAACGGCTACGTACCCGATAAGATCCGATGCGTGGGCGCCGATAACCTCGGCTCCGCAGATACGTCCATCGCTGTCCGCCACGAGCGTCACGCCACCTGCTGGTTCACCGTCTGCAAGCGCCTTGCCATTGTGGGCAAAGCTGAACGTGCCGACAGTGCGCCCTTCTGCCGCCGCTTCATCCGTCCCGATTCCCACCTTGGCAACTTCTGGGTCAGTGTAGGCCACGCTGGCAACGAGGGTCTCGTCGAACGCGGCAGGCATGCCGAGGATGTTATCGACCGCCACGCGCCCCTGATACGATGCCGCATGTGCTAACATGGCCAGGCCATTCACGTCGCCGATGGCATAGACGTGCTCGACTGTGGTCCTCATGTGCTTATCGACCGAAATGCACTTCGATGTGGGGTTCACGGCCACGTCGGTGTTCTCCAGGCCAAGTCCACGCGTTTCGGGAATTCTGCCACCTGCCACGAGTACCTGCTCGCTGCTCACGCGGCGAACCACACCGTCCTGCTCGAAGGAAGTGACAATAAACCCCTGGTCGTCCTTCGCGAACTCCTTGACATCCGCGCGCAGCTCGACTTCGATGCCACGTTCTTGGGCCGAACGCAACAGGGCCTTCGACGCCTCTTCCCCGAACGTGTGCAGCAGTCGTGCGCGACGCGCGATCAGCGTCACCCGAACGCCCAGGTTGCTGTAGAGGAAAGCGAATTCCATGCCCGTCACGCCACCCCCGACAACGACGATCGACGCCGGCAACTCCGTGCTCTCCAGGGCTTCGTCGGTGCCGATGACTTCTGGCAGCTCTGCTCCTGGCATACTCAGAAGCCGAATGGTCGATCCGGTTGCGATGATGCAATCGCGGAATCTCAGGCGAAGCTGTTCTTCAGAAGAGACGACTACCGTCTCGTTGTCCTCGAAACGCGCCGAACCATGGATGACCGTGATGCCGTTACTTTCCATGAGGCCGGTAAGTCCGTCACGCAACTGACCGACGATGGCGTCTTTGCGCTCGACGATTCTGTCCATGAGCGGGCGCGCGCTTCCGTCCACTTCGATGCCCCACTGCGCAGCATGCTGCACTGTGCGGTTCACGGCGGCCGAGGCGATGAGCGATTTCGTGGGAATGCATCCCCGGTTCAGACACGTTCCGCCGAGCAGGTCGCGTTCGATGAGCGTGACGCGCATGCCGTGCTTGGCGGCATAGAGGGCGGCTACGTATCCACCGGTGCCGCCACCGATGACGAGCAGGTCTGCTGGCCCCTCGCTGGCTGGCGTAGCCGGAGCCGTCTCGACAGGTTCGGTTGCGGGCGCAGCTTCTTCATGGTCTTCCACGGCAGGTTCCAACGTGGCAAGCACATCGCCCGGAGCATACGAATCTCCCTCTTTGGCGAAGACGCGCACGACAACCCCGTCGGCACGCGAGCGGATGACGACCGCCTTCTTGTTGGTCTCGACGCTAAACAGCTCCTGGCCGGCTTCGACGGTATCGCCCTGCGAAACGAGGACTTTCGCCACCATGTACTCCTTTGCCCCGGGAAGCTTCGGCATGACCACATTCATCGGAAACGCTCCTTCTTCTGTTCATCTGCGTCATTGCTGACTCATGTGCTGCACGACGGGGCACAAGGCAACGGTTACGGGCCCGCAAGCGGGTGCCATGCGTTCGAAAACGGCATAACACCAGGCCCGATACCCGTCATGTCACCATGTCCCACTGCCGACCATCAGCATAGCAGAAGGCGGCACGGTGCCGAGTTACAAGCCGTGCCGCCTTCGTGTTGTCGTGGATGAGTTATGTCGAGTTAGTCTTTGACGACGCTGGTGCAGACCAATTTGACGCCGTTTTTCAGCGTTTCGCCGATGGGGCAGGTCTTCTGGATGAACTCGGCGAAGGCCTCGCACTTCTCCTGCGGTTCGTCGGTCTTGAAATGCATGGAGAAACGAATCTCCTGGAAGCCCTTCGGCACATCGGCGATGCCCATGAAGCCGTCGGGGTCAAGGTCACCTTCGAGCTCGACGTGGAACGTCTCGAACGTAAAGTCATTCGCCTGCGCGAATGCAGCGGCGACGATTGACTGGCATGCGCCCAATGCGCACAGCTGAGCCTCGACCGGGGACATGCCGGTATTGGCGCCACCTGCCTCTTCGGGCTCGTCGATCAAGATCGTGAAGCCTGCGGAATCGCATTTCACCTGCATTCCCACATCGGTTTTCGTGGCAACTGCTTTGTACTGTGTAAGCATTTCATCCTCCATAGTTCGAGGTCTTCACATGCATCGGAAAGTCCGCAATGTGAACCACCGCCACATGCGCACGTCCGATAGCCCATGCGTGCATTATATGACTAAAAGTCGCATACGGTTATCGTGATTATCATATCTTCACTGAAGAAATGGCTGTGGCATTACCCCAGTCCAAGCGCTTGCATAACCAGCAGTATCACGGTCAGGATGGTGACGATAGCCACCGTGGCCCACAGCAAGATGCTGGTCACCCGACCGTTTACGAAGCTTTTCGTTACGTGATTGTCTGCAGCGATGAGCGCCATGAGCACCAGAAGCACCGGCAAGATGATGCCGTTGAGCAACTGGGCAAACAGCATGGCGCCCATCAGGTTGATGTTGGGGATGAGCACCACGAGTGCGAAAAACACGATTACGAACGCCACGATCGAGCGGAACTGCGGCGCTTCCTTGAAGCTGAACCCGACGCCGGCTTCCCAGCCAAATGCCTCGCGGATCACGAACGCGCTGGTCAGGGGCAGCACGCAGGCGGCAAGGAAGCTGGCAGACACCAAGCCGACGGCGAACAGGACAAACACAGGGGACAGTTCTTTGAAACACAGGGGACAGTTCTTTGTGTTGTAACAAACGCAAACACAGGGGATAAAAAACACAGGGAACTGTCCCCTGTGTTTCCTTGGGTTCATTGCGCCCCTTGCCACGGTTGACTTGTTGCCGTCGGTGATTATACCGCCCGTGGGGTAGTGAGAGCAGAGGTCATGGTTTGAAGCATGTGGCTTGGCCCGGTCTGATGCGAAAAGATGTCAACAATAGGCGACAGGTGCTGGTAGAATCGGGTTGACGATGCCGTCATGATAGAAGGAGCGAAACCATGAAGAAGTACCTGCTTGTCCTGATTGCCGCGGCAGCCGTGGCCCTCGCCCTCACTGCCTGTTCTAGCGAGCAGGAGGCGTCCGAGCCTGCTGGGGGAGCCGATGAGCCCGAGGCTTCAGAGCAAGCAGACGGCGGCGCGACCGCAGAGGAGACCGGGCAACAGGCCGAGGAGGCCGAGCAGCCGGCAGAGCCCTTCGTATCCGACAAGCTGCCCACCGAGGGAGTGATACAGGATGTGCCGGAGCTGAAGTTCTCCGTCGATGCCACCAGTGTGACCGAAAACGACACCGGCCTGATAATCATCGACTACGAGAACATGCCCCAGGAGGAGTACGAGGCATACGTAGAATCGCTGAAGGACGCGGGGTTCACGTATGGCGTGAGCAAAACGACTGCAGATGACTACCTGTCGTATTCTGCTCAGAATGGCGAGAGTCAAGCCGGCACTATCACCGTTAACACATCATGGTCGTCGGATGGATCGGCGAAGATCACCTTCATGGACTTTCGCAACTGGTAGAGCGCCGGCTACGGGATCGGCGACATCAGCTTGGGGACACGTGATTCGCGACAGTCAGGCATCGCGGCGCGCATTAGCGAGAAACACAGGGGACAGTTCTTTGTGTTGTTGCAGACGCAAACACAGAGGCCTAACACAGGGAACCGCCCCTGTGTTTTGCGTTCTTCCATTTCAACAAATGTTGCAAATGAGTCGCGACGGGCGTTGGGCGGCTGTCCGGGGTCCAAATCGGGGAGGGGCATCTCGGCCACCCCGGCGGGCGCGTCCCGCATGTGCCCCGGCCGCGGGCTCGCCGTAATCGTTTCCAAGGACCGATGTCAGACGAGAGTCCCGGATGCCCCGTAGGGGAAACACAGGAGACGAAACGCAGGGGACGGTTCTTTGTGTTGTAACAAACACAAACACAGGGACCAAACACAGGGAACTGTCCCCTGTGTTTCTGGGAACGCAAACTGGCATGATGACCGCCTGCTCCTAGATGGCTTTATCATGCCATGTTCTGGCCATAATTATCGGTGCTATTGAGCGTCTCCGAGAAGTCGCGAGAACATGGTACCCGGCCTGGACGACATTAAATCAGGTCGGCAAAATGTCGGTTGGATGTCGGTTTTAAAAGGGAACAGGCCCGCGACTATGCCGCTGACCTGCGAGGGTAAACACAGGGGACAGTTCTCTGTGTTGTTGCAGAAGCAAACACCAGGGTCTAACGCGGGGAACAGTCCCCTGTGTTTCGCAAACACCGGCTCCAAACACAGGGAACTGTCCCCTGTGTTTTCCCGTGACGATCTACCTCGGCCACTCAAACGTGGCATTGACCCTCAACACCTACGCGGAGGTCGATCCAGAAACCAAGCGCGCGGCGGTGTCGAAGGTGTGGAGGCTTTGACATCGACGACGCCCTCTTTGACGAAAGTCGCCCCTACGGCGTGTCCGGAAAGCCCGGCATCAATCTTAGTTTTACGGTCGGGCAGCTCGAAGCAATGCTCGTCGGAGCCAAACGGAAGGAGGCGATTTCTCGTACAAGCTAACTCAAGAAGCTAATTACGCAGAACTATGCCCACTTCTCGCGCACCTGCTCCTGGTAGCCCAGGCCCCACTCCTGCATGCTCGCGATGATGGGGCGCATGGACTCGCCGACTTCCGAAAGCGCGTACTCGACGCGCACGGGAACCTCCGGGTAGACCGTGCGCGTGATTATCCCGTCACGCTCGAGTGCTCTAAGGTTGTCGGTGAGCACCTTCTCGGAGAGCCCGTCGATCGACCGACATAGCTCGTTGAAGCGGTAGGGGCGGTCGAGCAGGCGCTGGATGATCAGAATCTTCCACTTGTTGCCGATGAGGCGCAGCGTGGTGGCCACCGGGCAGTCGGGCAGCTCGTCCTTTGTGAGCATGGCGCACCTTCCGTTCGAGGGGTTACTTACCTTTGGTAAGTACATAATAGATTAGTGCGTTCTTGCGGGCAATATGCGTGCCCTATAGGGTTGAGTCAGCCCCTCGAAGGGAGGGGAACCGAACCTTGTAGGAGGTATCACATGAGCAAGAACCTGAAGCGCGTGGCGTTGTGGGGCGTGTCCGGCGGCTGCGGAAGCGCCGATCCCAAGTGGTCCGGTTGCGGCAGCGCCGACCCGAAGCACGGCGGCTGCGGAAGCACCGACCCGCAGTAAGACGCATCGATCGAGCGCCGTCCCGGAACGAACGGGGCGGCGCGTCTTGGAGGAACCCCATGAAAGTCAGCTTCGCCATACAATGGCACATCACCGACGAGTGCGACCAGCGCTGCAAGCACTGCTACATCTTCGCGGAAGGCAACTGCGCCGAGCTCGCGAGCATGTCCCTCGACCAGGTTGAGCGCGTGTTCGGCGAGTGCATGGACATGTGCGAGTCGTTCGGACGAGAGCCGTATTTCTACCTGACGGGAGGCGATCCGCTGTTACACCCCGACTTCTGGCGCATTGCGGAGATGATGCATGGCGCTGGTGTGCGCTGGGCGATGATGGGGAACCCCTTCCACCTGACGCCAGAAGTTTGCGCTCGACTGAAGGAGCTGGGTTGCCGCAAGTATCAGCTCTCGCTCGACGGGCTGGAGCGCACGCACGACGGCTTCCGCATGCAGGGGTCGTTCGCGCGCACGCTCGAGGCCATCGGGATGCTGAACGACGCGGGCATCTGGACCGCTGTCATGACCACGGTGTCATCGGCGAACATGGACGAGGTGCCCGACCTCATCGACCTCGTGGCCGAGCTCGGCGTCGACGTCTACGCGTTCGGGCGCTACTGCCCGACATCGGGGCAGCGCCGTGACGAGTTTCACATCGAGCCGGTCGATTACCGCGGCTTCTTGCTGCGCTGCCAGGAGCGTATCGACGCCCACGAGGCAGCAGGATGCAAGACCACCTTCCAGCGCAAGGACCACCTCTGGATGCTTCTCGAATGGGAGCAGGGCCGTTTCACGATTCCCAACACTGCCGAGCCCGGCATGGTTTACGACGGTTGCCACTGCGCGACCGGCCATATGACGATCACGCCCACGGGCGACGTGTACGGCTGCCGACGCATGGAGAGCCTCGTCGGCAACGTGCTCGAGGAGGCGCCCGCCGACATCTTCCTCGGCGAGCGCATGGAGGCTCTTCGCGACTTCGACCGCTTCGAGAAGTGCTCGAAGTGTGAGTTGGCTGGCTGGTGCCGCGGCTGCCCGGCGGTGGCCGCAGGCTACACGGGAGACATGTATGCACCCGATCCCCAATGCTGGAAGGAAGTGGCTTAGATGAACGCACCCGCCACCATGAAGGCGCTGAAGATCGATCGCGTCACGCTTGGAAGCGATGCACGCCTGACCGAGGTCCCCGTGCCTGCGGTCAAGCACGGTTGGGCGCTTGTCAAGGTCGAAGCGTTCGGGCTGAACAACTCCGAGCGGCTCGTGCGCCTCGAGGAAATCGGCGAGCCGTGGATAGCGCCCGCGGTCGTGCCGGGCATCGAGTGCGCAGGCATTGTGGTCGATGGCTCCGACACCGACCTCGAGCCCGGCGATCATGTGATCGCCTGCATGGGCGGCATGGGACGTGAGTTCGACGGCTCATACGCCGAGTATGCCTTACTGCCACGCAGGAACGTCGCGCGAGTACCCAACGACGTCGGCTGGTCGTGGGCCGAGCTCGGAGCCTTCCCCGAAACGTACCTGACAGCCTGGGGCAGTCTCTTCGAGTGCCTGCAGCTGCAGCTCGGCGACACGCTGCTTGTGCGTGGCGCCACCTGTGGGCTGGGCTATGCCGCCATCCAGCTGGCGAAGGCGCTGCGCGTGCGCGTTGTTGCCACGACCCATCGCCAGGAGAAGATGCAGCTGCTGCTCGATGCTGGTGCCGACGAGGCCGTGTTCGACGAGGGGCGGCTGGCCGCCACGCGGGACGAGCCCGCCAAGGTCGAGGGCGCGAACAAGGCGCTCGACCTCATCGGCGTCCGCGACCTGCGCGACACGCTTCGCTGCGTGGAGCACGGCGGGATCGTGTGCGCGACCGGGATCCTCGGCGGCGTCTACGCTTGGGACGGCTTCGACCCGATCAAGGACATCCCCAACGGCGTGTACCTCGCGGGTTTTTTCAGCAACTACCCGACCCAGGAGCTCTTCGACGCGCTCTTCGGGTTCATGACCGGCCGCGGCCTCAAGCCCATCTACAATGGGGAATACGCCTTCGACGACCTTCCCGCCGCGCTCGCCCGCCAGGATTCGGGCACTGGCGGCAAGCTCGTCGTCGTCCACGGGTAGCGAGGAGGAAACGCCATGACGCCCAACGAGAAGGCGGCTTTCACCGTAGACGACAAGGACCGGATGTAGCAAATCCTCACCGTCGTCTGCGCCAAGACGGAGGAGGTGGCGGTCCGCGGCGTCCAGTAGGGCGGCCACAAGGTGCACCGCTGGGCAGACATACAAAAGGCCAATTGCCCTTGCTGTGAAGCGGGGGTGCAGGAAGTGACTTAAGCAATGACAAGTGCTGAATCTAAACATGAGATCGCGCGCTTGCGCGAGGCAATCGAAAGCGCGGACGCCATCGTTGTCGGCGCAGGGGCGGGGCTTTCGACCGCCGCGGGGCTTGCGTACTCGGGCGAGCGGTTCGAGCGGCTGTTCGGCGACTTCATCGAGAGGTACGGCATCCGCGACATGTATTCGGGCGGGTTCTTCCCGTTTTCGACCCCCGAGGAGCGGTGGGCGTGGTGGAGCCGCCACATCTGGTGCAACCGCTACGAGCTGGCTCCCAAGGACACCTATGGCAAGCTGCTGCAGCTGCTCGGCGAAAAGGACTTCTTCGTAATCACGACCAATGTCGACCACCAGTTCCAGCTTGCGGGCTTCCCCAAGGGGCGGCTGTTTTACACGCAGGGCGACTATGGGCTCTGGCAATGCAGCGGGCCGTGCCACAACAAGACCTACGACAACTACGATACGGTGAAACGCATGGTCGAAGAGCAGCGCGACATGCGCGTGCCAAGCGAGCTCGTGCCTCATTGCCCCGTGTGCGGCAAGCCCATGGCCATGAATCTGCGGGCCGACGACACATTCGTGGAGGACACTGGCTGGCATGCGGCCGCGAAACGCTATCGCGGGTTCCTGGAAGCACATCAGAAGGGCAAGGTGCTCTATCTGGAGCTCGGTGTCGGCCTGAACACGCCGGTCATTATCAAGTACCCGTTCTGGCGCTACACTGCTGCCAACCCGGATGCCTCCTACGTGTGCGTGAACTACGGCGAAACGTACGTGCATGAGCTAATCCGCAACCGGTCTATCCTCATTGATGCGGACATCGACCTCGTCCTTGATGAACTGCTTTAAAGCTTGGGGAGGTAGGCGACATGGAACAAACGCGCAAGCTGCAGCTACTGGAAGCCCTCGTAGAGACCTTGTGTGCCGAACGGGACGTGGAGCCTTCGCGAACGCGGGACGCCGATGAGCTATGGTCGACGTTACGCGCGCTCGTGAACACGCGCCCGCCGTGGCCTGCTGGCGATGGTTTCCTAGCGGCCCAAGACGAGCTGCTCCAGGGGCTTATCGCCGAGATGGGAATTCACAGCGTTGACGAGGCTGTTCCCTCGCCTGACGATGAGCGCCTGCGCCTCTGGCGCGGTGACATCACGACGCTTTCCGTCGACGCCATCGTGAACGCCGCTAACTCGCAGATGCTCGGGTGCTGGGTTCCCGGACACCACTGCATCGACAACGCCATCCACACGTATGCCGGCGTGCAGCTGCGTGCAGAGTGCGCTTGTATCATGGAGGCGCAAGGCCACGAGGAGCCGACCGGCCATGCGAAGGTCACAGGAGCCTACAACCTGCCCTCCAAGCGCGTAATCCACACAGTCGGCCCCATCGTGAACGGACATTTGACCGATCTGCATCGCCGGCAGCTGGCGTCATGTTATTCGAGTTGTCTAAACCTTGCGGCATCTGAAGGCCTGCCGTCCATCGCGTTCTGCTGTATCAGCACAGGCGTCTTCGGCTTCCCTCAAGAAGAAGCCGCCGAAATCGCCGTGAAAACCGTTCGTGATTGGCTCGATTGCAACGGTTCAGATATGACCGTCGTATTCAACGTGTTCGGCGAGAAGGACGGGCTTATATACCGCAAGCTGCTCTTGCCTGAATCCCAATAAGCCTTCTTTTCTGGAAGCTTGATCTGTAAAAGCCGGCTGGAAGTCGGTTTTAAACGGCAACAGGCCAGCGACTATGCCGCTGAACTGCGAGAATTTGGTGGAGCATAGAGGTCTCGGGTGTATGCCCTGCGGGCATCCGCGGCCCTGCGCCCGGCTTCGCCGTGCTCGGGCCCCGACAGCCCGCGGGGCTGTCGGGGCCTCTCGGGGTTCAATCCCCTGGGAGTCCCCGGGAATGAAAAAGCCGTCCATTGTTGGACGGCCGAAATTGATGGTGGAGCATAGGGGGATCGAACCCCTGACCTCATGGCTGCCAGCTGTAAAAGCGAGCTTTAAGTAAGTACAAAAACATCGGTTTACGTCGCGTTTTACCGTTAAGTAGGTACAAGTAGGCATGTGCAAATACGGGTGCATTTGCACACGATTTGCACACGGTGGCAGGGGGCCGCAGCGACTTGCTTGCAGCCCCCGGATTGCTTCCTACGTTCAGCCCATCTCGCTCATCGGCGTCGGCCCGGGCCATGCCGTGCGATGGCAGCCGACGCCGGCTACCCGCGCATCCTGCGCCACGATGCCGCGAGGGCCAGCGACGATGCGGCCAGGGCGGCCACCGCGGCCGGGGCCGCGGGCGGGATGGAGTCGCCCGTGCGCGCCGTGGTTCCCGAGGTGCCCGAGGACGACCTGCCCGTCGCGCCCGCGGGCTTGGCCCTGGGCTTCGACACCGTGAACTCGGCGTCCACCGGGTCGCCGTCGTCGAACAGGGCCGTCACCGTGTGGGTGCCGGGGGACAGCGTCGCCAGGTACGACGGCTGCAGCTCCACGATGACGCTGCCCTTCCTGGCGGTGTAGTTGGTCCTGCCGGAGCCGTCCTGCGCGGGGACGAACGCTCCGTCGACCATGATGCCGGCGAAGTGGTCGAACGCCGTCTCGTCGTTCTCGTCCCGCTCGAAGGTGATGGTCAGCGCGTTCGACGAGCCCTGGACCCATGCGGAGCCCGGGGCCGACGCGACCCTGTACTCGGGCTTCCCCTTGTTCTGGGTCGCGGTGAATACCGCCGTGTAGGTGGCGTCTCCGGTCGCCTTGACGGGCTCGGGCTCCCAGCCTGCGAACGTGTAGTCGTACCGCGCGTCGGAGGGCTTGGTCGGGCCGGCGTGCTCCGGCGTCTCCCCGCCGACGACCTCGGTCGTGTCGAAGACCGTCCCGTCGTCGCGCTTCCAGGTGATGGTGAACTTATTCCTGTAGGTGGCCGTGTACTCGGCATCGCCCGTCACCCTGGCTATCTCGGGCGACCAGCCGGCGAACACGTAGTCGCCACTCAAGTAGGGGTTCCTAGGAGGATCTTCATGCATCGGCATCTTCCCGTACTCGACCGTGGTCGTGTCGACGAGATATTGGTCTAACCTCCAGGTGATGGTGTACTCCCTCGTCTCCGCCGTGTACTTGGCCGTGTACTCGGCGTCGCCCGTCACAGGCCCGATCGCGGGCTCCCAGCCTGAGAACGTGTAGGTGTACTGCGCGTCGGGGTCCTTGGCCGGGTCGTCATGCTTCGGCGTATCTCCGTAGGCGACCGTGGTCGTGCCGATGACCGTCTCGTCGTCGCGCTTCCACGTGATGGTGTACTCCCTCGTCTTCGCCGTGTACTTTGCCGTGTACGTGGCCTCGCCCGTCACCTCGGCAATCTTGGGCGACCAGCCGGCGAACGTGTAGTCGTACTGCTCGTCGGAGGGCTTGGCCGGGTCGGGGGGAGTCGGCGTCTGCCCGTACTCGACCGTGGTCGTGTCGATGACCTTCCCGTCGTCGCGCATCCAGGTGATGGCGTACTTCCTCGGCTCCGCCGTGTAGATGGCCATGTACGTGGCCGGGCCCGTCACAGGCCCGATCGCGGGCTCCCAGCCTGCGAACGTGTAGGTGTACTGCGCGTCGGAGGGCTTGGCCGGGTTGGCATGCGCCGGCGTATCTCCGTAGGCTACCTCGGTCGTGTCGATGACCTCCCCGTCGTCGTCCTTCCAGGTGATGGTGAACGACCCCTCGGGCGTCGGCCCCTCGTTCGTCGGCCCCTCGTTCGTCGGCTCCGCGAGAGCCTCCCCGGGCGATACGGCGACCGTTAGCGAGGCCGCCGCCGCCAGCGCGACGAGGAGCGCAAGCAGGCGCATGGTCGGCGATACCTTCACGGCGGTCCTGGTGGTCATGGCGGTCCTCCCTCGGTCGCTGGCGTCCTGCGGCCCATCGTTGCCGCACGATCGTGTATACGATGGATTATCCCAGATGTTTCACAAGATGTCGCGCCCGGTGACGGAAAAGCCGCTGGAACAGCGCAGCGCCCTCAGACGGCAGGGCGGTGGGCATGATGGGCGCGATTGCGGGCGAGCCTGTCAGGGAACCTCCCACATCGTGCAGGTTAGGGAAACAGCGTAAAAGAAAACGAATGTCCATCAACATGTCCACCAATTCGTCCAGACAACAAAAAAGCCAGAGAAACAAGCCTCTGACCTGATGTTATTGGTGGAGCATAGGGGGATGCGCCAGCCGCTCCGCTTCGCTCGCGCCTGCTCACGTCGCGCCTTCGGCGCTCCTTTGCGAACAATCCATTGGACTGTTGTGCGTGCGCTTCGCGCCCGCTGCCCTGCGCTCGGCTACCGCCATGCTCGGGCTTGGACAGTCCACTGGACTGTCCAACTCATCGCGGGGTTCGATCCCCCTATGCTCTATAAGAAACAAAAAACCGCCTAACGGCGGTTTGGAATTTATGGTGGAGCATAGGGGGATCGAACCCCTGACCTCATGGCTGCCAGCCATGCGCTCTCCCAGCTGAGCTAATGCCCCGAAAA